>JAZAUD010000019.1:0-48637 GCA_036373775.1 Oscillospiraceae bacterium | reverse complement strand
GTTTTTGGCTTCTTCAATCTTCTTTTTCAGGTCTTCTTCCGTGTCGGCATAGAGTCTCTTTCGTTTTCCATGCTCATCCACATCAAGGTCATAGACGTAGTACATTTTATTGCCGTTCCATACCTGTCTGATTTTCTTTGTGCCTTTTTTCATGGCTTCACCTCATTATCATAGTTTAATAATTTTATCAATCAAATAATCTGATTGTAGTCAGATATATTTGTTACTTTCATTATACCACATAAGGATATACTTGTCAAGCGTTTTTGACTACATTTTGATGAAAATTTGTGGAGTACAACTTGATGTTATCCCAAAAATATGATACAATGAAAGAAGAATCACCGGATTTTCAACGCTTACAAATTTTTTTCAAAAAGTGTAACACTTTTTGAAATTTTCCTGATTGTATTGAATGAAAGCAAAAATGCGCAGATAATGTTTTCAAATGGAGTGAAGCCACAATGACCGAGCATGAACTTCGTCAGCTCATTAGTCAGTCACGGGAAGAGGGTTTCAGGGCTTTGTTTCAACAATATCAAAGTTATGTCTATACAATTGTATGGAATCATATCAGCAGTGTGGGAAGTCGGGAAGATGCAGAAGAATGCATGAGCGATATTTTCACAGAAATTTTCCTGCACTTTGAAGAAATCCATGAGAATGCTTTAAAGGGGTACATTGGAACAGTCGCAAAAAGAAAATCGATAAATTTATTTTATCAGCTCCAAAAGAATCAAACTGTTCCATTAGAAGAAGCCGTTCCCATGTCATCGGGTCAGGATATTCCAGCCGATTATGAAACAGCCGATTTTCAAAAGAAATTGCTTGAAAAAATCATTTCTCTTGGTGAACCTGATGCAACTATCATTATACAAAAATACTATTATGACCGCAAATCTGGAGAGATTGCACAAGTTGTCAACCTTAGTCCCGTGACCGTCAGAGTTCGCTTGAATCGTGCTTTGAAGCGACTGCGAAAACTTCTGAGTGATGAAGAAATTTAACTGTCGGAGGTATTTCATGAAACAGAAATTCAAATTGCATACTCTGAAATTTGTGAAAGACGAATCCGTCAAGATAAAATTATCAAAGCAATTTCCTGTCAATTGGGATATGGACAGAATCTTTGAAAAAAGCTATCGAAATTATCTCAAGCAAAGTGGGAAAAAGGAAATTCCACACTTTATCATAGTAAAGCGAAATTCCTATTTGCGAACGGTTATAACAGTTGCCTGTATCGCCTTGACATGTGGAGCAGTCGGAATCACCGCATTTTTGCAAAAGTCCGCTCCCGAATTCAAGGATAGTACACAACGTGAAACCACAGCCACAACTTCCCAGTCTCCAATTGTCGAAATTCCTGAAACAGTCCCGATTCAAACAGAGATTACCACCATTGCAACAAATCCAATTGCTTCCGAAATGGATACCACACCTTCTGAACTTGAAACGGAATCGTTTTCCGATAATGAGGAAAATATCTCAACCATTCCCGAAACCATCCAGCCCACCGACCCAACCGAACCACCCGAAACAAAGCCACCCATGCAAACCACAGCACCACAAGAAACGATTGTATTGACCCTTGAAATGATTGACACCATCCCACAAACTGAACCCCTTCCACAGCCCGCACAACCGCTGGAAATCGTCCCCATTGCAACAGCTCCTATTGAACCAACTCCCACGAATCCCCCACCAATTGAACCCACACAGCCTGAATCACAAGAACCCATCACCGAACCAACAGCCCCCCTTGAAACAATCCCTTTTGAACCTGAACCCACTGAACCCCCTTTCAATAATTCCGTACCTATCGCCCCCAATGACCCATCAGATAATAGCTCCAATTTCGACCCGAAACCTTCAGAGGGGAAACTCACGGTTACAACGGATGAAGACGGCAAAAGAACAATCTGCTATCAATGGGGTGAAAACCTCACTACACAGGAAATTCAAGAGCATAAATATGAGGAGCTGAAAAATTTCCCCAATTTGCAATATGCATTCCATGATGATAGCTATACTTTTGAGGTGGGAAGCAGTTACAGCTTCACTTTGACGGATAAGGAAACAGGGAAAGTCATTATTATCAGTCATGCGCCGTATTGGAATACATACAGCACCGTCAATTCAAAAGATTACCGCATTGAATTGCTTTCTATCAATTTGAAAAATGCTTATGTGGTGGCAATGCCTGAAACAACGGTTGACGGTGTGACAGACTGCCTTTGTACTTTGATTTGGGATACTGGAAAAAGTGTCGGCATGATTTCCGGACTTTACAGCGACTTGAAAAAATATATTGATATTGCGTGGTCACTGTATGTATATTAACTTGATAAT
Organism: Oscillospiraceae bacterium; assembly: GCA_036373775.1. Taxonomy (GTDB): domain Bacteria; phylum Bacillota; class Clostridia; order Oscillospirales; family Ruminococcaceae; genus UBA3855. Next base: position 46,288 of record JAZAUD010000019.1, on the reverse strand, counting down.
GGAGGTAAATGATGAAAAAGAAATGGATTGCTAGTATGTTAGCATTGGCACTTTGTGCGCAGGTTTCGGCAATTCCTGTCAAGGCTGAACCTGTACCGGACGGGGTAGAAATTGAAGACAATTTCCCTTGGGGCTGTGAAGTTATCATGGGAGATTTGGACATGAGCGGAAAACTTGATGAATTGGACATCAGCATATTGCAGTCCTATCTTCATAAGAGAAGCCACTTCACAAAGGAACAGGCTTTTTTGGCGGATTGTAATTTTGATGGGGTTATCAACATTGTGGACTTGTGCATGATAAAGAAAAATATTTTAGAAATGAGGACAACCCACCAAAATTACACATTCAATTCCTCAGACGGCATATATAAGACCGTGTTCAATGTCAAAACCTACGCAAACGGCAGGAGTATTATCACTGTCACATGGTACGACCCTGACGGCGATTCTGAACAGGTCAACGAATTTTCAACAGTTGATTTGAACCCATTCGAGGATGAAGCCAATTATCACTTAAATTGGGGTGAAAATGCACTCACAATTGAATACAAAAAGAGTGTTGCCGATTTGGATAATGATGGCTTTAACGTGGCAAAATTGGATTATCCCGACAGAACTCCCACACAGCAGACCTATTCACGGGAAATCAAAAGCACTTCTTTCCCCGAAATTACTCAGGTAGATGTAACAGCCAATTGTTACAATGAAATTCGCTACAAAGTCAATGTCAGCGCATCCGGCGAAATCATCTATGATTATCCGAGCAAAGTCGGCGAAAAAATCAGCATCCAGACAGATGAAAGTATCAGTGATTACCATGTTACATTCCATTATAACGAAAATGAATTGAGATGGATTCCCGAAAATAATTTGATTATCGTCTACAAAAATGCTGTGATTCCGTCCGAAATCGACACCGAAAACAATACCATTTCATTTGATGCAGTCGGGGGCGATGGGACTTATACAATGGTAGATGCTTATGAATGGTATCAGTCAAAGGGGCAATCAACAGAGGGGTATCAATACGAAAAAGGCGATTTCACTAATTATATTTCCGATTGGGAACGTGCTGGAAAAACCGGCGATATTATGCAACTTGTCAATAAAGATTGGGTTTTGTCCTGCGGAAAAGAATTTCATGTATCCAATGCGGAACAATTAGCAGGATTTGTCTATTATTGCAACGCCTGCGATTTGACCGACGGAGAAAAGAAATCTGTCAAGCTCGTTCTGGAAGATGACATTGACATTTCCGGCTATGAATGGGCGCAAATCAATGATTTCTATGGCGAAATCAACGGCAACGGTCACACCATCAGCAACATGAAAATTTCCGGCGGTGCTGATGCTGGTATGATTGCAAACGGCTATCGTTCCAACATTCACGACATCAATATCGAAAATGCCGATATTTCGGGAACAAGGGGAGCTGTTGTCATGGGTTATGCAATGTCAAAGACTTGCAAATTCACAAACGTTCACGTTTCGGGGAATATCACCTCAAACAATGCTGATTGTGGTGCAATCGTGGCTTATCAAAATTCAGGCTGTGTCAATTTGGAAAATTGCAGTGCTGACGTGACGTTAAACGGCGAACCGCTCCCATTTTTATCAAGAGAAGAGTACACAGCTTATCATTATCTGAATGACGGCACGGAAGACCTGAAAATTTCCCTTGAAAATAACATCATTTCCAGAGAGGAAAATGCAAATTATGACCCCTCGAAATTGTCTCTGGTGCTGGTGTACAATGGAAAGCAAATCCTTGCGGAACATGGTTTCAAGACAACTGAAAAAAGTCTGGCAGACTTCAATATGCCCTATGTCGGCACATATCAATTTTTTGTGACCTATTCCGCAAACGGCAAGAATACAAGAATCAGTAATATTGTAACGTTTGTTCTGGGAGATGCTTATGATATTGCATTAGATTAAGGAGGTTTTTACAATGAGAAAAAACAAGAAAATGATTGCCCTGTTTTCGGCTGTGTTGCTTGTATTTCAGGCTTTGCCGATTTCCGCAGATGCAACCCACTATGAGACGATTTCGGCATTTTCAATGCCGGACTGGATTCCGAAAAGCTTTTCGGAGACCATGAAATTCCGCAATACTTACGGATATACCCATGTTGAAGATGATATGATTTGTCTTGTGCGCACCAAATCCAAAACCGACAAATACGGTCATTCTATCAATGATGAAGATTATTGCTATTGGTATGATACCAAAATCAATGATGATTTAGTTTCGGAATTGCCTGTCAGCGAAGCGGTTGTTTTTGACGTTGACGAAAAGCCGGTCGCAGTTTATCAGAATAAAGCATTTGACGTTTACACGGAAACTTTCAGTTTTGAAATGCCCTTAGAGGATGACCCAAATTATGAGCAGATTTGTGAAGATTTGGGGATTCCTGCCGACTATAAGAATAACCATTTTTATGAATCTATCATCAGTGATAATTATGATTATGAAGTAACTTTAATTGTACCTCATGAATTGGGAACGTATGACGTCACATTCTTGAAGGGTGACGACACCGACAGGGCATACCCCTCAACAAGCTATTCCTTTGAAGTCGCTGAATCCGTCACCGGAGAAGACCCCATCATTGAAACAGATTGGTGGAGTTTCCTCCCCGACTGTTTGGCGGAGTACCGTCAATTCAGCAATCAATATGGAACAGTCTCAACCATGAACGGCTATATTATTTACTGCGGATATGTGGCACAAGACGGCGGTTATTCCCTTGTCCTGAATCAGACAGGCACGGCGAAAATCGAGGAAATTTTGTCTGCCAGTGTAGCAAATGATTCTATGATTGCCCTTGACCCCGGTTCAAGCTATCCGGAATTGCACGTTTACAAGCCTGTCACATCCGGCACGATTCGCACAGAATTTAATCAGGTTCGCACATGGGAAGAAAACCCCACTCCCGTTGACCAGACTGTCAAAGCCTATGAAATCAGTTCCAACGGCACAATTCAGGAAATTGACGAAAGTCAGGTCATGGAACTGAATCTCGGTGACTGCAATCTTGACGGTAATTTCAGCCTGTTGGATGTGATTGCACTCAAAAAATGGCTTGTCGGGGCTGGTTCACTGGACTGTTGGCAGAATGCCGATTTGAACGGTGACAACAAAATCAACGTCATTGACCTTGCCTTGATGAAACAAAAACTCATCAGCCAAACATCACAAATTCACCCCACCGTTGAAATTCCTGATACAGTCGTTCTCACAAATCAGCTTGCATTAACTCCGCAGTATAGTGAAATTGGCATTGCAAATGGATGGAGTACCATTTCATTTTATGTGAGAGAGAATTATTTCAACTATGACAATTTACAGGAAACAGATGTTCCCTTTATTCAGCTGTATAATGCTGATACTGGCGAAATGGTCGCTGAAATGTATGATGATGGCAATTCCGAACACGGCGATGATACCGCTGGAGACAGAACATGGTCTTGCAAAGCGAAAGTGGACGCTCGTGCAGAGGGACAGCATCATTATTTTGCCGTTGCTGGCATTCATGTAGAATCCGGTTCACCTGTTGAAAGTGTCCGCTCCGAAACCACAACATTGACAGTAACCGAAGTTCCAGCACCTTAAATCACGCTAAGAATTTGAGAAGGCACATGGGATATGTGCCTTCTTTCAGTTTGTTCATAGGAGATTATGTGCAGTATTGCGAAAATTGCTAGGGGTCATACCTGTGACCCGATGAAATTGACGGAAGAAATACTTTTCATCCGCATAGCCACAATCAAACGCAATGACAGAGGGATTATATGCCGTTGTCAACAAGAGATATTTTGCATAAGAAATCCGCAAAAAAATGACATCTTGATGAAAACTTGCACCAAACAATTTCTTATACAAGGCACAGAAATGACCATAGCTTAAATGTACTTTCTGACAAATTTCATGTGCATTCCATTCCTGTTGAGGATTCTTGAAAATTTCCTGACGAATGGAATTAAATTCTTCAAAATTGGGTTGGGTACGTTTGACGGAAAGAATTTGAATTTTCTCTCTGATTTTGGAAATCAAAGATAATATATTTTGTTCAAGGTCAGTAGTTGTCACCGGAATGAAAAGCGGTTCTGCAACAATGCTATTGATTCCAATTGTTTCCTGATAGGAAGGAATATATTGTATTTTTGTACAAAGGTAATCAGTGATTTGCTGTAACTGCAATTCGCTGAAATTCCCAATCGTAGCAACTGCAAAAAGCCGTTCTTTCAGTCGGGCGCAAACTCCATGAATGGAGTCAGAAATTTGTTTCAGAATCTTAGCAATTTCCCTGTCATTGTGAATTAAATTTTTTCGTTCATCAAGGCTGGTATCATCAGAAAAAATAGCCGTCCGAATGAGAATTATCATACAAGATTGTCCCTTTGAAGCTTTCCCCAATGCAAATTGTAATTCATGAATAAATCCGGCTTCATTCAAAAGCCCTGTAACAGTATCTCGTTTATCAGACAAATTTTGACATTGCAGGAGCGTACACAAGTCATTTTTCATGCGCAGGGATTCCAGTGCATTGGTTGCAATTTTCAGCCAACTGCTAAAAATTGCATCATATCCGTCTGGTTTATCATATTGTAGGATAAAATGCCCTAATTCCCTCCCTGCAAAAAAGACAGGTGCAAAATAGAGAAAATTCTGATTGACTGCACCAGCAAGCGTTTCAGGGAACAATGCATTTCTCTGGAATAATTGAGGGGCATCTGTCCCCTTTGTTGGACTAATAGCACGATAACACAACATGATAGAATCTCCGGTGTGTGCGCTGTCGTCAATGGCAGTACACCAATCTTCATATAAACATAACCAGATACCTTTCACTTCTCGAACCAAGTAAGCAAATTCCTGCAATACATGAATGTAATCCCCCATAGAACGACAAGTTGTTAATTGTTGTGCAAAGTTCGATTCAAAATTGAAATCAATGTATTTTTGAACCTGTCTGACCTGCTGTAATTCTTCATGGAGCTGATGCAATCCAATTCCACAGGAACAAGTTCCCCCAAGAATCAATTGCCCATGAATGGGAATTTCCTCTGTTTTTTTGCCATTTAGCAGAGAATACAGGCGATTGACCGCCATTTTCCCGACCGTGTAGCGATTCCGGAGATAAGTCGTTAAAATGGGAGAATGTTCGAATCGTCTCCCGATATACTCATAACCAATCACAGTCATAGTTTGTGGAATGGGAATACCATGTTCAAGGAATTTATCACAAATTCCGTATGCCATATAGTCATTAGCACAGATAACCGCCTGAGGAATACGCCGTTTCCCCTCAATATATTCCATTGCCAAATTTTCCCCTGATGTCATCCAAAAATCCCCATAGATAATATTATCTTCCGGCAAATCAAACCCATGCGCCTGTAAAGCATTCCTGCATCCCTGCACACGCTGATGAGATGTTTCCACTCCCTTCCATCCGGTCAGAACATCGATTTCCGTGAAGTGATGGGCTTCTATCAAGTGTCTGGCAATGTCCTCAAAATCCGAAACGACATTATTATTGATGCAAACCATACCTTCCAATTCCGCACCAGTCACCACCACAGGGACATTTCTTTTGATAATGCGCTCATAAATGTATTGTTGTAAATCGGGGTTTAAAATGCTTTCTGCGTTCAGAATTAAACCACTAAGCCTTTCAGAGGTAATCAGGTCATAAATTCGATTTTCCACTTCACCGCCTGCATAGTATTTTTCAAAGCAATCGATATTGGAAAAAATGGCTGTATCCATCCCCAAATGGTGCGCCTGTTCCATGATTCCGGAAAGAATTTGCTTTTGTTCAGAAGTTGCAACTTTTGCAGTAATAATGCCAATTAAAGGACGTTCTATCATGAAAAAATCCCCCTTTCTGTTTATTGTATCATGCTTTTGAGTGAATGTCAAGTTGATAAGCAGAATTTTTGTAGGATAAAAAAAAGCACGGCTGATAATTCAGCCGGCTTTTCTTTTGGGGATTACCTATAAGACAATTAGCAAGGCAATTGTTTCGATTTTGGAGAACGAATGAACATCATCAACAACGAAACCAAATTGCAAATGAGCAATCCGATACTCATCACAATGGCAAACGGTTTCATGACCGCATGGCAGCGCATTGTATCCATCATGCACATATGAACAAAGGTGGTAGGAACAAGCACGACCAAAACAGAAAGAACCATATTCATGACCTGCATAATAATTTTAATAATTTCCTGTTTGCAAAAAATTGTTACCACAGAGCATACCGCCATTGCAAGCCCCAAATACATCATATCCATTTGTGCAGTATGGCAATGCATCCATGTACCATCCTCTTTGATAGGACACGCACGAAAAACCGTCATGACTCCCAATGTAAGCAACACTGCGATAACTGTAGAAATGACCCCTGATATTTTCTGTTTCATGATATTTCCTCCTGATTGATGAACTCAAAGCATACTCATTATACCACTATGATATTTTTTTGTCAATGATTGTTACCCATGTTTACACGAAAAATCCGCCCTGCCTGATGCCGGACGGATTTTTTGAGTATTATTTGTTCACTCTTGCCTGAACATAATCTTGAAGGAAATCAGCAGTTTTTTCAATCCCCAAACGGCTGGAATTGATAGTAATATCATAACCACGAGAATCCCCCCAAGGAAGGTCACAGAAATAATTATGGTATTGCCTTCTCATTTTGTCATGACGTTGGAGAATTCCCCTTGCCTCATCCGGATTGACGTTTCTGGATTCACAGATTCTGTCAATCTTGCATTCTTCATCCGCAAGCACGAAAATTTTTACTAAGCTGTCATAATCTGATAATACCTCATCTGCGCAGCGTCCCACAATGACAAATGATTCCCCCGATTCCGCTTTTTTCATCAGGTATTCAAACTGAATTTGTGCGACATTTTCAGCAGGAGAACTAGACATACCACGAAATGTACGAGTCAAGAAACGATGTCGGGGGACTTCATCAAACATACGCAGTTTGTCAATATTCCCCATTTTTTCAGCAGCGATTTCGTCCAGCAAATTTCTGTCATAGTAGTTGATTTGAAAGCGTTCAGCCAAAACTTTAGCAATCTCACGCCCACCGCTTGCAAATTCACGACTGACCGAAATCATCAATTGATTACTCATGTATTTTCCTCCCTTATTGGTCTTTTTTATATTATAGCACAAAATCAATGAATTGTCAAGCCGTTTTTTGTATAATCATACAAAAATATTTCTCAAAGGCGGAATAAGTTTTTCCGATACCCCACAACCTCATTTTTATAATTCAACAATGTGAGATAAATTTCATGTTGCTGGTGTTTGATAGCAAATTCTAGAAAATGGTCAATGTTTTTCTTAGTGATGTAACCCATTGCAAGCAGTTTTTCGATTCTGTCAAGATGGTTCGTAGTAATGAAGTTTTCCATAATTCGCTTGATACTGCGCCGAACATAGGCTTGATAAATTTTCTGTTCGGGATAATATTCCACCATCCAGAGGGCAATAGATGCCCTATAAGAATAGGTTTTCAGGACAGAGAAAATCTTTTCACGATAAGCCAAATCATTAGCATTGATAAATTGCAATAATAAGTGCTCGTCTCGCTGTTCACACCACTGATAATCCAGTTCCACACAAAGTTCCCCTTCCGGCAAAAGGAAACAAAGCTGATTTTTTTGCTGAAATGCGCCTTTTCCAATGAAACCAATATGTTTCGGCATTTCGACACGCTTCAAAGAAATGCACCCTCCAAATGCTTCCATCCCAATGAATGCAAGTGATTTCGGAAAATGAACAGCCCGCAACGAATCGCAGACCAAAAACGCAAAACTTCCAATATTACTTACATTGTTCGGAATGGTGATTTCCTTCAGACTGCGACACCTTGCGAATGCACTTGTTCCGATTGTCTGCAAAGATTCCGGCAGATGTACCGTTTCCAGCTTTTCACAACATTCGAACATTTCAGACGGAATTTCCGTGATACCCTCTGAAATGGTGACTTCTTTCAAGCAATGGCATTCATAAAAAGAGCTATTCTTGATTGTTTTGACGGATGAAGGAATGGTAATTCTTTCCAATTGCCTGCACCCCTGAAATGCTCCATACTCTATGAATTTCACGCTTGGGGGAATGATAATTTCTTTGCATTGGCACTTCAAAAAAGCAAGGGTCATAATTTTTTCGACACCATCCGGAATGGTGAGTGTTTCGCTCAATTCATCTTGTTTGCATTGAATGAGAGCATGATTTTGAATGATAAATTCCGCTGACATTTTGACAGCTCCTTTCACATAATTGATTGCAACATAATTCTATTTTACATGATTACCGACAAAAAGTCAAGCTACAGAATGAAAAAATCTGGTAAGGGGAAATTCCCCCACCAGATTTTTGATGATTTCACGATTCTGCACACATTCCCCAATATCCGCAAATCCCTTAATTCTGTAAGAGCTTTTTCTTAAGCAAAGCAAGGTCAATAATGTTGATTTTGCCGTCGTCATTCATATCAGCATTTTTCCAATTTGTCAGTTTCCCTGCGGAATGAAGCCATTTCTGGAGCATTACAGCATCTGCAATGGTAACATTTCCGTCATTGTTCGCATCACCTTTGAGGTCAGTAGCCTCATTTTCGGGGTATTCATAGTAGAGGGTAATGGTATTATAAGTGACAGAAATATCCGCACCGGTATTATCATTCGAGGAGGACTTCCACCAATCCTGAAATTCGATGAAAGTATCCTTGAAAGTAGTCGTTACTTCCTTACTGGTTTTGTCGTCTTCCAGAATGGTAAATTTCCCGTCAAAATTCACAGTCATATTGGTATTGCCACTGTTGCTCATATTGTACCCGAAAGCCTTGCTGCCCCAAGCCTCGCTGCCATCTTCCAAGACGACATGATTAAAGCAGAGACCGCCGCCGCCACCAATCCATGTTGCACCAGAAGTACAATTCACATCTGCATTGATGACCACTTTTTTCAGTGCAGCAGCATCTTCAACCGGAATGGAAGGATAACCATTTTTAGATTTTTCCAATTCGTCAAATTTGAAAGTGACTTCATTGGTTGTTACTTTGGGTTCTTCTGTGATTTCAGCCCCAGAAGCCTTATCGGAGAAGACAACCTGTGCAACAGACAAAGCGGGCAAATCAACAGTAACAGTATTATTGGTAATATCATTCTGTACATCAATCACTTTGATTTCACTGCTGTCTTCTGTAATAGCATAAACGGTTGCAGAATTGTAAGAAGTATCTGTACCAGAAAGAGAAATGGTTGCATGCTGTGCGCTGGTCATATCCTTGTTGGTGAGTACCATTGTAACGGTAGAATCGTCATTTCCTTCAATGGATGCATAAGCCGTTGACTTTTCCACATCAGAAGTAGAAGCCCCAACCAGAGTATCACCAAATGCACTGCCTTTACCGTCATAGTTGGTATAGAGATTGATAGCGGAAAGCTGATAATCAATATCTGTCGCCAAGGGCCAGAGAGTTGCTAAATAAACATCATTGGAGGCAAACGCACCCAAAGCATCTGCTTCAGCAATTGCACCGGAAACATGATTACCGCCACCGAAATTATATTCCGTCAAGGCAAGTTTGGTATTAGGATAGTAAGTATCAATGGACTTTTGAATTGCAGGCAGAACAGGCATATAATTTCCTAAAGCATCAGTAATCCAGCTTTTTTCACGGAAATCTTTTTCGTAAAGTGAACGAGGAGCTTGAACACGAGCCGCAATATCAGCATCAGTGGTAGCAGAATTTTCTGTAACACGATTATCGCCCTGTGCCTCAGAATAATAATGAACGTCGATGGCATCAATTAAGCGGTAGCCTGCTGTCTTTTCAGCCTGCGCCATTTTATCCAGATAGTAAGACAAAAACCAGTCATAAGAAGAATCCTTATCCGGTGCATCAACAAGATTATAGTAAGAATAAACGCCGAACAAAGCAAGACCGAATACTTCTGCCTTAGGGTCAACGGATTTAATAGCTTTTGCATATTCTGTTGACTTTTCCACCATTTCCGCATAAGTTGTTTTATCCGTATGCATACGAGGATGAGTAGACCCCCACAAACCGGGTTCATTATCCAAATTATAGCCATTGATACCGCCGTTTTGGGAATCGCCGAGCGTATTAACCAGATAATTGACAAATTCGTCCATATAGACGTAATTGTCTGTGGTATCAGGAGTCATAGAGAAATCAGCATTTTTGAAAGCCTTAACTTCCTTCCATCTTGCAGAAGGAGCAGCTTCATTTTCTGCAACAGAGCCGTCCGCATCTGCGGCAACATAACCAGCCATCTGCACGGTTGTCATTTTATAGCCAACATTATTATCCTTGCAATCCTGTGCCAAATGAAGAGCGCAAGCAGCCGGAGTATTTGCCAATTCCGAACCATAACCATTAGTCAGATAGGTATCAGAACTATGTTGCCAATCCGAACCAGCATTAGAGTAATTATTTTCCCAGTTGTAAGCAGTGAAGCGATTACCGCCCTGACGTACTGCGCCAACAGTGACATTCTCCAGATAGCCGGCATCATTGATACCGTAAATATAAGGGCTGATTTTTTTGTGTTCCGCACTTAGATTGACCGTTACATCCAAATCATAGCTAGATGCAGCATGAACCGTTGGCAATGTGGAAACGACCATAGAAGCCATCATAATGGCTGTCGTCAATGTGGCAAGAATTCTTTTTTTCATGTGGATTTCCTCTCTTTCCTTGGGGGTGAATTCATTTCAGGTACTCTGAAAGCACCATGATTCCATAGTTCAATATTGGGGTCAGTGTATTGCAGATAATTGATGAATGAAGTGGAAAGCACCAGAATCATTTCTAATGGAATACTATGGGTATATCCATAAACACCATCAGCATCATTATCCACTTTCAATTTCCAGATTGCACCAGAGCGGTCAAGCTCTCCCAATACTTCCGCTGTAATTTTTTCAGGGATATGTAACTGATTGGCAATCTGTTTTTCTGACCATAAGTGATTACGTTCTGTCGCACCAAAAAAATATAGAATCTGCAAAGCTTCACGGCGAGAAAGCAACCGGAAAAACTGTAATAAGCGGTCTGTAATTTTGGCATAGCAATTCAGACCATCTTCCGGAATTTTCAAGAAGCAAAAATACTGCATATCCTCATTGAGCCGTGCCAATGCTAATTCTTGGTCAGTTTTCAACTGTGCATACGTCTCACGGAGGAGCTTTTCCGGAATCCGGAATTCACTTGCCTGAATGTTGCTGTATGCATTCATGACAGCATAGAACAAATTCATACAGTAGCTTGTTCTTTCCTGTTCTGGGAGGGACTGAATCGCCTCTGTTATCAATACAGTAGGGTCAATTTTTTCCTCTGCCTTCAATCCAAATAGCACATCTAGCGAAACATGCAGGATATTCGCAATTTTCGGCAACAAGTCGCCATCTGGATAAGAACCCTTCTCCCATTTGGAAACCGCTTGTGGTGTGACATTCAACATACCTGCAAGGGCTTCCTGAGTCAATCCGCATTGTTTGCGGTATTTGACAAGCTGTCCTGCAAAGTTGTTTTTTTGCATTTTGAAGCCCCCTTTTGGTTGTTTTTCATATTATAGCATATTTTACAGTTGAAATCAATCGATTAGTAGATTGCAAAATAAGCCATGAGATGATTTTTTACAAGAAATCAAATTGCAGTTGTATTTATCATACCAGATTTGAGAAAAAAAGTCAAGACAAAATACAATTATTTTTCAATTTGTTCACAAGTTTAGAGAAAAGGATTTTCATGGTAGTGAATGTAGTTGACATGATAGCGGGAATGTGGTATACTTTAATAAGAACCCTACAGGCATTTTTCACTACAATTGAATACTGACATGAAAAAATTTCTAAAAAAGAGAAACATCCTATTGACGGAAATTAAAATTTCCGGTATAATAGAAGTAGATTCGATTTTGATTTGATGGAGGTATCAATTTGGAGACAATAATTTCAGCGTCTTTTTTGAGTGCAGATATGTTGCACTTAGCAGACGAATTAAGAAGAGCAAAAGAATCTAATGTCGATATGGTTCATTACGATGTGATGGACGGAGTATTTGTACCAAATATTTCTTTTGGAATTCCGGTCTTGAAAGCCATTTCAAAAGACACAGATTTATTCATAGATGTGCATTTAATGATTGAGAATCCACAGCTTTATGTGATGAATTTTGTTGAAGCTGGTGCAGATATGATAACATTTCACCTAGAAAGCAAAAGCGACCCATTCCGGACAATTGAAGCGATTCATGAAAAGGGCATCAAAGCCGGAATCGCCATCAAGCCCAAGACCCCAGCAAAAGCGATACTGCCCTTTCTGGACGAAGTGGAAAACATTCTGGTAATGACGGTTGAACCGGGGTTCGGGGGTCAAGGATACATTCACGAAATGACACCGAAAATTCAGGAAGTCCGCCAGATGATAGGAAACCGGAAAATATATTTGCAGGTTGACGGCGGTATCAATGATGAAACAGCGCAAATTGCACAAAATGCTGGTGCAAATTTACTTGTTGCAGGAAGTTATCTTTTTTCAGCTCCTGATATGCTGAATGCCGTAGAGGGATTACGCAAGAGGGAGGCAAAACCATGAGTAATGCTTCTAGTTGTCAACGCCCAAGAAAAATAGAATATTGGGTATTTTTAGCGTGTATGATTGCAATTGGAATTTGCTATTATGGAATCCGAGCCGGAGCGGTTTATGGGCTATCAGCGCTCACCGCAATTCTGACAGATTTTGTTTGTTTATTTCTGGAAAAAAGGAGTTATAAGCTTGTTGACCTTGCGAATATTGGCATGGCGGTTACAATGAGCATGATGTTTCCGGCAACAGTTCCGTATTCGATTGTGATATTGAGTACCATTTTTGCAATCACAATAGGTTCTCATGTATTTGGGTATCGAAAGGGGTATTTATTCCCCCCTCCAGCAATCGGGTACTTGTTTGCACTGTTTTGTTGGAAAGATGAAATATTGCAATTTCCTGAAACAGGGGAAAAATTGCCATTATTTCATTATCAGGCGGAATTATCAAATTCCATGAGTCATATATTGTTGACGGAAAATGAAATTCATGAAAGCTGGAGCAACATTTTAATGGGGACAATTCCAGCCCCTATGGGTACAGGATGCATTGTGATGCTTTTGGTGGGAATGATTGTATTATTAAGCCGGAAACAGCTTTCTTTGTGGGCGTGTTTAGGGTATATATTGGGAGTTAGTGTTTGCAGTTTTTTCACACCAGTTTCCATGTATGCGGTATTAGTTTCATGTATGTCATTATTCACGGTGATTTTCCTAGTCGCCGACCCTTTGATAATGCCCTGTAAGAGCATCATGGCATACATTGGGGCATTTATTACCGCTATGTTTTCATGTTACTTGATTACATTCAATCATCTTGAATATGCGCCGGTTGTTTCGGTGGTGATAAGTATACCGCTTTGGCAATGGCTTGCGAAAGTGGAAGAGAGTTTTCTGGCTGAAGATGTAGAAGAAATGATTCCTGATGAAATCATAGAAGATGATTCCGAAGAAAACGAACCGGAGGAAAATATTGATGAAAAGTAAGGTCAATGGTTTTCTGAATGGGAATGCTGTCTTAGAAAAAGGGATGGTCATAGCCCCAATTGTCATTTGCTGTACCACCTTGCATAATGCCCTGCTGGTATCAGTTGCCTTTGCACTGATAACCTTTGTTACAGTATGCATTTGTCAATTTTATTCCAAAAACTTAAATTATGCAATGAGAATTGTATGTTATGCCCTGACAGGTGCAGCAATGACAATCCCTGTGCTTTCGTTGTGTCGTGCATTACAACCTGATTATTATGATACTGCCGGCGATATGACGGCAATTTATTTGCCGCTTTTATCGGTGAATTCTTTCATTGTATTGTATGCAGAATCCTATTTTTATCAACTGCCCCGAAAAATCATGCCGATTTCGTTATTTTTCCATATCTTAGGTTTTTGTGGGGTTGCCTGCTTAGTTGGAATCATCCGTGAAATTTTGTCATTTGGGACGATTTTAGGGAATGCGGTAGATATGCCGTTATTGATGAGGGGCTTTTCCGCACCATGGGGAGGATTTATTTTATTAGGGATATTATGTGCATTGCACAGAGTGATTTTTTCAAAAAAAGGATGATGATTCATGCAGTTAGTTTCTGCGCTGGTTTCTTTATTGGCTGAAAATTTAATCTTTACCAAAGCATTGGGAACGAGTACCCTGACCGCAGCGACAAAACAGAATTCCAAAATTTCTGTAATGTCGCTGGTGATAGCTGGAATTTCTGCACTTTCCTGTATGATGGCGAATATATTATTTTCGAGGTTTCATTTTTCGGGAATGTTGAAATATCCTTATCAAATGGGATTACCGCTTTTATACACTGTGATTGTTTCTGTGATATATTTGGGAGTTCTCTTTTTATTACAGAAACTGTTAGGAGAAAAATCAAACCAATACAAAAATTATGTGCATTTATCTGCTTTCAACTGTGCAGTAATGGGAACGATTTATTTAGCCTTTGCCCCTGTCCATGTTTCGGAAGATGTAGAGATTCCCAATGCATTTTATATAGAGGGAACGTTATATTCCGGATTCAGTACAACAGGAGCGATATGGTTTGGCTTAAAAAATGGGCTTAGTTTTTTAGTAGCTGCTTGGATGATTTCGGCAGTTCGTGAAAGACTTTATGATGATGAAACCCCTGTAGCATTCCGTGGATTTCCAGCAATGATGATTTTCATTGGCATCATATCCATGGCGATTGATATAATTACAATGTAATATTGTTGAGATATAGCCCCTTAAAAAGATGGGGCATGATGAGAGGAGTAAACATTAGTTTATGAAATTGAAACCAAAAGGACGCAAAATCTATAGGCAAAAGAAGCCCTTTGAACGATTTCGGGTATTTTTGGATAATACGACAGCTGTCGTTTCTGCGTTATTATTGGTGGCGGTACTTGTATTTGTGGGATACAGTGCCGGTGCGCCAATTCTGCAATTTTTGCAGGAAAAAGAGATTCTCAAACCGCCACAAAATACGGCTGAAATTTCATCCATTCCGGATAATTCCCCTGATGTGCCACAAAATGAACCAGTTGTGAGTCATTCCACTGATGTTCATGCAGAGGTCATAGATGAAACACAGCCCCCTGAAACAGAACCTCCCACAGAACCACCAATGGAAATCCCCGAAATTCGTGGTTGGCTTTTAGATACGTCTGACCTTGCCACGGAACAGGACTTACAAAAGGCATTGGAAAACGTTCCGGAAATGATAACCCATGTCATGTTACCGCTGAAAGTTTCCGGAGGTGATATTTACTATGCAACAAATTCAGGTTCTCCGAATGCTGTGAAAGCAGCCGTTCCATTGAATATCATTTATCAGACCGTTGCAGAAAGAGGGTTTGAGCCGGTAGCGGTGGTGAATCTCTTGGAAGATTCTGTTTATTCTGTGAAAAATCCAGATGCAAGTTACCTGCTGGATGATGGAACTTTCTGGAAGGATGCATTTGGAAATTCCTATCTTTCCCCATTCAGCATTTTGACAGCGGATTATCTTTCTGGAATTTCAGCAGAAATTGAGCAATCGGGATTCACACAGATGATTTGTGAAGGGCTGCTTTTTCCGCAGTTTCCAGAGCGTGACCTTTCTCATTTAGATGCACAGTGCAGTGCTTCTGACCGTTACACAGCACTTGTTGATATCGTGCAGTCAATGCAAAATGCTGCACCGGATATTGATTTCTATGTCCAAATCAGCGGAGAAGCCGTTCTCAGTAACCAAACGGCGACGTTAAGTGCCGCCGACCATCTGGACTTAGAAGCGATTTTTGTCACTGTGAATACAGCGACGTTGCCGGAAGTGAATTCCCTGCGTGAAATTTCCGAGGAACATCCCTGTATTCTGGAATGGCTTGATGTTGAATTACCAGAAAACGAGAAGAGCTATATTCTCTCTGTCCATTCTTCCAATGTTGAGCCTGAAAATAACCAAAATTGAAATGAAGGAGCGAAGACAATGGCTGAAAAATTTACCATTAACCTCAAGAAAATCATTGACGAATTCAAATTAGAGGTTATCTATACCCCGAAAGACCCCTCTGAATTGCTGATTGACGAAAATGATGTCAACAGACCGGGGCTGCAATTGATGGGCTTTTATGAGTATTTCAACCCTGAAAGAATTCAAATTATCGGAAAAATGGAGTTTGCATATCTTTCCACAATTGATGAAAAAACAAGACGTGACAGACTGGAATTATTATTTTCTCAGAAACTCCCTGCGCTGATTATCGCCCGTGAATTGCCCTATTTTTCTGAAATGTTAGAATTGGCGCAAAAATATGAAGTACCGCTTTTGCGCAGTAAAGAAAGCACCTCGAATTTTATGTCTGGTCTGATTGCATTTTTAAACCTGAATCTCGCCCCCAGAATCACTCGTCATGGTGTGTTAATTGAAATCTATGGTGAAGGTGTCTTCATCACTGGTGAAAGTGGTGTTGGTAAGAGTGAAACGGCGATTGAACTTGTCAAGCGTGGACACAGATTAGTTGCTGATGATGCTGTTGAAATCCGCAAAGTTTCCAATATCAGCCTAGTTGGCTCATCACCGGACAATATCCGCCATTTTCTGGAATTGCGTGGCATTGGTATCATCAATGCAAGAAGATTGTTTGGTATGGGAGCTGTCAAGGTGACAGAAAAAATTGACTTATTGGTAGAAATGGAACTCTGGAATCCGGAAAAAATTTATGATAGAATGGGAGTTGACACACAATATGCTTCTATTTTGGGCGTGAAAGTGCCATCATTGACCATCCCAGTCAAACCCGGTCGAAATCTTGCCGTCATTCTGGAAGTTGCCGCTATGAATAACCGTCAAAAGAAGATGGGGTATAATGCTGCGACGGAACTTTTAAGCCGTCTTGGAATGGATATGGATGCAACCGAAACCGTGAAAGATTACGACAATTTCTAAATTTTTACCATTCAGGAGGTAATATATGAAAGAACAACTGCTGAAAATCTGTCAAGATTGGAATGCAACGTTACAGGAACAAATTCCACTTTGTGAACATACCACGTTTCGCATAGGCGGAAACGCAGAGTATTGGATAGAAGCCGAAAATACAGGGATACTTTCTGAATTAGTCCGCCTTTGCAAAAAAGAAAATTTCCCTTGTTTTGTGATGGGAAAAGGCAGTAATATTCTTGCAACTGATGAAGGCTTTCATGGGCTTGTCATTCATATGGGAAACGGCTTTTCCGAAATTCATGAAGAGGATGGACAGATTATTTTTGGAGCTGGTCTTTCCCTTGTAAAGGCTTCCAAATATGCAGAAGAACACAGTCTGACAGGAATGGAGGGGCTTTCCGGCATTCCGGGGACAGTTGGTGGCGCATTGTATATGAATGCTGGTGCTTATGGCTATGAAATGGCGCAGATTGTAACAGGGTGTGTTTACATGGACGAAAACGGCAATTTGCAAACGATGGATGCAGATAAATTACAGCTTGCTTACCGCCATAGCTATTTCATGGAACATCCTGATAATATCATTATTTCTGTCATAGTCCGGCTCAATGCTGGCGATAAGGGGAAAATTTCTGAGAAAATGAGAGATTTCCTCACAAGACGAAACGACAAACAACCCTTGAATTATCCCAGTGCAGGAAGCACCTTCAAACGTCCGAAAATTGGCTATGCCTCACAATTGATTGATGAATGTGGTCTGAAAGGCTATACTGTCGGAGGAGCGCAGGTCAGTGAAAAACACGCTGGTTTTGTCATCAACCATAACCATGCTACCTTTGCGGATGTAATACAGCTTTGTAAAGATGTACAGCGCATTGTAAGAGAACAGAAAGAAATTGCCCTTGAATTAGAACCCATCATTTTAGGAACGTACCAAAAGGAGTGAAAAAAATGCAATTAGTCATTGTAACAGGAATGTCAGGCTCTGGAAAATCAACAGCTATGAAAGTATTAGAGGATATTGGATATTATTGCATTGATAACCTTCCACCGAAACTGATTGATAAATTTATCGAACTTTGCGAACAATCCGGCGGAAATTTGGAAAAAGTAGCCATTGCCTTAGACATTCGCACAGGGGATATGTTTTCAGAAATTCACCATACACTTCATGAACTGCGTTCTGAAATGCCCGAACAGTTGAAAGTCATTTTCATGGAAACGTCTGATGATGTTCTTTTGAAACGCTATAAAGAAACAAGGCGCAGACATCCCCTTTTTGACAGATGCAATTCACTGGAAGAAGCGATTCATTCCGAACGTGAGAAGCTCCAGCCTTTGCGTTCAATGGCTGACTATTACATTGAGACTTCTCATTTAAGTACGTCACAATTAGGAGCAGAAGTGCGGAATTTATTCTTAGAAAATGAAAGTGATTCCATGCTTGTCAAGGTCATGTCCTTTGGTTACAAGTACGGCATTTCGACAGAATCAGACGTGGTATTTGATGTACGCTGTCTGCCGAATCCCTTTTATATTCCGGAGCTGAAACAGCATACAGGTTGTGAAAGCTGTGTTCGTGATTATGTGATGCAGTTTGAACAATCCCAACAGCTCCTTGCAAAAATCACGGATTTGATGGAATTTTTGCTTCCCCTCTATATTGCAGAAGGCAAAAGTCAGCTTGTGTTAGCCTTTGGCTGTACAGGCGGAAAGCACAGAAGTGTTACTTTTGCGGAATTAGTGGGGGATGCTTTGAGAGAAAAGGGCTATCGGGTTCATAAATTACACCGTGATATTACGAAGGGTAAGGGGTGATAGCATGTCATTTTCTCATCGTGTCCGTGAGTGTATCCGTAGTACCATCAATGACCATGATAAACGCTTTGCGTGTTTGTATGGAATGCTGTTATATGGGCGCACTGTCACACAAGAGGAAATTTGCCTGAAAAGTGAAAGTTCGGTATTCAGTGCTGTATTTCCGGCACTGATGCGGACGATTTTTCCGTCTGTCCCTTTGGAGATTGAACAAAAGCCCCGAAAAGATGGAAGTATCTTATATATCTATCGTATCATAGGCAATGAAAGTGTAACCATTGTCCGCCATCGTTTCCACATTCATGAAGAACGGCGCATTGATGACAGAAACTTACCTACCAATAGTGTGGGAGCATTTTTAGGAGGGGTATTTCTCACTTGTGGAAGTATCACCGACCCCATGAAAGAATATCATCTGGAATTGACCACACCTACAGAAAAGCTTTGTCAGGATTTGTGCGATATTCTGTATAGTGTGGGGGTTCATCCGAATATCATTCAACGGAAATATTCTTATTGTGCCTATCTCAAAAGCTGTGATGAAATCGGAGACCTATTGACCTTTATGGGGGCGCAAAAATGCACTCTGGAATTGATTGATATTCAGATTGACAAAGAGGTTGCAAACCGTGTAAACCGTATGAATAATTGTGATATGGCGAATATTGATAAAGTCATTTCCGCTTCCGAAAAACAATGCAGGGATATTCGGGAAATTATTCAGCATGACGGCTTGAAAGACCTTTCCCCTGAACTGCGTGAATTGGCGGAACTACGGCTGGAAAATCCACATTTAAGCTTGCAGGAACTCGGCGAACTGCTTCACAAACCGATTGGGCGTTCTGGTGTGAATCACCGGTTTCGCCGGCTTTCTGCAATTGCTGAACATTACAGAAAGGAGCAAAGGAAATGAATTCCAGTGATTTTGTACATCTTCATGTACATTCGGAATATAGCTTACTTTCTTCTGCATGTCGGATTGAGAAACTCATACAGCGAACCAAAGAAATGGGACATACTGCAATTGCATTAACAGATTACGGCAACTTATACGCTGCCGTTTTCTTTTACGATTCCGCAAAAAAAGCAGGTTTGAAACCCATCCTCGGCTGTGAATGTTATCTTGCAAAATCATCCCGACATGATAGAACATCTTCTGATAATTTCCATATTGTTTTACTTTGTGAAAACAATCAAGGCTACCAGAATTTAGTGAGTCTCATATCGGCTTCCAATTTAGAGGGCTTTTTTCATGTACCTCGAATTGATTTCGAATTACTCCGGAAATATGCAAAAGGGTTAATAGGTTTGTCATCTGGTGTCAATGGCGAAATTGAAAAATTATTGCTATCGGGAAATTATGAAGGTGCGAAAAATGCCCTTCTCAATTATACGCATATTTTTGGAAAAGAAAATTTTTTCCTTGAAATCCAGAATCATTTCACATCAGACGAACGGCAATTATTTCCCCTTCTTGTGCGACTGTCCAACGAAACAGGCATCAATCTTGTAGCAACAAATAATGTACATTACCTTGAAAGGCAAGATGTACAAGCCCTGAAAATCCTGCATTGTATCCGTGATGGAATGACCCTTGACAAAATCAGCAATTCCGATTTATATTCAGGGGAATGGTATCTGAAATCCGCCGAGGAAATGCAGAATATTTTCCGCAGTATTCCGAAAGCTATCGAAAATACCAGAATCATAGCGGAACGGTGTTCAGTTCAGTTGCAGTTTGGAACATTACGGCTTCCAAAATTTGTAAAGGATGGTGTTTCAGATAATGTTGAGTATTTCCGGAAACTCTGCTATAATGGTATGTTGAAACGATACGGACAAAACCCATCAGCTGAAATTCTCCAGAGATTGGAACATGAACTTGATGTGATTATTGCAATGGGCTTTACGGATTATTTCTTGATTGTGTGGGATTTTATTCGATATGCAAGGAGTCAGGATGTCCCCGTTGGGCCGGGTAGAGGTTCGGGAGCTGGAAGCCTGTGTGCCTATTGTATGGGAATTACGCAGATTGACCCCATCCATAGGCAATTAGTTTTTGAGCGTTTTCTCAATCCCGAACGAAAAAATATGCCGGACTTTGATATAGATTTCTGCATTGAAGGACGGCAAAAAGTGAAAGATTACGTTATCCGGAGATATGGCAGTGAACACGTTGCAGAAATCATTGCATTTGACACGATGAAAGCGAAAGCCGCCCTTCGTGACGTAGGACGTGTATTGAATATGCCCCATGAACTATATGACAACGTATCGAAAGTGGTTGATTTTCATGACGACATTCAAACGGCTGTCACACATACGCAGGAACTACAAGCCCAATACCAGAATGATAGTCGTGTCAAATCGTTATTGGATACAGCCATTTCAATTGAAGGAATGCCCCGACATACCAGCACCCATGCAGCAGGGGTAGTGATTGCGCCCATGATTTTAGGGGAATATGTACCGCTCATCAAAAATGATGATACCATCATGACACAATACACCATGACAGCCCTTGATAAATTAGGCTTGCTCAAAATGGATTTTTTAGGCTTGCGGAATCTTACCATCATCAGAGAAGCGGAACGCTCCATTCAAAAGAAACATCCTGAATTTTCCATCAATCAAATTCCATTAGATGACAGTAACGTATACAAGATGATAGCAAGTGGCAATACATCCGGCGTATTTCAGTTAGAGAGTGCCGGAATGCGAGGGTTTTTGATGCGTTTAAAGCCTGAGAACATGGAGGACATTATTGCAGCACTTGCATTATACAGACCGGGGCCCATGGATGCGATTCCCATTTATATCCAGAATCGGAGAAGTGGAAATATTTCCTATCCTCACCCCATGTTGAAAGAAATCCTCTCCAACACTTATGGTTGTATCATTTATCAGGAACAAGTCATGCAAATATTCCAGAAAATGGCTGGTTACTCTTTGGGACAAGCAGATATTGTCCGGCGGAACATGTCCAAGAAAAAAACAGAGGAAATGGAAAAAGAGCGACAAATTTTCCTATATGGTTCGGGGAAAAATGATAATTGTATTGGTGCGGTTGCCAATGGTGTCCCCCTTGAAACAGCAAACCATATTTTTGACTTAATGGCGAATTTTGCGCTATATGCCTTCAATAAAAGTCATGCTGCGGCTTATGCACTGCTAGCCTACCAGACAGCCTATTTAAAATATCATCATTCCGGTGATTACATGGCGGCATTGATGACAAGTGTCATTCATGATACAGAGAAACTAGCCTCTTATGTGGAAGAATGCAAGAAAAAACAGATTCCCATCAGTCCGCCGAATATCAACACTAGTGAAAGCAATTTCATTTTCAGGGATGGAGTAATTTATTTCAGCCTGACAGCAGTCAAAGGGGTAGGAAATGGGCTTTCTGACAGAATCATTTCTGACCGTATCAAAAACGGAGCATTTGAAACATTTGCTGATTTTTGCAAGAGGGTTTCAGGGTATGGCATGAATAAGAAGTCATTGGAAAGCCTGATTCAATCCGGTGCATTGGATTGTTTAGACTACAACCGCCGTCAAATGCTGGAACATTATGACACAGTATTAGAATATGTAAATCATGGGAGCAATTCAGAACCAGAAGGACAAATGAGCCTATTTGGAGAAGCAGAAATTTCCCCTGATGGAGGGTTACAGATTTCCCCCATGGAAAATTACCCCACAGCGCAGTTATTGGAAATGGAAAAAAAAGCAATGGGAATGTATATTTCCGGTCATCCTTTGGATGCATTGCAATGGCTTGCAAATTTATGGAAATGCCAGAATTTGGAATCTTTGCAGAATACAAGCAGTCAGAATGCAATGAAAATTCTTTGTACCATACAAGGGGTAAAAAAATACAGAACCAAACAAGGCAAAGAAATGGCATTTTTACGGTTAGAAGATACATCTGGTTCAATGGATGCGGTAGTATTTGCAGAAGTTTATGCACAATATTACCATCAGTTGAAAGAAGGGGCGATTGTATACATCACCGGAAAAATGTCACAGCGTGAGCAAAACAATTTCATTTGTGAAAGTATCCATACACAGAATGATTTTCCTGATGTATTCCGCAAAATGCAATTTTGCATCAAAATCAGCCAACGAAATGGAGATATGGCGAAGTTACAGCAGTTATCACAAATCTGCAAAAATCTGCAAGGGGAAACGGAGCTGATACTATATTTGATGGAAAACCGGAAATATGTACAATGTAAGCCCAGAATTTTTGTGAATGTTTCCGAAAATACCTGTCAGGCATTGAACGCAATTTTCCCGTCAGAAAAAATCGGTCTGATTCCGGCAATATACCGCCATTCTTAGCATTCAATTTCCTGCAATCAAAGAAAAATGGACAGGCTGTGAAACCTGTCCATTTTTTGATATTTCAATTGGAATTGAACATTTTGTGATAATAAATTTTAATTTTATCCACAATTTCTTCCGACTGTGCAAAGAGGGAATCTAAATTTCCATCATTTCTCACGACATAATCAGAATGTTGAATAAAAAATGTTTCATCTAACTGTGCATTCATGCGCTCACAAGCAGCTTCTTTTGTCAAACCGTCACGCTGAATAATTCTTTCACAGCGGATTTCCGGATTGGCTAACACGGAAATAATCAAGTCACAAAAATCAGAAGCTTTACTTTCGAATAGTGTCGGAGCATCCAACAATACCAACCCATAGCCTTTCGCTGAATAACGGTTAATTTGTCTGAAAATTTCTTCTGTAATAAAGGGATGGACAATAGTATTGAGAATTTCCAATTTTTTCTTGTCAGTGAATGCAATTTTAGCAAGGGCTTTGCGGTTCAGGGAGTTATCAGGATTTCTGATACCATCCCCGAAGTACTCAAATAATTCCTGCAAGCATGGTGTCCCCACATCCTCCACATCTCGTGAAATTTTATCGGCATCAATAAGCCCAAACCCATTTTTAACGAAAATCTGAGAGACCGTGCTTTTTCCTGCGCCTGTCTGACCAGTCAACCCTATTACAATGACCTGCCCTTCATTCATATAGTAATCACCTCAAATCCTGCCGCCCTCATAAGACGGTTATAAACGGAAAGGCTAGTTCCGTCTTTTCGTGGACAGCGCACATAAACGGTATCTGCGCCGTGTTCGTCCAGTTCCCTGAACCGCAGAAAGAGAAAATGAGCCTGTTCCCTGCCGTTATCGCCGTAACGCATAAAAGAAACGTTTTCCGGTTCGGGGTCAGAATCGAACAACAAGCACCATGTATTTACATTGGCATGACTTTGTACATAATCCATGAACTTGGAAAAATCATCTGTTTCAATGGGGATTATCTTGGCTTTTGGGGCATAATGCTTGTATTTCATTCCGGGGGAAGCAACCTTTGCATCGGGTGCAATCTGAGAATAGACAGCCTTATCGACATACACATATTCGGCAAAGGGCTGTAAATCTTCTTGGGAAATAATTCCGGGTCTTAGGATGTGAATGGTTTTTTCATCATCAAAGCAAATAACAGTTGATTCCACACCCACCTCACACAAACCGCCATCAATGACAGCGGAAATTCTGCCGTTCATATCATCCATGACGTGCTTGGCGGTAGTGGGGCTGGGTTTTCCGGAACGGTTCGCAGAAGGAGCAGCGATAGGACAGCCTGAAAGCCGTATCAGCTCCCTAGCAATGGGATGGGATGGCATACGAATGCCTACCGTATCAAGCCCACCAGAGGTCACAGAGGGGATTTCCGAACGTTTCGGCAAAACCATAGTTAGAGGACCTGCCCAGAATGCCTTTGCAAGCCTGACAGCAATTTCCGGCACTTCTCTTGCGACCTGATATATCATGTCAAAATCAGAAATATGCACAATCAAGGGATTGTCTGCCGGTCTGCCTTTTGCGGTGAAAATCGCCCTAACAGCATCCGCATTCATAGCATCTGCGCCCAATCCATAGACAGTTTCAGTAGGAAAAGCAACCAGTTCCCCACCTGCAATCAATCGGGCTGCAATTTCGATTTCGTTTTGAGTAAGTAGCTTTGTTTTCATGTTTCCTGCCCTGCCAATCTTGCCGCTTGGTCTGCCGTAGCCAATGCGTCAAAAATTTCATCCAAATCGCCATTGAGAATGCTTTCCAGCCGGTACAAAGTCAAGCCAATTCGATGGTCAGTCATTCGACCTTGTGGGAAATTATACGTCCGGATACGTTCGGAACGGTCTCCAGTTCCGACTTGCATTTTCCGTTCAGAGGCGATTTTATCGGCTTGTTCCTGTTGTTTGGATTCAAACAATCTTGCACGGAGAACTTTCATAGCCTTATCCTTGTTTTTATGTTGACTGCGTTCATCCTGACATTCCACAACCACACCAGTTGGGAGATGAGTAATCCGGACAGCGGATTCTGTTTTATTGATATGCTGTCCACCAGCACCAGAGGAGCGGAACACATCAATTTTCAAATCTGTGGGGTTAATTTCGAGTTCCACCTCATCTGCTTCAGGCAAAACTGCAACCGTGACCGTAGAGGTATGAATCCGCCCTTGTGATTCTGTTTCGGGAACACGCTGGACACGGTGAACACCGCTTTCATATTTGAGCCTAGAATATGCGCCTTCCCCCTCAATGGAAAAGCTGATTTCCTTGAAACCGCCTAATTCTGTCGGATTGGCATATAATACCTCTTGTTTCCAGCGGTGTGCCTCTGCGTACATGCTGTACATCCGGTAAAGGGAATTCGCAAAAAGGGACGCTTCCTCACCACCTGCGCCCCCTCTGATTTCGATAATGACATTTTTTTCATCATTAGGGTCTTTGGGGAGGAGGAGAATTTTCAATTCCTGTTCTAATTCCTCCAATTGTTCTTTGGCATCTTCCAATTGCAATTGAGCCATTTCTTTGAGTTCAGCATCTGAACCGCTCTCATTAAGTAACCCCTTAGCTTCTTCAAGGTCATTTTTGGCGGATTGATAAGAACGAAACACTTCAATGACAGGAGTCAAGTTTTTGAATTCTTTCATCAGGCTGGTATATTGTTCACGGTCTGCAATAATTTCAGGGTCAGAAAGCTTTTCATTGATTTCATCATAGTGTGTTTCCATCATCAACAATTTTTCAAACATTGTTTTCACCATCCTGACGGGTAATTTTTTTGATATGCTTTTCGATTTTGGAGCGAGGAATCAGAAATTCCCTGCCACATCCGGCACAGCGTAACCGAAAGTCCATACCTGTCCGGAGTACCAGCATTTCCTTACTACCACAAGGATGTTGTTTTTTCATATGCAATCTATCATTGACTCTTACGTCCATGCTGACAGCTCCTTTCTATGATTAGCGATAGCTAAGATTTATTATACAGCATTTTTTCAAAAATTGCAACTATTCGAGTGAATATTTTTGATAATTTGTGGAATCATCATAAAAATGATGCTGTAAACCTATACAAGGTTACAACTTTTTGAGCAAAATGCCATCAAATTAAGAAATGAAGGAGAGATTTTTTATGAATCTGATGAAAGTCTATGGAGAATTCGAAACAGAAGAATTGGCTGAACTTTGTGCAGGGAGAATCCGCCGGAATGTCAAAGGAATTCACCGCCTGACTTTGCGCCGTCTTTCCGGCTACCGTCCACCAGAAGGAAAAGTGCATTTTACAATGTTACCAGCAAATCTGCGGATGTCAAACTATGCCACCGATGTTTTATATTCAGAAATTGACCCCAATACCATCCCTGAACCCATCCGGCGACAGAACACAGAACTCATGGCAATGATTGAACCAGAAGCCGAAAGAGAAGTTTTTTCCTATTTTCATGCAATGGGAGCTACCAATATTCGGAAAAAGGAATAAATTGTGAAAATATTCTATAAAATAGACAGATATTTGTTAGTTTATGGAAAATTCGCCACAAATTCTGCTTGACATTTTCTCAAAAATGTGATAGCATATATAAAGAGAGAGGGAATCATATCATTTTTTTGGGAATGTGGGGGAGTTCTATTCTGTTGAATGACAGCATAGGATATAACAGAACTTTCCTAAAAAATTTAAATTCGGAGGTCAAAATAATATGTATAACATGAATTTCTATCCAGAGGGTGCGTTAATCAATACGCCCGAAAACCAGAACATGATTGCAACGCAACAGGGACTGCTTCAGGCACAGGCATCCAATCGCATTCTTGAGGCGAGAGTTACCATGTGTGATGTCGCCCATAATCTTTGGGTAAATCTTCCCGGTATGAAAGGAATGATTCCCAGAGAAGAGGGCGCAATCGGAATTGCAGAAGGAACAATGCGTGACATTGCATTGATTGCAAGAGTGGGAAAACCTGTCTGCTTCCATGTTCTGCGTATGGAAAAGGATGAAGACGGCAACCCGATTGCCATTCTTTCCAGACGTATGGTACAAGAAGAGTGTCAGACACAATTCCTTGATAATCTTCATGCAGGTGACATTATTCCCGCAAAGGTGACACACCTTGAACCGTTTGGGGCATTCGTAGATATTGGCTGTGGAATTGCATCCATGCTTCCCATTGATACGATTTCGGTATCCAGAATTATGCACCCGTCCGACCGCTTTTTTGTGGGGCAGGATGTCCGAGTGATTATCAAAGGATTTCAGGAAGACAGAATTTGTTTGTCTCATAAAGAATTACTTGGTACATGGGAAGAAAATGCTGCACTGTTTCAGACAGGCGAAACGACTACCGGAATTGTGCGTTCTGTTGAAAAATACGGTGTATTCATTGAATTGACCCCCAATTTGGCAGGTTTAGCGGAACT
Organism: Oscillospiraceae bacterium; assembly: GCA_036373775.1. GTDB lineage: Bacteria > Bacillota > Clostridia > Oscillospirales > Ruminococcaceae > UBA3855. The sequence continues at coordinate 18,608 of JAZAUD010000019.1, read as the reverse complement.
TCGTCAGCCTGTAACCGTGGGACAGAGAACAAGCGTTTATATTAAAGCCCTCATCCCCGAAAAATTGAAAGTCAAGTTAATTCTTGTGGATGTTTGTGGAGAAAGCGGTACTCCCGAACCGTTGCACTATTTCTATGAAGGGAATCATATTGACCGGTGGTGCTATACTCCTCTTGGTGCGTCCAAATACATAGAAACGGTATTTGACGGTGTTTTGAACTGAAATAAGTAACCCCCTGTTTTGGAATGGAAACAGGGGGATTTTGTTATCTTTGGGGCATATAAACATAGGTATGTCCCCATGTGGGTAATTCTGCGCTAAAAATAGGGACAACGGAATCAGACCGTTTTTTCCGGAGGGGATGCTGTTCGATGATAGTTTTTTCATCCCCATAAATAATCGCAGCTTGTCCCACATTTCGCTGAACTCGTTTCCGTTCGATGCAATCAAAATAAGTCAAACGGTAGCTTGTGCCGGTATGTTTAGCGAGCATATAATTTTGATTAGGGTTGATTTTGGGTAAGCCGTTCTGAATAGCAAAAACCTCTTGGGACATATCCCCTTCACATTTCTGCAATTCAAGGAGCTGTTCCTGAAAAAACTCCGTGATTTCCATACCAGACAATTTTCTTCTTGAAACGGCTTCACTTGTAGAAAGCAAGACCTTATCAAATGCATGATGCAGTGTAATTTTGTATTTCACGAAGAAATAGGGGTCTTCTTTTCCGTCAAGAATGAGAATAATTTCATTATTAGTCTGAGCAACAATTTCATGACAAGTCCGGCTTAACGTTTCGGCTTCCAGTTGACTGGGGCAAACAATCACGACTTTTCCGGCAGGATGCAAACGACTGATGTTGGGTTGTTTGAGAATTTTTCTGTCAATGCAGGAACTTTGACAAAGGAGATTGAAAATATCGACGTGACATTTTTCACGAATTTCACGAATTTTTTCACGCTTTTCTTGGGTATTCAAAAAGAGTCCCCCTTTCATTTTCAGGAATGATATTGATATTAGTATACCATATTTTCCTGAAAAAGTAAAGGGGTTTTTTGTGATAATTGGGGGAAATTTTGTGTTACTTCATATCATCTCCGGCACGAGCGATGGCATTCCATGTGGCGCAGTCAATCTCACCTGTGACAGGTAAAGCGCATAACTTCTGAAATAACTGCACCGCAAAAAGTGTATCATAATCAAAATCACCTGTAATATTGCACTGTGGAAGATTATCGTATTTTTCCGCTAATGCATTCAAAATCACCTGCACAATCCGTACACCAAAATTACTGTCCCCCTGCCGTAAGACTTCATTGGGTGAAAATATTTCCAATGGCAAAGGAACAGAATTTTCCAATGCAAGGTAAACTTCTGCAACTTTTTCCCATGTTGCATGGTTGGTTTCACCAGTTGGACGCAAACCGTAATATTGTTGAAACGCTTTGACAGCCTTGACGGTTTCCGTTCCATAAATGCCATCTGGAATAATTTCAGGAATTGCCGGATTTTCCCGTGATATGAAATATAACATCTGCTGTAATTCGTAGATGTGGGCTTTTTCCTGCTGAGTTGTATACATTTGTATCACCTGCTATCTTATTTTGCCCGAATAGTATAACCGGGGGACTGGTAGGGGCGTTTTTCGTAGCCAAATCGTAAATCGGAATATAAGCCGGCAATTTCATCCCATGTGACAGCCCCTACCACTCCATTTGGTGTCAATCCTCTGTAATTCTGGAATGCAATGACAGATGCTTTTGTGAGGCTTCCGAAATATCCAGTATTCCGAACTTCTGGTATCTGTGGAATAGTCCTGTGAATATAGGTCAAATATTCCTGCAAAATACGAACATAATCATTGGTAACTCCCTCCTGCAAAACAACACCGGGGTATAATTGTGGTATCCATTCGGCATCTTCCACCGGAACAGAAGCCAAAATACCGCCATATGCTCGGTAAAGCTCATTCCATGTGCGTTCATCCACAATTCCAGTTTCTGGTAAACCGTAAACTGCTTGAAAGGAGCGGACAGAATTTTCAGTCTGCTGGTCATAAATACCAGTAATTTCAATCGGCAATACAGATTCATAATAAGCACCCACAACAGCAAGAAAATACTGCAATCCCCGAATTTGTTCGTTTTGCATATTGGGGGTCAAATTTTCCGTCCATTGCAATGGAAATTCATCACGAGTAATACCTTCAGAATCCAATTCCGCAAGCCGTTTGACACTTGCATAAATATAAGCAATGCGATACCATGTAGATTTATTGACTGTGCCAGTGGGGGAAAGATTGAAGACTTGCTGAAATGTCCGGACGGCTTCTTCTGTAGCGGAATCATAGTTTCCATTCGCATTGGGAATTTTGGGAATAGCAGGGTAATTTCTGGAAATGCGGTTTAATTGAATCTGAATGGTTTGGACAGCTGAACCAGATGAGCCAGCTCCCAACATTTCATTGGGGTAGGACATTGTATTAAAGCGAACAGGTGCATTTCTCACAATTTCAATATCATCTCCATAGTAGTATTGTAAGATTTCGTAAGGAATCAAACCACGGTTTGCGAGGGAAACAGTCCCCCATTGGGAAAGACCGTTACAAGTGACTGTTGTACCATTGCAAAAAGCCGTAAACAGTGGTTCAATTCGTCCGATTCGCCTGACATAATCGTCAAATAATTCATCCACCAATCTGGAAATATTTTGATAGATTTGTCTTCCTTCAATAAATTTCTGGTCATATTGTGTTTCGGATGTAATATCAAAATTATAACCTCTTGAACGATACCATTCTGTATAAATACGATTAAGGGCAAATGTAACAATAGCGTAAATATTGGAACGAATGGCAGTTTCAGGCCATGTAGGGAAAATTTCACTGGAAGTGACATTTTTGATATAATCTGGAAAAGGGAGTGTCACATTGGGAGCATCTGCATCGGGGAAACCTAAATGAACGGTGATATTTTGAGGAATAAAGGGTTCTCCGGTCAACATCCGTCTTCATCCTCCGTTCTTCCTGCTGGATTGGGGTTTAAATTGTCATCAGGGTCAGCATTCAAGGGTAATGGAACGAGCTGAAATGTTTGACGTGTGACGACATCCGCAAAAATTCGCACATTCAAGGCTTCACTCCGGAAGAATCCCTTTGCAAAAATACGAATATCGCAAAGTGAATACGGCTGAATATTTTCGGGTTCTTGGGATAAATTTGCAGGTGGCGCAGGGAGTACGACAGTAGGAGTTTCGCCGTTTTCATTGGTGGTCATCATGTAATTTAAATGGAGTTTTCCGCCGATTTTAGTATAAACAGTAACTCTTGCATCAGGAACAGGGAAAGCACTGTCAGCAGTAGCAGCAACAACACAAAGCATTCCCTCTGCGGTGTTACGTTGTTCATAATTTTCTTGTGCCGACCATTCTTCTGGCAAAATTGGTGGAACTGGTTGGATATAGGGAGGAATTTCGGGAAATTCGTCATCATCCTGCAATTCTGGATTTTCTTCGAGGTGATTTTCGTCAAGAACATCATAATCTGATTCAGGGACTTCATCAGAATATTCAGTATCTTCTGAAAGTTGCTGAGTACCTTCTGGAGTATCATAGACAGTATCGCTAGGGAGCTGGGAATTATCAGGAATCATTTCAGGGACAATTTCAGGAGCAACTTCTATTTCAGGAGTTGTATGACAATTTTCATCATTTTGAATGACCTCTTCAATGGGAGCATTTGCAAAGATTTCTCTTGGCATAGGTCTAGGCGGTTCAGGTCTAGGGGGCTGAGGTCTGGGCGGTTCAGGTCTAGGGGGCTGAGGTCTGGGCGGTTCAGGTCTGGGGGGCTGAGGTCTGGGCGGTTCAGGTCTAGGGGGCTGAGGTCTGGGCGGTTCAGGTCTAGGAGGCTGAGGTCTGGGCGGTTCAGGTCTAGGGGGCTGAGGTCTGGGCGGTTCAGGTCTAGGGGGCTGAGGTCTAGGCGGTTCAGGTCTGGGGGGCTGAGGTCTGGGCGGTTCAGGTCTTTTCTGACTAAATTCATAAAGTTTCATCATTTGTTCTTGATATTTGCGAGAAAGCTCATTAAAATTATCTTTCATCAAAAATACTCCTCCTCTTGTGTGGGGTTAGTATCAATATATAGTGAAAAATGTGAAACTATGCATCAAATATGATGATTGGCTGAAAATTTTCCTTTGGGGGGTTGAAAATATTTGAAAATGTGGTATAATTAGTACATAAGAAAAATATCAAATGGTTCAAATGTAAGAAAAAGGAGGCAGATTATGGGAAAATATACCGGCTGTCAATGCATGATTTGTCAGAAGATATTCGAAGATACAGACGACATTGTAGTATGTCCAGAATGTGGCACACCCTATCATCGTTCATGTTGGCACGCAGAAGGACATTGTATCAATCAAACTTTACACAGTGTGAATGGAAGTTGGCAAAATGTACAAGATAAAAGGCGAAAAAATTTAGGTGGGAAAACTTGTCCAAGTTGTGGATTTGTGAATATGCCTAATGTAGAGCGTTGTGCAGTCTGTGACACCTCTTTGACCGCTCCAAAGGAGAAAATCACAGACGAAAATCAGAAAATCAGGATTCCCCTTCCGGATGGACAACAAATGATTTTAGACATTTCTGACCCATGTTGTGGGATGAATCCCAATGAACCCATGGAAGAGGAAACGCTTGGAGATGTAGCGAATTTTGTCAAAACGAATACTTTGTATTATATTCCATTATTTCGGAGATTCCGTGATACAGGGAGAAAAGTTTCCTTGAATTTCACTTGCATTCTATTCCCCTATTTATATTTTGCATATCGTAAAATGTGGGCATTGGCAATTTTAAGTGGAATTATCAACATTATCTGCAATCTTCCTGCATTGATGTTACAAATGCTGTCAGATTTCACCTCGAAGCGATTCATTCAGGCGGTGCAAGAGACCTATGGAAAGAATCTTTTTGATGGCTTGACAACGTTTCTGAAATCAAATGAAACGCTTTTGACCAATCTCAATGTACCATTATATCTGATTGGAATAGGAGTGCAGATATTATTCTGTTTATTTGGGAATTATTTGTACTATCGCTTTACATTGAAAGCCGTAAATAAGATACGAAAGATTTCACCCACACAGCAATTAAAAAAGGCGTTACTGAATTCAGAAGGCGGTACGAGTTTCTGGAATGTATTAGGGTGTATTGGCATTTATTATGGGATAGTGCTAGCCATTTACATGATACTTGCAATAGCCTTTATGTAAAGGGGTCTGGAATGAAAGTAAGTGCCATTATTTGTGAATATAATCCGCTTCATCGTGGTCATATTCATCATATTGAGCGAACACGGGAAAATGGTGCAACGCATCTCATTGGAATTTTAAGCAGTAATTTGGTACAGCGTGGAGATGTAGCAATCATCAGCAAATTTGACCGAGCGAATTTAGCAATCAATGCCGGTATCGATTTAGTCATTGAATTGCCGTCACCTTTTTCCTGTGCAACAGCTGAAATTTATGCAGCAGGGGCGGTATCGCTTTTGAATGCCCTTGGAATGGTGAATGAGCTTTCTTTTGGGAGTTCTTTGGGAAACATGGAAAGTATGTTACTCCTGAAAGAAGCCTCACAATCCACGACTGAAATTTATGGGGAACAAATTCGGGCGCACATGAAAAAAGGGGAATCTTACCCAGCCTCTGTAGGGGCTGTCGTTCAGGAAAAGTATGGTCAACGAATATCGCATGAAATCCATGACCCCAATAACCTGTTAGCAGTGGAGTATCTGAAAGCCATGCAAAGATTAAATGTCCCCTTTCAACCGTTCACCATTCCACGCAAATATGTAATGCATGACAGCATGAAACCCGAAAATTTTTTTGCAAGTGCAAGTTGGATTAGAAAATGCATTGCCGAAGGGGATAGTTCTTATCAAGATTATGTCCCCCATGATACAGCGGAAATGTTAAAGAAGCGTATGCAAGAGGGGCGAATTGCCAGCATCAACCATCTGGAAAAATTGATTCTCTACAAAATGCGAACGATTTCAGAAACTGAAATGCTTTCATTGCCTGATATGAATGAAGCTTTGATGAATCGTTTTTTTTCAGCCCGAACAGAAAATAATCTTGATGCTTTTTTGGCAAAAGTGAAATCAAAATGCTATACCATGTCAAGAATCCGCAGGATTATAATGTGTGCATTGGCAGGAATTCAAAGGGAAATTCTCACAGTCAATCCCCCCTATGCAAGAGTACTTGCTTTGAATGAACGTGGTCGGGAGCTGATGGGCATAGCAAGGAAAACAAGCAAAATTCCCGTGCATACTTCCCTTGCGAAACTCCGTGAAGAAGGGACAGCACAAAAAATGTTTGTTTGTGCGGAAGAGAGAGTTTCGCATATTTATGGATTGGCACAGGAAACAATTTCCTCCGCAGAAGAAGATTTTCGGGCTAAAATTGTAATGGAGACAAAGAAATGAAATTATCAGGAGTGATTCTCGATTTAGATGGAACATTGATAGATTCTATGCAGATATGGCATGAAATTGACGTTCGATTTTTCACAGAAAATGGGCTGGATGTTCCGGACGGAATTTCAGAAAAAGTGGCGAAAATGTCAATACAGGAATGGGCTGATTTTTTTGTCAGTGAATATATGCCGACTTTGACAGCGGATTATATTATTCAGCGGATTGGAGAAATGGCGCAGGAATACTATCATGATATTATCCCTTTAAAGCCTTATGTGAAAGAGTTACTGGACTTTCTGGAGGGTAACAAGATACCCTTCGGCATTGTCACAGCGACTTACCGAAAATCCGCAGAGGATGCACTGCAAAGGCTGGGAATTTTGGAAAGGATGCAGTTTTTATTTGCTGGTGATGAATACCCCGACGGAAAAACCACCTCATTTTTATACGAATTAGCCAGCGAAAAAATGCATTCCCCCAAACAATCAACCCTCATCATAGAAGATGCACTGCATTGTGTAAAAATTGCAAAGCAGGCAGGATTTTTAACTGCTGGGGTATATGACCCTTGCACGGCTCCGACAGATTGGATAGAAATATGCCAAATTGCTGATATTTCTGGGAACCACCTAGGGGAAATCATTGAGAAAATTGACAAACATTTCATGGAGGCACCAAATGAATCTTATAAAGGAGTGTGAATATGGAACAAACTTCTCAAACGTCTGATAATCCGAGCTTAAAAAAATACTTACATCCCATAGAAGCTTTAGCGTTATCATTTGGCTGTAGTGTTGGATGGGGGGCATTTGTGATGCCTGCAACCAATTTTTTGCCATTTTCAGGGCCTATAGGAACTTTGATAGGGGTAGTAATAGGAGCGTTACTGTTGCTGATTATCGGGCAAAATTATCATTACATGATGAATGAATTCCCTGACAGTGGAGGCACATTCACTTACACCCGAAAAATTTTCGGGAATGACCATGGTTTTTTGAGTGCGTGGTTCTTATGTTTGACATACATAGCCATTATATGGGCGAATTCCACAGCGTTAGCACTTGCAGCAAGGTATACACTAGGGGATTTTTTTCAATTTGGGTTTCATTACCAACTAGCAGGATATGACATTTATTTTGGAGAATCGTTGCTGTGTTCAATGGCGGTATTGATTTCAGGAGTGATTTGTATTTCAGGAAAACGGCTTTCAGCGGTCATACAAACGATAATGGCAGGTTGTTTGATTGGCGGAATCATTGTTACATTTGTTTCAGCTTTACAGCATTCAGATGCAGGAATCTCATCAATTTCCCCGTTTTTTGCATCTGACCAAAATGAAGTAGGGCAGGTATTGAAAACGCTTGCACTTGTTCCATGGGCATTTGTGGGGTATGAATCGATTTCGCATTCAGCGGAGGAATTTTCATTTCCGCTGAAAAAGACATTCAGAATCATTCTGATTTCCATCATTGCGATAGCATTAGCCTATATTCTGCTGGTATTTGCAGCAGCAATGATTCAACCGGAAGGATACGAAAACTGGAAAGATTACATTGCAGATATTGGCAATTTGAAAGGAATTGCATCTGTACCCACTTTTTACACAGCAAGCACAGCCATTGGAAGCAAAGGAATCACAGTAATAGGATTCACGATGTTAGGCGGTGTATTTACTGGACTGATTGGCAATATGATTGCTTTAAGCCGTCTGTTATTTGCCATTTCCAAAGAATACGACCAAATGAAATGGTTCACGATATTGAACCGAAAAAATATTCCTGCGAATGCAATCATTACCATCACAGGGATTTCCATGCTGATACCATTTCTAGGAAGAATGGCGACAGGCTGGATAATTGATGTTTCCACGTTAGGAGCTGCCCTCGCCTACGGTTATACTTCCGCCTCTGCAATGAAAAACGCCAAAGAAAAAGGCAATCGAAAAATTGAGATTACTGGAATCATAGGGCTGGTATCTGCGGTGATGTTTACAGCAATTCTCCTGTTCCCAAATTCCGCCTCTGGTGGAACACTTGCCAAGGAATCCTATTTAATCCTTGCAGTTTGGAGTATTATGGGCTTTTTGGTATTCCGGTTTGTATTCCGAAAAGATAACAAACAGAAATTCGGAAAGTCATTGATAGTATGGATTGCGCTCATGTCGTTAATTTTCCTGACCTCAATAATGTGGATGTATGAAACGACAAAAGAAACTGCTGAAAATGCCACAGAAAACATTTTAACCTATCAATCGCAAGTCTATGACGAATATGACGTACATTTGAACCATCAAAACCAACAAAAAATAGAAGAGAATCTACAAAAGCAAATGTCAAATATCAATCATACGCTCTTATTGGGAATTGTTGTGCAAACTGGTTTGATGATTTTAGCGTTGGCAATCTTATTCAGTGTCTATTCCACCATGAAAAGCCGTGAAAATCAAATGCAGATTGACAAAATCCGAGCCGAAGAAAACAGCAAATCAAAAACATTTTTTCTTTCCAATATGAGCCATGATTTGCGCACTCCCATGAATGCGATTATTGGCTATACAATTCTTGCACAAAAGCAAGGTGTCACCGAAGAAGAAATAAGGGATTATCTCAAGAAAATTGACCAATCCAGCAAACAGCTCCTATCCCTTATCAATGACGTGTTAGAAATGAGCCGGATTGAAAGCGGAAAAATGGAATTGGAACTTGTTCCAACGGATTTAGTTCAAACGATGAAAGATGTTCGGGATATGTTTTCCACCCAAATGGAAAAGAAAGGGGTTATCTATTCCATTGATACTTCTGAAATCAATGACCGCTATGTCATGTGTGACCGTCAGAAATTGGATAGAATTTTATTGAATCTCATCAGCAATGCCTATAAATTCACTCCAGAGGGTGGTTCAGTCAGAGTAATTCTGAAACAAATTCATTCCGAAAATGAGAAAGGCATTTATGAACTCCGAGTAAAAGATAGTGGAATTGGAATGAGTCCGGAATTTGCAGAAAAAGTATTTGAAGCGTTTGAACGTGAGCGAACATCCACAGTCAGTGGAATTCAGGGAACAGGGTTAGGGCTTGCCATCACCAAAAGTATTGTTTTGCTGATGAATGGAACGATTCAAGTAAAAACGGCTTTACAGGAAGGAACAGAATTTATTGTGCATATAGCGTTTTCCATCACAGACCAAATTGTAGAAGAAAAAACGCAGATGGAACAATTAGAAAACCATCATTTTGATGAAATCCGTCTGTTACTGGTAGAAGATATTTTCATCAATCGGGAAATTGCCAAAAAACTACTTATAACGGCTGGTTTTGAAGTAGAAACGGCGGAAAATGGTCAAATGGCTGTCGAAATGCTGAAAGATTCACAGGAAGGATATTATGATGTAATTTTGATGGATATACAGATGCCCGTCATGGATGGACACACCGCCACCAAAATCATACGTTCCCTTGAAAATCCTGTTCATGCAAAGATTCCCATTATTGCAATGACAGCCAATGCCTTTGCAGAAGAGATAGAAGCAGAAAAAGAATCCGGCATGGATGCGCATATTTCAAAACCAATTGACCCAGAAAAAATGATAGAAACCATTGCAAAGGTCATTTACCAGCACAAAAAAAATGAATAAAATGCAGTTGACAATGCAACCGGAATGTGGTATACTTGAAAGTAGAAGTCCGCAGTCCGGTTGCATTGTTGCATACAAGGACAGCGCAACGAAAATAATACAGAAAAAGAAAGGCGGTCATGAATATGGCAAATGAAAAAAGCGAAGCAAAAGAACTGAAAGAACAGTTGTTTGCAAAGAAAAAACACGCAATTCAGCGCATGACAGAAGAAGAACTTACCCAATGCAATACCTTCTGTGAAGAGTACATGAATTTCATGAACACAGCGAAAACAGAGCGTGAGATTACAACATTTTTCAAAGAGGAGCTGGAAAAGAAGGGGTTTATTCCGTTCAAGTATGGAATGGAGCTGAAAGCAGGCGACAAAGTTTACCTGAACAATCGTGGAAAATCCGTCATTTTGGCAACAATTGGCACAGCTCCCATTTCCGAAGGTGTTCGTCTTTGTGCAGCGCATATTGATTCTCCAAGGCTGGACATGAAGCAGAACCCACTTTATGAGCAAGACGAAATTGGTTATTTCAAGACACATTATTATGGGGGCATCAAAAAATATCAATGGACAGCAATTCCGCTTTCATTGCATGGTGTAATTATCAGAAAAGACGGTACAAAGGTACAAGTCCGCATTGGAGAAGATGCCGGAGACCCTGTATTTTATATTACCGATTTACTCCCCCACCTTGCAAATGAACAGATGAAGCGCACCCTTGCGCAGGGCATCAAAGGCGAAGAATTGAATATTGTCGTTGGTTCAACGCCATTCCGTGACGACAAAGAAAGCCAGCTTGTCAAGTTGAATCTGCTGAAAATCCTGAATGAAAAGTATGGTATCATTGAAGAAGATTTTCTTTCCGCAGAATTGGAAGCCGTTCCGGCATTTCCGGCGAAGGATGTAGGCTTTGACCGCAGTTTAATTGGAGCATATGGACATGATGACAAGGTATGCTCATATCCGGCATTCCGTGCCTCTTTGGATGTACCGACTCCAACGCATACCAGCGTAGTAATTTTGACCGACAAGGAAGAAACCGGAAGTGATGGCAATACAGGGCTTTGTTCCTCTTACCTGAAATATTTCCTGATGGATTTAGCGGAATGCTTTGGGGAAAATGGTCGTCATGTAATGAGTACTTCACAGTGCCTTTCAGCGGATGTCAACGCAGGATTTGACCCGACATTCCCCGAAGTGCTGGAAAGAAACAATTGTGCTTACCTGAATCACGGAGTATGCGTGACGAAGTTCACAGGAGCAAGAGGAAAATCCGGAACATCAGATGCCTCAGCGGAATTTGTGGGAACAATCCGCAAAGTGCTTGATGATGGCGGTGTGATTTGGCAGACTGGAGAACTTGGGAAAGTAGACATGGGCGGAGGCGGAACAGTTGCAGCCTACATAGCAAACCTTGACATTGATACCATTGACATTGGCGTACCGGTACTTTCCATGCACGCACCGTATGAACTGGTAGCCAAAACGGATGTATGGTCAGCGTATCGTGCATTCAAGGTATTTTTAGAATCTTAAAGGAGTATCGCCATGTATCAGAATTACAAGGTGTCAATTTACACGAAATCGGGCGAACTGCTGAAAGAATTGTTCCTTGAAAATGTATTCATCCAGCAGGAAGACGACTTAATCCGTTTTACTGCGAAAAAGGGACATTATCCGCTGGTTGTTTCGACAAATCAGTGTATTGTTCTTGCAGAAGAAGTTGACAAAATCGGGATTTAATCCTGATGAAAAATAATTTTATGGAGGGCATGAATAATGTATAACGATTACAAAATCACAATTTACAATGCAAAGTCTGAGGTTATCCGTGAAGAAACGCTCAATAATGTTATCATGAATATCATGAATAACACGATATTTTTCAATGATAAGGAAGACAACACACTGTTATTGATTGCAACAAATCAGTTTGGTGTCATTGTAGAAAAAGTATGAAATTGATTTCATGGAATGTCAACGGCTTTCGGGCTTGTCTGACAAAAGGATTTGAGCAATATTTCCGGAATTTTGATGCAGATATATTCTGCATACAGGAAACGAAAATGCAGCCTGAACAAGTCACCACCAAATTTGAGGGATGGCATCAATATTTCAATAGTGCCATCAAAAAAGGCTATTCCGGTACAGCACTATTTACAAAGACCATACCGGAGCAGATAACGTTCAATTTTGGGGAACACACCACAGAAGGCAGGGCAATCATTGCCGATTATGGGAAGTTTTATTTTGTAGGGGTCTATGTTCCCAACGCACAAAGGGGCTTGACACGCATTGATTACCGTATGCAATGGGAGGATGATTTCAGGCAGTTTCTGACCGAATTAGACCAGCGAAAGCCCTTGATTATCTGTGGGGACTTAAATGTTGCACATAATGAAATTGACCTGAAAAACCCAAAAGCCAATATAGGCAATGCCGGATTTTCCGACCAAGAGCGAGGAAAATTCAATGCACTTTTGCAAGCCGGCTTTACAGACAGTTTCCGCCATTTGCACCCCAATGAAAGAGAAGCATATTCATGGTGGTCATACATGGGGAATGCAAGGGCTAGGAATGTGGGGTGGCGGATTGACTATTTCCTTGTATCCAATCGGATAGCAGATAAAATCACGAAAGCGGAAATTTATCCTGATGTATTAGGAAGTGACCATTGCCCTGTTGGGATTGAAATTGAGATATAACACAAAAAGCACGGAGCATTCAGCCCCGTGCTTTTTGTGATAGAAGAATTACCGTGAACGGAAATAAACGCTGGGAGAATCCGTGCCGCCTGCGCCGAGGTATGCCGCATACTCAAAAATCATGGCAGCATCTCTGGAATCAAAGAGGGAATCACCATTCATATCAGCGGATTTTTCTTGCAGGACATTCCAGCCGGAGGATTGACCACCGCCGATTTTTGCCGCACCAATTAGAAGAGCCGCCGCATCAGAAGCAGTGACCGCTCCATCTCCATCAATATCCCCTGCAAGGGGTTCAGAATCGAGGGCAATAAAGTTTCTTCCATAAGTTTCCGCATAAGTCTGCGTGGTAGAATTGGAATAGCCATAAATAGTCCCCTGAAAGACTTTTGTTTTGTTGACAAGATTTTCAGTATTGTAGAAAACTTCATTTGTACCGCCGTCAAATACACAATCAGGATTCATGACAGTAACACTTTGCAAATTTTTGCAGTAGATAAAAGAAGCAGTCCCGATTGTGGTAACACTTTGCGGAAGGATAACCGACTGCAAACCAACACCCCAGAATGCACCGTTTCCAATTTCCGTGACAGTATCCGGAATTTGAATGAAGCTCAAATTTTCACAGCGTGAGAATGTCTCTGCTTCGATTTTAGTAACACCCTCTGGAATGATAACAGATGTAATGTCCGTATTATTTTCAAATGCATTTGGTGCAATGGTATGAACTGTGTTCGGAATGGTAACAGCACCATTTGCCATATAGCCATTCACCAGAATACCATTGATAACAACAAGGGGATTTTGCTTTTGTTGTGTTCTCATCCATGGAATTTCTCCCATATACCTCCCGAAAGCATATGCTCCGATTTCCTCAACACTTTCCGGAATGGTGATGTCCTGCAAATAGGGACAGTCAGCAAAAGCTCGTTCACCGATAGACTTTACAGTATCAGGAATAACGACCTTTCTCAGATTTTTGGAATAACTATCTTGAAATGCACCCATTGCAATTTCAGTGACAGGAACACCGTTGACATATGCCGGAATTTCCACCTCTGACGGCATAGATGGATTAACGCTGAACAATACGGCATTTGTTTCAGAGACAATATAATCAATCCCATCAATTGTGACACGTTCGCTGTGTTCTGTAAGGCTAACAGAAATTCCGTACTTTTCTCCATAAGCCTGTGCTGTGCTTCCCTCATGGGCAATAATGGTTTTGGCTGAGATTGTATCCGGACTGTCGAAAATATCGCAGGTATCGCTATCGATTTTGACAAATTCCAATGATGGACAATCTGCAAAGGCACGTTCTCCGATAGATTGCAGGGTATTCCCTCCTTGCAAGGTGACTTTCTCCAATTTGCCACATCCTGCAAAGGCATTCGCTCCGATATGAATCAACTTACATCCTTCAGCTGTCAAAACGCTTGTCAATTCTGAACAGCCTTCAAACGCTCCTTCCGAAATCACAGTAACAGGCAATCCTTCAATCATGACAGGAATATACACACTAGTGGTATCCAATGAACAGCCGACAATTTCAGCATGGTCTTCATAGGTTCTGTATGTGAGATTTCCAGCCTTGATAAAATCAGTCGAAGAGATATTTTCCGCACTCACGGAAATTTCCAGCGGAATGGCAACTGTTGGAATACTCGTGCAAAGCATCATAGCCGTTGTCAGAATCGCAGTAATTTGTTTTTTCATAAGCCATAACCTCCTTTATGATTTGCAATCCAAAAAATCTCAGGATTGCCATTGATAATATTATAGCACATCATTGGAAAAAAGTCAATAGTCTATGAAAAAAAAAAATGTTAATCGAAATGCGAATTATAATTACCATTTTTGAGATAATACACGAATCACCAGCTCATTTTTGAGAATATCAAGTATCAAATGTTCATCTTTAGGGATAGTAACAAAGGAAAATTTGGTAAAAAAAGTACAATCCTGCTTAGAAAGCTCAAAAGCCTTTGTTTCGTTTTCCCTGTAATAAGGGTCAAGAATGGCATCATATTTCGTGACATCCTCCCCCGCCTGTAGAGGCGGGGGTTTTCTTGCTAATTTTTGATAAATTTTTCATAGGTATTCCCCCTTTGATATTTCACAGAAAAAGGGAATGCTCACCCGAATTGAGGAAAGCATTCCCACTCTGTAATTTGTATAGATGAAAATTTCAACCTGTCAAGCGGATATTGGTTGTTTTTCGGATATGTTCTTTCATTCTTTCCTCCAAATCAGAATATAAGAGGAAAGACATAATTCCGATAAATCCCCATGTAATGAGCTTACAATAAAGCTTTGTATAAACAATGTATTCCGCCGGTTTAGATGGGTTATAAGCCACCTTAATGGAATCATATTCATGTGGAGAATGACCGAATGGAATGCACCAAAGTACTTTCTGTTTCGGCACTGAACCCGTATGATAAGCATTGTCATTCCTTGCCGTAAGATACCGAAAATAAATAATATCATCTGAAACAACCATGACTTCTGCATCCACCTGACTCCATCCAAAGTGTCCCTTTGCCCATTGTACTCCATTTGTAAGAAATGGAAAAATAGCTGCAATCATGATAACAAAAAAAGGAAATGTTACCATTTTACGGCGCAAGTAAGCTCTTGCAAGAATTTTCTCATCTGTTGACATTGGCATAGCTTTTTCCCTCCTACTTTCCACTCCTGATTTTATTATACCATAAGTAATTACAAAAGTCAATAGATGTCACAAAAAGTTCAAAAAGTAAAATTCCCATTTTCTCCCTTTGTTTCCTTTTTGTAATTATTTTGTTTCTTTTTTTCATAAAAAAATTTAGCAAAATCAAGTTTTTTTTGAAAAAGTGAAAAAATGGTGTTATTTTTTTGAAAAAAAGGCTTGACATTATCCCCGAAATATGTTATACTGTAACAGTCAGCAGGGGAATTGAAAACATACCCTGTGTTAAAAAATGCAAAATTAGCGAAAACGATTAATGATAGTAGATAGATGTTGACAAAATACTTAGGAGGTATTTCAAACATGGGTAAGTTAAAGAAGCCAACTCAACTGATTGCAGCAATTTCTGCATTTGTAATTGCATCACAGATGACCGGAACAGGTTCTTCTGTACTCTTTGCAGTGAAGAATGCTGTCGCAGATGCGGTGTATGAATCTGAAGTTGGAAAAGATGACCCACAAAGATTTCATTCTTCCAATGATAATTTAGCAGAGGCAACACCAAGCGTGAATTCCCTTGCACATAATCCGAGATATGCAGACTACATGAGAATGGACTGCATCGACGTTTCTAAATATCAGAAGTCCATCAATTGGGATAGCGTAGCCAGAGATGGTGTCCAGCAAGCCATTATTCGTATGGGCTACCGTGGCTATGGAAATGAAGGAACACTGGTAACAGACCAGTATTTCCGTACCAATCTGGAAGAAGCCACAAGAGTGGGCTTAGACGTTGGACTGTATTTCTATACACAAGCTACCACAGTAGCAGAAGCCGTTGAAGAAGCAAATTATGTTTTGAATGGCTTGAGAGGCTATCCCCTTTCTCTCCCCATCTATTTCGATATTGAAAAGGTAGAAGGCGCAACCGGACGTATGGATAAAGCGAACCTGACAACAGAACAGCGTACACAGCTTTGTGAAGCATTCTGTGATACCATTCAGGCTGCTGGTTATCGTGCCGGTGTTTACGCAAATAAAACATGGTTGACAAATTATCTGTATGCTGACCGCCTTGCATCCAAATATTCCATTTGGCTTGCACATTACACAACCAGTACAAGCTATGCAGGCGATTATCAGATATGGCAGTTCACAGCAAGTGGCTCTGTAGCTGGTATCACAGGCGGAGTTGACAGGAGTGTATCATATTCTCGTAAAGTAAACATCATTCCGGATTCACTCACATTAGAGGAATTGAATGCATCTGTTTCACCTGACTATTACGGGGATGGCAGACTCACATTTGAAAGCTCCAATAATGCAGTAGCAGTTGTTGACAATTTCGGTAGAATTACAGCCGTTGGAAATGGCGAAGCAGACATTGCATTGTATTCCAATAATGGTTCATGGGATACAGTTCATGTAGTTGTCAGTGCAGTAGCAGAGCAACCCAATGAACAGCCCACAGAACCGCCAACAGAAGAAGTTCCGCTGGTAACTGAAATAGACCCTGAGCCATTCCTTGACCCTGCTGAATTGCTCCTGTTGCCTACAGAGCCGTCAACAGACGGTAGTGGATTTGTTTTGACAGATGACCCAGAACCCACAGAACCAGTACTGGATAACCCAGACCTCCCACAAGAGCCAACAGAACCGCAAACTCCTCCACTTCCCACAGACCCAGTAGAGAAAGCATTAAGATATGCAACAATGCTTTTCAACCAGTTAGGGGAAACAGAAGTTTCCGTAGGTGATGCAGAAGCCCCCGTTCGTTCTGGAGATGAAAGTGTTGTAACCGTCAACCAGAATGGAAAATTAGAAGTTGTCGGAGTTGGACAAACACAGCTGATTGCAGAAGATGCCTATGGAAATGTAAAAGTATGCAATGTCATTGTAACAGGTGACGACAGTTTCCAAGCTGGTGACAGCAATCTTGATGGGGTTGTAGATGTATTAGATGCAAGTGTGATTCTGGAATATTCCGCAAGTGTTGCAACCGCAACAAGTGCCTATTATCTTACAGATGCCCACACAGCATTATTGGATGTAAACAGTGATGGAAAGGTTGATTCCGTAGATGCTTGTGCAGTGTTGCTGTACAGCGCACTCAATGGAAGTGGACAGCTTGAATAATGGCAATACATCTTACATAAAAATAAAAAAGCACCGTTCAGAGATTTCTTTGAATGGTGCTTTTCATTTCCCTTTGTTGAATATAGCTGTTTCAAGCTCATACAGCACAGTATACAAGCGTCTCTGACTGATGCAGTATAGGGAGATAGGCAAAGCCCCCACACAATCGAAATAAGCCCTCTTTTGGCATCAACCGAAAGGGGGCTTTAAAAAGAAGTCATCCGGATAAAATTTGAAATAGTCATCCTCATAATAATCATCCACATAGGGAAACCACCTTGAATCAAGCTCAAAGCATTCTTCCAATGCACCATGTTCAAGTAAAATTTCCCTGATTTGCTGGAAGACAGATAGAACAGTCCGAGCATGTTCGAATTGCTCCAGCGTTTCAGGATGCGCCGCAAAGTAATGTAAATTCACACAACGAATGGTATGTAATTCCTTCCCATCCGAGAACGTAAAAACCTGCACAAACCCATCCAAAAGAAAGGGCAATCCTTCAATCTCCTCATAGCTGAAAATTTGGTGATTCTCCTTAACGATTTTATAAATTTGGTTAATTGGTCTCTTTTTGATAGTGGCTTTTCGTTGCCAATCGTACATATGATAGATGCAGAAAATATTTCGTCGCTTCTCATCTGTGACCTCTGTCTTGAAAATGATATTTTCCCATGGGTCTTCCAGCACATACGAAAATACAAGAGCCATACCATCCCTCAAATCGACAAGTTTGTGAATACGAAAAAAGCTCCCTGTTTTTCAACAGAGAGCCACCATGCCGGCACCTATCCGATTTCCCAGCTCGTCACCAAGCAAGTATTTTAGACGTAAAAGAGCTTAACTACTGTGTTCGGAATGGGAACAGGTGAACCTCTTTGCAATCAGCACCGACTGTGAACAGAATCAAGAAAAGCAAACAGAAGGGAGAACGAACTCACAAACATGAGGAAAAGTAATCGACCGATTAGTATTCGCTAGCTGAACGTGTCACCACG
>JAZAUD010000018.1:0-48999 GCA_036373775.1 Oscillospiraceae bacterium | reverse complement strand
TGACATCCTCACGCTTTGCATTTGCCACGAGGTCTTCTACCTTAGCGATAACACGCTTTCTCAAAGTCTCCTGACCGAGGAACATACCATAGCCAAATTCTGCGTTATCTTCGAACAGGGAGTTAGACCATGCAGGACCATACCCCTTCTTGTTGACAGTGTAAGGTGTAGAAGGTGCAGAGTTACCCCAGATAGAAGAGCAACCTGTTGCATTAGCGATATACATTCTGTCGCCGAACAACTGAGTAATGAGCTTTGCATAAGGAGTTTCGCCACAGCCAGCACAAGCACCGGAGAATTCCAACAACGGCTGTTTGAACTGAGAGCCCTTTACAGTAGAATCCTTGAACTTAGCAGTAACTTCCGGCTTGATTTCCTTAGTCAGACCATAATTGAAGCCTTCCTGCTGGTCAAGCTGAGATTCGAGAGGCTTCATCACGAGAGTGTCAGCCTTCTTGTTAGCAGGACAGATATTAGCGCAAACGCCACAGCCTGTGCAGTCGAGAACGGAAACTGTCATGCCGAATTTCAGGTCGCCAATTGCCGGCTTCATAGCAGCCAGTTTCATGGATTCCGGAGCAGCAGCGGCCTCTTCTGCGTTCAGAGTTACAGGACGGAGCACTGCATGAGGACATACATAAGCACATTGGTTACACTGGATACATGTATCAGGATTCCACTGCGGAACATTGACAGCGATACCACGCTTTTCGAATGCGGCAGAACCAGAAGGAGAAGTACCATCAGCCAATTTCACGAAAGTAGAAACAGGGAGCTTGTTACCTTCCTGAGCATTGCAAGGAATCTGAATTTCATTTACAAAGAATTCCAAATCCTTATTCTCAGCAGTTACCTTAGCCATACCCATAGGAGTATCTTCTGCTGTCTTCCAAGCTTCCGGAATTTGTACTTCTACAATACCCTGATAACCTGCGTCAATTGCGTTCCAGTTCTTTTCGACAACGTCCTGACCCTTCTTACCATAGGACATTTGAGCAGCATCCTTCATATACTTCAATGCATCCTCGAAAGGAATAACTTCTGCCAGCTTGAAGAAAGCAGACTGCAAGATAGTATTGATTCTTGTACCCATGCCGGTTTCCTGACCGAGCTTAACACCGTTTACAGTGTAGAACTTGATATTATTCTGAGCGATATAACGCTTCACCTGTCCGGGGAGGTGCTTTTCAAGACCTTCTGCATCCCAGATAGTATTCAGCAGGAATGTACCACCCGGCTTGATGTCGGATACCATATCATACTTATCAATGTAGCTCTGGTTATGGCAAGCAACAAAATCAGCCTTGTTAATGAGGTAAGTAGACTTAATCGGAGTCTTACCAAAACGCAGGTGAGAAACGGTTACACCGCCGGACTTCTTAGAGTCATATGCAAAGTAAGCCTGTGCGTACATATCGGTATGGTCGCCGATAATCTTAATGGAGTTCTTGTTTGCACCAACAGTACCATCAGAACCGAGACCCCAGAACTTGCAGGAAATCGTACCAGCAGGAGCGGTATCAGGGTTAAAGCTGTCATCAAGTGACAGATTTGTTACGTCATCGACAATACCCAGAGTGAAACGCTTCTTTTCGGTGTTCTTGAAGACTGCAATAATCTGATTCGGAGTTGTATCCTTAGAGCCGAGACCATAACGACCGCTGTAAATCTTAACGCCGTCAAACTTAGTATCCTTGAGAGCTGCAACAACATCCAGATACAGAGGCTCGCCCAAAGAACCGGGTTCTTTTGTTCTGTCGAGTACGGAAATCTGCTTTACAGTATCAGGCAGAGCTTCCACGAGCTTTTCAGCAACGAAAGGTCTGTACAGACGTACACGAACCATACCATACTTACCGCCATTAGCGTTCAGGTAATCAATAGTTTCTTCTACAGTATCCATTACAGAACCCATTGCAATGATAACATGCTCTGCATCTGGTGCGCCATAGTAATTGAACAGCTTGTAATCTGTACCAATCTTAGCGTTGACCTTATCCATGTACTTTTCAACAACAGCCGGAAGTGCATCATAGTACTTGTTGCACGCTTCACGAGCTTGGAAGAAAATGTCAGGATTCTGAGCAGAACCACGGAGAACAGGATGATTCGGGTTCAGAGCGTTATCACGGAAATTCTGAGCTGCTTCCCAGTTGAGCATTTCTGCGAGGTCTGCATCGTCCCAAACTTCAATTTTCTGGATTTCGTGAGAAGTACGGAAACCGTCAAAGAAGTGCAGGAAAGGAACTCTGCCTTCAATAGTAGCCAGATGTGCAACTGCACCCAAATCCATAACTTCCTGAGGATTGGAAGAGCAGAGCATTGCATATCCGGTCTGACGACAGGCATAAACATCGGAATGGTCGCCGAAGATGTTCAGAGCGTGAGAAGATACGCAACGAGCCGAAACATGGATAACGTTCGGAAGCAATTCGCCTGCGATTTTATACATGTTCGGAATCATCAGCAATAAGCCCTGAGATGCTGTGTAAGTCGTTGTCAATGCACCTGCGGAAAGTGAACCATGTACAGTACCAGCTGCACCAGCTTCTGACTGCATTTCAACGACGGTAACAGGGTCGCCGAAAAGATTCTTCTTATCCTTGGAAGCCCACTGGTCTGTGACTTCTGCCATTACGGAAGAAGGAGTGATAGGATAGATAGCGGACAAGTCTGTGAACGGATAGGATGCCCAAGCGGCAGCGTTATTGCCGTCCATTGTCTTCTTTTTTCTTGCCATGAGTTTAACCTCCTGAAATATAATATTGATTAAAATGTTTTGTTCGGCATATAATGAAATGCCTCTACTATATATAATAGCACAAAACAATGAATTTGTAAATAGTTTTTTTGTAAAATTTTACGGTAATTTTTGAACAATTTTCACAATAATTTTATACTGTGCCAAAGTGTGAATATTTTTGTTTTGTTCAAATTCACTGTTTTTCAATTCACAAATTGGATGTTTTAAACAAAGATTACCTGATTTAGTCACTTTTTTGCAAATTTCTATTGACGAATAGTAACTTTTCGGGTATAATGGTTACAGTGTTATATACGGATAACGTATGATTAACACTCGTTTTGTTGTCTCCTTTCTTTTGTTCTACACAAAAAAATTGTTTTGATTTGTTTTTTGATGAGCCGGATTTTTCCGGCTTCTTTTTTTGGAGAGATTTCGTAAAAAAATTTCTGAAATCATTTACAAGTCCGGAAAAATGTGTTATAATAAAGTTATGTGCCGGAAGTCCGGCAAAAATCCAAAGGAGGAATTTTGAATGTCAAATTATTTTATTACCACGCCCATCTATTACCCCTCCGGTAATCCGCATATCGGTCACTGTTATACGACAGTTGCCTGTGATTCGATTGCAAGATACCGCAGAATGCAGGGACATCATGTCATGTTTTTGACTGGTACAGATGAACACGGTCTGAAAATTGAACAGAAAGCCCAAGAGGCTGGTATCTCCCCAAAGGAATATGTTGACGGAATCGTGAAAATTTTTAAGAATCTCTGGTCTTATATGAATATCAAATATGACCGCTATATCCGTACCACTGATGATTACCATGTTACTGGTGTACAGCAGATTTTCAAAGATTTGTACGACAGAGGGTATATTTATAAGGGGAAATACACTGGTAAATATTGTACCCCTTGTGAAAGTTTCTGGACTCCCAGCCAATTGAAAGATGGAAAGTGTCCGGAATGCGGACGTGATGTCATTGATGCAGAGGAAGAGGCCTATTTCTTTAAAATGTCACCTTTTGCAGACAGAATTGAAGACCTGCTTTTGAATACAGATTATCTCCAGCCTCGTACCCGTGCGACAGAATTGGTCAATAACTTCATCAAACCGGGGTTAGAAGATTTATGTGTATCACGAACTTCCTTTACATGGGGAATTCCAGTCACATTTGACGAAAAGCATGTTATTTATGTATGGATTGATGCACTTTCCAACTATATCACGGCTTTAGGGTATGACAATGACAAGTACAACGACTTTGAAACATTCTGGAATGAAAATCATGACAGCACTGTCCTGCACATGGTAGCAAAAGATATTCAGCGTTTCCATGCGATTATCTGGCCCGCCATTTTAATGGCATTGGATTTGCCCCTTCCGAATCATTTAGCAGTACACGGCTGGATTACGTTCAACGGTGCGAAAATGTCCAAATCCATTGGCAATGTTGTCGACCCCTTCATTTTAGGGGAACGCTACAGCCCTGATGCAATCCGTTACCATATTTTAAGAGAAATGGCACTCGGCGCAGACAGTGACTTTTCCAATGAAATTCTCATCAATCGTATCAATACCGATTTAGCCAACGGCTTAGGAAATTTGGTTTCTCGTACCGTGGCAATGGTGGACAAGTATTTTGGTGGAACAATCCCCTCTGAACGTCAGGAAGAACCCATTGACAACCAGCTCAAAGAATTAGCCGTTTCCATTCGTGGAAAGGTGGATGACCTGATTGACAAAACCCAGATTAAGAACGCCTTAGAGGAAATTTTCACCCTCGTTGACAGAGCCAACAAATATATTGATGAAACCACTCCATGGGTTTTAGGCAAGGACGAAACCAAAAAAGCAAGACTGGCTTCTGTATTGTACAACCTGCTGGAAAGCATTCGTATCATTTCCACGATGTTAAGCCCCTTCATGCCAACAACGATGCCGAAGGTATGGGAACAGATTGGAGCATCTGAAAATGATGTCACCTATGAAAATGCTGGTAAGTTCAATGTATTACCAGAAAATGTCACTGTCCATAAGGGCGAAATGTTATTCCCTCGCATTGACGTAGAAAAGGAAATTGAGGAACTGAATACCATTATCCGCAGTAATCAGCCGAAATCCGAAGAACCGGAATATACTCCAGCAGAATTGGCGGAACAGATTACCATTGACGATTTCGCAAAAGTAGATTTGCGTGTTGCAAAGGTCATTTCTGCGGAAAAAGTCAAAAAGTCCAAGAAACTGCTTTGTTTGCAGTTGGATGACGGCATGGGCGGTCGTCAGGTGGTATCTGGTATTGCACAATGGTACAAGCCGGAAGACCTTGTGGGAAAGAAAGTTATCATTGTAGCAAATTTGAAGCCTGCGAAACTCTGCGGAGTGGAAAGCAATGGGATGATTTGTGCGGCTGATTTGCCGGATGGTAGCGTCATTGTACAGTTTGCCGATGACCGTTACCCCTGCGGTGCAAAGTTACGATAATCTTGAGAAGACGGGATTTTTCGTTACCATAAATAAGGAGCGGTGATGCCTGAAATGCAGAATCGAAAAGCATTTGTTCATGAACAGTTCCGGCATATCCTTTCATTTTTAGGGGCATTGCTTCTTATGTGTTTCTTAACAGTACAGTTTGCAGATGTTTGGCAAGATTTCTACTCTAATAATATTATCTTGCCGTTTTATCGGCGAGGGAATTGGGTTATGATTGCAATTTATGCAACTGTACTGTTTTTATTTTTCAAGGTGTACAATGGTTTCAAGGTTGGTTATCTGCGGAAAACAGATATTGTATTCTCACAATTGCTTGCTGTACTGGGTACAAATGTTCTCAATTATCTGCAAATAAGCTTAATTGCAAGAAATTTCGCCAATCCTGAACCGATGTTACTCTTGACAATCAAAGAAATGATTGTGGTAATTTGTTGGACTTCATTGATGCAGCGTATTTATTTTGCCTTATATCCGCCACGAAAATTGATTATTGTCTATGACAGCCCCTTTGCAGCAGCACTTGTTTTGAAAATGAGTGAACGAGTAGAAAAATATATGATATGTGAATCCGTCAGTGTTTCAGAAGGCTACGAACGGATTACCGAAAAAATCCGACAATATGACGGTGTTATCATTCATGATATATCCGCAGATATCCGAAATGCACTGATTAAATTTTGCTTTCAAAACCAACTAAGAGCGTATATTGTTCCAAAAGTATCAGATATTATATTAAGTGGTGCAGATACTCTCCGTTTATTTGATACTCCCCTGTTATTATGTAGGAATCAGGGCTTGACATTAGAACAGAGACTGCTGAAACGCCTGTTTGACATTATATTCAGCGTAATAGCATTGTTGATTCTTTCGCCTTTGATGCTGATTTGTGCATTGGCGGTAAAATGTTGTGATGGCGGAAAAATTTTCTACAAGCAAAAGCGTTTGACAGAAGGCGGAAGGGAATTTGACTGCTGTAAATTTCGGAGCATGATACCCAATGCGGAAGAGCATGGAGTTCAATTAGCCTCCGAGTACGATACACGAATTACACCAGTCGGGCGCATTTTAAGGCGGTTTCGGCTGGATGAATTGCCCCAGCTTTTCAATATCCTGAAAGGAGAAATGTCAGTTGTAGGGCCACGTCCGGAGCGTCCAGAATTGACAAGGAAGTATCAAGAAAAATTCCCAGAATTTGAGTTCCGTCTATCTGTCAAGGCAGGCTTGACAGGCTATGCACAAGTCACAGGGGGGTATCATACGTCACCTTATGACAAACTGCGCATGGATTTAATGTATATCGAAAACTATTCGTTATTGAAAGATATGCAGATTATTTTAATGACTGTCAAAACCATGTTATTCCCATCCCCTGCCAATCCAGAGGATTTTACAAAGAAATTCAATGATATTGATGATTCACAGGAGGAAAAAACATCATGAAAATAACTGCCGTGATTATGGCTGGTGGAAAAGGGGAACGCTTCTGGCCCAAAAGCCGAACTTCTCACCCGAAACAATTTTTATCCCTGACTTCCGACGGGAAAACCATGCTTCAAAAAACAGTTGACCGTCTGCGTCCGTTGCTTCCCATGGAAGATATTTATATCATCACCAATCAAGAATATTTGCATTTTATCATACAACAAATCCCAGATTTACCGATAAAAAATGCCATTGGTGAACCTTGCCCCAGAAATACAGCCCCCTGCATTGCATTTGCAGCTTCTATGATTCAAAAAAAATATGGGGATGCTGTCATGATGGTATTACCCTCTGACCATTTAATTCATGCAAATGAATTATATCTTGACATCCTCCGGAAAGCCGTCACTGTTGCCGAAACCGAAAGAAACCTTGTTACCATTGGCATCACCCCGACTTATCCGGAAACTGGTTATGGTTATATCCGTTATGTGACAGGAAGTGGAACAAATGGTGTTTATCAAACGGCTGAATTTGCAGAAAAGCCCAACCTTGCAACAGCGAAACGATACCTTCAGGAACATTGTTATTTATGGAATAGTGGAATGTTTATCTGGAAAGTATCAAGTATTCTCTGGAATTTTGAACAATTCATGCCGGAATTGTATCAAGGAATTCAGAAAATTTTCAAATACTATGGAACAAAGAAATTTTCCACCATATTAAATGAAAAATTCCCTGAATTGCCCGCTGAATCCATTGACTATGGAATTATGGAAAAAGCAGACCATATTTATACAATTCCTGCAAGTTTCGGCTGGGATGATGTAGGGAGTTGGCTTTCTGTAGAAAGAATCAATTCCAAAGATGAAAACGGAAACTTTTTTTCCGGTGATGTCATTGGAGTAGATACCAAACGCTGTACGGTTTCTGGTGACTCGAAGCTGATTGCATTACTAGGTATTCGTGATATTGTGATTGTTGATACACCGGATGCCCTGCTCATTTGTCATAAAAATAACACGCAGGACATCAGGAAAATTTTGACAGAACTGCGGACAGAAAACCGCATTGACTTACTTTAAATAGGAAAAGAGGAGGATTATCCATTGAAACGTGCATTGATTACCGGTATCACCGGTCAGGATGGTTCATATCTTGCGGAATTACTGCTTGAAAAAGGGTATGAGGTTTATGGAATCTGGAGAAGAAAAGCCACAATTGATTATGGAAACATTGCACATTTGCGTGATAAGGTACACTTGATTTATGCAGATATGACAGACCCTGTTTCCCTGATTTCAGCAATGAAGATTTCACAGGCTGATGAAGTCTATAATTTAGCTGCACAGTCCTTTGTAGCAGTGAGTTGGAATACCCCATTAAGTACGGCTGAAATCAACGCAGTTGGTGTGACAAATTTACTGGAAGCCATTCGCCTTGTTAAACCAGATGCAAGATTTTATCAGGCATCCACCTCGGAGATGTTTGGACTCGTTCAGGAAATGCCACAGACAGAAAAAACCCCCTTCTACCCCAGAAGCCCTTATGGAGTAGCGAAATTATACGGTCACTGGATTACAAAAAATTACCGTGAAAGTTATGGAATGTTCACTTGTTCAGGGATTTTGTTCAATCATGAATCAGAACGCAGAGGGTTAGAATTTGTAACCAGAAAAATTTCTCATGCAGCTGCAATGATAAGCAGAGGAAAACAGGAATTTGTAGAATTAGGCAACCTTGATGCAAAAAGAGACTGGGGACATTCCAAAGATTATGTGTATGCAATGTGGCTCATGTTACAGCAGGAAAAGCCGGATGATTTCGTCATTGCTACCAATGAAACAAGAACTGTCAGAGAATTTGCAGAAATTGCTTTCAAAGAAGCTGGAATTGACATTCTTTGGCAGGGAACGGGTTTGAATGAAACCGGTATCAATCAAGCAAATGGAAACGTTGTCGTTAAAATCAATCCTGATTTTTTCCGTCCGGCAGATGTGGAAGTATTGCTTGGGAATCCGGCAAAAGCAGAAACCATTCTCGGCTGGAAACGTGAAATTAGTTTTCAGGAACTTGTCAAGAGAATGGTACAAAATGACCTTGCCTTACTGGATACAGTAACTGATTGATGGGAGGAGGATATTTATGGGCATTAAAGAAGATATTGATACATTGTTAATTGAAACAAAGGCAGGAAACGCTTATGAAAAAGAGCCTGTTTTAGAGCTTTTTTCCAAAATGGCTGACCAAATCGAAGCATTAGAGGATGAAGCCAAAGAATTAGATAAACAACTTGACAGCAAGAAAATCCCTCATGCAAGTACACGTTCTACCAATAATTACCGGAATGTTCCAAAAGGGGTCTTGAAATCTCCTTTATTTGGAAAAGGTGTCAAGAAACAAGAGGTTTTGAACTATGTCAAAGAAATGATGGGGAGAATGGCGGAATTGCAGGACGATATTCAGCATAAAGAAAATTTGCTGAGAAATTTCAAGTAATACATGAAGATTGCATTTGATGCGCTCCCCCTATTAGGGAGAATGACAGGTATCGGACATTGTGAAGCCGGACAAATTCAAGCCCTCACTGCAATGCACCCCGAACATGAATATACACTCAACTATTTTGCAATCCGTCACTTACAGGAATGTGCCAAAAGTCTCAAACCCTACCTGAAACCAAATGTTACCGCAAGACACAGCTTTTGTTCTGCTTATGGGTATCGGGCAATTTCGACTTTCGTTCCTGTACCGTATTCGCTGTTTTTCGGCAAGCAGAACGATTTGACCCATTTCTTCAATTATATCGTACCGCCACACGTTGAAGGGAAAACAGTTGTCACCATTCATGACATGGTATACAAGGCATTTCCGGAAACGGTCAGAGGTCGCACCAAACAAATGCTTGACTGGGGCTTGATTCCATCCATGAAAAGAGCTGATAGAATTATCACGGATTCTGATTTTTCAAAATCGGAGATTATCAAGTATTATCCAGAATTTCAAGATAAAATCAGAGTGGTATATTGTGGGGTAAATACTGAAAAATTTCATCCTGTCACGGACTTTGAAAAAATTGCAAAAGTCCGTGAAAAATACCATATCCCTGAAAAGTATTTCCTTTATTTGGGAACAATTGAACCACGGAAAAATCTGGAACGATTGATTCAAGCCTATTTTGCATTTGTGAAAGAATATGATAATCCGGCTTCCTTGGTGTTGGCAGGTGGAAAAGGCTGGATGTATGAAGGCATTTTTGAAAAAGTGCAATCCTTACAATTGCAGAATCATGTTATTTTCACACAATATATTGATGAAGCGGACTTGTGCGCCCTGATGAGTGGGGCAATGGCTTTCACATTTCCGTCATTGTATGAAGGCTTTGGAATGCCCCCATTGGAGGCAATGTCATGCGGAACACCTGTTCTTGTTTCAAGCAGTGCCTCATTGCCGGAAGTGGTCGGAGAAAGTGCCGTCATTGTCAAGGCAGATTCCGTGCAATCGATTCAGGAGGGCTTGCATCAAATGCATGATGATTCCCATTTAAGGGAACGCTTACACCATGAAGGCTTAGAACGTGCCAAAAAATTTTCGTGGGAACACAGTGCAAATGAATTATACAAGGTATATCAGGAAATTTTGACCTGAAAGGGCTGAATTTATGAAGAAACCGCTCAGAATTTTAGAAGTCAACAAATTTTATCCGCCACATATCGGCGGAATTGAAACGCTCATCATGCAAAGAGCGGAATATTTCAGCAGTCAGCCGGATATTGAAGTAAAGGTATTAGTCTGTCAGGAACAAGGCAAGGGCATTCAGGAAACTGTCAAGGGAGTTTCCGTCACACGTTGCGGAAGTATGGGGACTTATTTTTCCTGTCCGCTTTCATTTGCGTTTTTCCGGAAGTTTCGGGAAATGGCAAATTGGGCGGACGTTATCGAGATTCATACGCCGTTCCCCTTGGGAGATATGGCTTGTTTGCTGTCACAAACCCAAAAAAGGGTAGTTATCGCTTGGCACAGCGATGTCATCCGGCAGAAAAAGCTATTGAAATTGTATCAGCCTTTACTGCATGGATTCTTGAAAAGGGCTGATGCCATCATCACCGCCACACAAGGACACATTGACGGTTCAGCATTTTTACCGGAATTTCGGGAAAAATGCCATGTAATCCCCTATCCCTTTGACCCTGAACCCTATCTGAAAGCGAATTGTTCGCCCATCCTCACAAGAAGGCTGAAACATTCAGATTCTGTCAAATTGTTATTTGTAGGGAGATTGGTCTATTATAAAGGTGTCGAATTTTTATTGAAAGCATTCCGCAGGGTGAAACATTGTGAATTATTTCTCTGTGGGACAGGCAAGCTGGAAACGGAACTCCGCCAACAAGCCCACGGATTAAATGTGCATTTTCTTGGGAAATTGAATGATAAAGCCTTGAAATCGGCATTTTCCGACTGTGATATTTTGATTTTACCTTCCGTAGAAAATTCGGAAGCGTTTGGTATCGTCCAGCAAGAAGCAATGATTTTCGGGAAGCCTGTCATCAATACAGCACTTTCCACCGGTGTCCCTTTTGTCAGCATTGACGGCAAAACCGGAATCACCGTCCCCCCGAAAGACGTGAAAGCCCTTGCTATTGCCATCCAGAAATTAGCAGATTCTCCCGAACTCCGGAAGCAATACGGCGACAATGCCAAAAAAAGAATCTTACAGGAATATGATTACAAAAAGCGAATGCAAGAAATGATTGCTATACTTGCTCAAATCCCTTGAAAGGAGAAATCAGCATTGAATGTCTTGGTAACAGGTGCAGGCGGTTTTGTGGGGAAATACCTCATTCAGCAATTGCAAGCAGAAAAACAGAATCTATTTGCTGTGAAATTACCTCATGAAACATTGTCAATCCAAAATGTGGCAATATCCAACCTTGATTTATTAGACGGCAATTCCGTGAAAGCCTACCTTGAAGCGTACCGCCCAGATAAAATTTACCATTTAGCTGCTCAAAGTTCCGTAGCCATTTCATGGAAAGACCCCCAAAAAACAGTAGATGTCAATATCAAAGGCACATTGAATTTATTGGATGCAGTGCGCACGGTGGAAAATTACAATCCAAAAATACTATTGATTGGTTCAGGGGAAGAATACGGTTTTCCCCTTGACAGCACCAAAGCTATCAAAGAGGATGAACCCTTGAAGCCTGTCAATATTTATGCTGTGACAAAAGCCTGTCAAAATATGATTGGTGCGGTCTATGCCAAAGCCTACGGCATGAATCTTGTGATGGTAAGGGCATTCAATCATATTGGTGCAGGGCAGTCAAGTGTATTTGTGGCTGGGGATTTTGCGAAACAAATTGCACAAATGGAAGCAGGCTTGCAACCGCCAGTTATGAAAGTAGGCAATCTTTCCGCAAAGCGTGACTTTTCCGACGTTCGGGACGTGGTGCGGGCTTATACACTCCTCATGCAACATGGAACAGCCGGAACAACTTACAATGTTGGGAGTGGTCAAGCCGTTTCGATTCAGGAATTGCTTGATATTCTGATAAGTTTCAGTCAAGTTGTAGTTACCATAGAACAGGACAGCCAAAAAATGCGCCCTGTTGACGTTTCCTTGATTGAAGCGGACATTTCCAGATTGCAGAATGATACAGGATGGAAACCCCTATATTCGCTCAAAGATACCCTTTACTCTGTGTTAGAGTACGAAAGACAACAAATCCAAAAGCCTTGAATATCATCCAAGGCAATACAAAAAGAACAAAAGGAGGAA
The DNA here is from genome assembly GCA_036373775.1 of Oscillospiraceae bacterium. Classification (GTDB taxonomy): domain Bacteria; phylum Bacillota; class Clostridia; order Oscillospirales; family Ruminococcaceae; genus UBA3855. The sequence goes on along the minus strand of JAZAUD010000018.1, from coordinate 36,558 downwards.
ATACTCATGAAAAAAAAATCAAAAGCCATTGTCTATGAGCCTGTTTCCGGAATTGGAAAGAGCGGTCAGGCTTTACAGAATTTCGGCGACAAGCAAAACGCTTTGAATAAAGAATTACTGCACCGCCTTGATGCATTAGAGAGAGAAAATGCAGAACTCAAGAAAAAAATTGCAGACATAGAAACAAGACTTTCCCTCATGGAAAGTACATTTGTCGCCTTGCAAGAATGCATTGATGAACAGAAAAAAGAACAAGAATTGAACATCAAGCGTTTTGGACGTTGTGCAGCGGCTCTGGATGAAATGGACAGCGAAATCGACCAGCTCCGCCTGAAAACACAGCTCAATTCGAATGCCATTGACAGAATGGTGAAAAAATGGCTGTAAATAAAAATATTTTCGGGATGCTTTCAGGGCAGGAATCAGATGATTTCTTTGGTGACGTATTCGTCACGAGAACCATTTCTGCACAAACAGAACAGCAACTCGAACAAGCTCAACAACAGGCAGACCAAATGGATGAAAAATCCGCCCTTCCTGTCTGGCTTTCCATTGCAAAATGGTTTGATTTTTTAGGTGCGGTCACAATTACCTGTGGAGCATTGCAAGGAAATATTCAAACATGGGAAATCATTGCAATCGTTGTATTATGGGGAATTCATATAGGGCTTACCATCTTCGAAAGGCACAAACAAAAACAAGTTGCCATTAGTGACGAATTCGGCGATTTCATGCAGGATGTTGACAAACTTACCTTGCAAGCCAAACAAGAGCTACATATTCCCGAAAATGCCCTTGATATGGATTTATTGATGTGTGCCTACAAAATGAAAGGTGACGAATTGAAAAGGGTGGATTCTGACTTGACTTCTCACCTGAATCAGGAATTTTTCGTCTGGACAGAGAAAAATATGCTTTGTCTGGGTCTGTTAGATAAAGTTTGGGAAATCCCACTTGATTCGCTGAAATCCGCCACATTAAGCAAAGAAAAGGCTTCTTTCACTCAATGGCACAAAGAAAAGCCCCCCACTGACAAATTATACAAGCCCTACAAAATCACAGTCAATAGCTATGAACATATCTTCTGTAAATATTACATCATCAATATTGAGGACGTGAAAGGGGAATTTGTCTTGCTTGTTCCTGTCTTTGAATAGGATGTTTTTTCAAAATTGACCGGATTACAAATGAAATCATAATCATTGACAGGAGGGGGAAAATGGCTGTCATACAAGCTATTCAAAAATTATTTGGTGGCATTCGTATTCCGTGGAAATTTCTTCTTCCATTTGCTGTTATCATTGGAGTATATACAGGAATGGTATTGACAGTTCCTGCATTTGAGGACACTTCAATCCGTGATATTGGGGTTGGCTTTGAATGGTGGATTTTCTTTGCAATGGTCATCATCAGCAATTCCGAAACGCCCAAAGAATCAGCAATCAAAACATTTATCTTCTTTTTGATTAGTCAACCCATAGTATTTTTAGTACAACCAAACGGAATTGATTTGTTTCAACGTTATTATTTCGGTTGGTTCATCTATACATTGTTTACGTTCCCCATGGCATGGGTGGGATGGTACACGAGAAAAGAAAAATTATATGCACCATTGATTCTTTCTTTTGTGTTGATATACCTAACAAATCATGTTATTAGCTATGTCAAGCAGCATCATGTTTTTTCTGCTGTATTTTGCATTGTATTATTTATTGTGCTGATACTTGCAATTATGAAGAATCGCAAATTGAGAATCATTGCTACAATTTTGGGTATCACATTAGGTTTGCTTGCGTGGCTGATACCTTATTTACTTAACAATCAATAACAAAAATAAGGGCTTACCATGAGGCAAGTCCCTTTTTTTGATTTGTTTGCTTGTAGTCCGTTGTTTATCTCGGCTCGCAAATGAGCTTAATGGCGGTGCGGTCTTCACCGTCAATCTGAATGCTGGTAAATGCCGGAATACAGATAAGGTCAATCCCAATCGGTGCAAGATAACCCCTTGCAATTGCTACGGACTTGATAGCCTGATTTGCTGCGCCAGCACCCACTGCCTGAATTTCGACACTCTTGTTTTCACGGATAACACCTGCGATAGCACCTGCAACAGAGTTGGGGACTGAACGGGAAGAAACTTTCAATACTTCCATAAGAACCTCCTTGAGTAAATAGATAGTTTTTATATAGTGCCAAGAATGAGCTATTCTCATTCCTCTGTATTATACCACATTCTTGTAAAAATTGCAATAGGGTAATACAAATTTTGTGAATTATCTAATAATTAGAGGGGTCATTTTCGTACATTTACCACATTTTTTTTCAAATTCCACAATGACCCCATTCAAAAAACAGTCTCCTTCTGCCTCCTGAAAGCGTGTCGGAAGGTGCAAGCGCATTCTGTCAAGTGCAACATCTTTACGCACACCAAGAATAGAATCCTCTACTCCAGTCATTCCAACATCAGTAATATATCCGGTATGCCCTTCTAAAATACAAGCATCCGCCGTCTGGACATGGGTATGTGTACCCATGACAGCGGTCACACGTCCGGCGAGGTGAAAGCCCATCGCCTTTTTTTCGGAGGTTGCCTCTGCGTGAAAATCTACAAAGATACAGGGGGTTTCCAGCTGTTTCAGGATATTGTCAACCGTATCAAATGGATTTTCGAGTGTCTGCATGAAAAGCAAGCCCTGTGCATTGATGACAGCAATCTGACAGCTTCCCATGTCTAGGATGGTGTAACCCTTTCCAACACAAGCATCCCCATAATTGGCAGGGCGGATAATACAATCATTGTCAAAAATTTTCCAGTCAGTTCGCCGTTGAAAAGCATGATTTCCGGTGGTGATAATATCCGCACCAGCACGGAAAATCTGTTTCGAGGAGTATGCAGTAATGCCATTGCCATTGGCGGAATTTTCGCCATTGACGACAGCAATGTCAATTTGGTAATCCTTTTTCAATTTGGGTAATTGTTTTTGAAGGAACAAACAGCCGACTTCTCCGACAACATCCCCAATAAAAAGCAATTTCATTCTGAATCGTCCTTTCTTTGTTTTAATGCCTCCATCAAACCATTGAGGGTACTGGTATCATAAATTCCAACAATTTCATCAGCGGTCTTGCGTGGTGGCTGAGGTTCTTCCTCTTTTTTCTCGACAGGCTTTCCAGCGTGTTTGAGAACAGGAAGAGCTGCTGGTTGTGTGAGGATTCGTCTTGGAACAGTAGTAGACTCTTCGTCAATGTGAATTTCATAGTGTTTCTTTTGGGGTTCAGCAGATTTGGTTTCTTTAGGAGCAGAAGTTTTTTTAGAGGGCTGATTTTGGGAAGATTTAGGCTGATGGGGGGTAGAAGATTGTTTCTTATGGGATGCTGGTTTTTCGGGAGCATCTGATTTAGTGGGAGCTTTTTTAGTAGGTGGCTTTTGTTCTTTTGGTGGGGAATCTTTAGGGGGATTTTGGGGAGATTTTGGCTTAACAGTTTCGGTTTTTCTGACAGCTTTTTTGCGTGGTTGTTCGGTAGGGGGGGAATCTTTTGGTTTGGGATTTTTTTTCTTAGGAGCAACTTTTTCAGGGATGATTTGAACTGGTTGAGGGGGAGGAGGTAATACAAGATTGGATTCTTTTTCTGGTTCAGTCATCGGCTCTTCTTCCTCTTCGTCCTCTTCATCCTCTTCATTGTGAAGGAAATTTTTCACTCCCTGATAGGGAATCTGTAAAATCAATCCCGCAGTACAGGAAAGAATAAATGCAATTGGAACAACAAGATAACCAGCCCATAACCTTGGAATCAAGTCGGGAATCCGTTCACGCAAGGAAGGCATCATGATATTGATAACAGGGTCGCCCAATAACAATGCCGCCAATGCTCCACTAGCTGCACCAGCAAAAAATCTGTGTAAACTGCTGTCCCCTGTTTTCTCGCTGTGGAATAATTCCAATAAACACAAAGCAATACATAAATTTGGCATTGCTGCAATGCTATTGAGCCACGGACAGTATAATTCCCCTCTTTTCAAACTGCTGTCATATACAATCAATGTTTCACAAATCCATACAGCAACCATGATAAGTGTCACCAACGAACCATGTTTTCTTTTGCTGTATTTTTGTATCAATGCACCGCCAAGATATGCCGCTAATGGGAATAGCCCCTTACACCATTCTGAAAGCAAATAGGTATCTGAAATATAAAGCATTGGTTGAAGGGTACAAAGTGCAATAATCCCAAAAAAGCAAAATCGCTCTTTTCGGCTTGCTAATCCATGCAAAGAAGCATTCACAAAAGGCGCAGCCAATAACAGCCCGAAATACATTGCTGCAAAACGGCTTGTTTCTGTTGCACTGAATTGTATCACCGCTTGAATTTCCTGTGCATGAGAAAGAAATTCATCCAGCACAGCGGAACGCAAAAACAGTGCCAAAATACTACACACCACATAAATATAAATTAACCGGACAAAAATTTTGAAATATCCAGCAGAAAATTTTTTTCGGCTTAAAATATAGCCTGTCCCAGCCGAAAGCACCATTGCACCGGATTGACAGAAACATCTTGCAGCCAATGTTGGAATCGCTGTCCAATCTGCTACAGGTACACTTGAAAATCCGGCTGCATGAATATATTGCAACCCTAATAAAAGCATTACTCCAATACAGCATAAAATATCAATTCCGAGGTTTCTTTCCTTGTCCATATGCATCACTCCATTCAGTAAATTGCTACCCTTTTATTATACCATATTTTAGTGTCATTGTCACGGCTTTTTTTCAAAAAATGAAAAAAATGTACCGGACAAAAAATCCGGTACACTTTCAACTGACAGATATTTCGATTATTCAAATTCACTAGCAGAGAAAACGCCATCCTGATATACAACATGCCCCTCCCTGATTAACGGCAGAATCGTTTCCAAAATACGTCCTTCAGGGCAATAGCCACTTTCTACCAATTCACCAGCTGAACGAGGTGCATCCAATAAAGCCCTTAACAATGGGCGATACATCGGCTCAACACTATCAAGAATTCTCACTGCTTCTTCGTTCAATTCCTGTTCAGAGAATTTCACAAAGACTTTCTTAACCTTCTTCTTTGCATTCTTAGCTACAACCGCAGTAATATTTTCCTCTTTGAGCGTCATTGCCGGTTCAGAAGATTCCTCTTCCATTTCTTCTGGTTCAGGAGTAACCTCTGTTTCTACTTCTGTCACAATAGTAGCTTCCGGAATAATTGTGCGAATTTGCTCTACAATTTCGGGGTTATCTTCTGCTTTTACAGAAGTTGCAGTTTCAATCACAACTGCATCTGTATGGAGTGTTTGAACAGGAGGAATGTCATTTTGAGAAGATACCGCAAAATCGGGTTCTTCCTTTGTTGAAGGCTTTTCCTCTGTTTCAGTCTCTTGCTTTGTTTCCTCAGGAGCAACTTCCTCAGCAACAGTTTCTTCTGTTGTAGCTTCGGTTTCTTCCTCATCTTCTTCGGATTCTTCCAAAGCAGCAGATTGTGCAGACTGCGCCTGTAACAAAACATCTCTTCCAACCTTGATAGCCTCGTCACTTTCAGCAACCATCACAGCAAGAGCAGCATCTTTATTTTCACCATTCTCGATGATTTCAGCCATCATTTTGGAGATGTACTCATCACCAGAACCAAACAAAGTGCAGGCAGCAGCCGTGCGGAGGGAATGCGCACTTTCACTGGAATCTTCCATCACCAAAGCTCCAGCACCAGTGGTATACACTGCGAATGCGATAAACGGCGACTGTTCCAATGTACCGCCCCATGCCTTCACAGAACGCTTAGCACTGTCGATATGATTGACACAGCGTTTCTTGTTAGGGTTCGGAGGAATCAGCACAGAAGGTAACATTTCATGATTCAATGCTGCAACTGTTCCGCTACCAATGGAAACGGCTAAAAATTCCCCATTGGATTTCAAGGCAACTGCGGAAACAGTCGCTGATAAATCATCTACCGCATACTTTCCATTTTTTGCCTCTGCTTCATAAGCTGTCATCAACTCACGAAGTGCAGCATCTTTAAATTCATTTTTATCTGTGATGCGCCAAGTCCATTTATTCTGGAAAAATGCAATCATTGTCTCAACATTGATTTTGGCGGCTCTTCTGCAAGCTGCTGGTCTTTTAGTACCAACTGCACCATCAGCCACAACAATGACAGACAAGTCTTCATCACAATATGTACCAGCCCGATTCAGGCTGACTTTTCTTTCAGGAGCAGGTGCGTCTGGACGCTTTCTGCTCGTCATATATCCAGCTCCAACTTTCATATTCCTGTTACCTCCCTTAAATCAAATTTTGTTCCTGATAGTCCAGAACAAGACGCTCAAAAAGATTTGTCCATCTTCTTGTACTGCATCCTGCGCCATTGAGATAGATACGCTCCATATCATTGACAAAGCTTTCCGGAATCCCTTCTGCATTCTGGAGGGCAGTCAGCATCAGTCCCAATTTATCAGCATCCTCTGCACCAAATAAAAGTTGGAAGAACAGGGAACGGAGAGAATTTTCAAGATTATCAGATTTAGCCCATGCAGTGGTGAGACAAGTTCCATCATGGAATACCAAAGTATTGGCAGCAACCGGAACATGCTTGTCATTTCTTTCATTGACCTGCTGCATGAGGTTGGCAGCCGCTAAAGTTCTGGTAAAGAAACTTCCGGGGGCTGAGCTTGCAGTACCTGCTAACATATCCCCTTTCATTGGCAGGAGAATTCCCCACTCAATATCATCTGTTTTCTTGCGGAGCAAAGTACCTTCACAAGGAACGTCAGATTCTTTGCTGACTACAAGGCTGCCGTCCTCTGTGATAAAAACACCGGTAATAATTTCATCTGAAAGGCTCAAAACATTTCCGTCTTTATCTGTCAAAAGGTTTTCAAGGTCGTGCATTTCTGCCAACGCCCTATCTGCTTCCCAAAGACCATTATAGTAGATTGCCGGATGATGTTCCTGAAATGACTTACAAAGAACTGATGCAAGCTCCCTTTGTGTTTCTGTACACGCTACAATCAATAAACGCTTTTCCGGCTGCATATGATAGATAGAACTAACAAGCTCTGGCGGTGTCATTGCTGTAACCTTGGATACATCCTCATTTTTCAGAGACAGAGGATTTACAGCACCTTCTTCAGTGATAACAGCTTCTGTATATTTTTCCAGAAGATGTATCTCCTCACTGGATAACTCTCTAATCTTCTCATCCATAGTGATTCCTCGCTTTCTTATTATGCTGGCTCTGCAACGAGGAAAATTTCCTCTTTTTTATGCCCAGCGATATATATTCTTATTATACCATCTTTTAGACAGGATTGTCAAGAATTCTGCGAAATCCTGCATGATTTTTTATTAAGCATTGTGTAGTTTACCTAAATATTACCAGTATTTTTTTGCAGTTTGCATAAAAATCAAATCATTCTTTTTTCTCTTTATTAGATTTCCTATGATTTCTTGATTGTTTTCAGGGGAAAAAATTTTATTTTTCACTTTGTTAGACAGGCTAACTGAATATTGTATTATTCCTATCGATATGGTATACTTACAACAATAACTTGATGCAAAGAAAGGCTGTCACCATGGAAAAGGATTTTGTTTATGCGGATGCTTCCGCCACAACTCCAGTATCTCAAGAAGTATTACAGGCAATGTTACCTTATTTGACAGAATCATTCGGAAATGCGTCCAGCATTTACCAGATGGGACGAAAAAATGAATCTGCGATTTTGAATGCCCGCACCACCATTGCACAATGTTTAGGTGCAAACCCTAAGGAAATCTTTTTTACTTCCGGCGGTTCAGAATCGGATAACTGGGCAATTAAGGGAACAACAGACATTTTGAAATCACAAGGCAAAAAGCATATCATTACCACTGCAATGGAACATCATGCCGTTTTGAACACTTGTCAATTTCTGGAAAATCAAGGCTTTAAAGTGACCTATTTACCAGTATCATCCAATGGAATCATTGACCCTTTGGACGTGAAAAAGGCGATTCGAGAAGATACCGCCCTTGTTTCTGTGATGTATGTCAATAATGAAATCGGAACAATTCAGCCCATTTCTGAAATTGGTGCAATCTGTCACGAACACGGCATTTTATTTCATACGGATGCAGTGCAGGCAGTAGGAAATGTGGAAATTGACGTTCAAAAGCAAAATATTGACTTATTGTCAATCTCAGGGCATAAATTCCACGCTCCAAAGGGGATTGGTGTATTATACATCCAGAACGGTGTCAATATTTCGCCACTCATTCACGGAGGAGGGCAGGAAATGGGGAAACGTGCCGGAACAGAAAATATTGCTGGAATTGTTGGCATTTCCAAAGCTCTGGAAATTGCCGTCAGGGATATTTCCGAAAAAGTCGAAACATTAACCCCTTTAAGGAATCAGCTCATTGATGGGTTACTGCAAATTGAGGGAACACATTTGAATGGTGACAGAATTCAGCGTGTCTGCGGAAATGTGAATATTTCCATTGAGGGCATTGAAGGGGAAAGCCTGATTCTGATGCTAGATATACAGGGAATACAAGCGTCTTCGGGTTCAGCGTGTTCAGCTGGTTCATTAGAACCTTCTCACGTTCTGACGGCGATTGGTTTAGGCAGAGAATCGGCTCATAGCTCCTTACGGCTGACATTCGACAAAAATTTTCATGAAAAAGATGTTGCTTACATTTTGGAAACCGTTCCAAAAGTTGTCAGTCAATTGAGAAGTATGTCCCCCCTCTGGAACGCAAAGAAAGGCGGTTTACAATGAATTATAGTGCAAAAGTCCTTGACCATTTTGTCAATCCCCGAAATTCCGGAGAAATGGAAAATCCTGATGCATTTGGAGAATCTGGCAGCGAAAAATGTGGAGACATCACCAAAATTTACCTTGCCATTCAGGATGGTATCATTTCGGAGGCAAAATTCCAGACATTTGGATGTTGTGCGGCAATTGCTGTATCATCCGTCACCACGGAACTTTTACAAGGGAAAACCATTGAACAAGCAATGCTTTTGACAGAATCCGACATTATTCAGGCTTTGGACGGCTTACCACCTGAAAAAATGCATTGTCCTCCTATCGCAGAAAAAGCGGTCAAATCCGCCCTGTTCAACTATCAGCAAAAACAAAAGAAACTGCTGTAAATTCAGCAGTTTCTTTCATTTTATTGGTATCAATGCCAGAAAATGAGCGTATTTTTCATTGTGTCGTAATAAGTGGGATTATGCACCATCAATAATCCGTCACGAATGCCGAGAAGCATCACCCAAATTATCAATGCACTCAAAATCAACAAAATCAAAGTAATCACATAACGGTACATCTTGTTTTTGATGTCGGTTGTCCGAAACAATACCACAATACACCCAATGAATAACAATGGTGTAATATCGCAGATGTAGCGAATATTCAAGCCACCCATGCAGAAATCCATCCATGCCAAAATCACCGGTACAATGAAACACAATGCAAGAGCAATATTTCTCTGACGGTTCGTAATGCCCTGATGAAATCCGCAAAGTTTCCGCTTGTAGGCAATCGGCATGAGACAAGCCCCAAGCATTGCAAAAGGATTCATTAACGCACTAAATACCCCTTCCATATAAATATATATCCCGTAGTTTCTCAGATGGCTACAGCTTGTTTGGAAATAAGGAAACGTGCCACGCATTTCAGGCAATTGCAAAAAATAATGCAAAAATGCCGACGGTAACAAGGATAACTGCAAATGATTGGCATTGACATTGCTGACAGTCAATTGATACGTTGCACCAAAATCAAACGGGGAACTGAAACGCTTTGCATTATATACCATGATTCCGCCAATTCCCACAAATAAAGGCAAAGCGAAACTCAATGCCTGTGTTATACGGCTTGCAATGGGTTCAGATTTTCTGCATAAAATCCCAAAGAAAAACGGCAATAAAATTGCTGCACTAATGCAAATGCTTGGTCTTGATGCCACTGTCAATGCCAATGCAAGACCACACCCAGCAAATAACAAACATCTCCATAATTTCTTTTTGACTGCCACACCCCATAGCCCTAACCATAATGTTAAAGCAAGGTAACACTGTGCTGATGCAACTGCAACAAAATATTTATCAGAAAATTCCATGCAGTAATATGCCCCTGTACACGCTGTCAATGCGGGGAAAGATGCCAGTAATAACAGAAAGTTTGGTTTGGTTGTCATCAAGCGCACCGCTGATAATAACGCCATTCCCATGAAGAAAATGGAAAGCGTTGCAAAGAAATCATTTGCCATTCCAGTAGTTGGTATTTTCCCATGAGAAAGAATATAAGGTGCATAATAGGTTAAAACTGGTGCAATGCCGAAATAGCTGTAATAGTTACCATGATAATAAGCATAATCCCATGCAGCCGGAGTATTAAATTCTCTTCTTGCACTATTATCATAGGGGTTTTCGAGTTTTTCCAATTCTGGAGCGACTTCAATTTCAAGGGCAACCCTTCCATTATTGAGTGCATGAAACGTCTGTGTATAAGGGTCAGTCCATGGATATTGTTCTTCTTTGTGGTATTCGGTGAGTTCTTCATATTCTGTCACATCATAGAACTGCATCGCTGAAAAGGTACAAAGTACCACCATGATAATTGCAATTGCCTGATGAGGAGGCTTTCTCCAATCATAGGTGATAGCATACAGCCGAAATTGAATCACTGCCAATACTACCGTACAAATCCCCATCAAAAAAAGATACCGCAGTAATGAAAATTCATAAGGCAATGCAGGGACAGCTAAAATTTCATTCAATGTTACAGGGTTCGCAATTTGTGCAAAATGTAACCGCATAGAATACAGATTCCCATAAGGAGAAAATGACATCACACAAGCATCATCTCCCCCCAAAGTATAGGTATCTGCTACAATCTGATAAGCATAGCGGAAATTATCATCTTCCATATCCATCCATACATGAAATACTCTTGCATCCTTATCCACAACCTGATTCATATGGAAGATGAAACCCCTTGCATTTTGTGGGAGGTCATTCAGGAACATTTCACAATCTCCCTTGATAATGAGCTGATTTCCGTCTTTTTTGAGGTTATCCCCCTCTTCAAAGGTAATATCATCAATGGTTAAAGTGGTAATTTCTCTGTCAAGCGTGAAACTCTTTGCATTAAACACCAATACTTCCGCAGTCAAAACCACAACCCCACACAAAGCAAGCAATTTCACAAAAGAATGCAATTGCTTTTGATTTGGGAATAGTAACTTCAACATCACCAACAAAAAGGGTAACGATGTACTAATTGCAACCGCTAACGGATGGAAAAAATTTCCATACCGAAACATCAACATTGAAATCACCAGCGATAACAACATTAAAATGAATACTTCCCCTGCTACCAGCATACACCCACACCGTACAAAAAAATTAGCATCTGCAACCTGATTTTCGGGTATCAGTGTATGGAAGAATTTAGGAAAATGCAATGAATGAGTTGGGAGTGTCCACTTCTTTGCGATGAGATTCCCCATCAGAATAAACATCACTCCCCATAGTAATGGAAATAAAATATTTATCAGCATTGTTTTGTGATTCTGTCCAATAAGGACAGCTCCTTTCTTGTAATATCTGTATCTTAGTATATCACAAAACAGAACAAATTGCAAGTGTATAATTAGGTGCATCATAAAAAATCCTGCCTTTTCAATTGTAAAGGTAGGATTTTTCTTGACAAAATTGTTAGAATATGCTATAATCAATATTAACAAGGGTACACCAATACGGTAGGCAGTTAAATCCTGCTCCCAGATGGGAGTGGTACACATATGACATGGAACGATTTTTTCCAGATGGTCATTGCAGTTTGTAATGTCCTTCTTGTATATGCAGCATTTCATGGTAACAACCATCACAACAAAAAGTAACCGCCCATAGTCTCCAAGCCAAGGGCGGTCATTTTGACTCAAACTTACGGGAGCTAACCGCTTACGGTGCGCCCTTGTTACTTATATACTATCACATTTTATGGAATTTGTCAAGACCTTTCCAGAATTTTTTCTTGACAAAATTGTCAGAATATGCTATAATCAATATTAACAAGGGTACACCAATACGGTAGGCGGTTAAATCCTGCTCCCAGATGGGAGTGATATACATATGACATGGAACGATTTTTCCAAATGCTGATTGCTATTAGCAGTCTGTATACAGCTTATTGCGCATATTGCAATCGTCACAACAAAAAGTAACCGCCCGTAGCTCTTCCACAGCCGGACGGTTTTTTCAAACCTAGCAAAATGGGAGCTAACCGCTTACGGTGCGCCCCTGTTACTTATATACTATCACATTTTATGGAATTTGTCAAGACCTTTTCAGAATTTTTTCAAAAAAACACTTGCTTTTTCAGTAGAAATGCGTTATAATAGTAAACAGATAACATGTTGACTGAGAGAGTAGCTTTTTCCATTCCCATTCTACAGAGAAATGTACATCTGCTGAAAGTGCATTGTTTGGCGGAAATTGTGAAGTTCACTCACGAGTGGCACTGCCGAAGTATGCAAATATTGTAAGTGGTGATGTATTGCCTGCATTAAAGGCAAAGGAAGTGTTGGCTTCTGAACCAAATGGGTGGTGAACAAGTGTGGCTTGTCCCTTTGGGATGAGTCGCTTTTTTGTTGCAGTGATGCTGACAAATCAAATTTTATTATTTTATGAGGTGAAACTATGAAAGAACAACTCAAATCCATTGAGGAACGTGCAAGGGAATCCATTTCCGCTGTCACTGACCTGAAAGCACTGGATGACCTCCGTGTAAAACTGCTTGGCAAGAAAGGCGAATTAACCGCCATTCTCAAACAAATGGGCAAACTTTCCGCAGAAGAACGCCCAGCCATGGGACAACTCGCAAATCAGGTACGCTCACAGCTGGAAACCATGATTTCCGAAAAAACAAAGGCTTTACAGGAAGCCGCACAAAATGCCCGTTTGACTGCCGAAACAATTGATATTACCATGCCGGCAAAAAAGCCCGAAATGGGGCATTTACATCCGCTCAAAATCGTGGAAAATGAAATCCGTGAAATCTTTTTAGGAATGGGCTTTTCCATTGCTGACGGACCAGAAGTTGAATATGATTACTATAATTTCGAAGCTTTGAATCTTCCCCCTGACCATCCGGCAAGAGATACACAAGATACGTTCTACATCACAGATAATATTCTGCTGAGAACACAGACCTCTTCTGTACAGGTTCATGTCATGGAGACCCAGAAACCGCCTATCCGTGTGATTTCCCCCGGACGTGTGTATCGTTCTGATGCCGTAGATGCAACCCATTCCCCCTTATTCCATCAGGTGGAAGGGCTTGTGATTGATAAGGGCATTACCATGGCAGACCTTAAGGGAACATTGGAATTACTCATGCAAAGATTGTATGGAGATGATTGTAAAATCCGTCTCCGTCCGCATCATTTCCCCTTCACAGAACCTTCCGCAGAAGTTGACGTGATGTGCTTCAATTGTCATGGTGCTGGTTGCCGTATGTGCAAGAACGAGGGATATATTGAATTATTGGGTGCTGGAATGGTGCATCCTTGGGTGTTGGAAAACAGTGGAATTGATTCCAGTGTCTATTCTGGTTTTGCGTTCGGTTTGGGACTGGAAAGAATTGTTATGAGAAGATACCAGATTTCTGATATGCGTTTGTTATTTGAAAATGACGTTCGTTTCTTGGAACAGTTCAGATAAGGAGGAACACCATGGAAACTTTGAAAGCACTCGCAGAAAGAAGAAGTATCCGCAAATATCAGGATAAGCCTGTCACGGCGGAACAAATTCAGGAAATTATTGAGACTGCCAAATATTCCCCCACTTGGAAGAATTCACAGACTGTCCGCTATTATGTCATTCTCGACAAGGCATTGAAAGACAAGATTGCAGAAGAAGGTACACTGAACTTTTCCAAAAATGCGAATAATATCCGCAGTGCAGCTGCCTTAATTGTACTTGCAACAGTTGACGGAATCGCAGGCTACGAAAAGGACGGCATACCCACAACGGCAAAGGGTTCACATTGGCAGTCATTTGATGCAGGAATCGCTTGCCAAAGTGTTTGCCTGTCTGCTTATGATAAAGGGCTTGGAACGCTGATTATGGGAATCTATGATGAAGCGAAAATTGCTGAATTGATTGCACTCCCAGAAGGGCAAAGCATTTCGGCATTGATTGCCATTGGCTACGCTGATGAATCTCCCAACGCTCCCAAACGGAAAGAACTTGACGAAATTTTGACCATTCTTTGAGAGGTGGGAAATGGAAACACCAAACAAAGAATATCAACAAAGTAAAGTCTATTGCTCTTTGTGTCCTGTAGGAATGTTATTGTTGGGAATGCTGGCATTCATAGTATTTTTTTTGGTAGTGGATGCCATTATTTTTGCATTCATCACTTTCAGCAATCATAACACAGCACTTGGCATCATTTCCCTGCTGATTGGTGCAGTAATAGCCGTCATTTTCGTAGTAGGCGCAACCCAGCACCTCCGCAAAAGAAAAGAAAGGTACACAGAACTGCACCAAATCAGCCTGAACACCTATTTACAGCTTGACGAGGAAGTCAAACAAACCCCGAAGCGTTACGGCTGTTTATATGTGCTGAAAGACTTCATTTATAGTCCAGAATGTCAATTTTTGATTCCGTTCGAAAATTATCGTGAAATTTCCATGACAAAAACCCCTGTCAGATATAAATTTGTCCCTTTGGGTTATGACATGATTGTTGAATTTACCACAGAGCAAGACCAAAAATACAAAGTTCGCATTGCCATTCCTTATCAAAAGGATTTTGAAGAAAAATATGCTGATTTTATCAAGGAGCTGTATGCTCACAAGCTCCACCAACAAAAAGGTATTTAAGGAGGTTATTTATCAATGAATTTATCTATGAGATGGCTTGGCGATTATGTCAAGCTGGATACAACCCCAAAAGAATTCTGTTCCGCTATGACCATGAGCGGTTCTAAGGTAGAAGCATTTGAAGAAGAGAAAAAACGCTTAGAAGGGTTCGTAGTCGGGAAAATTTTAAGCAAACGAGTACACGAGAATGCAGATGCACTCTTTGTTTGTAGTGTGGATATGGGCGGTGAAGAGCCTGTACAGATTGTTACCAATGCGAAAAACGTCAAGGAAGGCGATTTCGTACCGGTTGCCACTATCGGAACAACGGTGACAGAGGGCAATCAGTCCATGAAAATCAAGGCTGCAAAGGTCAGAGGTGTGGAAAGCCGTGGGATGTTCTGCGGTCTGGAAACTTTAGGCTTGACACAGAATGATTTTCCCTATGCCGACCCTGAAAGCGTTTTCGTATTACAAGAAGATTGCAAAGCAGGGCAGGACGTAGCCTCTGCATTGGGAGTGGATGATGTATCAGTTGAATTTGAGATTACATCCAACCGCCCCGACTGTCTGAGCGTTATCGGGCTTGCCAGAGAAGCATCAGCAACTTTCAATGTACCGCTGACTGTCAATGAACCCAAATTCACTGGTACAGATGAAGACATCACAAAAACGTTGTCTGTTGAAATCCAGAACAAAGAAAAATGCACTCGTTATTGTGCCGGACTGGTCAGAAACGTGAAAATTGCACCATCTCCACGTTGGATGCGTGAGAGATTGAGAGCGTCCGGCGTTCGTCCTATCAACAATCTGGTAGATATTACCAATTATGTCATGCTGGAATATGGTCAGCCTATGCACGCATTTGATTTGCGTTTTGTGAAGGATGGGAAAATTTGTATCCGCAACGCTCAGAACGGCGAAAAGATTACTACCCTTGACGGGATTGAACGTGAACTCAATGACAATATGCTGATTATCGCAGATGCTGAAAAGCCGATTGCAGTCGCTGGAATCATGGGCGGAGAATATTCCGGAATCATGGAAGATACCGTTGACGTTGTTTTCGAAAGTGCCTACTTTGAGCCGGTACAGGTTCGCCAAACCGCAAAGAAACTCGGCATGAGAACAGATGCTTCCGCACGTTATGAAAAGGGACTTGACGAAACCTCTATGCCCATCACTTTGTCAAGGGCATTGCAACTCGTTCAGGAACTTGGCGCAGGTGAACCAGTCGGAACAACCATTGACGAAAATTATTCTAATCCCAATCCTAACCATATTCCATTTGATTCCGCATGGATTAACGCTTTCCTTGGGGCTGAGATTCCAGAAAGTGACATGGTGAAATATTTGGAAAGCCTTGACATCAAGGTAGAAAACGGCGAATGCATTGCACCCTCTTTCCGTATTGATTTAGCACGTCCGGCGGACATTGCCGAAGAAGTCGCCAGAATTTATGGCTACAATAATTTACCCTCTACCGTCATTATAGGCGTTGCAAAGGCACAATTGACCCCTGAACAGAAATTCACTCGTACCATTGAAGAAACCGCTGTCAGTGTCGGCTGTGATGGCATTTTGACCTATTCTTTCACCTCCCCAAAAACATTCGATAGAATCAATTTACCAGAAAATTCCCCCCTCCGCAACGCTACTACTATCACAAATCCCCTCGGAGAAGATACCAGCGTCATGAGAACCACCACTATCCCCAGTATGCTGGATATTCTCGCTTCTAACTACAGCAAGCGCAACCCGAAGGCTTGGCTTTATGAAGTTTCCAAAGAATACCATCCGACTGAACCCGACAAACTCCCCACTGAACCGCAGGTATTGACAATCGGCTTGTATGGCGGTGATGCTGATTTCTTCCTGCTCAAAGGCATGGTAGAAACAATCCTTGAAAAAGTCGGTGTTACCAATCCAAATTATATCCGTCCGGAAAATTCCGACGAAAAGAACGCATTCCATCCCAATCGCAGTGCAGAAGTATATGCAGGTGAAACTTACCTCGGTATCATGGGCGAAATTCACCCCAATGTATTGAAAACTTACGGAATTGGTGTCCGTGCATACGTTGCGAAAATCCAGATTCCGGAATTGTTCGCTGTTGCCAATAACGAAATCACTTACAAGCCATTGCCGAAATTCCCAGCTATGACCCGTGACATTTCTCTTGTTTGTGATGAAACTATCCCAGTTGGCGAACTTGAAAAGACTATCAGTGAAGCCGTTGGAAAGTCTCTTGAAAAGATTGAACTCTTTGACGTATATCAGGGTGAACAAATCGCTCAGGGTAAAAAGTCTGTTTCTTTCTCCATTATCATGCGCAATGCAGAAGAAACCATGACAGCTGAACAGGCTGATTCTGCTATGAAACGTGTATTGAAGGCATTGACCAAACTCGGCGCAAATATCAGAGAATAATTTTTTGAAATATCTCCCCAATTTAAGATACATTTAAGCTTTTCATGCTACAATATGTTACAAGATAACAAAAGAATGATAATCCCCTCTCAATAAAAGATATTTCGCACATACCCCACATTCCCCCCGTGGGGTATCCGTGTATCAGAAAGGACTGACAACTTTATGAAACGACTGATTCCCCTTGTAACAGCTTTCACTTTATTACTTTGTGGATGTTCTTCCACTTCCAGTGAAACTTCCTCACAAGTCACCACAGAAACCGTTGCAAAAACTCCGGCTTCCCCTATGACCGTGACTTTTCTCAAAGTCGGAAAAGCAGACGGCATGATATTACAGACTGAAAATCATGCAGTTATTATTGACTGTGGAGAAAAAACAGACGGCTCTAAAATGGTGGATTGCCTCAACGAAAAAGGCATCACAGAAATTGACTGCATGATTCTCACCCACTACGACCAAGACCACATTGGAGGAGCAGCGAAAGTCCTCAATAATTTCCATGTTGCACAGGTCATTGCTGCCGATTATACGGAGGAAAGCAAGGAATATACCAAACTTGTGGAAGCAATGGCAACACAAGACCTTTCTTTCACCACCCCCACCAGTACCATGGAATTTACTTTTGATGATGCACAATTCACCGTCTATCCCCATATCGCCAAAGATTACAAAGACGGTTTTGATAATAATTGTTCTCTTGTCACCAAAGTTACCCACGGCGGAAACATTCTCCTTTTCACAGGGGATGCAATGCAGGAACGATTGACCGAAATCATGAACCTTGGAGACTGCGACCTGCTCAAAGTCCCCTACCATGGCAGAGAAATTGCCAATCTTCCCGAATTCCTTGACAGTGTTACCCCTGAAATTGGTGTTATCTCCACAGATGACGAGAATCTTTCCGAAGTAACCGTTTCTGAACTCTCTGAACGAAACATTGATACTTATATCACTTGTCAAGATGGATATATCACCGCTGTCAGTGACGGCTTGACAATTTCCATGTCAAAAGCTGGACTTGTCAAGGATGAAACCACCGAAATAGAAGCAGAAGAGTAAAAGAAATACTTGACATTCCCTGAAATAGTATGTTATAATAGAATCATATTACAATGGAGGTGCATTTTAATGCCATTTATTAACATCAAAACCAATCAGCCTGTCCCAAAGGAAAAACAGGAAGCTATCAAATCCGGATTAGGGAAGGCAATTACAACCCTTGCCGGAAAGTCTGAAACATGGCTCATGGTAGGAATTGAGCCGGAATATGTTCTCTATTTTCAGGGAACAGATGCGCCAGCAGCAATGGTTTCTGTAAGCGTTTACGGAAATGGTTCATCCTCTGCCTATGACAAATTGACTGGACAAATCAGTGGTATTTTAAATGATGCGCTGAATATTCCGACAAATCGAATTTATGTCAGCTATTCCGGTACACCCGATTGGGGTTGGAACGGCGGAAACTTCTAAACAGAAAAGCCCTCCCGAAATGGAGGGCTTTTTGATTTATGGATTGAGGAAATCGTTCATGGTAATTTGTACACGAGGGTTTCCATTTTCGTCGTCGTCAATCATGACAACATTTTCCATGGTAATGGGAGTATTAGGAGTCGCCAATTCTCCGCTGGCATTATAGGAGCGTTCGACTTTCAGGAAATTGTCAACAACTTCCATTCCTTCGGTGACTTCACCAAAAGCGGCATAATTCCCATCAAGGAAAGAACAGCTGTCATCATAACAAATAAAAAATTGACTGGATGCACTGTCAAACATTTGGGAACGAGCCATAGAAACAATACCTCTTTTGTGAGAAAGGGTATTATGAACGCCATTAGCTTCGAATTCACCCTTGATATTAGTACCGCTTCCGCCTGTACCTGTTCCCATTGGGTCGCCACCCTGTGCCATGAATTTCTCCACAACACGGTGGAAACCGATTCCATTATAGAAGCCATCATTCACAAGCTTTTCGAAATTTTCGCAGGTAATGGGAGCTTGTTCAGGGTAAAGGGTAATAATGAAGGTATTACCAACAGCAGAATCTGCGCTATTTTCTGCCACATTTTCCGTAGCGGAAGAAGTATTCGCAGTGTTGCCACATCCAGTCAATAAACCAGTAAAGGCAGAAAATGCCAAAATTCCAGCAAATAATCTTGTTTTCATGTTTGCAATCTCCTTTCAATCAAAAGCCCCCACACAATGGAGAGGGCAAAAAGTAAATCAGTCTTTTTTATTTTTCTTTTCAAGCCAAGTTACCGCCATGTCAAGCGCATCATAGAGGCTATCACGCTCGCCATTTTTGATGATAGCTTGTGTGGGGTCAAGAGTATCATCCGTTGACATCAAGTAAAGCTGAACCTGACCAGCGACATAATAATTTCTGACTTTTTTAGTTTTACCGGCTTGCAGGCGTACAACATAAGGGTCACTCATAAACCCGAAATACATTTCATTGCCCTTGCGTACAAGGGGATAGCCTTTGTAGCACATAAAATTCATCAATAGGACACTCCTTTCATAGATAAAAATCAATTATTGCCAAGAGGTCTTAAATTCCTCCTCTGCATTATCAAAGATACTAAGGTTATAGATTAAGGTATCAAGAGCGGATGAGCGGATAACATAACTAGCAACCCCATTTCTTGCTACGATTGTTTTCAGGTCAGAAACACGATAGAAGCTGATAGTATAGTCATCTCTTCCATTTTGTGAAAGAACATGCACTTCTCCATCCGGTTCACCTTCGGGGAGTTCCCCAATATAGAACTCTTCACCATAGATGCTCAGTAAAAAGCGATACAACAAGCGGAAACGTTCTGTTTCACAGGGAGAACCATTTTTAGTCACGACATAATTTTTTTGTTCCGTGCCTTCTCCCTCGAAATTCAATGTCATTCCACCAGCGGAAACCTCCAAATTGGAAAGTGTCCACACATTGGTAGAAAAGATATTTGCAGAAGTAATATCCCCCGGTTGAACCGTCGCCCATATGTCATTATCAGCAGATACTCCATAAATGAGATTCACACCATCAAGCGCAGTATAATAACATTTCTTTCCTGCTTCGGTTTGATAGCTGTCGCCAATGCTAAGAAGGTATTCTTCTCCGTTATCACATTTCACATTGACCGTACAGAAGGGGTCAGAAAGTCCGGTTTTATCGAAATCCTGTTCTTCGGGATGAATCACAGCGATTTCTTCAGCTGTCAAGCCAAAGATACCATTTGTCACATTGACCGACTTTTCCACATTGAGATAAGAGAACACAGGTTCAAGCATCATATGAGTGGCTGCCGTACCGCCGGCGGTATCATCATTTGCGCCCTCATAATCATATTCAAGGTAAATATCCCAATCAAGGTCTTTTCTTTGAATGCGGACAGCTTCAACAATCGGATAATTGTTATCATCCGGCTTTTCAAGGACAGTTTTGGAGATGAACGCATCAGCGGTTTTCTGGTAGTTCATAAGATAAGACGACATTACCAGATAAACATTCCCATTCCATTCACAGTAGCTTTTTCCTGAATTGGTAGGAGAAGGGTCACCAATTTTCAACTGAAAGACATTGCCATCTGCATAAGTGAGTGCAATTTCAGCGAGAGGCTTTGCAAGCCCATATTTTCCCAAATCGGAAGGCGATTCCTCAACAAGTTCTGTTGCATTGAGTCCGCTTCCATTATTCGCAAGGGTATACAGCAAATCATTATCAAAATTGACATCATCATATCCCTGCACAGCATAAAGGGGCTTTTCGCCGTCAGCCTTTGGCTTTTCTGTTTGAACGACAGTAAATTCATCAGTATTTTTGACTTGTATCTTAATGACATTATTGGTTGTTCCTTCATTAAGGGGAATCCCTTTGTCTTCATCATCCGTGAGACTATCAAGGAGGGAACTATTATCAATATCAGTTTCAGTATTTTGATTCATCATACTGACACCAACAGCACCAGCAATCAAAGCCACTAACACAACCGCACCAATGATAAGCCCCTTACTGTTTTTAGACAAGCCGCCCTTTTGAACTGTCTGTGTGACTTGTGCCGTACTGCCAAAAATAGTATCTGCTTCGGCTGTGGCATTTTCCGCCAATTCTTGGGGATTTTGTTTTTCTTCACTCATTTGTTGCGTCTCCTCATAATTACAAATACACCAATTGCCATCACAGCTGCCGGAACGGCAAACACAACGAAAATAGAACCACGCATATCACCAGTAGTCATATTCAAAGTTTGTGCAGTGAGTTGTTTTTCAGCGATAATCAAACCGCTGTCTTTTCCAGCCATTTGGTTGACAGCACTAATGAAATATTGCGCATTATTGTAAGATGCATCCTGCATTAAATAATAATCCGCCAACATCATAGACCCCATGACCATGACAGAACTTTGATGAGGAATGTTGTCAATATATTCTTTTCGAACAGAAACGCCCATGACTGTCTGTGCGCCCGCAGATTCTTTTTTATTGTTGTTGGTCTTTTCGCCCATTTCATTCAAGTAAACCGTTTCGGAGGTTTTCAGCAATGCGGAAGTAATACCACCGCCCTGAGATTCCCACAAAAATTCAATGGGTCTGCAAAGTGGCGCAGCAATTGGGAGCGCAGCATTATCCAGCCCAGTAGCATAACTTTCATCCTCAATCGTTGCCAAAGGTACAGCAGCATTTCCCAAAGCTAAAGTCACTTGTTGTGCTGCGCTGTCGTCGCCTTCCAAAGCAAGATTTTTTGTGACAGAAATTCCCCATGTAGAAAGGAGTTCGTCAAGATTGGGAGTATTCCCCTGTGTAAAATCAGCGATATATAGCATATTTCTGTTATACTCGCCATCATTGTAGAGGAAAGCGGAAAGCTTATCAATCGCTGTAGAGGTCAAATCATTGATAGGCGCAGGCAAAATGACAAGGTCATAAGTTTCAGGGCTGAGTTCGTCTGTATAAATGTCAACTTCCTGTACATCATAGCCATTTTTTGTCAAAGTCTGTCCCATCATACCAATGGAGTAATAATTATAAGTCTGATTGTAAACAGGTGTTCCGTTCGCCTTAGAGAGAACAGCCACTTTCACAGGGTCAGCATCTGTCACATACATCAAAGCAGCTGTCAGATTCTGTTCCCCTGTAAATCCTGTAATACTATCTTCTAAGCTCCCTTGTCCATAATAGCGATAGTAATACAATTTTTCTTGGTCATAGCTGAATAAATTTCCAGCATTGACAACACGCATTTTAGAATTGTCATTTGCATCAGAGATAATAATATCCCCCTCTGTCAAAGAGCCGGAATAATTTTCCTGATAAGTGTTGACAATATCCGGATTGGTAGAAGGGTCAACAAAAGTCAAGTGTACCTTGTCCGAATACTGCGCATATTTTTCCAGCAATTCGCCTACCATTTTCATGGAAAGACCGCTTGTCTGAAAACTGCTTTCGGACATTAACACCGTGAAATTCACATCTTGTTGCAATCCCTGTAAATAGTTGATAGATTCATTGGAAATTTCATAAATTCCATCCTCTGTCAAATCCAATTTCAGAGGATATTTTTCCATGAGTCCGCTCACAAGAACATTCACCACTACCACAATCGCAGTCACTACGCAAGTAATTGCAGTAGCAAGCGCACCATAGCGGAGTTTTTTCTGTGTACCAGCGGACATTTTTTTCTTTTCTTTTTTGTTTTTTTCAGGTTGGGAAGGTTCAGGGGTAGGAAGTGCCTCTTCTGTATCTTCTGTTTGCTCCTTGATATTTTTTTCTAATTCACTCATATTCCTGCCTCCTTAACTCCAGCGACGCTTTTCGAATACTCTCACAGTGAAGAAATTAAACAGAACTGCCACGCTGATGAAAAATAACACACTGGAAAGATTGAAAATTCCACAGGTAAATTCATAGTATCTCGTATAAAAAGACAGGTCATACAAAAGATTCTGCAACCATGTAATATTGTTTAATCTTGCTGCCAATAAGTCAATCAAGAAAAATAACAACAAACATACCATTCCGCCTACAGCAGCTGCAATCTGATTTTCTGTCAAAGAGGATACAAATAAGCCAACGGCAATAAATGCCCCACCAACTAATACAATTGCTAAGAAATTAGAAAATAATGTCATCCATGCCACTGTCCCAAAAATAGAAAGAATCACCCCATACAAAAAGCCAATACTTACAGCAATCAAGAAAATTGTCAATGCTGCAAAGTACTTGCCTAATACGATTCCTGTCAAGGAAACAGGCGCAGTCAATAAGCCCTGTTCCGTTTTCTGCTTTTTCTCTTCACTGAATAAGCGCATTGTCAAAATCGGTATCAAAAAAATACTGATAATGAACATGGTTGAAAATACCCCTGCTAAATTCACAGAACTTGCTGCTAAATTATCCATGGTAAAGAAAAAACCACAAATAACATCAAATACTGCCAAAAACACATAGGCAATACTTGAACTAAAGAAAGCACCGATTTCACGGCGATAAATTGCGCCCATTATGCATTGCCTCCCTTATCTTGATTCATTTGTACCTGTTCGCCCATAGTAATTTTGAGGAAGATGTCTTCGAGAGTCATTTCCATGGTTTTAAGGAGCAGGATGTTCCAATGATTTTCCCTTGCAATGCGGTTAATTTCATAACGAATATCCTGATTTGGCAGTGCTTCAATCTCATACTCCCAGATACCCTTTTCTCGCTCCATATCCGCACGAACATACTGTATCCCCTCAATGGTACGGATAGCCTGCAAGACTGCTGCCTTTTCGCCGTCCATTCTCACCATGATTCTATGGTCAGTAGTGACTTGATTGGAAAGATTGGATGCAGTATCATCAGCGGCAATGACACCATGATTGATAATAATAACACGGTCACAAACTGCCTGAATCTCTGAAAGAATATGAGAACTTAGAATGACTGTATGATTTTTCCCCAATCGCTTAATCAGGGTACGAATTTCAATAATTTGTTTCGGGTCAAGTCCGACTGTGGGTTCATCCAGAATCAAAACAGGCGGATTATTGATTAAAGCCTGTGCCAGCCCCACACGCTGTTTATAGCCTTTGGAAAGGTTCTTGATAAGACGGTTTTCCACGTCCTGAATCTTGCAGAGTGTCATCACGTCTTTCATATGGGAACGTCTGGGAAGTCTGCATTTTTTCAGGTCAAAGATAAAATTCAAATACGAATGCACGGTCATATCAAGGTAAAGCGGTGGAATTTCCGGAAGATAGCCAATATAGGACTTTGCCTTGATAGGGTCTTCCAAAATATCAACACCGTTAATCAATGCTTGTCCGGAAGTAGAAGAAATATATCCGGTCAGCATATTCATTGTAGTAGACTTTCCAGCACCATTAGGGCCCAGAAAGCCTAAAATTTCGCCGTCGTTTACTGTGAAACTAATATCGTTGACGGCTTTTTTATCACCATAATGTTTTGTCAGATTTCTGACCTCTATCATGGAAGTTAAGACCTCCTTTAATGAAATTACGTTACTATTATAAAGTATCTATGTGTCAGAATGGTGAAAGCTCTTTGAAATTTGTCTGCAAGCATTCAAATCTTGATGCATTTGCTGAGTTAATGCTTCCACAGAGGAAAATTTCTGTTCGGGTCTGAGAAAATGCCACAAAACAACCTGCAACCTCTGCCCATACAAATCGCCGGAAAATCCGTCAATGTACGTTTCAGCAAGGGGCATTCCGCAATAATTGACTGTGGGTTTTCTGCCAATATTAGTAATAGATGGAAACCAACCTTTTGGCGTTCGGGTACTGGATGCATAAACTCCATATGCTGGAATCAGCTGACCTTCTCCGAAAATTTGATTGATGGTCGGGAAACCAATCGTCCGCCCCAATTGTGCGCCGTGGGTGACTTCCTGTAAAATCAAATACGGTTCACCAAGTAAAATATTCGCCTTTTCAAGATTGCCCTCTTTCAAGAGTTTTCGAATTTCCGTAGAAGAAACTGTTACACCGTCAATTTTGACATCCTCGACAATCTCCAATGTAAATCCATAAATTTTGCTGAACTCCTGCAAATCATTGACATTCCATCCGGCATTTTTCCCAAAACGAAAATCATGCCCGCAACAGAGGTATGATGCGTGTAGCTGTTCACAGAGAATCCGCTGAACAAATTCTTCCCCTGACATTTCGCATATTGTCTCAAAAGGCGGTGCAAGAATCCGTTCCATCCCACAGTCATTTTCTAACATCCATATTTTGGTATTGGTGGGGTAAATCCATTCTGCTTGTTTTTGTTTCGCCATTTCGGCACAGAATGTAAAGGCGGAGGGAATCAGCCCATTTTCTTTTTGATGGTATGCCATTTCTAAAACTTTTCGATGTCCAAGATGAACCCCATCAAATAATCCCATTGCAACTGCTGTTGATTTTGTATGCATATTCAAAAGCGTTCACCTCTCTGAAAGATTGCGTTCAATTCTAAGGCAATCGTTTTCGAAATCAGTCACAGCTGTTCCAAGAAAACCATCCGGCATTCCGTACACAGAATACCGATTTGCATTGGAAAGCTGGTGTTTCAATTGAGAAAGCCCCAACTTGACACCATTTTTATAATGAATGGTCTGTTTTTCGTCAAGGTGAATTTTCGGCAAATCCTCAAACGCTTTTGCAATGGGGAGAATGATGCTTTCCACATTGCCATTATCCGCCAATTTCTGAATTTCATCCAAAGTATGACAATCAGCAATCGAAAAGCCACTTGCAGAAATGCGCCTTAAATCGGTCATGATTGCACCACAGCCCAAACCTTGCCCCATATCGTGAATCAAAGTCCGCACATAAGTCCCCTTACTGCAATGAATCTGTACCGTACCAATTCCAGTGATTTCATGAAATTGCAAAAGCCGACTTTCATAAACAGTAATTTCCTTTGCTTTGCGTTCAACTTCTTTGCCCTGTCTTGCAAGTTCATACAGTTTTTTGCCGTCCACCTTGACAGCGGAATACATAGGAGGAATCTGCATGATAGTTCCATGAGGTAAAAACCTTGAAATATTGCTTTCTGTAACACTGGAAAAATCACGGATTTCCAAGATATTCCCCGTACTGTCCTGTGTGTCGCTGACTTTCCCAAGCTGAAACTCTGCGATATAAATTTTATCTTCATTGGGGAGGATTCCGCAAGCTTTGGTAGCATAGCCCACAAAAACCGGCAACACTCCGGTTGCCATCGGGTCAAGCGTACCAGCATGACCCAGACGGCGCATTTTCAACATTCCTCTCAATTTTGCAATCACATCAAAAGACGTGAAATCTTTCGGCTTATCAATCAATAGAATTCCATTCATAGTGCAGGCTCAACCACTTTCAGGAGTTTTTCACGAATTTCATTCATTGTTCCGGAAAGCGTGCATCCGGCAGCTTTGACATGACCGCCACCGCCTAATTTTTGGCAAATTTCAGACACATTGACATAATCCGTGGAACGCATAGAAATTTTATAAACGCCTCTTTTTGGTTCACGGACAGTAATTCCGACCTGAACCCCTTCCGGCTGAGTAGACAATGTTGTCAAGCCTTCCATTTCGTTAATGGTAATGCCGTTTGCTTCGCAAATATCCAAAGTTGCCCATACAAGGGTAACTTTTCCCTCAAAATAAAATTCCATATCTCGGAACATTGCAATTTCAACTTGCAATTGCGCACGGCTTTTGACAGTGAACATTTCACGGTTAATCAAATCATAACGAATATTGGGAAATTCTTTCATCATTTCCGCTGTAAAAATATGCGCTTCAGGGGTTGCACAGGAATACTTGAAACAGCCTGTATCTGTTGCAATGCCGGTATATAGGCATTTGGTAATTTGTTCCGTAAATGTCACCCCCATAGCACGATAGATTTTATACAGCACCTCACAAGCGGAGGAGGCATCCGGTTCAAGCATCAAATATTCTGCATATTCCCGATTGGAGATATGATGGTCAATGCAAATATTGACACAATTTCCATATCGTTCCTCTAAACCGCCAAATAACGCCGTTTCTGCAACATCCACGGAAATAACGCATTTCGGCTCAAAATCCTCTTCCGGTTCTTCTGGTAAGAGAAAGTGAAAGCGTTTCGGAATTGGGTCATCACACAATACCTTTGAACGAATTCCCAATTGACGGAATACTGCTTGCAGGGAATACCCCGAACCAATACAGTCCCCATCCGGTGTACGGTGAATGAGAATATGCACATCTTCACAATGTTTCAGCATTTCCGCTGTTTCCTGAATGGTGAGCTTTTTCATTCGTTTCCCCCTTCCATTTTTTCCAATTTTCGGGTAACTTCTGCACCTCTTGCAATGGAATCATCTGCAATGAAATGCAATTCAGGGCTTTTCCTCATTTTCAGCCGTGCAAAGAGTTCACGGCGGATAAATCCTGCGGCACTTTTCAGTCCCTTGACAGATTGCACAGTATCCTCCCAGCCATTCAAGCTAGAAACATATACTTTACAATGTGAACCATCTCCGGCAAGTTCCACACGCACAATCGAAATCAGACTACTGACACGAGGGTCTTTGACCTGTCGGAAAATATCGGTCAATTCTCTGTGAATGTCCTCTGACATTCTGTCATTTTTAAAACTTGGCATCTGGTTCTCCTTTAATTCAATTAGATGTTTTCGGGGTTTGCAATGGTATAATCATCACTTTTACCGAAATCTGTTTCTTCTGCAAAGGCTTTCAAATCTGCTGTACCCTCATCATAGGAAATCAATTCTTCTGCGGTGATGGGGGTAGTCACGTCTGCGAGTTCGTCAGTTTCAGGTTCTTCAATTGCCGGACACTGCCCCAACAGAATCCTCTTAACAGATTCAAAGAAGAAAATATCAAAAGGGCCAAACTCTTCCCATGCTAATGCCTCATCACAATATTGAAGCATATCTTTGGTACTCATTCTGTTATATTCCATGTTATAGCTCCTTGATTATTCAGGGCGGTATTCTTCCATGACATACGCTTCGAAAATATCCCCTGGTTTGATGTCGCTGAATTTCTCCAAAGAAATACCGCATTCATAACCGCTGTTGACTTCCTTGACAGCATCCTTGAAACGCTGCAAACCTGCGATATGGTCATCAGCTACAATAATTCCATCACGAACAACACGAATCATACTCTTATTTGTCAGTTTTCCATCAAGGACATAAGAACCGGCAACCGTTCCCACGCTGGAAATCTTATAAATCTCACGAACTTCGGCTTTTCCGAGAATCACTTCACGGAATTTCGGTGCAAGCATACCCTTCATAGCAGTGGTGATTTCCTCAATGGCATCATAAATAATGCGATACAAGCGAATGTCAACGCCGTCTCTGGCTGCACTTTCCGCAGCACCATTATCAGGACGAACATTGAACCCAACAATAATGGCATTGGATGCATTGGCTAACATAACATCACTTTCCTTGACTGCGCCCACTGCACTATGAATGACACGGACACGAACTTCATCATTAGAAAGCTTTTCCAGAGATGTTTTGACAGCTTCCGCTGAGCCCTGTACATCCGCCTTAACAATAATTGGCAATTCTTTTGTTTCGCCTTCTGCAATCTGACTAAACAAGTTATCCAATGTCAATTTTGTAGAACTTGATTGGAATTGAGCCTCTTTGAGTTCATGCTTTCTTTGGTCAACCAATTCTTTTGCAAGTCTCTCATCTTCCACCGCATCAAAAATATCACCAGCACTCGGCACTTCATCCAAACCAGTAATTTCAACAGGCACAGAAGGCGCAGCTTCTTTGACAATTTTTCCGTTGTAATCCGTCATGACACGGACTTTTCCCACGGAAGTACCAGCAATGATAATATCCCCAGTATGCAAAGTACCCTTTTGTACCAGCAACGTAGCGATAGGACCTCTGCCCTTATCAAGGCGAGCTTCTACAACAGTACCCTTTGCAAGGCGGTCAGGGTTTGCGGTCAATTCCTTGACTTCTGCCACAAGGAGAATATTTTCAAGCAAATCGTCAATACCCTGCCCTGTTTTCGCAGAAACCGGAATACAAATCGTATCACCGCCCCATTCCTCACAAACAAGACCATATTCTGTTAATTGTTGTAATACTCTGTCAGGGTTAGCGGCTTCTTTGTCCATTTTGTTAATGGCAACAATCACGGAAACTCCAGCAGCCTTAGCATGGTTAATGGATTCGACAGTCTGGGGCATGATACCATCATCCGCAGCCACAACCAAAACGGCGATATCGGTAATATTTGCGCCTCTTGCTCTCATGGAAGTAAATGCTTCATGTCCGGGGGTATCAAGGAAGGTAATGACCTTATCATCATATTTGACTTGATATGCACCAATATGCTGTGTAATTCCTCCTGCTTCGGATGCAGTGACATTGGCATGACGGATTTTATCGAGAATGGATGTTTTACCATGGTCAACGTGACCCATAACGACAACGATAGGCGGACGAGGCTGTTGATTTTCTTCGTCATGTTCTTCGGATTCAATCAAACGCTCCTCAATGGTCACAACCACTTCATGTTCTACCTTTGCGCCGAGTTCCTCAGCAACAAGGGAAGCTGTATCAAAATCAATTTCCTCATTGATGGAAGCCATCACGCCTAAGCCCATCAATTTCCCGATAACCTTAGAAGCTGTCACCTTGAGACGAGCTGCCAATTCACCAACCTGAATGGTATCTGGAATCTTGACTTTCAATTGTTGCTTTCTTGCACGTTCCAATTCCAAACGAGAAAGCCGTTGCGCCTCTGTCTCTTGTTTTCTTCCGCCCTTTTTGTTACGCTGTGCAGATTTTTGAGTAATCTTCTGCTTTTTGGGGGAAAAGCTGTCCTTATGGCGGTCAGCTGGTGCAATTTGTTCATAACGTTCATTATATTTATCAAGGTCAACGTAAGAACCACGGGTATCAACTGTATGACGCTTTTCGGTGGTTTCCATACGTTCCGTAGACATCACACCACTGAGACGGGTTTTTTCGCCGTGAACTTGGGGTTGTTTCGCCTTTTTCTTTTCTTCCTTGCGTTTTTTAGCAGAAAGTTTTTCAGGGGCTTTTTGTTCTTTGACTGGAGTTTCCACCACAGGTTCTGGAACAGGCTCAACCTTTTCAACCTTTTCAATTTTTTCGTTTTTTTCAACCTTTTTAGCCTCTGCCTTTTTCTCCTGTTTGTCGGATTTTTTGCCCTTGTTCTGCTTATCCTGCTTTTTGCCGGATTTTGGGTTATCCTGCACAAAAGCGGAATGAGGCTGACTTCTGGAAGCAAAATATTCGTCAAAGCTATCTGTTTGGGACTGTTGACTGAAATATTCAAGAGCGAGATTCAACTCTTCTTCTGTAATCGCAGAGCCGGAATTTTTTTTACTTCCAGTCTGTTCTTCTAAAAATGCTGCTAATTCCTTTGAAGACATTTGTAAGTCCTTAGCGGCTTCTACCAGTTTGATTTTCTTTGCCATAGGCAAAATCCCTCCTAATCTGACGGCTGCTGTGCAGTATCCTGTTCTGCACAGAGCTGGTTGATTCTGTCAAAAAATCCTGCATCAAGGACAGCCACAACCGCCGCCCTTCTCCCAATGGTGAGACTTAATTCTTCCATTGTCATGGGAAGATTGCAGACAGGAACATGATATTTCTGACAGAAAAAATGTACCTCTTTCCTACTTTTCGGTGAAATATCAGTGGTAATTATCACACCACCACGGATTTTTCCGGTTGGAAGAAATTCTTTGACAGTTGCAAAGCCCAATTCCATTTTACCAGCCTTCCGGCAAATACTAAGAATTCCCTTCAGTTTCTGATAAAGCATTCCGCATCACCTCGTATACTTCCGGAGCAACCCGACAGGAAAAACTTTTTTCCAGTCGGTGACTTTTGATGGCTTTTTCAAGGCATTCTATCGAACGACAGAGATAAGCCCCACGACCAGCCAATTTTCCGGTAAAATCAAGAGTAATATCGCCCTCTTTTGGCTTGACTACTCGAATCAGCTCTTTTTTGGGCTTCATGGTATTACACCCGATGCACATACGCATTGGGATTTTTTTTGTGCCTGCCATTTTCAAGCATCCTCATCAAGAATGATTTCTTCGGCTGTATCATCCTGAACAATTGTTTTTTCTGCTTCATCCTCTAAAAAAATTTCATCCTCATCATTCAGAGATGGAGTTTCTGAAATAGCTTCCGTTGTATCTGTTGCTTCAACTTCAAATAAATCTTCATCCTCATCAACTGTCCCTGAGAGAATGGCTTCTTTATGGGGAGGAAGTTCAAATTCTTCTTTATCGGATTTAATATCAATCTTACATCCAGTTAAACGAGCGGCAAGCTTTGCATTTTGTCCCTTATTGCCGATAGCAAGGGAAAGCTGATTTTCCGGTACAACGGCAATGGCAGAAGTTTTCGGGGGCTTTTCGTTGCCTTCTGCATCAATTTCCGGCTCTGGATTATCAAGAATATAAACCTTGAGAACCTTTGCCGGAGAAAGTGCATTTGCAATATATTCTGCTACATTATCACTGTAAGGAATAATATCAATCTTTTCACCATTCAATTCCTTCACAATCGCAGAAATTCTGGAATGTTTTGGACCAATGCACGCACCGATTGCATCAACATTGGGGTCTTTGGAAATAACTGCAATTTTGGAACGTGAACCAGCTTCACGAGAAATGGACTTCACTTCAACAGTACCATCATAAATTTCTGGAACTTCCAATTCAAACAAACGCTTCACTAAATCCTTATGCACACGAGAAAGCTTGATAATGGGCTTTTTGTTCTTATTTGCAATCTTAGTGACATATACCTTGATACTCATACCTTCTCTGAGTACTTCATTCGGCATTCTGTCCTGACGGAGTAAATATAATTCCGTCTTATCGTACATCAATGTAGCAGCACCTCGACCGGGTTCAACTTGTGTTACAGTACAGGTAATAATATCGCCCTCATACTTTTCGAACTTTTCAAGGATTTTATTTCTGTTGATGTCACGCAAATCGCCCCTGATGGATTGTTTTGCCGACTGTGCAGAAGCACGCCCAAATTTCGAAATATCAAGCTTACGTTCCAGAACATCCCCCACAATTGCAGTAGGGTTAATGGTTCTCGCCTCATCAAGGGAAATTTCCGCATGACTTGTGGGAACTTCATCTACTACCCTTTGAAGCAAAATCACATCAAAAATTTTCTTTTCGGGGTCAATGTCTACTCGTACACATTCCTTATCTTTGGTATCAGGATAAATACGCTGTACAGCCTTTTGCATTGCGGTTTTTACCCCATCAATGACTACCTGAGTATCCACACTATTCTCTGTACCAAGGTCAGAAAGTGCATCAAAAAAATTGTTATCCATTTTTGTTCATACGCCTCCAAAAAAAATTATCAATAACGGTTTCATCCGTTCATTAACTGAAATCAAAATATAACTTCACAAATGCCAAACTCTGGAAAGAATACTTTTGCTCGGTATCATTGACTTGCAAAGTAATCCCCTCTTTGTCCCAATCTTCCAGAATGCCGACAACTTCACGGCTTCCATCCTCAAACGGACGAAAACCACGAACACGCACTTCACACCCAAGACAGGCATCAAAATGACTTTCCCGCACTAAATCCGCTTCCAGTCCGGCAGAACTAACCTCTAAAATATAGCTTTGTGCAATAGGGTCTTTTTCATCCAATAAATCACTGACAGGAGTGGTCACTTTTTCACAATCGTTAATACCAATTGTATCCGTTTCGCTGTCAATGAAAATGCGGAGATACCAGTCTGCACCTTCTTTTTCATAGCGTACATCCCAGACCAGATAGCCCAACCCTGTCACAATCGGAGCAATCATATCATAAATTTTCTGTTCTGTACCGCCGAATTTTTTCAGCTTCATACCATGTCATTCCCTTCTTTTCAATAATGAAAGACCGGAATTTTTTTGTTTTCCGGTCTTCTTCATCTCCTCAATTACATTATACCATACTTTCCAGAAAAAAGCAAGCTTTTTTTCAAATTTTTTTCAAATTGCCGGAAAATGCAGAAAAATGGTATCATTGAATGGCTCTTGCCTCCATATAATAACGCTTATCCTCTGCATGACCCATAGAAAAAGTTTTTCTTGGTAATGCGCCGTCTTTCTCGACACTTGGGAACAAATCCTGTTTATCCATATCTGGCAACAAAAAGCCGATTGCATCCGGCTGTACAGAAAGTTTCGTGATAGTTTCCGTACCATGAATATAATCCACTTTCCCCGCATGACTCGAAAGCCATTCATCCAGTGCATTCTGTAAACTTCCTACAGACAAATTGGAAGTCGTATGATGAATATATAATTTCTTTTGTGCAGTTCCATTGACAATCGTCACCCATTGAGATGAGGGCATTTCTGATAATGCAAGTGTATCCTGCAAAAATTCCGTCAATGCCTTGGTATCCGTTTCTGTGACAATTCTATGAATGGCTTCAAATTGCAGTGCATCACTATGCAGATTCACCAATTCCACAAGGGCATATCTTGCCGGATGGTCTTTAATATTGGGATGATTTTTCTTGAATTCTTCCCAATATGCTTTTGCAGTGGCTAAAGAATGATTCCCGTCACCCATTGCAAATTGAATTGAACCGGATTTTTGGATAACAATTTCCAAAGCATCAAGGAATGCTTTCTGCTGTTCGGAATTCATCAGAAATCCAGCAATGCTTCCGCCCTTCTGCATGAGGTCAGTAGAATACAATTTCTGCATTGCATCCTTGGCATTGGTACAAGTGCCAATTGCCATATTTTCGGGGTCATCAATCAAAATCATAATATGCGGCAATTCAAGGGGCGCACCTGTGCGAACTTTCATTCTTGGAGGAATGCGTTCTAATACTGTGGCTTCTGTCGCACGGACAGGGGACTGACTGCCCTTGTGATAATCATAGGCTTCCAAATCAATTTTCCCAATGACACCAGCCCTTAAAATGCCGTTACTTTGCATACGTTCCGTATAAATCATAGCATTTTCGTACTTTTGGAAAATCCCCTTGTCAAGGTATTCTCTCATATGGGAATGAATGCTGTCAATTTTTTTGTCAACTTCCGGAGAATCAAGGTAAATTTCCGGTAAAATTAAATGCAATGTAGAGGGATTTTCGCCGACAATTTCAGCGGTTTCTTTCCAATAATCAGCATCTCCTGTGAATTGGTCGCAGGCTATCACACTCCATTGATAAGGAGGATATTTCCCGAAATCCGGCAGGAGAATCTCTGCTGATGTGAATATCTCGTGCATGGTACACGCTTCCTTTCCTAGTGAACTGCTAACAGTATACCACATTTTCACGGAAATGTCAATCTTATGGAGAAAAATAATCCCCCTGCCATGTTGACAGAGGGAAATTTTTGTTCAATTTTTAGCTAATCCAGCCATCTCTCTGATTGATGCGAGTCGCCCAATAAGCAGAACTTCCAGCGTTTCCACTATTGCTATGTCTTCTGATTTTAATTCTATACCATGTGGCACCGCCTTTCATCTGCAAAGAACCACCACTGCGAACCCACTTAGCATTATGAACCACAGAGCCAGTATTGCCATTATAGACAGTTACATCCATTGTAGTACCTGTTGACTGTCTCCCATTTGCATAGTAGGAATAAAAATTAACATAGAAGTTTCTTCTTCCAGAATTCACATACAATTTGTGTTCAGTAGTCCAAGAAGTTCCTCTTCCAAAACACCCTGTTCTCCAATTATCCGCCGCACTTGCTTTCAAAGTGGAAACAGTGCTGATTTCTTCCGAACCAGTGAATTTCTGAATCGCTGTAGGCGCAACCGTTGCAGAGAAAAGCATCATACCAGCAAGGAGCGCACTAATCACTTTATTTTTTGCCATTGTCATAAGAGTTTCCCCCTTTATTTGTTATTAACAGTTACCGGTTTACCGTTAATCATATTATAGCATAACTACCATAAAAAGTCAACGGTTTTCTGGTAATTTCTTCTTCCAAAAATTTTGTATGATATTTGTACAGTTTCAACAGTTAAACGTTTACCTTAAGAAATTTATTTTTTTTAAATTATCAACGGTTTTCCGGTAATTTCAAACTAAAAAAAATGCTATCATAATCATAGAAAACCTATGAGAGAGGTGATAGCATGAATATTTCTGAAACGGTCGCAAACCGAATTTTACAACTTTGTAAGGAAAAGAATTTAACGGTGAACAAATTAAGCACCATTTCCGGAATCACACAATCTACTGTTAATGATATTGTGAACCACAAAACTAAAAATATTGGCATTGTAACAATTAAGATGCTTTGTGATGGACTTGAAATCAGTATTACAGATTTTTTTGATACCCCCGAATTCCGAAACTTGGAACAAGAAATGTATTGACTCCATACAAAATGGGGCTGCTGCACTGCTATGTGCAACAGCCCCATATTTTTTTACTTTGTTCTTTTCCTAGGCTTACAACAGCCAACTGTATTTAGTGGAAGAATCACTGCTTCTTTCTGCGACTAATTGCCATTGCTAACATGGAAATTGCTAAAACAGTAACTGTAATCGGCAATTCAGCAGAACCAGTTTTCGGTGAAGTTGTGCTAGAACCAGAAGAACGTGAACTGCTGGAAGAACCGGAGCTTCCGGAAGAGCTAGACTTACCCGAAGAACCGCCACTGGAAGAGCCAGAAGAATTGCCATTTGAAGAACCACTTGTCTTTTGGCTATCTGTGGAAGAATTGTTAGACTTAGTAGTAGCAGTAGTACCATTCTCCTTATCATTTCCGCCAACATAAGTATCGTCGGAAGTAGTACCAGTTGCATCATAATTTCTTACAATTGCGCTGGTAGTAGTAGAGGCATTTTCCTTGTCATTTCCATCAATGAAAGTATCGTCGGGAGTAGTAGCAGTAGTACTGTTTTCCTTATCATCCCCACCAATGTAGTTATCATCGGAAGTAGTACCAGTTTCGTCAAGATTCTTTACAATTGCAGTGGTAGTAGTACCATTTTCTACGTCATCTCCATGGAGGTAGAAGTCATCAGATGTAGTGGTAGTAGTCTTTGTAGTAGCTTCCGT
Source organism: Oscillospiraceae bacterium (assembly GCA_036373775.1). Classification (GTDB taxonomy): domain Bacteria; phylum Bacillota; class Clostridia; order Oscillospirales; family Ruminococcaceae; genus UBA3855. The sequence continues at coordinate 177 of JAZAUD010000018.1, read as the reverse complement.
GGTTGTTGTAGTGGTGGCTTCTGTGGTTGTAGTGGTGGTGGCTTCTGTGGTTGTGGTGGTAGCCTCTGTGGTTGTGGTGGTAGCCTCTGTAGTTGTTGTAGTAGTAGCTTCTGTAGTTGTAGTGGTAGTGGCTTCTGTGGTTGTGGTGGTAGCCTCTGTAGTTGTTGTAGTAGTAGC
>JAZAUD010000017.1:0-49443 GCA_036373775.1 Oscillospiraceae bacterium | reverse complement strand
TACAGGCGGGAACACATCCGCCACTACTGGATAAGGCTGTGAAGCCTACACCGCTACTTTTAGTAATTTTTTAGTTATCCTGACCACTTTTTTTCAGAAAGTCTAACTGACACTAAAAATTTTACGTGCTGAATGATTCGTTAGCACAACTGCCTATTTTTACGATTGTCAAGATGCAGTTTCAGTATACCATATTTTTCAGCATTTGTCAAGCAGGGGGACGCAATTCATCCCCCGCTTTAGAAGCGGGGGTTTTCTTGCTAACCTTTGATAAATTATTTCTTGACTTTCATCACACTATCCGAAGAAATCGGAACAGTAATTCTGGAAACACGGTCAGTTGTTTTGGGAATGAAATGCAATTCAATATTTGTATAGTTGGAATCAACCTCACAAGCAATATAGCCCTCACAGCTTTTCCCTGCTTCCAACTGTACATTTAATGGCTCAACATTATGGAAATCATACAGCTCCTTACCAACCGGAATAGTACAACATTGGTCAGCCTCATAATAATTCCCATTCACTGACAAAGTAAAGTTATTCAGGTAGCTAACCATAATACTTTCATCAGTGGTATTGTCAATTTTGACCTGAAAGAACATCGCCTTTTTTCCGCCCTTCATGGTAATATCAGGGTCTTCTGCGGAGACCACCGTCAAGGTCATATTTCCATAGCTTGCAGATTCTCCCAAATTTGCGGTAACTTCATCATAAGTTGCAACAGTGGTAGCAATCGGGGTTCTTTCCAGCGTTCTTTCATTTCCGCTACATCCGACAGCTGACAAGAATGTCAGTGCCAATGCAGCACAAAGCATTTTTTTCAATTTCATCATAAGTCCATCGTCCCAAATGGGAACGCTCCTTTCTTTGAGTCTCCCTCTATTATAGCACACTTTTCAGAAGATTGCAAGAGAAATTTATTTTCCTTTTCGAATTCTCAGCTCCCTGAAAAAATCCGAGAGAATCTGACTGCAATCATCTTTGAGAATCCCCCTTGTCACAGTGGTTTTGTAGTTATACGGCAGTTCAAACATCTGCTGAACGGAACAAACCGCCCCGCTTTTCGGGTCAGATGCGCCGAAATAGAGTTCATCAATTCGAGCCTGAATGATAGCCCCACTGCACATGGGACAAGGTTCTAATGTGACATACATCGCACAATCCGGCAACCTCCAACCGCCCAACCTCCGACAGGCTTCATCAATCGCCATCAATTCCGCATGAGCGAGAGCGTGTTTAGCGGTTTCTCTCTGGTTGTAGCCTTCCCCGACAATTTCTCTGGTATTTCGGCGGACAATCACCGCCCCCACAGGGACTTCCCCCATTTCGAAGGCTTTTCGGGCAAGAGCAAGCGCACGTTGCATATAAAATTCATGTTCCATCCTCTTCATCTACTCCAGCATGATTGTAATCACGAAAAGCAATACACAGCTGATAATATAAATCACCATTGGCATAGCCGTGTAAAATGCCGTTGCTTGGTCCCATGTATTCAAATATGTATAGCTGTACTGAATTTTATCCTGTCGCAATTTATGGGTAAGCAACAAATAAATTCCCGTCGCCGTTCCCACGACACAAGGCAGGAGAACAATCAGCCACCACTGCACAGAATACACTGACCCCATTATCTCAATGTAAGACAATGTAAACATATAAATCTCATGAACTATCCGCAGAAAAACCGCTGTAATAAAACTTCCACTGCGTATCACAAAGTATGAGATTGTCAAAGTAATCATCCCAATACGAATCCCATCTTGTAAGTTATGTGTCATCAATGCGGAAAGAAGTGTCACAGTCCCAATGGCGAAAGCATCCCCAAATTGTCGCAGTGCCTGAAACATACAGCCATGTAACAACAATTCCGCCACCACTGGAACAATCAACACCATGAATAAAACATAGTAAACCATCTTTTCTTCATCTACCCCAGTAGTATCAGAAATGACCCTGTATTTTTCCAATTCTGCTGATTTTGGGACACAAAACATCCCCATTCCCACACTCAAAAACATGACCAATGCTGTTCCTGAAAAAATTTTCTGAGGGTATATAATTCTCAAAGGCGTTCCCACCCTTGCCGGAATTTTTAAAGCTCCCCCCAAGATTAACGCAGGAACAAGATATTTCAATAAGTTCATCAATGCAGTAAAAACAAATACAATTTGTTCATCTCCAAAAAAATGGCTATTTCCCCTGTAAACAAATTCTATCCGGATTCCTGCTTTTTCCAATAACAAAACAATTACCTTGTCAAATAAATTTTCCAACAAAAGAAAAACTATCAAAGCCCATCCAATCAATGAACCAAATCTCCTTAAAACTGACTGTTCCGCTTGTGCAGGAGTTTGATTGACAATAGCCTGATTCTCCGAAAATGCGCTTTCCTTGGTATTCCGTGTAAATCGAAATGCATAGCGGTTGCTTTTCTTCCTCCGCCATTCCCGATAAGCCGCCTGATACCGTTCTGTCTGGTAAGGACATCGAAATTCTTCTACCACATCTATAATATCCTGCATATCTTGTCCCCTCCTTTCTGTCATATTCATGATGAATTGATTGAATGATTTGCCTACCTTCTATTATACCATATCACCCAAACAGATGTACATAATATTCCAAAAATTTTTTATGAAGAAATTGTAAATAAAAATCAGCTGTTTTATGAATAAGTCATTCCCAACCATATACCATTTGTATAATACATTCGAAATTGAAAATTTGTATATATTTAGCGATATTCTTACAAAATTTATAAAAAATTTTTGTAAATTCATGAAAAAACCATTGACGAAATTGGTTTTTTATGTTATAATGAACATATGGTAACATGAGAAGGGTGTTTTACTGGGAATTTTGACCAGTGGAAAGGTGTACATCCTGTAAATTATGTTCGTATTATGATAGATGTTTTGGAGGCGGGTGCTTTATGAAAAGTATGAAAAGAAAAATGGCGGCTTTGCTTGCATTAGCACTTTCGGTTTCTTCTCTCCCTTACAGTCCAGTTTCAGCAGAAGAAGCGCAAATTGCTCTTAGACTTGACCGTGTCGAACTTTCCCCTGAATCTGTTGCAACTTTGGGAAGCTATGGCGGATATGAGGAGAGAATTCAGAGAATGCAAGCTGAAATTGATGCAATTCAGCAAGAATTAGCAACCAATCAATTCACAGAGGAAGAAAGACAGAAAAAAGAAAACGACATCCTGCAAAAGCAAGCTTCAATTGCTTCATGGGATGCCGAAAGACAAAAACCAGAAAACCAGCGTGTCATCCCTGTCAATTTACAAATCAGTGGAAACACAAATGGTTTTATTGCATCAGAGTTTGGAATTACATATGACAGCCGTTTAACATTGAGAGATATTCAAAAAGATGTCGTTGGTGATGCATTCCAGTATGTTTGTAACGAAAATGAAAATTTAATCTGGTTTAGTGGTGCAAGTTCTTTCGGGAGTGAAGTTGCCAGCCGTGACAATGCAACTGTCATGACATTATATTTCCAGCTCCCCGAAGATTATAAGACCAATGACCAGTTTGTTGTCAATTTCGCTTGGGAAGGACATGGAAAACAAGCTTTCTGGTATAGTGACAGAAATCAGAATGATATTGCAGCACTGAAAGGAAATTCCCATAATGGTCAGATTTGGCTTCCCTCTGCGGATAGTGCAAGACTTTCCCATCAGGAAGTACAAATGAATCAGGGCGACAATTTCCAATTGGGAGTAGAGAATGTTTCCGGAAATTGTTACTGGTTCTCTGGTAATGCTGAAGTGGCATCCATTTCACAAGAAGGTGTTGTGACTGCGCTCAAACCGGGGGTTGCAACCATCTATTGTGTCAGCACTGCCACAGGACAGACCCTGACTTGTGAAGTGACGGTCACAACTTATTACTATTATGTCATGAAAGAAAATGATTTTGACCCTGTTCCAATTACTACCACTGCACAAATCGTATATCTGGAATATCCCAATCCACCAGCAGAAGTAACTTGGTTTACCTCTAATCCTAGTGTAGCAACGGTAGAAAAGGGACGTGTAAGAGGTCTTTCCGATGGTATTGCAATGATTACAGCCCTTTGTAATGGTGTTGCCTATATGAAGAGTGTCGAAGTCAATCTCAGCGGTACATCAACCACACAGCCAACAGAAACCCCTCCTGTGGATGAGCCACCTGTAGACCCACAGCCCATTGAAACCGTACCTACTGAACCAGAAACCCCACCAATTGTAACAGAAGAACCGGAAACTCCTCCGATTGAAACAGACCCTCCGGCAACAGAAACAGAATACATTGAACCAACAATCTCCCCTCATGCTCCTGTAGAAGGCTACTATGGAGATATTGATGGTGATACAACCGTAAGCATTGCTGATGTACTGAATTTAAATCAGGCTTTGCTTGGTTTGACCAGCATTGACGATTCAAAGAAGGCAGCCGCTGATATTTATCAGGATGGCTCAATCAATGATAAGGATTCTTTAACGCTCCTGAAATATCTGGTTGACATTGTTACATATATTCCAGTGATTCCGCAAAATTGACCATACAACACCAAAAGCACCCGCCAATTGACGGGTGCTTTTTTGGTGTGATTATTTTGTATTTTGAATATTCCAGCGGAACGAACAATATTTCGAAGCTTTGCTGATGTCAAACATATTATTTGTCAAAATTCTGGTAAAATCCAAAAATCGGTAATTGACTTTCATATCTTTGTTATCTATCAACTGTCGAATCATATTCAGATTGGTGTTAGGCGGATTTCTTTGGAGAACAACCCCAATCCTATGATTGGCTTTCATGTACTCAATAATTTCAGAAGCCATTGTCAGGTGTTTATCTGCCATATTATAAATTCCGTTATAAGTGCGGTCTTCCGCTGACTGTACAAAAGTCAGAAGGAAGTCCACCAAATTATGAACACAGCACATATGAAACCCATATTCTCCGGTACGGTACACAAATTTAGTATTATCCTTTGGGTCTGTAATTTTTGCCTCTAAATTGGCAGCAAAATCTTTTGTATAAACTGGTGCAACACGGATAATTGCAATCACCATTTCATGAGCCTTTCCAATATCCTTTATCATCTTCTGTTCCGCCTCATATTTGAGCTTTGCATAATTGGTAGTTGGCTTACAATAGTCATCTTCTCGCAAAGGTTCACGAGTTTTCGGCATCTGATAAACCTGTGTAGTACTAATCAAAATAAACTGCTTGACATCATGTGCAATAGCATATCGATAGATAAACGCATTACATGCCGAACTTTCCCGAATATTAGCATCTGTAATAATATGACCGAAATCATTATCTGCGGTGCAAGCGAGATGAATCACTGTATCAAATTGATGGCGCATGAAAATATCTGCATACGCTTCCTTGTCAGAAGGTTTTGCTTGATAGAATTTATAATTTTCCTTATTGGCATTATATTCACTTGGCTGTCTGTCCACTGCAATAACCCTGCAACCTTTTTTCAAAAAGCCGGAACATACATGGTCACCAATTAAACCACATCCGCCTGTTACTAAAACTTTCCTCATAGTTCCCCGCCTCCTTGTAAACGATTTTGATAAAATCCCATAGAAAGTATATCACAATTGTGAAATGAATTCAAGTATTTTTTTTGACATTGTTAAGTGACATCCTCCCCCGCCTGTAGAGGCGGGGGCTTCCTCCTACAAGAAGTAGGCAGTCGGTTCTTGCTCAATAACACTAATGTGCTAAGTATTAACAAGCTAACCCCGTGTGTCCCACGGTTCTCTATTTTAGGTTATGCAGAAACTAATCGCATACCTTCATTTCTGATGTTAATAGCAGCATTCACATCTCTATCATGATGTGTACCGCATTCCGGACAGTCCCATGCTCTGACAGATAAATCTTTTGTTTCAGGATTTTTGTAACCACAGCACGAACACGTTTGGGAACTCGCAAAGAATTTGTCTATTTTTACCAGCTTTTTTCCGGCTTCTTCCAGTTTATATTGCAAAAATCTTGTGAACATTCCCCAACCATTATCACAGACAGATTTCCCGAAATGCAATGCCTGTGCCATTGCCTGCATATTTAGATTTTCAATACAGATGCAGTCCCATACATTGGCTAATTTTCTTGACAGCTTGTGCAAAAAATCTTTCCTTTGATTTGCAATTTTTTCATGCAATACGGCAACCCTAACACGTTGTTTTTCATAATTTGCAGAGCCATTTGTCATGAGTGAAAGTTTTCTTTGCTCCTTTTGCAGTTTCTTTTCAGCTTGTCTGTAATATCGGGGATAAGACGGCTCATTTCCGTTGCTGTCTTTGTACAGTTCATGCATAGAGAAGTCAAGCCCCAGAAAATCATGCAGTTCCTGTTCCTGTACTTGGTTCTCATACTCAAACAAGATACTTGCATAGTATTTTCCGCTTGCTGATTGGCTAATTGTCACTGATTTTAACTTCCAGTTATCAGGAATTTGCCTGTGCTGATTGATTTTAACAAGTCCCTTTGTTTTGGGAAGTTTTAAAAATCCATTTTCTAGCGTGACATTTCCATTGATGCAGTTGGTAGTATAAGATTTTCTGCTGTTTCTTCTGGACTTAAATTTTGGAAATCCATTGTTTGGACGAGTGAAAAAATTGTTGTAGGCATTTTGTAGATTCATTTGAGCGTTACAAAGTGCCATACTATCCACATCTTTCAAAAACGGAAATGCTTCCTTGTATTGTGCTGGTGTATTGTTCAGCTTTTCCTTGGTCTGCTGATAATATGCAATTTTATCTTCCAGCATTTTATTATAGATAAATCTGACACAACCGAATGTCTTTGCAAACAGAAGTTTTTGTTCTTCTGTGGGATATATCCGAAATTTACACGCTTTATTTGCCATTTTTTCACCACCTTTCAGGATTCTGCTTTTATTATCTCATATTGGGAGGCTTTTGTCAATAGGTGGGACGCAATTCCTCCCCCGCCTATAGAGGCGGGGGATTCCTTGCTAACTTTTGTTGAATCAACTATTATTAGCCTCATCAATCATTGTTTGAACAGGGTCTTTCAATGCGCCTAAAGTCTCACTCCATGGAATTCCCTTACCAGATGCACGAATTCCCGTAGTACTATTATCAAACATAGTATCAAGGTCAGTCGTAATTCCATTTTTGAAATCAACAACAGGGTTTTTGATTGCCAATTCATCCATTTCATTTTTCATTGCAACCATTTCTTCTGACCAACCGTAATCTTCCGTGAATTGTTGGTCTGCAATTTCCCGAATATCCTCATTAAGTAACGCCAAACGCTTACAGTCAAGGTATTTAGCAACCCCTTCAGGATTTTTCCCACCTTTGACAAAACAATAAGAATTCATATTTGCTGGAATGTAATACTCATCAGCTTCAGGGTCTTTCGGCATTGGAACAAACATAGCATTTTCCCCGAATACCACTTTCCAACCGCTTCTAATCCCTTTCAGATTGACAGCATCCGCAACGCCGTAAATTTTCCAAAGACCAACCGGATAGAAAAGCTCTTTCCCCTCTCCAATATATTCCGGCTTATCCTTCCATCCAAATTCCCCAACACCAATGGCAATGCAATCTTTTGTATACAAATCATACATGAAATTCTGAACACGTTCAATGTTGCTGTCTGTCAGATGACTCACAAGCTTTCCATCTTCCAATCCCACATAAGGAACACCCACTGTCGCAGAAAGTGCCGATTCAAACCACCAGCCATCAAGACCATATCTCTGCTCCTGAACATTCACAAAGGAAGTCAGCATTTCTTCGAAAATGTCCCAATTCCATTGCCCTTTTCGGTAAAGTTCCGCAGGGTCTTCAAATCCAAGTTCCTGTACTGTATCACGGTTATAAATCACAGCGCAATTATCACCGGTCATTTGCACCACTGCCATATAATGCCCGTCTTTCCATGCAACAGAATCATTCACATCTTTGACATCTTTCCAAAGTTCGCTATCAAGGTCAATATATTCATCATAAGGGACAAACATTCCACGAATTGCACCTTTTGGAAATGCATCAAAATTTCCAGCATAGAAAAAATCAATTCCCTCATCAGAATTGATATAATTTGTCAATTGGTCATATCTCTGCTCATAAACACATTGATAATATTGCACTTCTCCGCCGTAACGCTCCTGAAAAATAGCAAGGTCAGTGGGAGTTGAAGCCCCATTGCTAGCGTTAATATCCCAATCAGAAAGCCATTTTATTGTTTTATTTTCCAGCTCCCCTGTCAAGCGTTTATCTGCTGATGCAAGACTTGCAAGTTCTTCACGAGTTTTGGAATCCAAATCTTTCGCTGCAAATTCCGGCTCAAAACTGCCTGTAGTTTCATTTGTTGTTTCGTTCAATTCATACGAACTACTACACCCCATAGACCCCAAACAAAGCAAACTTGCGAAAATTGCCGTCAATATGAACTTGATTTTCCTCATCCATCGTCATCTCCCGATTATGAAATTATTCCGTCACATGCTCCAAAGCATGGAAAAAAATGGTTTTAACATGAGAATCCGCAAGAGAATAAAATACCGTCTTTCCTTCTCTCCTGCTTTTCACAAGTCTCCCCTGTTTCAAAATTCTGAGCTGATGAGAAATTGCAGAAGCAGACATTTCCAGACGTTGTGCAATATCATTCACACATAATTCCTTGTCAAGCAATTCATACAAAATCCCCACTCTAGTCTCATCCCCAAATAGCCCCAGCAAATTCGCAATTGCATAAAAAATTTCAGATTCCGGCATTTTTTGCATCAATTCACTAATCGTATTCATGGAGGGGTCTTTTGGAGTATGCAAATGCTCCTGCTGTTCCATGCGGTTCATCCTTTCTGCACTTCTATTTTACCGATTTTATTATATCATACATTTTGTAAAATGTCAATACTAATTTACTAAGAATATATATCGTGAAAAGTATCATGATTTTTTGAGCTTTGCGCAAAGTTCCGCATCAGGTGAAACATAAACCGTTTGTTGATTCGTGAATATCACCATTCCAAACCTAGCACCATTGGGCTTTTTCACAAATTTGACCTTTGTAAAATCCACCGGCACTTGAGAAGAATCTCTTGCTTTCGAATGATAAGCCGCCAGCATAGCCGCCTCACGGATAGCAATTTCAGAGGGTTCTTTTCCGTCCGTCACCAGAATGACATGAGACCCAGCAATATTTTGTGTATGAAGCCAAATATCCAGCTTAGAAGCCTGTTTTAATGTCAATTGGTCATTTTGGCGGTTATTTCGTCCAACGAGAATCGGAAAACCGTCCGAAGATTCATATAACAAAGGCGGTAACTGTTTCGGGGGTTTTTGTTTCTGGTTTTTGTTACGGATATATCCTTGTTGAGCGAGTTCATCACGCAAAAGCAATAAATCATTTTCGGTTTCGGCACGGCTTAGAACATCAAAGACGCTTTCCAAATAATTCAGTTCCTCTTCTCCCTGCTGAATCTGAACGGACAATTTTTCTTTTGCCGTGGAAGCCTTGCGGTATAATGTATAATAACGCTGTGCATTTTGGGAAGGTGTCAAATTGACTTGCAAAGGAATGGTGATTTCTGGATAATTTTCATCATAGAAATTTTCGAGAACGGCGACAGCATCCCCTTTTTGAATGCGGTACAAATTCGCAGAAAGCAAATCGCCATACAGTTTATTTTGTTCCATTTTGCTGGATTCCTGCAACTCTGAACGCTGGTTATCGAGTTTTCGGTGAATGCGTTCCATGCGGTTCATGATAAGCTTGAATAAATCATTTGCACGTTGTTTCATCCTTGCTTTTAAGTCACGCTGTGCATAAAATTCATCTAATACTGCACTAGCTGACGGCATAGGGCGCACAATCATGAAAGCTCCATACTGTTCCGGACGCAGAAAGCAATAATCCTTCAAATTTCCGTCAGGGGTCTGCAAAATATGGAACTGACAAGTATTTTCATGGAGCATCTTTGCGGTTTTGTGAATGATATAGAGCAATCGTTCCTGATGGTGTTTTGTCATGCTGTGACTGCGAATACCCTCTCTGTCTGTATAATAAACCCATTCCCTAGCAAGTAAAGGCGAAACCCCTTCAAAAAGACTTACAATCGCCTTATCAAGGTTCGCATCCGGAGCTAATACCAGCGCATTCAGAATGGTATCATCATCAGTTTCGAGAAAATTCAGCCGTCTTCCACGAGGGGGCATTTCATAAGGAAAACCGCTCAATAATACCCTGTCTCTGGTGACATCTGCATTTCGTTTGAGACTGTCAATAATTTTCTGATTCTGGTCAATGAGAATCAAATTAGAATACCGCCCCATGACCTCACAGGCAAGTGTCAACTGCACCAAATCGCCGAGTTCATTCATGCATTCAAATTCCAGAAACAGCACTCTTTCCAAACCTTCTTGACGAATGTCAAGCAATTTCGCCCCGCCTAAATGTTTTCGCAAAAGCATACAAAACATAGGAGGAGCAGGCGGATTATCAATCGGAATATTTGTCAAATGAATTCTTGCGCTGTCCCCTGCGGTACTGATTAAGACCTTGAAACCGCCGTCACGGGAGCGGAAATGCAGAATAACTTCCTCTTTCGAGGGCTGATGAATCCTGTCCACCCTTGCCCCCTTGAGAAAATCTAATTCCTGTTTGATTGTATGAAGATATGCGCCATCAAATGCCATTTATTATCACTCCTTCACTTTCTGATAAATCAATACTTCAAAAGCTGTTTCTGTTGTCAAAGAATCCAGACTGGAAAGCCTTTCTTTTTCTTTGGGGCTGGTACGATACGCATAAGGAGTCATTTCAAAAAGTGCCTGAATATCGTCATGATTATCAAGGAAAATATCTTTTTGACACGCATACTTTTTGAGGAAAGTAAACCCATCAAGGGAATAATCCTTGACTTCATTTTCATAAGGCTTGTCATAAATTGCCTGTTTGAGTTTCCAAAGGTGTTTTGCGGAAGGAATCGCCATCATGAAAAATCCGCCCTGTTTGAGAACTCTCTGAAACTCTTCCCCACAATAAGGCGCAAAAATGCTCACCACCATATCACAACTTTCATGCAACACAGGCAAATGAAACACACTTGCCACAGCGTACCTTATCAATGAATCAGCCTTAGAAGCATAATTGGAAGCTGTTTTAGAAATATCCACCCCGTAGAAATCCGCAGAAATTCCCTGCTTTTGGAGGTGCATTCTCATGCCACTGGTATAATATCCTTCCCCACAGCCGGCATCTAATAAAGTTCCATTCATGGGGAAATATTCATCAAGAGCCATGCAAAGGGTTTCCAGCAAATGGGAATAATATCCCTTTTGGAGAAAATGCCGTCTAGCCTGAACCATTTCAAGATTATCACCGGAATTTCCGGTATGTTTCCGATTAGGTGGCAACAAATACAAAGCCCCTTTTTTGGCACGGTCAAAATTATGATGGTTTTCGCATTGCAAGGAAAGAGAACCCCCACTGTAAAGCATTTTCCCACAAATCGGACACATCCAAATTGTTTCAAATCGTTCAGACATAAGCCACAGGGTCTCCCTCTTCTGATTCAAATACCTCTAAATCCGGAAATGCCACCTTTAATTTTTTGCCGACATACTTCACCATGATAACTTCCGTGTGATAATGACCGCAGTCAATCAGCCCAAGCCCCAGTTCTTCAGCCTTATACCATCTGTCATGTTTCACATCACCAGTCAAAAGGGCATCACACTTATCAGCAATCTCTTCCAGCATCGAAGCCCCCGAACCGGAACAGATACCCAACCTCACAATATGTTCAATCCCCTCATCCCATTTCGAACAGCGCACCACTTCACAATGCAAAGCTTTTTTGGAAGCCTTTGCAATTTCAAGGGTAGAAGTCGCCTTTGTCAGTGTAACGATTCTACCGCATCCATCCTCATCCAATAATTCCGTATTTTTGGAAAAATCCAGCACATTCCAAAGCTTATCAACCAGAATATCATTGATACCGCCCTTTGCAACATCTAACGGAGTATGACAGCAAATTCCGGCAATACCGCTTTTTGCCATTTCATAGACAATGCTATGACAGGGTAAATTTTTCATAGGCGAAAAAATCACAGGATGATGAGACACAATCACCTCACATCCCAATTTTCTTGCTCGTTCCACCGCTGAAAGGGAAATATCCAGCGACACCAGAATTTTACTCACCGTCTGCGAAGGTGAACCCACCAGCAAGCCGGAATTATCCCATTTTTCTTGTGTTCCGAACGATGCAAACCCATCAATACAATCATAAATATCTTTTACATGAATACTCATTATTGACCCTCCTTTAATTGTTCGACTGTTTCTTGAATCAGTTGAATGATTTCCCGATATGGTTCTCCCTCCTGATGAACCATATGCATCATATTTTTACGAAGTCTCTGGCATTGTCTGTCAATATAAGCATAGCCCTCTGAAGTGGATAAATCCGCCTTCCCGAACCAGCATTCTTTCACAGTGGGAATAAGAACAATGTCAGTTTTCCTTACACACATAATCACATAAATAAATTTTCCATCTTTGACAAAAGATTCCTGAACAATATCGAACCCATTTTGATACAGCCATCCTCTCAGCGTTTCAGCCTTTGTCATGGGCTGAAAAATCAAGCGCATACCATCCAGCGGAAAAGGGCAATTTCCCAGAATATGAATGATAGTTTCACCGCCCATCCCAGCAATCACAATATCAGTCAAGCCCTCCGGCGGTATCTGTTCCAGCCCATCGGAAAGAATGGTTTGAATCATTCCGTCCAGACCATGTGCGGAAATGGTACGTTTTGCGGCTTCCAAGGGTTTCGGCACAATATCCGCAGCTATCGCCGTTTCAGCAATCCCCTGTTCAATGAGATACACCGGAAGTTGAGCATGGTCTGTCCCCACATCACAAATATGTGCATTTTGCCGGACAAAATTCGCACAGGCTAAAAGTCTCTGATTCAGCATAAATTTCTCCTATATAAAAACAGGGCTGCGAACGCTTTTCACAGCCCTTTATCATTGTCGATTCTGCGCCTTTTAAGCAAATCAAGCACTTGCAGTTCCAGCATTCTGGAAAGCATCATTCAAAGCGTTCACAAGTTCGTCAGCATCCACACCATGAACCATGCAAGCTTCCTCAACCGTTTCCATCTGTGATGATGGACACCCCAGACAATGCATACCAATTCCGAGGAAAAACGGTGCAGCGATTTCCAGATTTTCACCAAGAATTTCACCAATCATTGTATCTTTTGTCACTACCATAGTAAAACTCCTTTCTTGAAAGGCGACAGGGAAAGCACAGCCGAGCTGTACCCCCCTCTGTCAAAAAATTATTCCTCACGCATTTTAGCGAAGCACTCACTGCAATATACAGGTCTGTCACCACTAGGCTGGAACGGTACACGAGCCTCCTTACCACAGCTTGCACAAACAGCAGTATACATTTCTCTGGCAGGTCTTCCACCCTGAGAACGTTTTCTTGCATCACGGCAAGCCTTACATCTCTGTGGCTCATTGGTAAATCCCTTTTCCGCATAGAATGCCTGTTCACCAGCTGTGAATGTAAATTCATTGCCACATTCCTTACAAGTTAATGTCTTATCTTCGTACATGATAAATTACCTCACTTTGAGTTTTTTGTTTTGGACTACAGTCGGAATGAAACCAACGAACAAAACCAATTACCACCCAATCAGGCAATAAATCAAATGATGTCACGATGTTATTCATTAAGCTATAAGCCCTAATTTTTATCGCACCCATGCCGAAGCACGGAATACAAACTTTATTCTTCTGCTGGATTTCTCAAACCCCGCATTTTCCTGCGAATTCTCTGCATCGCATTATCAACGGACTTTTCTGGTATTCCCAATTTTTCCGCTGTTTCCGCATAAGTTGCACCATCCACAATCAATTCCAGCACCTGCCATTCCTTATCAGAAAGCATTTCCATGACCTGTTTCCGGAACAAATTCCCCTGTTCCTTTTCCAGCAGAATGCTTTCCGGCGTGACCTCATCGATAAATTCAGCACTCTGGTATTCCTCCAGATTCTCGACAGGTTCGGGGTATTTTTTCGCCTTCTGCAATACATTTTTCATTCTGTTTTGAATGCAGACCTGTGCAAATGCAGAAAACTTTTTTCCTTTTTGGGGGTCATATTGTGGAATCGCATACAAAAGCGCAATTAACCCCTCTTGTATCAGGTCTTCCGCATCCGCTCCAGTCGCATAGCGATAAGCATAATATTCAATCAAATGCAAATACCTTGAAAGCAGAATTCCTTCCGCTTCCATAGAATTCCTTGCAAGAATTGCCAATTCTTCATCTGAATGCAAATCAGACATGAATATCCTTTCTTTGATAGATTGCCCGTCCTTCCGAGAAAATATCCCTTCCCTCTGCATCATTGCAGACCATCAGCGGAAAATCTTCAACATAAAGCCGTTTCACACTCTCACAGCCCAAATCTTCAAAAGCAATCACTTCCAGACTTTTGATACATCGGGCAGCCAATGCACCAGCACCACCAACTGCACAAAGATAAACTGCATGATTCCTCACAATCGCATCCCGCACCGCCTGTGAGCGTTCGCCCTTGCCAATCATCCCAGCAAGACCGAGGTCAAGCATCCGAGGGGTGTAAACGTCCATTCGTCCCGAAGTTGTTGGACCACAAGCCCCGACGGTTTTTTCTGGTGGTGTTGGAGTAGGACCTGCATAGTAAATTACTGCGCCCTCTAAGGGAAATGGCAATGCCCCACCGGAATCCAACACCCCTGCAATGCGCTTATGTGCAGCATCTCTGGCAGTATAAACATAACCAGAAAGCAGAATCTTTTCACCTACATGTAAATTAGCCTGTTTCAATGCCTGTGCATCAATTCGCCGTAATTCCGGCATAAACTCTCACCTCAAAAATAACATCACTCTGTAGCATCTTCTGCATCATTCATCAATCCATTCATTGTGAATTTTTCTGCATCCTTCTCCGGAATTTTCAGATTATCTTCCAGACTTGGTGCAGTCACAAAGTCATTCATCATGGATTCTGCAAAATTCTCTTGACTGATATTTTCCGGCAATGTATCGAACTTAGGTTCTTGATATTTTGGCGGTGCTTCAAACTTAGGCACTTCCACTTCCTGCATACCTTCCGCAGCCACTTCCATAATGGTTTCAGCAACTGTTTCATCATCTGCCGGAGGCATCACATTCACCACTTCCGGAATTTCCTCATTATACTCAGGGGTGAAAGTCGTTTCCTCAGGATAAGACGCTTCCTGAACATCTTCCACCATATCTTCTTGATAAATAGGCTCAGCGGAATAAGGCTGTCCGCTCATAATCGCCTCTGATTGTTCATCCCAGATTCCGGAAACGTCCTGTATCTGCATCTTAGCTTGATAAACTGCCTCATCAGCAGAATCAATTGTTTCACTTACTGCATTCATAGTATGTTCCATCAAAGAACGAACGGTATACATTTGCTCCGTGAGAACGCTCAATTGTTCCTTCAAAACATCCCTTGTAAATGTTGTCAATTGACGAACACGTTCTTCCTGTTCCACAGCACCACGAGTAATTTCTTCTGAACGGAGTCTTGCATCTGTCATAGCAGCATCTACAAGCTCCTCTGTTTGTGCCTTAGCGGAAAGAGCCTTTTCATCAGCATCATTGAGAATTCTAGCTGCTTCTTCCTGAACGGTCTGCAATCTTTCGAAAGCATCCGCCTCAGCCTGATTTCGAATTTCTCTTGCATCACTTTCAGCATCATCAATGATTCTGCCAGCTCTTGCATAAGCGACACTAACATCTGTCCGGCTTGCCTTCCTTTCGAGGTCAGAATTTTCCCGTTGCAGTGCCTGTAACTGTTGCTCATAAGTAGCAATTTGTTCCTGCATTTCCAAAAGTTCCTCTTCAGAAGAAGCACCGCTTTGCAGTTCCTCCAATTCCTCACGGAGGTCTTCAATCTGAGAATCCTTTGCAAACATCTGCCCTTCCATTTCATTCAAATCGCCTGTAACACTTGCAAGTTGTTCCTTTGCTTCATTGAGTGAACTTTCAAGGCTTTCTTTTTCGGCGGTTATTTTCTGCAAATTCTCTTCAAGCTGAGAAATTTCCTGTTTTTTCTCTTCAAGGAGTTGCTTTACCTTTTCAGTATCTTCACCGCTTTTATCCTGTGCTTCTTTCAAAGCATTTGCGAGCAGTTCAACCTTTTCATTCGCTTCCTGCAATTGTGTTGCAGTAACTTCAGCATTTTTGCCGACTTCTTCCGCCCTTTTTTCAGCTTCTTCGGCTTTTTGTTCAGCTTCTTTAGCTCTTTTTTCGGCGTTTTCTTGGTCTTCTCTGTACTGCTTAATCAGTTCAGATTCATGCTCTTCTTCATCGCTTTCATATTTCTTGACCTTTTCTTTGAGTTCGTCATTCTGGTCAAGCAATTCATTGATAAAAGTTATCACCGGCTCTTTCAAAAAGCCCTTTTGTCCAAGACCTGTCTCTTTCAAGACCCCAGTTGGAATATCTGCCATTGTGCGTCTCTCCTTTTCGTGATAATAAAATACAATTATTCTGTATCCGTTTTTTAGATTATCATAGTTATTATACCATATTTTTTGAGATGTTGCAAGAGAATATCCGTAAAATTCACAGCCTGTTTTTTGTGCAAAATGTCAATAAAAACTGCCGTTCGCAAAATGCCAACGGCAGTTACCCTCTAAAATTGCAATTTTCTTAATTTCCGTTGAGAATATCAAAAATCTCATTGATGTCAACATCATAATTTGCAGTGATGTTCTTCTGTTGTGACTGACGTGTATAATCGCCTTCAGCGGGTTGAGCTTCTCTTCTTGGAGCAACTGGAGGCGGTGGAACATCCACAGGCTCTTTCTGTTGCTGGAGATTCATCACAGGAGGGGGCGGAACTGCACCCTGCTGACGCTGTGCCTGTTGAGGAGCTTGTTGATACTGTTGCTGATACTGCTCAGGCTGTTGATACTGCTCACGAGATTGCACCGGTTGTTGATACTGCTCACGAGATTGTACCGGTTGTTGGTACTGTTCACGAGACTGTACCGGCTGTTGATATTGTTCACGAGACTGTACTGGTTGTTGATACTGTTCACGTGGCTGATACTGTGATTGTTGTGTAGAATGTCCCTGACGGACAGGCTGTTCAGCCTGTGCCTGCAATTGCTGTGAGGACATTGTTGGCGGAGGGGAAGCCTTAGAACCGCCATTATCAGCACTTACCGCCCTTCTTCTGGGACGTTGAGGAGCTTGTTGGGGATTTTGTTGTTGCTGTTGTTGTTGTGGTGCAGATTGCTGATGAGAATGACCAGAAGGATTAGGGGTCTGTTGTGGCTTATTATCCTTTGCACCTGTTGAAAAATCAGCTGCAATCACTGTTACAGACATTTCATCCTGCATATCTTCCTTAAATGCCGCACCAAAAATGAACTGTACATCCGGAGCAGCAGCCTCAGAAATCATCTTAGATGCTGTATCCACATCAGATGCAAGTGTATCCTCTGACATTGCAATATTGATAAGCAATCTTCTTGCACCAGCAATGGAAGTTTCTAACAAGGGGCTGGAAATAACCTGCTTTGCGGCTTCCACAGCCTTGTCCTTACCCTGTCCGTGACCAATTGCCATATGTGCATATCCTGCGCCCTTCATTGTGGTGGAAACATCAGCAAAATCGAGGTTAATGTATCCTTCCTCAACAATCAAATCTGCAATGGACTTGACACCAGTCTTCAATACATCATCTGAAAGGGAGAATGATTCCTTCATTGTCAGTGGCTTGTCCAGCCCTACCAGAAGTCTTTCATTCGGAATAACAATCAAAGAATCGACATATTTCTTCAATTCATTGATACCAGCCTCAGCCTGTGCCATTTTCTGTTCACGTTCGAAAGCGAAAGGCTTAGTCACCACTGCAACCGTCAAAATTCCCATTGCCTGTGCAGTTTTTGCAACAACTGGCGCAGCACCTGTACCCGTACCACCGCCCATACCAGCGGTAATGAATACCATATCTGCACCCTTTAATGCTGCTTCAATTTCTTCAATATTTTCTTCAGCACTTTCCTGACCCACAGTCGGGTTATTACCTGCACCTCTTCCTCTTGTACGTTTTGCACCAATCTGAATGCGAGTTGCAGCCTTGGAATTTTTCAGTGCTTTTGCATCCGTATTGATGGTTACATATTCAATATCACTGACATCAGAATCGACCATGCAGTTCAAAGCATTTCCACCGCCACCGCCGACACCGATTACTTTAATATTGACATCCGGCTCAAAAGCCTCTTCATAAATGAAGTCTGTCATGATTTTTCCTCCTACCGTAGTTTATGTACTTGTGCAAAAACACAGCTTCAAAACATTATGAGACATTATTATTGTAACACATCCGCCGACATTTTGCAATACTTTTTTGACAAAATCTAATTTTTTCCTATTCCATACAACTTAGGCAACGCTTTTTTGCATGATTTTAACAAAAATGTGCATGAATGTACAGCTTCAAACTGTATTTTTATTCCATTTTTTTACTCATCATCATAATCATCCATTGCAATTCCATCATTTTCGTCATCCAGATACTCTTCCGGAATGTCAATATTTGGTGCAGTCAATTCCACCTCTGTTCCCTCCTCAATGGCATCATCAGGAGCAATATCCTCAATTGCTGGCGGTTCGAGTTCTGAACCCGAATGTTCCTCTTCTTCTGGTGAAGTGGTTGATTTTGTAGGAGTATACTTTTTCGCTTCTGTGGTGGGTTCATCCACGATACCCTTCAATCTTTTTTGAGTCTCCTCATAATCCGCCTTATTCCGGAAAGAACACTGATTTGACCCAACCATCACCAAATATCCTTGCTTGTCCGCTGGTTGACTTGCAATAATCTGTTCAGCAAAACTGATTTTATACTCAATTTCATTCCAATTTCCCATATCAAACGTAATGCGATTACCGAAATTTACCATAATATCATTCACGTCTTCCAAATCAATGGAAACAATGGGAGTACTAAGCCCCCCCTGATAAATCAGTTCACGAAATGCGCTAAAAATTTTATCTCTGCGTTCATCTGTAGAATGAATCGTATAACCGGGGGTAGTTTCCTCTGGTTCATAGCCGACAATTTTCACAAGACCGTCTTGGGGGGTCATAGTATTTTCTAAAATTCTCCCATGTTCACTAACAATGAGAGTCCCATACTCATAAACCACATTATAAGCCGGAGTGCATTTTTCCACATGAATTTCAAGCGTATCGGGGAATTCTCTCTTAATTTGTACGCTTTCCACATGAATCAAGCTGGAAAGGGCTTTTTGCTCTGCCTCATCCACATTCAGCCTCATCATATTATCCCCGATTTCCACCTCTGCGGCTTCCACGATAGCACTGACAGTATAATCTTCCGCATTTCCTGTCACACAAATGGTTTTGATATTGAAAAAAACAGTCATTGACAACGTGACCATAGTCGCAACCGCCAGAACGAGCGCCATCAATACATATAATGAACGCCCACGTTTCCGGCGGCGGATTCTTCTAGGGTCTGTCTCATGTTGTATACTGGTTTTTTGTACATCTCTCACAAACATCATCCATCCTTAATATCAGATTCTCACAATTTTAGCCCCGACACTCCTGAGCAATTCCTCCGGACTGTCGTAACCTCTGTCAATATGGGAAATTTCCGTTAAAATGGTTTCTCCCTCTGCGGAAAGTCCAGCAACCAAAAGAGCCGCACCCCCTCTTAAATCCGTTGCGCTCACCTGTGCGCCGTGCAATTTTTTCACGCCGTGAATGACCGCTGCCCTACCTGTAATCTGAATATCTGCGCCCATCCTGCACAATCCCTCTACATGGCGGAAACGATTCTCGAAAATAGTTTCCTCTATCAATGACGTACCTTCCGCAATGCATAAAGCCGACATGACGACAGGCTGTGCATCTGTGGGAAAACTAGGGTAAGGCATTGTTTTAAGGTAACGCACCGCATGAAGGGGTTTTCCAGCGGAAAAATAGAGTATATCTCCCGAACGGCTGAAATGGCAGTTCATTTCCTCGAAAATGTCCAGAATTCCTTCTAAACTTGTCATATCCACTCCAATGAAGCGCACTGTTCCGCCTGTCATAGCCACAGCACTCATCCAAGTAGCCGTCACAATCCGGTCAGGCATAATCCGGTATGTACAGCCGGTTAATTTTTCAACGCCCTGTACATAAATGGTACTACATCCAGCACCCCGAATTTTTGCACCGCATTGTTGCAAATAATTGGCAAGGTCAATAATTTCTGGTTCTCTTGCAGCATTCGTGAGAATGGTTTCACCCTTTGCCAATACCGCAGCAAGGAGAATATTTTCCGTTGCTCCCACAGAGGGAAATTGCAAGTGAATTTTCGCCCCATGTAAGCCATTAGGGGTAGAGCAAGTCAAAATTCCATGATGTTCATAAATTTTGACCCCCATTCTGCGGAATGCCTGCAAATGCAAATCGATGGGACGTGAACCCAATTCGCACCCCCCTGGATAGCCCATTGTACAAGCTCCGAACCTTCCCAGCATAGCCCCCATGAAAATAATGGAAGAGCGCATTTCCTGCATCAGATTTTCTGGTATGGTAGAACCGCTTGCAGAATCCGCCTTAACGGAAACAGTATGCCCCTGCATATGGCATTGACAACCAGCACTTGATAAAATTTTACAAGCCGTATACACGTCAGATAATTTCGGACAGTTTTCCAGAATGCTTTCCCCATGACAAAGCAACGTTGCAGATAATATTGGTAGCGCACTATTTTTCGCACCTTGTATAGGAATATCGCCTTCTAATCTTTTACCGCCCTGCATGACAAATTTCTGCATTTGTCCCCACTCCTTTCCCTGTATCATATGTAAGAAGTGGAAAACAGGTGACAAAGCAATTACTTCATCAGCTTTTCAATGACACCCCAAATTCTTTCCTCCGTATCACGCACCGCAAGGAAAGCGGCACTTTCTGCCATGCTCCAAAGTTTCGGACGGTCATTGAATAACGCTTCAATACGCTGAATCATATCTTCATTTGTAACGTCTTTTTGTTCAATCACTTCAGCAGCACCGGCTTTTCCGAGAACCATCGCATTATGATACTGATGATTTCCGGCAACAATGGGGGACGGAATGAGAATAGACGGTTTTCCGAGGGCTTCCAATTCTGCAAGGGCATTCGCACCCGAACGGCACACCACCAAATCCGCCGCCGCCATGCAAGTATCCATATCATTGATATATTCCGTAATACGGATACGGTCACTTTTGAGGGGAATTCCATACTCTTCCATTTTTTGAGGGAAAGTATCTTTCCCCATACCGCCATACCCATGAATATGATTCACAGGCAAACCCTTTGAAGTATGCCATTTGAGAACTTCCGCCATAGTGTCATTGATAGCACCCGCCCCGAGGCTTCCGCCGAAAGAGAGAATGGTAAAAGCATCATCAAAACCTAGTTCCGCCCTTGCCTGTTCTTTTGTTTTGCGGAACAATTCCGCACGAACCGGCAAACCGGTGACAGTATATGCAATATCTTTGTCGAAATATTCAAGGGCTTCTTTCACGGTCAGCATCACATGATTGACCTCCTTCGCAAGGAGTTTATTTGTCACCCCTGGATAAGCATTTTGCTCATGAATTGCAGTAGGAATTCCCATTTTCGCAGCCATTCGAATCACAGGGCCCGCAACATAACCGCCCGTACCAATGGCAATATCGGGCTGAAACTCCTGAATAATCTGTTTCGCCCTTGCACCAGAATTCATAAGATACCATACAGCCTTTGCATTTCGCCCGACATTTTCGAGAGAAACCCTTCTTTGAAAGCCCTCCACCTTAATTTTAGCGAGTTTGTAACCAGCTTGCGGAACGAGAGTAGCTTCCATATGGTTAGGAGTTCCAGCAAAGAGAAATTCTGCATCTGGAACATTAGATTGAATAATACCAGCAATAGCCAAGGCGGGGTTAATATGTCCGCCTGTGCCACCGCCTGCGAGTAATACCTTCATAGTAAAACACCTTTCCTGCCCAAAATTTTATGCATCCTGTGGAAACGTTGGCTCTGTTTCCTTTGGAGCAGGGCGAACTCTTTGCACCTGAACAGGCTGACGGGAGCGTGAAACATTCAGTACAATTCCCATCTGTACCAACTGCATAATTAAAGCCGTACCGCCGTATGAGAAAAACGGCAAACTAATTCCAGTATTCGGCAAAAATCCACTCACAACGCCGATATTGATAAATGCCTGTAAACCTATCTGCAATGTGAAACCAATTGCAATCAGCATACCGAAACGGTCTTTACAATGGGAAGCAATATGAAAGCCCTGCATCACCAGCAGTACAAACAATAATATAACGGTAATCGCCCCGAAAAGTCCCAATTCTTCACAAACAATCGAAAATACAAAGTCGTTTTCCGATTCAGGCAAATATAAATATTTCTGTCGGGATTCACCCAATCCCAGCCCGAACAAACCGCCCGAACCGATTGCAATAAGTGATTGTCTTGACTGCCAAGTTCCGTCAACGTCTTCACTGTCGAAAGGATGAAACCATGTTGCAATTCTGCGCTGAAAATACCCGATACCCTTAGTATTGATAAGGTACATCAGCACAAGCCCTGCCAGAATCGTCCCTACTACAGTAATAATGCCAAGATTTCGCCATTTTGCACCGCCTACAAATACCAATGCAATGCCAATGGCAGCAATTAAAATACTACATGATAAATGTGGTTCTAGCAATAACAGCCCTATAATAATACCCAATAGCAGTAAATAAATGACCGTGCCAGCAAATAACTGTTGCATTCGTTCAAAATTCTGGTCTATCAGGTAGGAAAATAAAATCACAATCGCAAATTTAGCCAGCTCCGAGGGCTGAAACGTTGTAAAGCCTAAATTAAGCCATCTTTGACAACCGGTATCAAGGTCTGTACCAATAAATAGCACCAATATCAAAAGAAATACAGCCCCTGCATAAATAATAATGGGAAAATTCCGTTTCTGAAAAACATGATAATCCACACGGCTCATAATGAACATCATCACAAGCCCAATCCCTGCAAATTCCACCTGTCGCAATGCATAAAAATATCCGGGTTTTCCTTCGTTAATTGCAATTGCATAACTTGCGGAAAACATCATGACAATTCCCAACCCCAAAAGAATCAATACCACAATGCTAAAAGAAAGGTCAGTATCTCCAATTCGTGAACGCACACGTTCACTTTTTTGGGGTTTTGATGATTCAACTTGTTTCATTCTTTGCCTCCCTTCAATTGGCTCAAAGTAGGGTAATGACACCGCAGAAAGCGGTAAACCCTGCAAACAGAGCAATCCTCTGCCAAGGTTTCATGGTTCCTTGCTCCATCATGGAAAGGAGCGTTTGATTGTTTCGACGGTTCAGCAAAGGGAAAGCATTCACCAGATATACCGCCATCAGCAAAAGCCAAGCCTTCCAGTCACCATATACCGCACATAACCCCGTCACGATTCCAGCCATCCAGCCACTCCCCACATTGCCAAGCCGGCACTTTGCCGGATACAAATTCCATACCATACATCCCATATTTGCACCAGCCCCACAAAGGGAAAGAATTGCAAAATAATATTCATGATGTTTCAGGAATAACACCGCCAATATCAGGAGCTGAATACTTCCAACTGTAATGGTAATTCCATCTGTTTCCCTGTCGAATCCCTGCATTATCGCCCATCCAACCGCCATAATGACAGCCATCACAAGCACATACAGCGTAGACCCATTGACAAGGTACTTCCCAACCACAAACGAAATTGCAATGACACTGCCAAATTGTTGAAAGAATGGAATCCCAAAAACTGCTTTTTTTCGAACAGCCATAATATCCGTAAGAAGTCCCCATACAGCAACCGCCAACGCATAAAAATAAACAATTTCTGTCAAGCTTCTTTGTTCCGAGAGAGCCTTGTTAGTTCTGTCGAAAACGTGTTGACCATCACAGAGATTGAAAGTAATCACCATGGCAATGGTACACCCCAACAGTAACAGAATTCCGCACATAGTAGGGCGAACCTGTTCTTGAATGTCATCATTTTGGTTTTCGGAGGGTTCATTTTCGGAATCGTCTGGAAGTGAGGGCTTTTTTGGCGCAATGTCAAAGAACCGGAATTTCTGCAAAAAGGGAATCAAAGCATTCCCCATAATTCCGGCAGTCACCATAGCAATGAAAGCCGAAGCAAACTGCACCCATACGGGCATTATTCCGCACCATAAGGAGGTTGACCATAGACCGCCTCAATGACATTTTCGAGATGCATACCGTGACTAGCCTTAAACAGAATCACATCACCTTCTCTTGTATACTCCTGCAATTTAGCAATGAGAACATTGGCATCATCCGTGCAGAACACACCGAACTTCTCACCAGCCTTTTGAGCAATAGCTTGAGAAGCCGTCCCATAGCAATAGAGCATATTAAGATTACATTTTTGTGCCATTTCGCCTACTTTCTCATGGAGTTCCTGACTCATATCACCAAGTTCAAGCATATCACCAAGCACAGCAATTCTGCGCCCCTCACAAGGGTAGTTATGGAGAACTTGTAAAGCGGCTTGCATAGAAGCAGGGCTAGCATTATAGCAATCTTCAATAATAGTCTGTCCATTTCTTTCCAGAATATTCTGTCTAGCACCAACAGGACTATAACCAGCCAGACCGCACAAAATTTCCTGTTCTTCCATCCCAGTCAAAACGCCCACGAGATAAGCGGCTAATGCATTTTTGACATTGTGTTCGCCAATCGCAGGAAGGACAGCAAGCAATTTTTTTTCACCATGACAAATGCTGAAAGTGGTAACGCCGTTTTCCTCTTTGATGTCCTCCGCCCAAACATCCGCCGGATTTCCTTCTGTAGAGAAGGTATAAACCGGACGGCTCAAAGTCTCTTTGAGAGGAGCTAAGCGTACATCATCACCAGAAGTAATCAGAGGAGCATTTTCCTCCATCCCCTCCAACATTTCGAGTTTTGCCTTCAAAATGCCATCTTGTGAACCGAGATTTTCGACATGGGAAAAGCCGATATTGGTAATAATAGCAATAGTAGGCTTTGCACAATTGCTCATTCTGGAAATTTCCCCGAAGTGATTCATACCCATTTCGATAACAGCCGCCTGATGTTCCTTAGTCAAGCCAAGAAGTGTCTTAGGGCATCCAATCTCATTATTGAGATTCTCAGCAGTTTTGAGGGTATTGAACTTTTGAGACAGCACACAAGCAGTCAATTCTTTGGTGGTAGTTTTTCCGACACTTCCAGTAATCCCAACAACCGGAATCACAAACTTCTGTCGATAAAGGCTAGCAATATCAAGCAAAGCCTGCCCAGTATCGCCCACCACAATACAAGGTGCATCCTCAATTTGTGTATCCGTCACAGCAGCAATAGCCCCATCTTCCAGAGCCTTTTTGACGAAATCGTGACCGTCGAAATTTTTCCCACGCAAAGCGAGGAAGAGACAGCCAGCCGGCAAATTTCTAGTATCTGTACTAATTTCAGTAATATCAGCCTGAACAGGGGTAACAGTCCCAAGGTGTTCAGCAATTTCAGCAAGTGAAATACGTTCCATTGTTTTTTCTCCAATCTTCTAATCAATCCAAATTTTTAAGAGCTTCCGCCACAACTTCACGTTCATCAAAGTGAATATGACGGTGATTTTCGAAAATCTGATAATCTTCATGCCCTTTCCCAGCGAGAACAATCACATCCCCGCCCTTAGCAATTTGAAGCGCATGAGCAATCGCCTCTTTTCTATCGACAACCACATCATAAGACACCCCCGAACCCTGCAAACCTTCCAGAATATCATCAATAATCGCCCTAGGGTCTTCATCACGAGGGTTATCAGAAGTGACAATCAGCCTATCAGCGAATTTTGCAGCAGCCTTTGCCATAAGAGGGCGTTTTGTCTTATCACGATTTCCGCCGCACCCGAAAAGACAAATCAAATCACCCTCAGTATAGAGCTTGACATTTTCGAGGATATTTTCAAGGGCATCAGGGGTATGAGCATAATCGCAGATGACGGAAAATTTCTTTCCAGTGGGAATTACTTCACATCTGCCTTTCACACCCAAGCAATTTTTGAGGGCTGGAATAATTTGTTTATCCGTCAATCCCATCAAACGGCAAACCGCATAAGCCGCCGTAGCATTAGCGACATTGAAATATCCAATCAAATGCATATCAATCCAAAGGTTTTCCGGTTCACCCTTACGAGCAAGAACAAAAGAAGTCTTGTGAGCCTTAACGGAAACAGGGGTATAAGCGAAATCACATTCAGGGTTTTGGTCGCCGTTTCCGTAGGAATATTTTTCACAGGAAACTTCATCAAACAGTCGTTTACCGTATTCATCCCCGACATTGATAATGGCTTTATCACAGATATTGAATAACATTCGTTTTGCCTGATAATAATTTTCCATGGTCTTGTGATAGTCAAGGTGGTCTTGCGTGAGGTTGGTAAAGACAGCAACATCAAAATGAGTAGTACCAATTCTTTTCTGCACCAGCCCGAAGGAAGAAACCTCCATAACAACAGTATCACAACCGGAATCATACATTTTTTGGTAAAGTGCCATCAAATCGAACGTCATAGGGGTAGTGTTATCGGTGTGAACAATTTCGTCCCCAATCTCATTTTGAATAGTGCCGATTAAGCCGACTTTATGACCATTTTCAGTCAAAATGTGTTTAATGACAGTTGTAATGGTAGTTTTTCCATTTGTACCAGTGACCCCGATAAAATGCATTTTTTGTTCAGGATGCCCGAACCAAGCGGAACAGAGATTTCCATATTCTTCACGGCTATCAGGAACAATAATTTGACGTTCGCCAAGCCCTAAATCACGCTCCACAATGACAACAGCCGCCCCCTGTTCGAGAGCCTTTTCAGCGACAGAATGCCCGTCAAAGCTACCACCCTTCACACAAACGAAAATACAATCGGGAACAATTTTCCGGTTATCGTCTGTAATGAAAGTAATTTCCCTGTCACCTAATGCAGTCAAATATCTTCCTTCCAAAAGTTCTGAAAGTTTCATAAACCCATCTCCCTTTCTATCACTTGTCATCATAATGACCCCGACAAGCAATAATAAATACAGTTTCACTTTTGATGGTGTAAACAATGCGATTTTTCTCATCAATATGCCTGCTCCAATATCCCTCATAATGTTTCAATGGTTCTGGCTTTCCGATTCCACTATTACCATTTCGAAGAATATCTTGTAACAGCAAGTTAATTTTCTTGAGAGTTTTTCTGTCTTGAGTCTGCCAATACAAATAATCTTGCCAACCTGTTTCGGAAAAGCTAATGTTATCCATTCGCCATTTCCTCCAGTTCTTCCATACTTTTCACAACAATTTTCCCTTCTTCAACTTGCCTAATGCCCTCTTCAATATGCTTGATATTTTCTTCACTATAGAAGAGTTGATTTTCTTCTGCATTTTGCGCATCAGCAAAGCGTTGCAAAATTTGATATACAATCTCAATATTTTCAGGGTTCAAAACATCAACAATATCATAGATTTTTTCCTTTGTACTCATGTTTCCCACTCCTTCATAAATTAACCTGTCTGGTCATTAACGAAATACGTCAATTGAATGACCGTACCGACCTCAACCATTTCACCAGCTTCAATGGACTGCGACAACACCAGTACATCCTCACGGTCAGTCGAAGCCCCGACAGCGACGTAATTCAAGCCACGATTTGTGAGAGCCTCATTGGCATCAGTAGCAGTAAAACCTTGCAAATCAGGCACTTCCACTTTATCCGGCATATAATTTTCCACAGTGTAAAGAATCACAGTCCCTTCCGGAGAAATCGACATACCAGTTGCAGGGCATTGTCCGAGGACGGTTTCACCGTCTCCAATGATTTCATATTTCAGTCCCAAAGCGTCAAGCGTTTCCTGTGCCTTTGTCAGCTCCTCATCCAGCAAAAGCGGAACAGTTACATCCAATTCCTCATATTCAGCCTCTGTATATTCCGGATAATAGCCGAGGTATTTCAAAGATTCCTCCATGATATTTCTGGCACAAGGAGCAGTCACCTTTGAACCGTAGTAACCAATGTCGGGGTTAGGGTCATCCGCCATAACAAGCATCACAATTTCAGGGTTATCAGCCGGCGCAAAGCAAGTATAAGAAGCGACATAATGGTCACTGGAAACTTTTCCATTGATAACCTTTTGAGAAGTACCGGATTTACCGCCGATTGCATATCCTTTAATATAGGCATTAGAACCGCCGTTATTATCCACAACCGCCTGCAACAATTTTCGTACTTCTGCGGAACTTTCCTTTGAAATGACCTGTCTTTTGATATTCGTACCGAATGTTTTAATCACATTTCCGTCACTGGAAACGATTTTATCAACAACATGGGGTTCTACCAGATAACCGCCGTTAATGGTAGAAGCGATTCCGGTAATCATTTCAATAGGGGTCATAGTATTAGTTTGACCGAAGGAACTAGAGGCAAGCTCAATCTGACCCATTCTTTTTTCAGGCATATAGATGGAAGAAATCTCACTTGGTAAATCAATTCCGGTGCGTTCCGTCAGACCGAATGCGCTGAAATACTGACAGAATTTATGAATCCCGACACGTTTTCCAACTTCCATAAAAGCAGGGTTACAGGAATTAGTAAGAGCTTCTGAAAAGGTCTGCATACCGTGACCGCTCAGGAGATGGCAATGGATAGTAGTAGGGGGATTTCCGGCGAACGTGACACCGCCGGTACAGTTGAAATAATCGGTGTCAGGGTTCACGTCTTTTTCCTCAATAGCCATAGCAGTAGTAAAAATCTTAAAGACAGACCCTGGAATATACAGTTCCGTAATCGCCTTATTTTTCCACTGCATTTCACGGGCAGAAATATAAGCATCCTGATACTCTTCTTCGGGGAGTGCGTTAAGTTTGTAGGCGGTATTTTCATCAAAAATCTGAGAAGGGTTATTCAAGTCGAAAGAAGGGTAAGTAGCCATAGCGTAAATTGCGCCAGTTTTGGCATTCATGATGATACCACAGGAGCGGTCATTGACTTCATAGGTTTTGCTCATTTCCTCCAGATTTTTTTCGAGGTAATATTGTAAAGTAGAATCCAGAGTCAAATACAAAGAGCTTCCGTCCTGTGCCTCATAAGTAGTAGAATAGCGGTAAGGCATAATATTTCCCACGCCATCCTTAGCAGTAGTCACACGCCCATTGACACCAGAAAGATACTCATCATAATACGCTTCCAATCCATATTGACCATTTCCATCGCTGTTTGTGAATCCAATAACCTGTGCAGCAAGTTCATTTTGTGGATAATAGCGTTTAGAGTCTTCCTCCGTAGTCACAGAATTCATATTCAGTTTATCAAAGAATTCCATAATCTCATCAGCGATATTTTTTTCAACCTGTGTCTGTAGTACATAATATTGGGTATTTTTCTCCATAGCAGTCAAAACAGTATCTTCACTGATATGAAGCTTTTCAGAAAGAAGTTCCACAATCTGGTCTTCCAACTCATCACGAGTGGTAACAAGTGTCCCCTCTGGAAGTTGTTCCCCATCATCAAGCCTTTTCTGACGGTCTTTCATAACGTCTTCAATCTCTCCCATTTCCTTTTGAAATTGTTTCGGGTCAATGAAAACCTTGTAAACCGTGGCACTCCATGCCAATGGTTCACCATTGCAGTCATAAATTGCACCACGTCCGGCGGTAATGGTTTTATTGGTAAAATGCGTATTATTTGCCATTTCCGCATAAGTTTGGTGGTCATGAACAGTCAAATATATCAGCTTTCCGACAACACCAGCCGCTAGTAAAAACAAAGGGAAGAGAATACCGCCCAGCATCCGCTTTGTCATCTTGATAGTGGGTTCATAATCAATTGTTCTCAAAATCTTTCCTCTCCTCTCTACCAACTCTAATTTAACAGGTAATGTAACAAAACAGGCAGGTAATAAGTTGAGCCTGCCTGTCTTGTTCACGTTCCTGAATCACGGCGGAGAAATCCGTCCGGCAAGCTGCCTGTATTTTTCTCTTGGACGGAAATTCGAACCACCGTAAACACTCGTATTGTATCCTTCTTTTTTCTGCCGCTGCTGGAATAGCACTGACAGGCTTTCCTTTTATTTTATGCGGCTCAGCCTCTCAGGTATGCCACTAAATTGTCAAACCAGATTTTGATTTTAACAAATACATTCTGTTCTTCTTCAGGAATTTCTACAACGTCACTTGTTTGTATCTGGACATATTCAATCTGTGAAGAATCGATTGTCCTCATGCCTAATACTTGCTCCGCATATTCCTGAACATTCTTGTTAGAAGTCTGCCCTGCAATTTCGGATTGCATCCGAACATGTTCACTTTGCAAGTCAGTATACTCCTTCTGTTTTGCGGTAATTTCGTTGTTAATCTGCAATTGTTGTACATTGCTGTAAACTACCGCCCCTAATAAAAAGAAACAGATAAACACACCCACAATCAGTTTAAACTTTGGGAAAAACTTAGTCCTTCCACTGCGTTCTACTTCAATTTGTGGGTCTTTGGCGGGCTGATGTTCGGGCGTGGGTTCTTGTACGGGAACGGCATTCCCAGAACGATAAGCCATAAAATCAGCTCCTTTCAATGAGTCTCAGCTTTGCGCTGTGACTTCTGCGGTTCTGCGCTAACTCCGCCTCTCCAGCGGTGATAGGTTTCCGCCTAATCAATTTCGCCCTTGGCTTTTTCCCACAAACGCACTGTGGAAAATCGGGCGGACAGGTACATCCGGTACACCATTCTGCAAACTGTTGCTTCACAATGCGGTCTTCCAGCGAATGAAATGTAATCACTGCCATGATACCGCCGGACTTCAAGCAGTCAAAAGCCGCCGTCAATCCTCTCTGTAGGTGTCCGAATTCATCATTCACAGCAATACGGATTGCCTGAAATGATTTTTTGCAGGGGTTTTTCTCCCTGCGGTACTTTTGTGGAACGGCTTCACGGATGAGGTCAGCAAGTTGCGCTGTTGTTTCAATGGGAGCTGAATTTCTTGCACTGACAATTTTATTAGCAATTGCGAAGGCGAATTTTTCCTCGCCATAATCACGCAAAATCCTTGCCAATTGCACTGCATCCCATTCATTGACAATATCTCTAGCACTCATACCTTCTTGACTCATGCGCATATCAAGTGGAGCATCTGCATGGTAGGAAAAACCACGCTCCGCTTCATCCAATTGGTGTGAAGATACGCCCAAATCAAGCAAAATCCCATCTACCG
Source organism: Oscillospiraceae bacterium (assembly GCA_036373775.1). Taxonomy (GTDB): domain Bacteria; phylum Bacillota; class Clostridia; order Oscillospirales; family Ruminococcaceae; genus UBA3855. The sequence goes on along the minus strand of JAZAUD010000017.1, from coordinate 18,058 downwards.
CCTCAATACCCATTTCATCGAGTACCCTGCGCATCTCTGAATAATTGCAGTGTACCACTTTTGCATGATACCCAGCAAGCCTCTCTGTTGCCACTGCAACAGCATCAGGGTCACGGTCAAGACCAATCAACAGCCCCTGTTCTCCCAGTCGGGAAGCAATTTCTCTGGAATGACCTGCGCCGCCAACAGTCCCATCAATATAAATTCCGTCTGGACGAATGGCAAGCCCTTCCAATACCTCTGAAAGAAGTACCGGAATGTGTTCAAACTCCATTGAAAAACCTCCTCAAAATCAACATTCCTCCGAATATTGCACATTTCTGTGCTTCATTGGAATTTCGTCTCATATCATGTGCATCAAAAATAATACCCGAATTTGCCCGAAAGCAAACCCCCTGCACACATTTTGGAATCCGATTGTTTCAGCCCTTCCATATGCCTTTTAACCGAACCCCCATTCCCTCAGGGACAACAGAAAACAACCCCAAAATGCAACTACAACCCCCTCACAATGGCTATTGTTTCAGGAATCAAGCACGCTGCATTTGACTGACAATATCCCATAGCTGTTCACTGCCGTTCTTTTGTGTCTGTTCTTTCTTTGTTCTGAAATATTCTGTCTTTTGTTCCAACGGGTATGAACTGTATCTATCTCTTTTCTTTTTCTGGTCAGTCATGAATCACAAACCGCCAATATACAGCGAATACCTCGTCATATTCATTATAACATATTCCCCCTAGAATAGCAACGCTATCCAGCCAAAAATTTATTACGAATATTTTTTTGATTTTTGTGCATTATGACGAACATTTTCAAAAGTTCCCTTTGGTGCATAGGGTAACAACATTTTGAGAGGAAAAATTTTCTGCTTTTTGCACAAAAAGATAAACAAAAACTGTTTTTTGCCAATTTTCAACTATTTTCCCTCTAAAACAAACTCCATAATGACATAAAATACCATAACATATCGGAAAAGCCCCCCTGCATACACTTTCCTGAAAGGAAGGTGTTACCATGCTAGCAATCCTATTGAGCAAAATCATTTTGTGGGTACTTCATGCCGATGCACCCTATTTATTTCCGAAACCCCTGACCTCAACGGAAGAACTGAAATATTTCGAGAAAATGTCCCAAGGTGACAAACACGCAAGACAAAAACTCATTGAACATAATCTCCGCTTAGTCGTGCATATCGCCAAGAAATACCGTTGTACAACCGAAGAACAAGAGGAGCTAATTTCAATCGGAACATTTGGCTTAATCAAAGCCGTAGAAACCTTTGATTTCCGCAAAAATACAAGGTTTTCCACCTATGCAGCAAAATGCGTGGAAAATGCAACACATTGAATCTGACTGCAAAAGATGAATTAAACCAAAATATCCCCATTCTTCCCACTAAATTACACAATCTATATCTACTGACTTATTATCAAAACAACTTCTCTCCCTCTTTATCACAAGCACCTCTCTACATACATCAATTCAAGTTTTATAATAATAGGTATCTCCCTGAATCTCAGGACTTCCTTATAAACCACCCTGACCCCTCTATACTGTCCACTTCCCTGAAATTGAAGTATTACAGGTGCATCAATGGATATTTTCAAAAAGAGATTGCTAAATATTTACATATTGACCGTGCCACTTATTTTCATTATGAACAAAACGATACTATCACTTTTCCACCCGACAAAATGAAACTACTCTGTAAACTATATGACCTTGCGCCTGCTGACCTGCTTGATGATTATAATTTATTCCTATATCATAATTATCATCATAAAATATTAAAGCAATACAGGCTTGCTCATAATTACACACAAGCTCAGTTTGCTAATATCTTAGGTATTATCACACATACCTATGCTCAATACGAGAGGTTAGAGGTCACTCCCACCAAAACTGCCTATGATAAACTATTCAAAGACATAATAAAAGTGACAGAGTGAATACTCACCCTGCCACTTTTATCATATCAATGGTTGCAATCATTTCCTACCCTGCAATTTGCGGATAAGTTTTTCAATAATTTTACGTTTTTCCATGTCGCTGAGATTCATATTATCCAGCCGAGCCATTATCATCATCGCCATTGTATTACTCATAGCTTGACGTAATTGCTCATTATCATCATAAATCATATTTGGTTGTTTTAGCTCTTGAATATATGCCATATGTAATCATCTCCTAAATAACGTTACTAATTTCACAACAAAATCTACCAGAAATCAAAAACAATGCTAAGCCCCAAATGCATCCTAATTTTTTCACTTTGCTTACTATACATTATTATACATGACTCACTATTATTCTATTGCCAAGCCTTATTTTTTTCAATTGTCAATATAACCACTAAATCTCTATATCCTACTGACAATCAAATTTCAGAAATTTAATTGATTGCTAGCACCTGTTTTGATTCCTTGTAAACAACAAATTACTTCCCTTGATTTCAAATTCAAGTAAAATATTGCCCTAAAATCCCTATATCTTCTCAACAGTGAATACTGTACTATGCCATGCCCCCTTATTGCATACCAGCCATTTCCTTGTACATCTTTAATTTTCTGGTGATATCCTCAATCATAGTTTTGATAATTTCAATTTCATAATCGCTGACTTCATGATTATCGTATCTGCTATTATATCGATTCTTTAAAGTTTCGATAAAATGCTCAATTGTATCAAGATACCAGCTATCCAGTGTATCAATCATCACTCCAGACTGCTTTTCAATATCGGCTAATTCTTTCTTATGACTGGCAATTCTCTTTTTCAGGACAGTCACATAATTCTCCAGTTTGAATACGATACTGTCATAAACAGCATCATCATTCAATTTTTTCTGTAAATCACACTTATTCTTACGTCCCATGTAACGTTTCATAATTTCTTCCAGCTCAGCAGAATCCGCCTTGATGCTATCCTGCAATTTGGAAATTTTTTCCTTTTCCTGTTCCAATTTCTCCAAAGCGGAGAATTTTTTCGTGTATTCGTCCAAAGTAACCATTGCTCTTCTTCCTTCTGCGCTCATATCGTCATGAAGAATATCATGAATAAACATACTATCATTTCCTTTCATATTGCCATCAATCATTTCATTTCCAAACATAACAATGTTTTCCTTTCAATATATTATTTTTTCGCCTCTGTAAACACCCCTGCAAGCCCTCTGGACACTCCTTCTGCTTGTTAACAGGGAAATTACCAGCCATCTCTTGAAACCGCTCTACAGCCCTCTGGGACACCATTTCTGAACAGTTTCATTTTTTACTTGAATACAATCATCTGACACCACCACCTCTCTGGCAATCTGCCAATCTGTCAATTGGTTTGATTTTTTCTTAACGGAACAATCCATTATTTATGCTCCTACCCCCTTATACGTAACTGTAGTTTATCCTGCCACCTGCTCTCCTTCTATGCACTCAGGCTTTTTCAAAACCTTCAATGACTTTGAATGATGGCTATATCGCCAAAATGTCAAAGACCTCAACCTGCACAACCTCCATTTCTACGCACTCAGCCTATTTATCAATGATGCAGGGTTAAACTATGCGATATGCACAATTTATTTCACATTTGCCTACTCAAGTTCTAATAAAATATGAAAAGAAGAACATTTGTTTATACTATTTTCCCATCTGTCCTCCTGAAAATCCAGCTTGCTAAGTTGACCTATGTTTTTGGTACTAAAAGGCTTTTCTTACACGTAAAAATAATAATAAATGCATCAAAAAATCAATCTATTTCAAGATTCCAATCGGTATCTGACACCTTGCTATATGCTCTATCCCTTTTATCTATGCTCCACAATTTATTGCCTATGTTCGGTGATTTCATTCCATTTATTAAATGTAATCAGTAGGTAATCAGTTAATTATTTATTCATGTTAATTAGCACACATACCTTCATTCGTGGTTGTTAGTAGTAGTTGCAAACAATGATGTATTTTAGGTAATAGCCGATTTTCTCGAATGTTATCGATACTCTTGCAATGATTAAAAAATGACCTCTATGCTCCAACACCCTTCAATGTTATCCAATATATGCCTAATGATTATCACCTTAATTCTACACGCTATCTCATATACCTGCTTGGTACATTCTTAACTCTGACACGAGTCAATGTGTCAATCCATACGTGTCAATGTGCCAATCTATACGAGTCAATGTGAAAACCCTACAAAAATGAAAAGTAATGACAATGAGTCACTGCTTTTCATGAATGATACATCAATCATAGCCACTGCTTCTGTCTATCACATCAGGTTAATAAACTTAAAATAAGTCCTCCTCATCAACTCTCTCATAAGGTGGCATATAATTCAGTGAACTCCCATAATAATACTCATCGTATTCGCCGTAATTATCATCACTGTAAGTATAATTCTCTCGATTGAAATCAGAGCCAAGCGATTTTTCTACATCTATTTTTTCTTCTCCAAGCAATGAATCAAATTCATCATTCACAACCGATTTAGTGCCATAAAATTTTTTCTTATACTCTTTCAATTGTTTGTAATAATTAATTGCTTGCTCTACTTCTTCCTTATTTGCATCATAGATATTTCTAACCGTTTGTTTCGAAACCTGCATTTGTATCGCCGTTGCATTTATGTTACCACAATTTTCCTTTAAGGCTTCTAATATAGCCTTTTTTTCGTCAGCACTTTTCCTGCAATACTTTTTAGTGCTATCTTTTACACCTTTGCTTCTTATTATCACTCTGTCAGATATGTCGTATCCGCCATAGGATGAGCCTATAGTGTCAACAAGCATTTTCACCATTTCCACCATATCATCTTCTGTACAGCCAGCAGTAAACCCTTTCCCTAGCAGTAAGTACGCTATAACTTTACATTTCTCGCTCCTGCTTAATTTTTTAAACGTTTCCATAATAAAAAGCCTCCTTCAAAATTGTTTTATATTTATCTGTTATTTGTACGCTTTAAAATATGTGTCCACCCTGTCAACCAAATGATTCGCTTATCTCAATGAATGATTAAGAGATTTTTACAATGATGATAGAATGATTATTAAATATTTGTCTATGATTGACCTCTCTTTGCAATGATGATAGAATGATTCTTAAATAACAATCAAGACACTTCAATCTGAAATATCTTGCCTATACTACAAGTTGACTAACACTAATATTTTACTATACGCATAAAACAATGCTTTTATAATTCTTTATTTGCTTATTGACTTTATGCCAAAAGGTATGCTATAATTTAATTTGAAGGGGTGAATAATTATGCTATGCTATACTACTCAAAATGGGAGTGCTTATTGTGGTGATTCCCTTGACCTGATTCCTAATATACTACAAAACAATAGTATTGATTTATTGTTTACCAGTCCGCCATTTCCGTTAGTCACAGAAAAAGAGTATGGTAATGTAAACCAAGAAAAGTATCTGGAATGGTTTATGCAATTTATTGAGGTTATTTTACCCAAAATTAAAGATACAGGTTCAATCGTCCTCGATTTTGGTAATACGTGGGCAAAGGGAATACCAGCGTTCAATATCTATCAATTTCGTGTCTTGTTAAAATTAGTAGATGATTATGGGCTATACCTTGCCTGCCCAATGTATTGGTACAATCCGTCAAGACCCCCATTGCCTGCGGTTTTTACTGCTAAACGTAAACTTCGACCGGTAGACAAAATCGATAATGTATGGTGGCTCTGCAAATCCCCCCTTGAAGCTAAAGCTGATATAACACAAGTGCTTGTACCCTATTCTAAATCCATGAAAAAATTCTTCCGTAAACATCGCAATAATAAATCAATGTCATATCAAAAACATGACGGAGCATTGCCTTCTAATTTATTGGAAATCCCAAATACAAGCAATAAAACACAATATCATCGTGCTTGTAGAAAACTCAAAATAAAAGGTCAGCCAAGTACAATGCCCTCAAAACTTGCTGAATTTTTTATCAAAATGCTTACCAATGAACAAGATTTAGTGGTGGATATTTTTGCTGGTTCAAATACTACAGGATTTGTAGCCGATTCTTTAAACAGACGATACATTTCTATTGAACAACGACTTAATTATGTGGCTATGTCCTCATTTCGTTTTTTGAATGACATTGAAAACGCTGAAATAGTCTATAATACCATACTGAATCAGTCAAACCTTCCTATTGATATGGAACAATACTAATAGTAGGGTATTATTTGCACAATAAAAATAGGCATATGTAATTCCCTTACATATGCCTATAAGTATTTACAACAGTGTTACATCATCAACGATTTCAGCATTTTTGAAAGCACAATCGCACATTTTGATGTAATTCTGTTTTAATATTTCATATTGACCACAGATTTCTTGATATTTTTCTTCCATTGCTTCATATCCATATGAAATATCCCTCATATCTTCTAATAAATTATAATTATGTTCCAATAAAAATCAACTTTGTTTTTAAGGAACATATTCTCCTCTTCAAGCTCATTAATTCTTGATACTAAGTCAGTCATATTGCATCCTCCTCAAACTGTAATTACTAACTCACGCTCTTGTTCGTACTTTCTGACCCTATACCGCAGACTGTTGACACTTTTCCCAGTTTTAGACGATAATTCACTCCACGAACACTGCATTTTCATATCGTACAATTGTTCGTCAGTAAAATCTTTTGAAAATTCTTTAATTTTCAAGTGCATTCCTATCAGGTTTATTGCTTCATCAATTTCGTTCAGCTTATCCATAATAAGGCTTAATTCGTCCTGAGAAGTTACTTTTTGATTCATGCTGTTTTTCCCTCCCCTGTCAATCAACATTGTTCTTCAACACAAAATAAACAACCAATATCATACTTTGTGATTAAAATTCCTTATTTTCTACTCCAAAACCATATTTTTTCTCTGAAAAATAAAATTCAACTACCAAACACTTGTTTTTTCAACAAAGATAGTCACACCCACCATTGATGGAATGTCGATTACTCTCCTATCGAATATGTCTTATCACTTTATACACGGAAAATGAGTATTGCAGTAATCGATTATTTTTTGTCCACCATCAGCCCTGCCCTTATTGAAATGATAAACCGTATCAAACAAGAAATCGTTTGCAGATATTGCATATAGATGCCCAGTAATTTCATACAGTGGTTTGATTCTGTCATAATGCTTAAAACTATCAAATTCAGTAGTAAATTCCAAGTTATGCAAATGATAATCAGCCTTAATACCAAGCCATTCTCTGATTTCTGAATTGATACTACCATCCTTTGCATAAACCACTATATTTTCATAAGTATTCAGCATATACCCATCAATGATATTGCTAGCTATCATAATAAGCAATTCAATAGGAATAGAATAGTCATCCAAAGCACTGAATACAATTTGCTGGTCACAACCCACAAACTGGAAATCTGATTCACTGGAATTTCGATAACGTCCATCAAACAACAATTCCAGATAATTCTTTGAACCGTAATAGCTCCCACCGCAAGCAGTAGGTTTAAATCGAATTACAACACCAGTCATATTAGAATTATAGCTTGTTTTTTCTTTATCAATATGTGTTATCAATCCATGAATGTTTTTACTGCCAATCCATGCTTTATCAAACGTAGCAGGAGAAATGACTTTATATCCATACAGTTCCATAATCTGTCTTTTGATATGATTCCCAACATTAGGATTAGTTCTTTTAATAATACCGCCCAACATCAACAAGAATTGTATTGCTTTCATATCATACATCCCCAACAAAATTATATTTTTCTTTATTGAAAATGATGTTTTTTGGCAAGTTATCAAATCGCTCAACTATTTGATATTCCATATTTCTCCATTAGATGATATATAGTGACTCGACTTACATTCAATGCCTTACTTGCACCAGTAACAGTCAATGATTTATTTTTCAGACCAGATAGCACCTCATTCAATAGTTGAGTATCATATTGAGTAGGTTTACGTCCTTTATATTTGTGGTTTTGTTTTGCAATAGCAATCCCTTCTTTTTGACGTTCCAATAAATTCATGCGTTCAAATTCGTTGATACTTGCTATCAAATTCATCATGAGCCTGCCCGTAGGAGTGCATAGGTCAAAATTTTCCTTCAAACTCACTAATCTTACCTTTTTATCGTTTAATTTTTCAATCAATTGCAATAAATCTTTAACCGAACGACTTAATCTACTAAAATCCAGTACAAATATCACATCCCCCTCTCTGCAATAGGTAAGTAATTTTTGAAGTTCGGGTCTATCCATATTTTTACCGCTGATTTTTTCCACAAAAAACTTGTCAATTTGATATTGTTTTAATGCCTCCATCTGACGAGCTTCATTCTGTTCAACAGTGCTTACCCTTACATAACCAATATTCATATTTTTCGCTCCTTCACAATGCATTTTAAAATACTCACCAGTCACAATATTGAGTATCATATTCCTCTTAAAGAATGTTAAACTTGACTATACCCTATGCTGACATACCTATGTATTCCAATACTTGTTAATTTAACATCATAACGCTTTACAACCTTACAAATTATTTTATATATCAATTATACTTCTTAATCTATAATATGCATTTTTTCAGGATATTTCCTCTATAACAAAAAAGCTACCGTGCCATCTTAATTGACACGGTAGTTTGCATTCATTGTTCGATTATACCAAAATTATGATTAGTGCCAGCCACCAACAAAAATATGAAGTACTCCCACTTAACGTTTCAAGTCGCTTGCATCCAAATCATTTTTCAATGTCCCGACAACAATTCTTCTTTGACTTCCGTCATCAGTGCAAGTCACAAGCGTTACACGGCAATCCCCAAAATCATCCAAAACCCAAGTTTCATTTGGTTCTACGATAAAACTATCTATCACTGTATAGGTTTCATAGGTATCATTGGGACGATACAAAAAAATTTCCATGCCATTCTCAACATTTTTGAGATTATTGAAATATTCCTTATAAATGGCACTGCTATGAGCAGCAATGCAATAATTCCCCTGCCCAATTGCACCAGTTCCGATAAAATGCCCTGCCCCTTCACGCAGAACTTCCTGTTCCGTTCCTTCTAAAACAGGGGCTTTGATATGCAATTCAGGAATTGCAACAACAATATTTTCCTGCATCAATTTTTGACGGTGCAAATCACGGCGAATTTTCCGGAATCCCATCACCGACAAAATTCCAATTCCAATAAGCATGATAATAATTCCGGCAACCCCAATCATGATTTGTTTTTTCGAATATTTCAGCTTTTTTTCTGATTGCATATATTTTCCCTTTCTGAAACGAAAACTTCTTTGAATGCTTAATAATATAGCTCCCTGAAACAGTAGCCTCAGGGAGCATAATTCAATTTAGTTCTTAGTAATACTAGCAGCAAGACGGCGAGCCAAGACAACATCCTTCAAGTTAATTGTACCATCCTGATTGATATCAGCACGCTGAGTATTCAGCGGAACAGCCTCTTCACGAGGTTCATCGCCTTCATAGGCAATATAACGGCGAATTGTAACCACGTCTTTCAGATTGACAGCTCCGTCATCATTGACATCACTAAAGAAAAGCATATCACCGAGAGACTCAAAATCATTATTATTACTTTTAGCATAGTTTTCAGTCGTTGTGAAATCTGCTGGGTCATCTGTGAAGTGATAGCTTGCGATGGTAGCAGTTTCAGGAATTGCATCGCCCAAAATATCACAGCATGGGTCATTGATAGTGATTCTCTTAAGAGCTGTGCAATCTCTGAAAGCACCCCCGTCAATTGATGTTCCCTTGCTGGGGGCAAGTGTAAATTCCTTGATAGAAGTTCCGTAAAAAGCTTCTCCCTCTACATTGCTGACTGTTGCAGGAACGTCCGCTTCTGTCAGAATTCCGCAACCTGAAAACAGACCGTACGGAATTGTTACCATCCCTTCGCCGAGGGTTGCATGGAGTTGACTGTAAGTTGAAATATAATCTTCAGCAGAAATTTTTTGGTAGCTGTCAGGGAAAGCACTTCCATCCGGTTCATCAGACGGAATGTAGAATTTAATCTTTTCAACAATACTGCCATCTTTATCTTTGGTATAGCCAGTAATATTACCATCATCATCTTTAATTGGCTCAAATGCCTCATCCAGCGTGGGTCTTTCCATCCCTATGAATGCCGAGCCTCCAGTTTGAACAGTAGACGGAATATAAATATCTGCAATGCTTGTACCCTTGAATGCACCAGCATTGATTGTTTCCAGACCTTCATGCAAAGTAATTTTTGTAAGTGGGCTTCTGAATTCTGCTTCCTGTCCGTTCAGCGTTTCACGTCTCACCTCAAAACAAAAAGCATCACTTCCGATTTCCTTAACAGAAGCCGGAATATCTATCTCAGACAAATATGTGTTATAGAAAGCAGAATTACCGATTTTCTCTACAGTATCTGGGATGATAATACTCTTCAAAGAGGAGCAGTGACAGAACAAATTATCCGGAATTTCCGTTGTTCCCTCTGCAAGTGTAACATCCAGATTGACATAATCTTCAATGTTCAGTTCTTTCCATGTTGCTGTTTCATCTTCAGGAACACTTACAGAAGGATAATCTGTAACAATGAAAAGTTTCAGGTCACGCAAAGACATATTATCAGTGAAATTTCCCTCTGTCCAGATAGTATCAAACTTGTCAATTCCATCAAACGGACCCCATCCATACATATCACCGTAAACTTCTTTTAATGTGGAAGGAATGGCAATGCTGGTAATAATCGAACCTTCAAAAGCATTTTGCCCAAGAAATTCCAGTCCTTCATGCAGTGTTACTTTAGCAAGAGGACCAAAAAATTTTGTTCCCTCTGTTGTTCTGACAGTCTTAGAATCATGCCCAAAAGCACGATTACCCACTGTCTTCACATTGGACGGAATATCCACTTCTGTCAGCAATGTGTTATAGAAAGCATGATTTTCAATTGTTGTCACACTTGACGGAATGGTTAATTCCTTGAGATAAGTATCAGCAAATGCACTTTCACCAATTGTTTCCACTGTATCCGGAATTTCGACAACATTCAGTTTCTTAGCACCGCAATGCAAAAGAAGTCTTTCCGGAATCTTTGTCATACCATCCTCAAGGGTAACAGAAGTCAGAAAATGGCAATCAGTCAGCATACCGCCGTTATAATCTCCTACCTTTACTTCTTTAATTGTGTAAGGAACGCTGATAGTTGTAATCTTTGAACCAGCAAACAGGCAATTACCAACAGTTTTCAAGTTAATGTCTTTCTGTTCAGGGTTTTCAGGTGGCAGGAAAGTAACTTGACTAAGTGGCAGATAACCCTCTTTCAAAAATGGAAACAATTCAACCAGCTCTTCTGAGTAAGTTTGAGGTTCTCCCAAACTCCACCACTGGTCAACACCAAATGCACGGTCTCCAATGGTTTCAACACTTGCAGGAATATTGACTTCTTCCAAACCGGAATTGCAAAATGCCCATGGTTCGATTGTCTCAACAGTAGAGGGAATATCAATATGCTTCAATGCATAGCAATTCATGCAAATTTTTTCAGGAATCACAAGAGCACCTTTCGCAAAATTCACCTCTGTAAGATAATTAGCACCATCAAATGGAGCTTCGAAATAATTGCCTATTACCGCTGCTACGCTCTTAGGAACTCTAACGGAAGTGATTCGAGAGCCTGCAAAAACACGGGTTCCCATTCCTTTCAGTTCACTTGCATTTTCATATTTTGGAGTTTCTTCCCATTCGCCGTTCTCATCTTTATATAACCCATTATCTTCAAATTCAACTGTTTTCAATGTTGAAATTGCAAAAGCTTCGGTCTCAATGACCTTGACTCTGTACGGAATGAAAAGCTCTTCCAATTGAGTATCAGCAAATGCACGATATGAAATCTGTGTTACCTCGCTAGGAATTGTTAAAGTCTTAATGTCACAACCCTCAAAAGCACTTTCCCCGATTTCCTGCACTTTTATACCATTAGGATATTCTGGAATGAAAAATCTTTCGGGAATGACAAGATTTTCCGGCGGTGTAACTGGGTCAATAATCAATTTACCATATTCATCTACAGGCTCGCCGTTTTCATCAAGTCTAACTTTACCATATCCCTCAATAGTAACACGCTGGGTATCATTGATATGGTAAATGAAACCAGCTTCTCCAAGTTCAGCATACACTTTTGCATGGTCATCGAAAGCCTTTGCAGTCATGGTGACAGAAGTTAAATCTTTCAAAATGTTGCGGTCATATGCCCCAACACCAAACGTACTGCAAATGCAGGCAACGGCAAGGACACCAGCCACAATTTTGCTCATTTTCATAGCAAATTCTCCTTTTTCGTATAATTTTGAAAATAGCCGTATCAGGTAGGCTGTCAGGAGTGCCGACAGCCGTTAATTATGCCTGATACGTTTTAACAGCCTGATTATTCTTCGTCCTTCTTCTTGCGGAGAGAAGAAACAACCATCCATGCGCCAACAGTTGTCATTGTTACTGCGCCGATTGCCTCCAGAGCGGTATTCCAAGAGGTAACACCAGTCTGAGGAAGGTTGACTTCACCATTTGCATCATCAGTACCAGTTCCAGTTCTGGGGTCAATCATGTAAACAGAAACGACCTTTTCACCGTTGCTCAATTCAATACGAATCAAATCATTACCGACCTTAGTAGCTGTTGCAGTTACGCTGATACCATTCTTTGTTTCGAAGTCCTTCTTTGCCATTTCTACCAGCTCATCAATGGAAGCAAAATAACCAGTAGTATCATCAGCAGTTGTAGTTTCCTGTACAGCAGTTGTAGTCTCCTCAACAGTAGTTGTCTCAACAGCAGTTGTAGTCTCCTCAACAGCAGTTGTCTCAACGGCAGTTGTAGTCTCCTCAACAGTAGTTGTCTCAACGGCAGTTGTAGCCTCCTCAGTTGTCACCTCAGTAACAGTAGTTTCCACAGTGGTAGTAGTTGCTTGGGTAGTTGTTTCAGTTGCTTCTGTAGTAGTAGTTTCTTCGGCTGTAGTTGTTGTTGTTTCTGTGGTAGTAGTTTCCTCTTCTTCCTGAACGATAGTTACCTCACCATATTCAACACTGAACGGAATATCATTGAAATCATAGTCAAAAATATTTTCATCATCTGTGTTGATAGAGATGTAAGTGTTGCCTGCTTCGGCAGTATCCACTACATGGAAATGCAGAACTGCGATTGTACCATTATCAGTGTAGTTTCCATCAGAAAGGCTGTCCCACATTAAGCTATAGGGATTGTAGGTATAATCCTTACTTCCAGTGTAAGTGACATTCTTGTCCGGTTCACCGTCTGCATTCTTGAATAAACCAGCATCTTCCGCACTTACCAATTCCAGCACGTCGGAATCATAGCCAATAAAGAAACGCATTGCAATGATACCCGGATTTCCGCTCACATCAACATTGACGGTAAAATCCTCCCCAGCCTTTACTTCAGCACTGGAGACAGTCAGCAAAGCCTTTTCCTCCTCAGCTTCCTCAGCAACAGCAGACACGCTCACAACAGGCATCAGCATAACTGCCAATGCTGCCATGGTAGAAATAAATTTTTTCATAACAAAATCTCCTTCTGGCTTTCTAGCCCTAACTCTTTAATATTTTTACGTCAACCACATCAAATGTAGGTCTTTTGCTATTGCTGTTTTGTACCGGTAATATTACTTTAAAGTATAAAACTCCTCGTCAACACGCAACATTAAATATTGAGGTTCTCATAATTTAAAGTATTTCGCCCATACTAAACAGCAGACAACTATAAATTTTTTACACTCTGTCAACACCAATCTGTCACAATTCTATTATAACACATAAAATGACTTGTGTCAACCCCGTAACGCTATTTTCACAAGGTTTATTTTATATAAATTTTGTATTATTCTTAATATTGAAAGGAGTTGATTTACTATGAGACAAGAATTTAAACAAAATTATGTGCAGTTTGGATTGAATGTCGTATATTACAGAAAGCGGAAACGCTTAACCCAATTACAGCTTGCTGAACTTGCGGACATTGACCGCAGTCATATCAGTGCAATTGAACTTGGGAATGTGGGAGTGTCAATGGACGTAATCTTCAAATTGTGCGAAGTTCTTGAAATAAGACCTAAAGAACTATTTGACTTCCGTGACTAAAACAACTAGTCATATTTTGGGCTAAATTTCAATATATTTTCATCATAACTATTTACTTTTATCCAATATCATGCTATAATTATCATATAAACCCAAACACCCCTATCACATAAGGAGGTATCCTATGCCACAAAGAAAATTTGCTATTTATGCTCGTAAATCAAAATTAACATTCAAAGGTGAATCGATTGCCAACCAAATTACCCTATGTAAAAACTATATCAAAGCACGGAAACCTGACATAACAGATGATGATATTCTCATTTTTGAAGATGAAGGTTTTTCCGGTAAAGATATGCACAGACCTCAACTACAACGATTACTTGCTCTTATAACTCAAAACAAGATAAGTCATATAGCTGTTTATCGACTTGACCGCATCTCTAGGAGTGTCTATGATTTCCTTGGCTTCTATCGAAAGCTCAAACAATTCAATGTAGAATTTATTTCCACGTCTGACAACTTTGACACAACAACGTCCATGGGAGAGTGTATCCTTACCATTACAATTGCCTTTGCTGAATTAGAACGGAATATTATTTCTGAACGTATCTCTGACAATTTACATGAACTGTCAAAAACAGGAAGATGGTTAGGAGGTACAACGCCAACGGGCTACAGGTCAATTCCTACAATGATGGGGAATAAACAAGCCAAAATGCTTGAAGTCGTACCAGTAGAAGCAGACACAATCAAATTACTGTTTACAAAATATATAGAACTAGGCTCACTCACATCACTTGAAACATACTGTCTCCAGAATAGTATTAAATCCAAAAATAACAAATCTTATAATAACTGCACTTTACGCACCATCTTAACCAATCCGGTATATTGCACAGCCGACCAAACCGCATATGAATGGTTTACAGAACAAGGGTATGGAATGTATGCAGATGAAGCATTATTTGATGGTACGCATGGACTGATAGGCTATAACAAAATAGACCAGAATATGTCAAATGATGATACTCCCATAAATCCGCAAGCCAAAAAGAAAAGCAATCAAAAGTATGCACAGCCACACAGATATTACACCAAGCCAAACAATGAATGGATAGTCACTGTTGGATTACATCCCCCCATCATATCAAGTGCTTTATTTATTCAAGCACAAGAAATGATGAAACGTAATGCTTCAAAGTCATACCGCCAGTCTAAAACGCACATCGCCTTATTATCAGGTTTACTTGTTTGTCCAGATTGTGGAAGTTATCTCCGCCCTAAAAAATATCGTACCAAAAAAGATGGCACGACCCCCTATGCATATACCTGTGAATTGAAAGAGAAATCAAATGGAGTAAACTGTCACTGCCCGAATGTACAAGGCAACATACTTGACAGTGAAGTATGGAACGCTATTACACATCTTGCCTATGACCCTGATAACCTTGTACAACAGCTTCAAAATCAGCTAACTAGCCATCATAATGATACTGATTCTTATACTGCTATCATCAATGAACTCCAAAGTGAACGTAGAGACTTAAATAACCAAATAAACAATCTTACTAACAATGTCGCCCTTACCAATAATCAACAAGTGGTACAAGTCCTCTTAACCAAAATATCTGAATTGGTCTCACAAACCAATGATATTGATACCAAAATAAACCATTACAACCAGTTAATTGAGAAGTCGAAACAAAACAACACTGTATATGATGAATTTATTGACCTGCTATTACAATTTGAACCTGACTCTTATGACAACTTATCACACGAACAAAAATGTTCCATTATTAGAAACATTGTAAACAAGGTTATCTATGACTATAATACTAAAACAATTACTCTTTTCCTTACTACTGACCAAAACATAAAACTCAATCCCCAAAATCCTCTTACTCGCTTGCAGTCAGATACTATGCATAGTAAATGAAATTCTCATGCATTTTCGTGCGCAAAAAAAGCACTTGACAGACATATCGATGAACGAACCAGCCATGACAGACAAAGACGGCAACACCCTGACACTAATGGATACCCTAGAGGACGGCACGAACCTAGAAGAACAGGTGGATTTATCCATACACACACAGCAGTTATACCGATTTTTAGAAGAATGTCTTGATGAGCGAGAATTAGAGATTATTGTTTTACGTTATGGGCTTTTTGGGGGGATTCCCCTCACACAGAAGGAAGTAGCCAAGAAGCTGGATATATCACGCTCCTATGTTTCCCGATTGGAAAAAAAAGCCCTTGCAAGCCTGAAAGAAAAATATGACTGCACACCCTTTTAAAAATGCTTGCAATTATCATAAAACTATGCTATAATAAAGGAAAAATCAGAAAGGAGAAATCCGCATGAAAAAAAGTAAAAAGACCGCCTTAACAGCGGCATTATTTGCAGCAGCATTGAATATGTCCGCCTGCACCCCACCAGATGCCAATGTACAATCGGAATACGGCGCACCGATAGCCGTACCCAGTGAAGCAGAAACACCAGAAACAGAAGTCAGCGATTTAGAAACAACAATGGAAGAAACAGAAATTCCCGAAACTCCCGAAACAGAAGACACCTACCAGCCAGAAGAAGAATATCCCGAAGAGGTTTATGGACCTCCCGAATTTTTCAATGATGACATGGAAGAAAGTGACCAAACTCCCGAAGAAACGGAAGAGAACCAGCCCGAAGAAGAATATGAACCAAGACAAGAAAGAATCCCTTTAGTTTATGGACCACCTACAGCCTTTAAGGACGAATAATTATGTTGGACATTGAAAAAAAGCAAAAAAACATGCAGAAATTATCTGCCTACCGTGAAACATTGTGGACGAAACCGCAGTTACGGAACTTATTTCTAGAATTAACAATGCGCTGTAATGAAAACTGTTTACATTGTGGAAGCCGTTGTGGAGAAATTCATTCCGAAGAATTGACAGTAAAGCAGTACGAAAAATTTCTGGATGAAATCAAAGCGGATTTCGGCACACAAGACAAAATGTTATGCATTACAGGTGGAGAGCCGTTACTCCGGAAAGATTTCGCCGAAATCATGGGCTATGCGAACGAATTAGGCTTTTTATGGGGCATGACGAGCAATGCCACATTGATTGACGAATCGACCGCCCGAATGTTGAGAGAATGTGGAATGAAAACAATTTCTGTCAGCATAGACGGCTTAGAGCAAACCCATGACAATTTCCGGCGAACCCCCTCCGGCTGGAAAAGAGCCATGAAGGGCATTGAATGCCTGTTAAATGAGGGAGGATTCCAGCACATCCAAGTAACAACCGTTGTCACCCACCAAAATATTAGTGAACTCGATGAATTATTCAAGATATTTGACAACATGGATATCGATTCATGGCGAGTCATTAACATTGAGCCGATGGGAAGAGCGAAGAACTACCCCGAATTATTATTGACAAGAGAAGATTATGTGACATTATTTGAATTCATCCGGAACAAGCGGAGAGCCGGAGAGCCGGTCTGTTACGGATGCAGTCATTATTTAGGGCTGGAATATGAAAGGGAAGTCAGAGACTGGTATTATCATTGTACAGCAGGAACATACACAGCAAGCATCACAGCGAATGGGAATATTATTGCCTGTTTAGACATTGACCGCCGACCGGAATTCGTGCAGGGGAATATTTTACGAGACCGATTCAAAGACGTGTGGGAGAACAAATTTCAGGTATTCCGCCGGAATTTATGTGAAGAGAACGAAAAATGTAAAGTCTGTCCAGAGAAAGAATTCTGTCATGGGGATTCATTTCATAGTTGGGATTTTGATGCAAACGAGCCGTTAGTCTGCATGAAGGATATTTTATTTTAATAAAGGGGGTATGGGGGAAAGCAATGCACTTGACACAAACGAATGAGAAAAATCTTGTTTTTCGATTTCGTGTGTCAAGACTTTCATGCATTGTGTTCCCCCATTATAATAATAATAATAATAATAAAAGGGGC
>JAZAUD010000016.1:0-50164 GCA_036373775.1 Oscillospiraceae bacterium | reverse complement strand
CGCTATGACCAATAGCAAGCTATCAGTCACCGCTCGACTTGCATGTGTTAGGCGTGCCGCCAGCGTTCGTCCTGAGCCAGGATCAAACTCTTCATAAGTTTGTATCTTAAATCCGGTATTCCGGAAATTAAAATCAGCTCAATTACGATTCGCTCGCAAATTACTGTTTTCGATTTTTTAGTCTTTTCTGACTTCTCAATTGATTACATGAATCAACAAGGGTTTCAGTACTTTTCTTGCCTTTTTAGCATTGTTCATTTTTCAAGATGCAGTTTCTGTTTGTCAACAGTATGTCCGACTGGCTTTCATGCCCTGCCGGTTTCTTCACATTACCGGAAACTTATCAAGTATCCGCAGACCTGTTTTCTAAGTTTCTTTATTGTGTGTCGCTCATCAGCGACTTTACTATTATACCACATTTCTTTGAGTTTGTCAAGTCTTTTTTCAAATTTTTTTGAAAAACTTTTTTCAAACTTTTCTGTGGGGTCGTCCGCTCCTGTACTCGTTGACTCCCGTCCGGTTCATTAGCGAACTCATTTATTATACCACATTTTCAGAAGTTTGTCAAGTGTTTTTTCAAAAATTTTTCAAAAACTTTTTTCGCTCTTTTGTGGGCTGTGGGGCTTTCGTCCGACAGCTTTATTATTATAACACAATTTTTCCCATTTGTCAAGTAAAAGAAATTCAAATATTTTTGCGTTATTTTGTGCAATTTATCAAGATGTTTTTATTATTGATTTTCTGGCATACAGCTATTGTTTCTGTTTTTCTATCTCTAAAGATGATTGTGAAACTTCCCAATATGATTTATACTTATTCTTGGAAATGGGGTGAATATTATGATTACTTTAAGGCTGAAAGAATTGAGAATTGCATTGCAATTGAATCAAATGGAATTTGCTCAAAAGATTGGTGTTTCTAAGGGGTGTGTTGTTCGTTGGGAAAAGGGGGATTCTGCACCGAATATTGAGATGCTTCGGAAAATTTGTGAGACTTTCCATGTAAGTGCTAATTATTTACTTGATTTGGAATCACAGAGTTTTCTTGATGTTTCGGGACTTTCTATTCAACAAATTTTACATCTGCAATGGCTTGCTGATGACTTAAAAAAATAATTATAATGGGGGACATTGCGCCGTGAAGTCTTAGCACGTTCTGCAAAAAACTAATGCAGAACGCACTAAGGGCGCAATTTCCCCCAAACCCCCTTGAAACATCCCCTTAAAACAAAACACTCCCGAAACCAAAGTTTCAGGAGTGTGTACTTCTACGCCGAGAATACTTCCCCGACACATGTGGAGCGGATTACGAGGCTCGAACTCGCTACCTCCACCTTGGCAAGGTGGCGCTCTACCAGATGAGCTAAATCCGCATGATGGTGCTTCCGATCGGAATCGAACCAATGACACGGGGATTTTCAGTCCCCTGCTCTACCGACTGAGCTACGGAAGCATACGACCCAGATGAGGCTCGAACTCACGACCTCCGCCGTGACAGGGCGGCGCTCTAACCAACTGAGCTACTGGGCCAAAAGAATGGTGGGGACTACAGGGCTCGAACCTGTGACCCTCTGCTTGTAAGGCAGATGCTCTCCCAGCTGAGCTAAACCCCCACGCCTTTCTTATCATTCAGGTTTTCTCCCTGACGACTATTTTATTATACCACAACTTGTCCGGTTTGTCAACACTTTTTTTCAAAAAAATATTCTTTCGTTAATTTTATACAATTTTCAACATTTTAAAATATACAAAATAGTGAAAAGAAAACGACTTCAATTCAAGCCGTTTTCTCCATTTTTGGCGAATAATAGCCCAATTTCGAAATTCAAGTCCTGATATTCTCTTTTTTGTAAAGTGGGGTCATTTTGCAATAATAATTCTGCGGCTTTCTCCACTTGTTCCAACATGGGCTTATCTGTCAGGCTTGCCAATTTCAAGGGTGGTAGTCCATGCTGTTGACTTCCGAAAAAGTCACCAGCTCCACGGAGTTCCAAATCCGCTTGTGCCACTTCAAAACCGTTTGTGGTACTGCTCAACAGGCGCAAACGCTCTTTTGCTTCTTCCGTGGCGTGTTCCGTCACAAGGATGCAATAACTCTGGTACTGTCCTCTTCCGACACGTCCCCGCAACTGGTGCAATTGGGATAACCCGAAACGCTCTGCATCTTCGATTACCATAACGGTTGCGTTTGGTACGTCTACCCCGACTTCTACTACTGTTGTACAGATTAACACATCTGTTTCATGATGGCGAAATTTTTCCATGGCTATGTCTTTTTCTTCGGGGGTGAGCTGACCATGCAAAATGTCGATTTTCCAGCCTTTCAGGAGATTTTCACGAACGGAATCTGCATAGGCGGTAACGGCTTTCAAATCGCTTTCTCCTTCGTCAATGGCAGGGCATACAATGTATGCTTGTCTGCCTTGGTGCAATTCATTGGTGAGAAATTTCATGGCACGTTCACGGAGTTTTCCAGTGACGGCATAAGTTTTGATGGGCTTCCGCCCCATGGGCATGACATCCAGAACGGAAACTTCCAAATCTCCATATACCATCAATGCCAATGTTCGGGGGATGGGCGTGGCGGACATGACCAATTTGTGTGGAATTCCGCCTTTTTTGGCTAATTCTGCACGCTGGGCAACTCCAAAACGGTGCTGTTCGTCAGTGATGACTAAGGCTAATTTCTGGTAATTGACCGCTTTCTGAAATACAGCGTGTGTTCCGGCGATAACTTGAAATGTGCCGTCGGCTATCTGGTCTTGTATCTGCTTTTTCTCCTTCGGTTTCAATGAACCTGTCAACAGACATACTTTCACTCCTAACGGCTCTAGAAAGTCCCTGAACGTTTGATAATGCTGTCCGGCTAAAATTTCCGTGGGGGTCATGATGACGCTCTGGCAACCATTCTGGGCGCAATAATAGCATATTGCTGCGGCGACTGCGGTTTTTCCGCTTCCTACGTCGCCTTGTAAGAGGCGGTTCATGGGTGTTCCGCTGGAAAGGTCGGATACCATTTCCTGAATCGCTTTCTTTTGGGCGGTGGTTAATGCAAAGGGAAGACTTTGGTAAAATGGCTGTAGGCTTGTTTCGGGGTTCATGGGGTAGTCTGTTTGTTTGGTGGCATTGATTTTCATAAGGGATAAGCCTAATTTTAACCTTAGCATTTCCTCAAAGGCTAGGCAATGTCGGGCTTCTTCGACTTCCTGCATGGTTTCCGGCTGGTGGATGCCGTGCATGGCTTTGGTGAGGGTAGATAGTCCAAATTGCGTGCGTAATGTGGTGAGCAATGTCTCAAAGGGGTGTTCATCTAACAACTGCAAGCATTCTTTGATGTTCGTGCGAACCATGGCACTTGTTAAGCCGGTTGTCTGCGGATATATCGCTTCAATTGGGGAATCCGTTTCCCTATGGATGGTGGGAGATTGGATTTCTCTCTGCATGGAACTGCCGGATATTTTGCCGTACATGGTGTAGGTTCTGCCAACTTCCAACGCCTGAAAGCCATAGACGTTATTGAAGATTTTTATTAAAATATGCGTTCCGCTGTCGTCTTGGGCATCTGCACAATAAATCTGCATTCCAGTTCGGGTATTGATGGGGGTGCGCTTGGCGGTGATTGTCACACGAATGACGGCTTGCATATCGGTTTCTGTGTCTGCTATCGGGATGGGGTCTCGGTAATCTTTGTAGGTTCGGGGAAAATAATACAAGAGGTCATAGGGGGTATTGATACCGATTTTTTGGTAAATCTGGAAACGCTTCACTCCGACACCTTTCAGATGCTTGATGGATTCAAATAATTTTTGCATGATTCCTCCTAAAAAAGCAGAGTTTCCGGCATTTGCCGAAAACTCTGCAATTCCATATTATTCGGCTGAAAGAATGTAGTAATACACTGGCTGTCCGCCATCCATCAAAATTACCTCTAAACGGTCGCCAAATTTTTCCTGCAACTTTGCGGATAATTCCTCGGCTGTCTCCTGCGAAACATCCTGACCGTAGGCAATTGTCAGGAAACTGGTATCACTGTTAATGAGCTTTTTGGCAAGCTTGTAAGCTGTGTGATTTAACTCACGTCCTGTGAATGCCAATTTTCCATTATCTAAGGCTAATACTTCGCCTTGTTTGATGGGTTTTCCGTCAATCTCAGAATCACGGGCTGCAAATGTGATGTGTCCTGTGGAAACTTTCTCAAATGCCTTTGTCATGGCGATTCTGTTTCCCTCTGCGTCAAGTGATTCATCAAATGCTAATAATGCACTGACACCTTGGGGAAGGGTTCGGGTTTGCAATACAATGACGTTTCTATCTGCAAGGGCTACGGCTTGTTCGGCTGCCATAATGATATTTTTATTATTTGGCAATACAAATACATTTCTTGCAGGGGTTGCATGAACCGCTTTCAAAATGTCCTCTGTGGAAGGGTTCATAGTCTGTCCACCTCTGACAATATTGTCAGCTCCTAATTCTGTGAACATATTCTCAAAGCCTTCCCCAGCACAAACAGCTACAAATCCAAATGCTTTTTCCGGCTCGGCTCTGACATAGGTTTCATCTTGGGCGGCATTTTGAGCGGATTTCACTCTGTTAGCGTGCTGAATGCGCATATTCTCCACCTTGGGTCTGGGTTCATTGACAAACTGTCCAAATTCTAGGGCTTTTTGTAATGCTAACCCCGGATTGTCTGTATGAACATGAACTTTAATAATATCGTCATCATCTACCAATACCACACAATCGCCAATTGTTTCCAGATATGCACGGAGTTTGAAGGGGTCGGGGCAATCCTTATGTTTCTGTACAATGAATTCTGTACAATAGGTGAAAGTAATTTCCCCTTCAAGGTCAACCCTTCCAATTGCAATCTGCTCATTCCGCTTGACAGGTGCAGGGGCTTCCTCTGGTTCAGCTGGGGCATTGCCACGGAATACAGCCAGCATTGCTTCCCATACGGTCAATAAGCCCTTTCCACCTGCATCCACAACACCAGCTTTTTTCAAGATGGGTAATTGTTCGGGGGTTTCTGCCAATGCCTGTGCTGCTGCCTTGCAGGTTTCCTCAAAGACATTGACAGGGTCATTGGTTTCCATAGCGGTCAATTGTGCCTGCTGTGCGCCCATTCTTGCCACGGTGAGAATTGTTCCCTCTGTGGGCTTCATCACGGCTTTATATGCCGCCTTAACGCCCATTTCCAAAGCGTTGGCAATGTCCTTGCCGTTGGCTTCTTCCAGTCCTGCCATTCCTTTGGCAAAGCCACGGAATAACAGTGAGAGGATTACACCTGAATTTCCTCTTGCACCTCGAAGCATTGCAGAGGCGGCTTTTTCTGCAACTTCTGCAACGGTAATGTCATCAGAAAGAACACTCAATTCTCGTCTTGCTGCGGTCATTGTCATAGACATATTTGTCCCTGTATCACCATCTGGAACAGGATAGACATTCAATTCGTCAATGTCCTTTCGATTTTTCTCAATTGTAACGGCTGCACTACTAATTGCAGCCTTTAAAAGCTTACCATTCATCCAACAGTCCTCCTGCTTATCGTTCTACAATTTCATCAACAAATACACGAACACGGGAAACGGGAACTCTGACAGCATCCTGCACCACGAATTCCACTTTGTGAATGAGTGAATTTGCTACAGCAGGAATATTCACACCATATACAATTCTGATATGCAGTGTAATTTCCAATTGTTTATTTCTTTCGGTGATTTTTACCGTGCTGAAATTATTTCCTGTCAGCCGGTCAATCAATGTTGGCTGAGAAAATCCAGCCACTCCAAAACATTGCAGTACAGTTTGCTCAGTCAGTTCACGCAAATAGTTATCAGAAATTCCAATTGTTCCGATATGATTTTCCATGTATAACATAACCTTGCCTTCCTTTCTATGCATGAATTTTTCAGCATACGTTCTTTCTTATTATACCATATCTTTTTCAAGAATACAAGCCCTAAAACGAAAAAATTTTCATCAAAAAAGGCACAGCCGAAACTGTGCCTGAAATATTGTGTCTTATTGCTGTCCTCTGAAGAGGTCTTTGAGCTTATCAAAGAAGCCTTGTCTTTTGGCATAATTTCTATCTTCCAGAGAATTTTCAAACTCTTTGAGCAATTCTTTCTGCTTTTTGGAAAGGTTGCGTGGAACTTCAATATAGAATCTGACGTATTGGTCTCCACGTCTATCCTGCTGTAAATACTTGACACCCTTCCCTTTGAGTCTTCTTTCCTCGCCATTTTGAATTCCTTCCGGAATTGTCAACTTGACATTTCCGTCAATGGTGGGAACGGTAATTTCATCACCAAGGACAGCTTGCGCATAAGTAATCGGAATTTCACAATGAACATCATAGCCGTCACGGTTAAAGATAGGATGTGGACGAACGGTTACACTGACATTCAGATTGCCTGCGGGCCCTCCGTTGATACCACAATCCCCTTCTCCAGATACACGCAGTACCTGACCATTATCAATACCAGCCGGAATATTGACAGATACTTTCTTTTGTACCTTGACTTTTCCAACGCCACGACATTTAGAACAAGGATTTTTAATAATTGTCCCCTTTCCGCCACAGTGCGGGCAGGGTCTTGTAGAGGAAATCACTCCAAGGGGCGTTTGCTGGGTAACACGAATGCTTCCTTTTCCGTGACAATCGGGACAAACTTCTGTTGTTGTGCCGGATTCTGCACCAGTACCACTACAAGAGGGACATATCTCTTGATGAGCAATTTCCAATTCTTGCTTTTTCCCTGTACACGCTTCCATAAAACTAATGCTGGTACTGTAATTGACATCCTTTCCACGTCGTGGGGCATTGGATGAAGTATTACGGAATCCTCCGCCGGACATCCCTCCGCCGAATATGTTCCCAAACAGGCTATCAAAAATGTCGCCCATGTCGCCGGTGTAACTTCCTGTAAAGCCACCGCCACCAAAGCCACCAAATCCGCCTGCTCCGTCAACTCCATCTGCTCCAAATTGGTCGTATTTCTGCCGCTTTTCAGGGTCAGACAAGACGGAATAGGCTTCGTTGATTTCCTTCATTTTCGCCTCACATTCCTCCACTTTGTCTGGGTGAAGGTCAGGATGGTTTTCTCGTGCCATTTTACGGTATGCCTTTTTAATTTCATCTTCACTTGCAGTTCTCGACACACCCAACACATCATAATAATCACGTTTATCAGCCATATTCAACCCACCGCATCAAGCGGCTCTCCTTTCGTTACTTCAATACTCTTTCTTGCGGAAAGGGTACACCTGTTACCCCTTCTCCTATAATCGGCTATAAGGGCAGAGAAACTCTGCCCTGATAGTCTATCTGTCAATTTTGATTAAGCTTCTGTGAAATCAGCATCAATGACATCATCACCATCATCAGAGCCGTTATCTTCTTCTGAGAAGTTCGGAGCTGCACCCTGACCAAAATTCGGCTGACCTTGTGCGCCGCCACCTTGCTGATAGATGTTGTTGCCAACTTCCATCATGGCTTTCTGGAGTTCATCCATTTTCGCCTTCATGCCTGCGGTGTCGTTTGCATCAACTGCATTCTGGAGTTCAGACATCTTATTACGAACGTTGGAAAGAACATTTTCCGGCACTTTGTCCTTGAATTCTTCCAGCTGGTTCTTGAATTGGAGGAGCATATTTTCAGCCTGATTCTTGGTTTCTACCTCGTCACGGCGTTTCTTGTCTTCCTCTTCATATCTCTTGGCTTCTTCGACAGCCTTGTTAATATCTTCCTTGGACATATTGGTAGAAGCTGTGATGGAAATATTCTGCTCCTTGCCTGTGCCTAAGTCCTTGGCAGATACGTTTACAATACCATTTCTGTCAATGTCGAAAGTAACTTCAATTCTCGGTACACCACGCATAGCCGGTGCAATGCCATCCAGACGGAATGTTCCCAACTGCTTGTTATCTCTTGCAAACTGACGTTCACCCTGCAATACGTTGATGTCAACGGCTGGCTGATTGTCTGCGTAGGTGGAGAATACTTCTTTCTTCTGGGTCGGGATTGTGGTATTTCTTGGAATCATGACGGTACAAACTCCGCCGGCTGTTTCGATACCCAAAGACAATGGGGTTACATCCAGCAACATCAAACCTTCCTTGACATCGCCACCCAATACACCGCCTTGTAATGCTGCGCCTAATGCAACACATTCATCAGGGTTGATTCCCTTGAACGGTTCTTTCCCGATTAACTTCTTGACTGCTTCCTGCACTGCCGGAATTCTGGAAGAACCACCAACCATCAGAACTTTATCCAATTCAGAGGTATTCAAACCGGAATCTTCCAATGCCTGACGTACGGGTCCCATTGTTGCCTGAACAAGGTCAGAGGTCAATTCATTGAATTTCGCCTGAGAAAGTGTGAGGTCTAAATGCTTGGGTCCTGTTGCATCTGCTGTGATATAGGGGAGATTGATGTTTGTGGTGGAAGCAGAAGACAATTCAATCTTTGCTTTTTCTGCGGCATCCTTCAATCTCTGCATTACCATCTTATCTTTGGAAAGGTCAATGCCTTGGTCTTTGCGGAATTCATCAACCATCCAATCAATGATTCTCTGGTCGAAATCATCACCGCCCAAATGGTTATTACCTGCGGTTGCTACTACCTGCTGGAAACCTTCACCCATTTCAATGATGGATACGTCGAACGTACCACCACCAAGGTCATAAACCATAACTTTCTGGTCATCTTCTTTATCGATACCATAGGAAAGTGCTGCTGCTGTTGGTTCGTTGATAATTCTGCGAACAGTCAAGCCTGCAATCTGTCCTGCATCCTTTGTAGCCTGACGCTGTGCATCGGTGAAATATGCCGGAACAGTAATGACTGCTTCTGTCACTGGCTCACCAATATAAGCTTCTGCATCTGCTTTCAGCTTCTGGAGAATCATTGCAGAAATTTCCTGTGGGGTATATTTCTTGCCGTCAATATCTACTTTGTAGTTAGAACCCATATGACGCTTGATGGAAGAGATTGTTTTATCAGGGTTTGTGATAGCCTGATTCTTTGCAACCTTACCAACGAGACGCTCACCAGTCTTAGAGAATGCAACAACGGAAGGGGTTGTTCTTGCGCCTTCTGCGTTTGTAATGACAACTGCGTCGCCACCTTCTACAACTGCAACACAAGAGTTTGTTGTACCAAGGTCAATACCAATAATTTTTCCCATAAAAAATCATCCTTTCTAGATTATCACTCTTATCATTTTTGATTGTATTATCCAGCAACGGCAACCAATGCCGGACGAATCAGCTTTTCTTTGTAAAGATAGCCTTTCTGGAATACTTCACAGACAGTATTTTCAGGGAATTCCTCTGTTGCTTCTGCCTGTTTGATAGCATTGTGAATATTGGGGTCAAATTCTGCACCAAGTGCCGGAATTTCCGTTACACCTTGCTTTTCAAGGAAAATGCGGAGCTGATTCAAAATCATCACCACACCGGAATGATAATTTTCATCACTGCACTGTGCATCCACTGCTCTTTCAAAATTATCAATGATGGGGAGCAATTCGCCAATACAATGGGCGGTTGCTTCACCATAAGTTTCTTGTTTTTCTTTGGCTGTACGCTTTTGGAAATTCTTATATTCTGCTAAGAGGCGGTAATAACGCTCTCTTTCTGCTTCCAATTCGTCAGAACCATCAATGTCGTCAAGCATCTGCTCAATTTCTTCTGAAGATTCTGAGGGAGTATCTTCGGGAATTTCCTCGGAAGTTTCCGATTCAGAATCATTTGTCGGTTCTGTCTGCTCTTCCAGAATTTCTTCATTTTCTTTTTCACTCATGGGAGTCACCCTCTTTCTTATCCTTTTCAAAGATGCTGCTTTGTGATTCGGGAATTGTATCTGTTTCCGAAATCAAATCAGTAAT
Organism: Oscillospiraceae bacterium; assembly: GCA_036373775.1. GTDB lineage: Bacteria > Bacillota > Clostridia > Oscillospirales > Ruminococcaceae > UBA3855. The sequence goes on along the minus strand of JAZAUD010000016.1, from coordinate 40,272 downwards.
CCTTTGTGAAACATATTCAATATAAGGTATCACTTTTGCATAATCCAGACGCATTGGCCCAATGACACCCAAAGAACCAACACTATGCTGACCCTTATGGTACTTGGAAACAATCAGACTGGAATTTCCAATGACAAAATTATTGTCAGAAAACAATACCTTGATACCGCTGAATGAATCATCCAGCAATTTGGAAAGCTCGTCCTTGCGTTCAATCAACCGGACAACTTCCATTTTGTCAAGTTCTTTACAGGAAAACAGGTTACTTTCTCCGCTGAGCAATAATGCGTGTTGGCGCAAATCTCTGGAAATTTCACGCACGCCACGAATCAGCGGTGACATGGTCATCATGTAAGCACTCATGGCAGCCGTCAGGTTTTCCATCATCTCTTCCGATAAATCCGCAACGGAAACACCTTCCAGATGCTGTGAAAGATAATCAGAAAATACTGCAAGCTGTTCACTGGTCAAATCAAATTCCAGCCGGCACATTTTATTTTTGATATTACCGCCGGAAGTAATCAGAAGTACTACATAAACCCTTTTTCCTGCCGGAATGACCTCGACTTTTGAAATGACGGAGAATTTCGGCGAAAAATCAGAAACCACAGCCGCACATTTGGTTAATTCCGCTAATGCTGTGGTTGCGTTCTGAATCAGCAGCTCCTCCGTGATACCGCTGCTGCTCCTGCTGAGCATTTCATCCAGGCGCTGCTGTTCTTCAATCGGAAGGCTGGGGGGACTCATGAGCTTTTCAATATAGAGCCTGTATCCGCTGATGGTAGGCACTCTACCGGCGGAAGTATGAGGCTGTTCAAGTAGTCCAAGTTGTTCCAGCATTGCCATATCATTACGAACCGTTGCCGCCGAAACATTGATTTCTGGAAGGCTTGCTATTGTCTTTGAGCCAACAGGCTCGCCGGTTCGTACATATTCCTCCACAACGGCAACCAGTATTTTCAGCTTTCGTTCATTCATCTCTGAATGCGCTCTCCTTTCTGGCAGTCAAAGTTTCGGGCTGTTAGCACTCTTTATCCCTGAGTGCTAATTTTAGTGTACCACGATTTTCACGAATTGTCAAGCATAAAAAACAGATTTGTAGGATTTTACAAAAAATACGATATTTCATCCATCTTATTAGTGCATATTCAACACTTCTTGTCAATTGTCTCTATAATTTGAAATTTTTGTTTGTGGGGTTGACATTTTTTCATATTTCGTATATAATAGAATATAGCAATTCATTCTAATCAAGTGAATCTAGATAAAGGCGTAGCAGTTAGAGTAACAGGAAAAGGAGCTTTTCAGAGAGTATCGGGATGGTGTGACGGTATGGGCGGTTTCTGTGAAGTGCGACTGTCAGCTTCAACAGGGAAACCGGAAATCCGGTAAGTATCTGTTGGCGCAGGTCTGCGTTATGGACTTCGTAAGTTTCCAGAGAGTGGAACAACGCATTCAGTGCGCCTCTTTTGCGACATGGCAAGGGAGGTGTTTTTATTTACAGGAGGGATTTATTTCTTGTTTGAACAGTTAAAAGAAGATATTCAGGCAGTCAAGGAGCGTGACCCTGCTGCAACAAGCAGTCTGGAAATTTTACTGACCTATTCCGGACTTCATGCAATTCAGCATTACCGTGTTGCGCATTGGTTTCATCATCACGGTATGCATATGACGGCGAGAGTGATTTCCCAGACTTCCCGATTTTTTACGGGGATTGAAATTCATCCCGCTGCGAAAATTGGGAAACGATTTTTCATTGACCACGGTATGGGGGTCGTGATTGGCGAAACCGCAGAAATCGGGGACGATTGCCTTTTATATCAGGGTGTCACTTTGGGCGGTACTGGTAAGGATAAGGGAAAACGTCACCCTACATTAGGGAATAATGTCATGGTTGGTTCAGGGGCGAAAGTGCTGGGTCCTTTTAAAGTGGGGAATAATGTCAAAATTGCCGCTGGTGCAGTGGTTCTAGAGGAATTGCCGGATAATTGCACGGCGGTTGGCGTTCCGGCTCGTATCGTCCGCCGAAATGGGCAGAAAGTGGAATGTCCTGTGGAAAATTTAGACCAAGTCCATATCCCCAATCCCATTGAAATCGAAATCTGTCAGCTCCGTCATCAGGTCAAACACCTCGAAAAACGGCTTGCAGAATTGGAGAGAATAAACGCTGAAAAATCACAAAAGTAATGTATTCATGGGAAATACATTCTATTAACAGTCTGGAGGTTATCAATTATGATTCAAATTTTCAATACCCTGACCAACAAAAAAGAGGAATTTAAGACCATTACACCAAATAAAGTGAATATGTATGTGTGTGGCCCTACGGTTTACAATTATATTCATATCGGCAATGCAAGACCTATTTGTGTGTTTGATGTGTTCCGCAGATTTTTGGAATATCGTGGATATGAAGTCAATTTCGTACAAAATTATACTGATGTCAATGACAAGATTATCAAGCAGGCAAAAGAGGAGGGTATCACTCCTGAAGAATGCTCTGAAAAATATATCAAGGAATATGAAAAGGATGCTACTGGGTTAAATGTCCGTCCGGCTACAATTCATCCGAAAGTGACACTTTTCATGGATAAAATTATTCCGTTTATTCAGACACTTGAACATAATGGGTATGCTTATCGGGCTGGAAATGATGTCTACTACCGTACTCGCAAATTCCAAGACTATGGCAAACTTTCCGGACAGTCCCTTGATGATTTGATTGCGGGGGCTAGAGTAGACGTGAACGACATTAAGGAAGACCCCCTCGATTTTGCGCTCTGGAAAGGGTGCGGAACAGATGAACAACATTGGGATTCTCCGTGGGGGGCTGGTAGACCCGGTTGGCATATTGAATGCTCTTGCATGGCAAAACATACCCTCGGTGATACCATTGATTTGCATTGTGGCGGTCATGACCTCATTTTCCCCCATCATGAAAATGAGATTGCTCAATCAGAAGCCGCTAATGGTGTTCCTTTTGCGAATTATTGGATGCATAATGGTCATATCAATGTCGATAATCAAAAAATGTCGAAATCGCTCAATAACTTTTTCCTGACTCGTGAAGTCGCTGAACAATATGGCTATGAAGTTATCCGCTATCTGATGATTCAGGCTCAATACCGTGCGCCTATGAATTACAGCGTTCAGCTCCTCGAAGCTTGCAAAGCTTCTCTCGATAGATTGTATCAGTGCCGTGATTCTCTTACTGCTGCTATCAAACAGGCGAAATCTGGTGCTGTTTCTCCTAATGCAAAGGCAATTTTTGAAAAGGCAAGAACAGACTTTATCAAGGCTATGGAAGATGACCTGAACACCGCTGACGGCTTGACCGCTGTGTTTGAGTTGGTGCGTGAACTCAATATCATGTCTGCTGATGCTTCTACTCCCAAAGAAGAATTGGAAGAGGGGCTGAAAGCATTCAATGAATTGATTGATGTATTGGGCTTGCTGTATGAACGCAAAGAGGCTGAAATTCCTCAGGAAATTCTTGACCTCGTGGAACTGCGCAAAGAGGCTAGAAAGGCAAAGAATTTCGCAGAGGCTGACAGAATCCGTGATGAAATCACTGCAAAGGGTTATTCTGTGCGTGAAACTCGTCAGGGTGTGGAAATTAAAAAATTATAATCCCATTGGATAAGGAGTTAAATTGAATGGCGAATCGTAATCTTCATGGTGGAAATAAAACGCTTTCTCGTCTGGGTATTTTTCTGATGTTTGCTTCATTGATTAGCTTCATTGTGTTTTATGCAATTGTGATGATTTCTCATCAGGGGTATAAAATGATTGACCCTGATACCCTTGAATTGGTTCAGACGGAAGAAATTCAGGAAGGTTCACCGACTGCCATTATCACCACGACAATGGGAGAAATTCGGGCGGTATTATATCCGGAATATGCACCCCAAACCGTTGCACAATTTATCAGTCTTGCTGAAAGCGGTTATTATGATAATACCTATGTTTTTGAGGTAAAAAATGATGTTTATTTTGCTTGTGGGGCTGGGGATTCTTCCGGAAATTTGCCCGATTCTGCGACGGAAGAGCAAGAGCATTTACCACAGGAAATTCATCAGAATTTATGGTCTTTCAAGGGTGCGCTTTGTTCCATGAATACAACGGTTGATACCAGTTTCACGAAACGGCTTTTCCACAACGAGACATTCTATACCGGAAGCCGTTTTATGGTGCTGAATTCAGTTGATTTTTCAGATGAGGAATTTTTACAGGAATTCAAGGAAGCATCCGGCAATGAGGAGTTAGCAAATACTTTCATTGAATGGGGCGGTGTTCCCAATTTTTCCCAACAATTTACCGTTTTCGGACAGGCATATTCTGGTCTTGATGTAGTAGAGGCTATCTGCTCGGCGAAATTATATGATTCAGCAAGTGAAGGCGGATATACTCCGCCATTGGAAGACATTCAGATTCTTTCTATTACAATTTCAACGTATGGGGAAGAAGACAGAGCCTTGAATATGCTCCCATAATTCCGCATTTTCTGGGATTTTTCACAACGTTTCCAAAATGGATGATTATATTCTTATCCATTTTTTCTAAACAATGGAAATTACACTTTACAAATGAAAAAGAATGTTGTATAATATAATAATAGGATTGACCCATATCCATATATTGTGAAATACCGCTGTAAAGAGGGGACACTATGAAACAACACTGTTTTTGGGCTGTTGCCTGCATGATACTGTTATTATGTGGTACGGGATGCGGACGGAAATATATCCAACTTGATGAAAAGCCCATTTTGAATTATACTGCACCTGTAGAAGGTGAGGAAATTGTTGTTATCCATGTCAAAGATTATGGAGACATCAAGCTGAAACTTTTTCCGGAACGATTGCCGGAAGCCTGCGAAAATTTCGTTACATTGGCGAAAAACGGCTATTATGATGAACTCATTTTTCATCGGGTTATGGAAAATTTCATGATTCAGGGAGGAGACCCGAAAGGGACAGGTACAGGCGGTGAGAGCTGTTGGGGTGGTTTCTTTGACGGTGGCTCTGATTCCCAATTGATTAACGTCTGTGGTGCGTTGGCTTATGCAAACTCCGGCAGTACTTCAACAGATGGCAGTCAATTTTATATTGTGACAGGTCAAAAAATGACGGCGCAGGAACTTGACGAAGTAAGTGAAGCCTATCAGATTTATTACACAACAGAGGCAAAGGAACTTTATCAGCAGTATGGCGGTGCGCCTTGGCTGGACGGTGGCAGGTATACTGTATTCGGTCAAGTGATTGATGGTATGGACATTGTAGAGGCTATTTCCCATGTGCCGACAAATCCCGAAAACAACAAACCGAAAGAATCCGTTTATATTAAAAGCGTTACTGTAGAACAGTATGACGGGAGTGAAATCCACTGGTATCCAGTGGCAACCACTCAGTAATAAAAGTGCAGTAATAGAGAGAGCTGCAACCATGAAGGAGAGAAGAACGTGGATAAATTTGTGATAGAAGGCGGAAACCGGCTGACAGGCGATATTTATGTTTCTGGTGCAAAAAATTCTGTTGTTGCCATTCTCCCTGCAACCCTTCTGTTAGATGCTCCGTGTATTATTGAAAATGTACCGGACATTAGCGATGTGGAAATATGCTTGACAATTCTAAGGGAATTGGGAGCAGTTGTGGAGGAACTGGGAAACGGTGCTTATCGAATTTCTTGCGTTGATGTCAACAAATATGAAGTGCCTGAACGTCTCGCACGAAAAATGCGAGCTTCCTATTATTTCCTTGGCGCATTGCTGGGAAGATTCGGCAAAGCAAGAGCGGCTATGCCAGGGGGGTGTAATCTGGGAGAAAGACCCATTGACCAACATTTACTTGCATTTGAAGCACTGGGGGCAGATACTACCCTTATCAAAACAAAAGATGATTCCGATGAGGAATTTGTGGATGCTGTAGAGCTTTCCGCAAAACATCTGAAGGGGGCTTTGATTAGCCTGAATGTTGTTTCTGTTGGTGCAACTATGAATGCAATCTTAGCAGCTGTCAAGGCTGAGGGAGTTACCATTATTGAGAATTGCGCTCGTGAACCTCACATTGTTGACCTTGCAAATTTTCTCAATTACATGGGTGCAAATATCTCCGGTGCTGGTACACATAAAATCATCATTGAGGGTACTCCCCTCTTACAAGGCAATTTGCAGGAAGGCTCTGTGGAGGAAAGAATTTATTCCGTTGTGCCTGACCAGATTGAGGCAGGTACTTTCATGGTGGCTGCTGCTGCTACCAGAGGAGATGTGCTGATTCATGGGGTGATTCCTTACCACCTGAAAGATATTTCAGAAAGGCTTGCTGAATGTGGTGTTCAGATTCAGGAGGTTGAACAGTCTGATAATGATATTGCTGTCAGAGTGTACGTTGACGACCATCAAATACTTCATGCTACTAACATCAAAACCGAACCTTACCCCGGATTCCCTACGGATATGCAACCCCAAATGGCTGCGCTCCTTTGTTTGGCAAGCGGTCAGAGTAATGTCACTGAACAGGTTTGGGAAGACCGCTTCAAATATGCTTACGAACTCCGCAGAATGGGGGCGGACATTAACACCACTAAGGATGGGGCTATTATTTTCGGTGTGCCTGTCTTACATGGTGCTAAGGTCAAAGCTTGCGATTTAAGAGCTGGTGCGGCTATGATTATTGCCGGTCTGGCTGCGGAAGGGGTAACTGAAATTACTGACGTTTATCACATTGAAAGAGGTTATTCCCATATCGTGGAAAAGCTCCGACAAATCGGCGCAAATATCCGCTGTGAATAATTATCCGACCGCACATTTTCTTTGTGCGGTCATGTACTTTATCTGTAAGGAAGTGAACACTTTCAGAATGGCTAAATTTTATCCTCTTTTCAGCTCCAGCAGCGGCAATTCCTCTTATATCGGGGATGAGCATTCCGGTATTCTGGTGGATGTCGGGGCTTCTTGCAAAAGGATTCTTGAAACGCTCCATTGTAACCAAATTCCACAACGTGCCATTCGGGGTATCTTCATCACGCATACTCACTCCGACCATATCAAGGGGCTGAAAGTCCTCGAAAAACAGCTGCACGTCCCTGTTTATGCTACTGAACTTACTTTGAAAAAATTGTCCGCTGATGGACACCTCCCTGAAAATCTCCCAACTGTTACTATGGACTTTCAAACCCCTGTCTCTTGTGGCGACTTCGAAATTTTTTCATTCCCTACCATGCATGACGCTCAGGGAAGCTGTGGTTTCCGGATTCATACCAGTGATGACAAGTCCTGTGCTGTGTGTACCGATTTGGGGATTGTTACTGATGAGGTCAAACTCGCCGTTACTGGCTGTGATATGATTCTGCTGGAATCCAATTATGACCCCGATATGCTCCGAAATGGTTCTTACCCTCCCCAACTCCAAAACCGTATTCTTTCCGATTATGGTCACTTGTCTAATCAGGATTCCGCTTCCTTTGCCGCTCACCTCGTGAGAAACGGCACTACCAGAATTTTACTCGGTCATCTCAGCCCTAACAATAACACCCAATACTTAGCCGCTCAATCTGCTTTACAAGGGCTTGCAGAATTTCAGAATGGTGTTGACTACCTCCTTGGTATCGCTCCGACTCAAACGAAAGGGGGTGCAGTTGTCTTTTGATGCTCATTCAATTATTGACTGTCGGCAAACAGAAAGAACCCCATCTCGTCAATGCACAAGACCTCTACATCAAACGGCTTTCCCCTTTCTGTAAGATACAATTTACTCAACTCCCTGCTGTTCGTCTCCCTGATAACCCCTCTCAAAAGGAAATCGATAAAGCCCTTTCTCAGGAAGCGGATGCTCTCCGGAAATCCATTAAGGGCTTGGCAATTCCCCTCTGCATTGAGGGTAAACAACTTTCCAGTGTGGCTTTCTCTCAATTGCTGACACAACAAATTCCCATGAAAGACAGTGCTGTTACGTTTATCATTGGCAGTTCCTTCGGGCTGGATGATTCTATTAAACAACAGGCTTATTGCAAACTCTCCATGTCGGCTATGACTTTTCCTCATGCCCTCGCTTCTGTTATGCTTCTTGAACAAATTTACCGTGCTTATCAAATCGACAAAGGCACGGGCTATCACAAATAGGAGGTTTTCTCATGAAAAAGGCTATGACACTCACCTATGAAACAGGTGGTAATCTCTATCTGAATATTACCAACAAATGCCCTTGCAACTGCATTTTCTGCATTCGTAACAACAATGATGGTGCTTATGGTTCTGACCCTCTTTGGCTGGAACATGAACCCACGCTTGACGAAATGAAACAGGCTCTCGCTGAACGTGATTTATCCAGCTATCCTGAAATCGTCTTCTGTGGCTACGGTGAACCAACCATGAGACTTTCCCTCCTTTGTGAATTGGCGAAATATATCCGTGAAATATGCCCCTCTGTGATTCTCCGCCTGAATACCAACGGTTTGACGGAAATTTACAATTCCAAAGAAGCCAACGGCACAGCCCCTGAACAGATTGCAAGTGTGATTGATAAAGTTTCCATTAGTCTCAATGGTGGCAATTCTGCCGTTTATCACCGTGTCACTCGTCCGGCTGGAATGCCCGAAAATGCTTATGCTACCATGCTCGATTTCGCCAAACGCTGTCAAATTGCCGGAATGGAAGTCGCTTTTACTGTGGTTGATGTCATTTCTCCTGAAGAAATTCAGGAAGCCCAACAGCAAGCCGACATTTTGGGGATTCCTCTCCATGTGAGGGAATATATCACTTGAAAATTCATAAAAAAGTTATTATTTGTTCATTGTTTTTTTACATTTCATTTCGTATGTACTATTATAGTAGGGATAACACCAATCATGAAAGGATGATGAAACATGAAAAAACGGTTTTCTGCGATTTTGCTTGTATTGGGGATGCTTTGCAGTCTTTCCCCTATGACCGCCAATGCGGAAGAATCAGAACCCATTGAACAAACTTATCAAGACTTTACTTATGTGAATTATGGTGACTACATTGAAATCACTGGTTTTGATAATCCATTTGTTTTTGAAGACCACGCTTTTCAGACTATCGAAATTCCAAGCGAAATTGACGGCTTGCCTGTGACTTCTATTGGAGAAAGGGCTTTCCGCCTTGAACAATTTTCCGCTGTGATTTTACCTGATACTTTGATGAGCATTGGTGCTGATGCTTTTGCTGGCTGTTCTAACCTGTCGGAAACTGTCATTTTACCAGATACTTTGACGAGCATTGGTGCTGGTGCTTTTACTGGCTGTTCCAACCTCACGGAAATTCAGTTTCCAGAAAGTCTGACTTCTATCGGGAATTCTGCGTTCGCTTCAACTGGTTTGAAAGCAGTTTCGATTCCTGAAACAATTACAGAATTTGGAAAAAATATTTTCTATCAATGTGCTGATTTGGAAACAGCACAACTCCCTGACAATATGACCGTCATTCCGGAAGAATTATTTCAGAGTTGCCATTCTTTACAAAATTTCAATTTTCCGGAACACCTCACCACGATTGGACATGGTGCTTTTATGGGGTGCTGGTCTCTTGACAATATTGTCATTCCGGAAACCGTCACGACATTAGGAGATACTTGCTTCGCCTCTTGCAAAAATTTGAAAGAAATCAGCATTCCGGATTCTGTGACGGAAATTGGTGATGCTGCTTTTGGTGGATGTGTCAATCTCAAACAGATTGCAATTCCAGACACCATCACGGAAATTTCTTTTAATCTATTCGGTTTTTCTGGATTGGAGGATATTACATTCTCCGAAAATGTGCAGTCTGTAAGTTGTTCTTTGACTTGGTGCGAGAATCTGAAATCTGTCACGTTCCTGAATCCTGATTGTGAAATTTTCGATAATCAAATGACCATTTTCAATTCAGCCTACCAAAACAATTATCAGTTTGGCGGTATCATCTACGGTTATGAAAATTCAACCGCTCAGGCATATGCTGAAAAATATGGCTATGAATTCCGCACGATTGGCAACACGTTCATTTCTGATATTGCCGGTGATATGAGCGGTGACGGAAAACTTTCCATTGTGGATGCTATTCAGCTCCGGAAAACGCTCCTCTCCAAAATCGCCCCTCCTAAAATCTGCGACTTCAACGGCGACAATGTTGTCAATATCGTTGATTTGGCTTTGCTCAAAAAGGCTCTGCTCAATCTGTAACCAATACAAAAAGCCCTCTCTGATGAGGGCTTTTTCTTTATTTGTCGGTCAGTGCGCTGTAAATTTCAAAAAAATACTTGACAAATGCCGTCATCCATGCTATACTATAAGTGTGCTAATACAAATGGTACAGTCAGAAAGGAAGTGGTTGAATGATGGAAGTGGATTTGATGAGCCGGATTCCCATTTATGAGCAACTCTATCGGGGTGTGATAGTGGCATTGCTTCAAGGGGAATTGCAGGAGGGGGCGCAATTGCCAAGTGTGCGGGGGCTTGCAATGGAATTGCACGTGAACCCGAACACGGTTGCGAAAGCGTATGCCCTGCTGGAGCGTGACGGTTTCGTCCGGTCTGTGGCAGGTCGGGGAAGTTTCGTGGTTAAGCCTGATTTGGAGAAGGCGCAGGGAGTCTTATTGGGGGAATTCGATTCCATTGTGAGGCAAACTCTGGAAATGGGGATTTCAGGGGAAACGCTGTGGAAACGGTTGACGGAATTATTGAAGGAGAGTGAGAACGAATGATGCAGTTGAAAGAGACAGTGAAAGCGTTCGGGGATTTTAAGGCTTTGGATGGGGTGAATCTGGAGATTCCCAAAGGGACGGCTTTCGGGCTGTTGGGTTCGAATGGTGCGGGAAAATCTACCATATTGCGGTTGTTCAGCGGAATTTACAAGCCGGAAGCCGGACAAGTGATAATTGATGATGAGGAAGTTTATGACAATGTTTCAGCCAAACAAAAGGTATTCTTCATCAATGATGAAACGGTACAATTTGCCAATTTCACCCTAGAAGGATTGAAGCGATTCTATCAACAGTTCTATCCGGCATTTTCGGAGGAGATTTTTGAGCGGTTGGAAGAAATGATTCAACTCCCACGAAAGAAAAAGATTAGTACCTATTCAAAGGGAATGAAACGACAGGCAATTGTCATTATTGGTTTGGCAAGTGGTGCGCCGTATCTGCTATTGGATGAGGCTTTTGACGGATTAGACCCCACTATGAGAATTATTGTCAAGCGGATGATAGTTGATGCTATGTGTGAAAGAGAATTGACGGTGGTCATCTCATCCCATAATTTGAAAGAAATCAATGAACTTTGTGACACGGCAGCTTTGCTCCATCATGGGAAAATCGTGTTCAATCGGCAATTGGATTCCCTCAAAGGGGCTGTACATAAAGTACAAGTGGCTTTTGCGGATAAGGAAAGAATTTTCACCAAAGAGGACTTTAGCAATTTGGAAATTTTGCATTTCGACAAAAAACAAAGTTTGTATCATATGATAGTCAAGGGAACAGAAGAAGAGATAGATAATGCCCTTGCGCCATACAATCCGGTGTTATCGGATTTGATACCGCTGACATTGGAAGAGATATTTATTTATGAATTGGAGGGATTAGGGTATGACAGCAACATTTTCAAGTAAGGCATTCCCATTCCGGAACGGATTACGAGTCATCAAGCAAAATCAGAAGTTTGCAATTGTGACTTGTATTCTGGAATTATTAGGTGTGCCGTTGATAGTGGCATCCATTATGTTGCAGTTGATTCGAGAGTCTCGTATCACAGAGGAATATATTGACTTTCTTGATACAGCGAATACGGGGCTATACGCAGGGATAGGAAGCTTTTGTTTGACTGTCTCGGTCATCATGGGAATGTTTTCTGCAATTCATTCCTTCACGGAATTGCACAGCAAGCCAAAAGTAGATATGTTGTATGCATTGCCCTTGACAGGCACACAGCGATTCTTTTCGGACTATCTGGGAGGTCTGGGCTTTTATGGGTTGCCGTATTTAATTAGCTGTATTATTGGATTGGCAGAAATTTTCCTGTTTGGAAATTTTATCGACTTCGATTCCAGCCGGATTGATGAAAATTTATCCCTTGGCATGATAGCAAAATATTATTTGTATGCGACAATTGGATTATTTGCCCTGATGCTGATGTATTACACTTTAAGCGCATTGGTGACGGTATGCTGTGGGACATTGTTCGAAAGCATTTACACGAACTTTTTGCTGAATGGCTTGATTCCAGGGGCAATGGCTGCGGTGATGGCAGTTGTCACAAGTAATACAGGGTTTGAATTTGAATACTTGTGGCAGATTATTGGCTATTTATCGCCAGTTGGCGGATTGATTTTCCTTTTCTATATGCTGGGGGATAATCTGGATGATGCAATGAATGGATATCTTCATACTTACGGTTATGGGGAAGCCCATGCAACACAAACTACTCTACATCAATTGTTCCCTACTTATATCAGATGGATTTTTTGCATTTTGCTGATAACTGCAATCATGTTAATTGGTGCATGGCAATTATACAAGCGCAGAAAGGCAGAAGCTGTCGGGCAACCATTTGTTTATGTGGGTGCATATTATTTGATGCTGACACTTGTCACGGTTTCTATTCTCTGCTTGATGGACGTGAATGTGGTAGGTCCTGCATTGTTATTCTCTGCCATTGTGTACTTCATCATGGAAGTGGTCAGAAAGAGAGGATTTAAAAAATTCTGGTTGTCTATGATTACTTACGTTGTGACAGTGGGGGTAACAATTGGATTCTTCTATTTGAGCGTGGGAACGAATTTATTTGGAAGAGTCAATTATGTACCAGCTCCGGCAACAGTTAGCTCTGTACAGGTTGAGTTCAGTTCAAAAGTTTATGATGGCTTCGAAATTAACCTTGAATATACTGACCGTGACATTATCAAGGCGGTTACTGAACAACATAAAGCCCTCGTTTCCGTCCGGAAAAATGATAAAAAGCTCATTTCTCATAATGTTGCTAATTTTGCATATAACACGATGGAAAGGCAAGCCGCCCTTTCTAACTATGACATCAATGAAAAACTCAGAGAACAAAAACTGATGAAATTGTATTACAATCAAAATAATGATGAAATTTATCTCAAAAATGCTGGTTATTCTACTGGGATGCCCGATTATTATTATACTGGTGATGACCGCCAAGGTTGGGATGAAAGAACATGGGCGCAGATTGCAACTGACCCCGACAAATATCAATTCAACTATGTGGATACAACCAGTCTTGAAATTACTTACTACACTATCACAGGTTCAACCATTCACCGCCGTTATCTCATCACACCAGATGAGTTGATTCACTTCTCTGAAATTTTCATGGGAACTTCTCTTTATGGGGAGGCTATGGAAAACTTGATGAACTACCGCACGGAAGAACAATATTCAGAATACGATAACAAGGTCATGAGCAAATATATCCCCTCTACAATTCAAATGAATCTGTACTATGACCCCGAAATCAATTGCAACCGCTATTCTAATTACGAAAGCAACAAGCCTTCACAATCTAAGAGGGTGAATGGTGGAGCGGATGCCCTGAAACATCTGGCTTCCGTTTATCGTCAAGATATTGAGAATACTTCCCCTGAAAGTATGAGGACAGCAAAATTATTCGGTATGATTTGCGGTGTGCCAATTTATGAGAATTATACCAATACCATCGAATTGCTGAAATCATGGGGCTTTACTGACTTTACCCTTGCACAGCGTTACAGAACAAAGGCTCTTGATGAGTATAATTCTTATTATAATGATGATGTGAATTTCCTTTCTGTTCGAATTTATGCACCGGATTCCTATTCTGCTAGCTCTGCGGAATTCCCCCATGCAACAGTTGGTACTTGCTATGTCAAGGATGATGCAGAAGATATTCCGACTTATGAGGATGTTTATTATGATGCGGTCAACAATACACAACTTGAAACAAGTTACCCTGAATTATACAAGCTCCTTGAAGTCGCTCAACCACGCTATATCACGACTGATACTTGCTATGCTGTAGTTGTCAATGGTGTCTGGTATATTGTTCCTAGCGAATACAGCGAACTTGCAGAAAATGTTATCAAGCTGGGCAGTCATCATTTTTCGGGATTGAAGCCATCTGCGGGCGGTTCAACTCCTAGTGTTCAGGATGATACTTACTTTGATGGTAATTCTTATACCCCTTCTTTTGGAAGCTTCTAACTCAAAAACAACCTGTTGCTTGATTTCGTGCAACAGGTTGTTATTTTTGTAGGATGGTAAAAAGTTAATCAGCAGAAACGACAACTTTCACACCGCCGTCATTCCATGAAACTGCATCCATGGCTACCCAATCATTTGTGCCGTCACTCCATTTATGGGGAGAATTGGCTTGTGAGATACTCTCGTATTTGATGGGGTAAAAATCCCCAACCATTGCATCTTCTGGCAGACGGACAGACAAATTCAAGACGGGGGATTCATATTCAAATACCTGTGCTCCTCCGCTCCATGCTGTCCAAAGAAAAGGCTTATCCTCACTAAAGGCGTAAACTGTATTGTATTCCAGTCTTGTTGTGCTTGCTTTCACTTCACAACGGTCATCATAGGAAAGACCCCATTCAGAATAGGTGATGCCTGCATTCTTTTCAAGTGTGACTGATACTGGAACAGTGTAATCTTGTGCTTTTAATTCCTCTTCACTGATTTCGACTGTATCAATTGTAATGACCATTTTTTTGTCACCACTTGACTGCTTTTCCTCTTCAATGGGAATAATTTCCGTTTCGGAATCTACGTCAGAATCTACATCGGAAACTTCATTTTCCACTGGAAGACTTTCAGAAGAATCATTCGTCTGCTTCTTGCTACAGCCTACAAAGGCACTCACCAACAGACAGCCAACAAGCAATAAAACAATATTTTTTTGTTGTCTCATTATTCGTTCTCCTTCTCTTATTTCTCAAATCTCATGGAAATATCAAAGCATTTCACAGAATGGGTTAATGCTCCTAAGGAAATAATGTCCACACCAGTTTGGGCAATGGATGCAATATTTTCTTCTGTTACATTTCCCGATGCTTCCAATAATGCACGACCATTGGTAATGGCAACGGCTTGTTTCATGTTGTCACAGCTCATATTATCCAGCATGATGATTTCACAATTCACGCTTAAAGCCTGCTGGAGTTCATCAAGATTGCGGACTTCTACCTCAATTTTTGTCATGTGTCCGATTTTCTTTCTCAATTCCGTGACAGCCGGAACAATTCCACCATATGCATCAATATGATTATCTTTCAGCATTGCACCCTCTGAAAGATTATAGCGGTGGTTGTATCCTCCTCCTACAGTAACGGCATATTTTTGCAGTCTGCGCAAACAAGGAAGCGTTTTTCTGGTGTCGGTAATCTTTGCATTTGTACCCTTTACCAATTCCACACAGTGATTGGTTGCGGTAGCAATGCCGGAAAGATGCTGTAAGATATTGAGGGCGGTTCTTTCGCCCTTCAAAAGGGTTTTGGTATCGCCTTGCATTCGGGCGATAATATTGCCCTTTTGTACTTTGTCGCCGTCTTTCAGGCATTCGGAAAAGGTGACTCCTCCGCCGATTAACTCAAATACTCGCTTTGCAATTTCAATGCCACATAATACCCCTGTATCCTTTGCGATATAGTACGCCTTTGAGGTATGTCCATCGGGAATTAAATAATCCGTTGTCACATCCACATAATGAATATCCTCTTCCAATGCGGTATTGATGACTGAATCAATATAACTTTGTAATAACTGCATGATTAAACTCCTTTCTCTTCCACAAGTGCTTCATTGAGAATGAGAAATGCAATGGTCGCTGTAGAGCGTGCTTCCACATAATCATAATTAACTTTATAGTTGCCGTCTTCTAACTGGTGGAGAATGTCACAAACTTTGCTGAAATTCTCCTGAATCTTTTCGGCATTCGGTTTCACAAAATAGCTTTCCTGTAAGATATGGCGCAGTTGTGTGCGGATTCCGTGCGGAACTGGTTCAGAATCCTGATGTGGGTCAAATTCGACTTGTTCGAAACGCTTTTCCGCAAGATGCGCCATTTTCTTGGTGATGTCCTGTGCTGCATGACGTGAAAATACTAACGCTTCCAGCAGGGAATTACTTGCAAGGCGGTTATTGCCGTGTACGCCTGTATTCGAACACTCCCCACAAGCATACAGACCAGCTACCCTCGTTCTTGATTCGGGGCTGACCTGAATTCCTCCCATCAGATAATGTTGACAGGGATAAATGGGAATGCGGTCTTTTGTCATGTCATAGCCTTGCTCTAACAAATTGTGGTAAATCATTGGGAAACGATTCTTGACCACTTCGGGATTTTCGTGGGAAATGTCAAGGTAGAATTCATCTGAATTGGTTCGTCTGCTTTCCAATACAATGGCATTCGATACCACGTCACGAGGTGCAAGCTCTAAACGGTCGTCATATCTTTGCATGAAGCGTTCCCCATTACAGTTGAGCAGGTGTGCGCCCTCTCCTCTGACTGCTTCCGAAATCAAAAAGCATTCACGAGTATGACGGTTATTGAATGCGGTCGGGTGGAATTGAATCAGGCTCAAGCCCCGAATCATTGCCCCCATATTGTAAGCGAACATGATACCGTCTCCGGTTGCTATGGCGGAATTTGTGGTGAATTCGTAGACTCTGCCAATTCCTCCGGTTGCCATAATGAAGAAATGACTATTCACCGTTCTATATTCTTCCTCATGCATCAGAAGTGCAGAAAATCCGGTCTTTGTCTTCCTTACGTCACAAAGCAACGTATTTGCACAGATTTCGACATTGGGAAGTGTCTGCACATAAGCAAGCAATTTTTCGGCAATTTCTCTGCCGGTTGCATCTTTATGATGGAAAATGCGCCGTCTGCTGTGACCACCTTCTAATGTGCGGTGATAATCGCCGTCTTCTTTTTTGTCGAAATCCACACCCAATTCAATGATTTTCCCGATGTCTTGGGCGGCTTCTTCTACCAGCATATGGACAGTTTTGTGATTATTCTGGAAACCTCCGGCAATGTAGGTATCATTTTCATGCAATGAGGTTTTGTCTTCCGGTGAGTTGTATACCCCTGCAATACCACCCTGTGCAAGGGCGGTATTACAAAGACCAAGCTCACGCTTTGTCAAAAGAAGTATCTTTGCAGTTTCAGGTAAGTTGATGGCGGCATACAATCCAGCCGCACCAGCTCCGGCAATGATAACATCATAGTTATTTACATCATACTGATTCATAGTATTTTACATCTCCTCAATGATTCCGCAAAGAATACTTATTCAAAGCTGACTGGTTCAATCTGCCAAATTTCCTTTGCATATTCGCTGATGGTTCTGTCTGAACTGAATTTTCCAGCGTTGCAGATGTTGTGCCACTGCTTGCGGGCAAATTCCATGCGGTCGGACTGGTAATCCTTCAAAGCCTGAATCTTGGTATCACAATAGCTCTGCAAATCACCCAATACATAATAATGGTCGGGTGCGTGCCAGCTTGCGCCTTCTGTCAGTGCATCATACAATTCACGAATATCTTCATTCTGTCCAAATGTGCCATCCATCAACGTCTGAACAACTTTTCTGATTTTCTCATTTTCTGCCAAAATACGGCGACTATCATAATTTGGTACAATTTTCTTCAGGTCTTCCACTCTTGCACCAAAGATATAGTTATTTTCTTCTCCGGCTTCTTCCACAATTTCTACGTTTGCGCCATCATATGTTCCCAATGTGACTGCACCATTCAACATGAGTTTCATATTGCCTGTGCCGGAGGCTTCTGTTCCAGCGGTGGAAATCTGCTCGGAAATGTCCGCTGCTGCTACCAGCTTCTCTGCATAAGAAACATTGTAATCCGCTACAAAGAATACCTTGATTTTGTCCTTGACTTCGGGGTCGTTGTCAATCATCTCTGCAATGGAATTGATATACTTGATAATTGCCTTTGCACGGCGATAACCAGGGGCGGCTTTTGCGCCGAACAGGAACACAACCGGCGGTAATTCGTCTTTGTTGATTGTGCCGTCTTTGATTCCATAGTACAGGTACAGAATGGAGAATGCATTTAACAATTGTCTCTTGTATTCGTGCAAACGCTTGATTTGAATGTCAAATACTGCATTTTCTGCATCAAAGAATTTCTTGCAAGCTTCTGCATTTTCGAAACGCTCCGGCTCACGGAGGAAAATATTTTCGACAAGCTGATGTTTCTTGTTGGTCTTAATCTGCATGAAACGTTCCATCACGGAATCTTGGTCAGCGAAATGGTCTAATTCTTTCAGCTTGTCAAGGTCTGTTACCCAATCTTCTGAACCTAATAACTGTGTCAGGAGTGAACTCAATTCACGGTTGCAGAGGGCAAGCCATCTTCTCTGGGTGATGCCGTTGGTTTTGTTCTGGAAACGTTCAGGGTAATATTTGTACCACTTTGCAAGGGCGGTATCTTTCAGAATCTGCGTGTGAATTTCCGCTACTCCATTGACATAGCTTCCCATGAAAATTGCCATATGTGCCATGTGAATCATATTATCCTGAATGATACGCATACCCTGAATTTCTTCCTTGCTTGCGCCCTTCTGGTAGAGTTCAGCAATGAGCATTTCATGCAATCTCAAAATAATCTGATATACTTCCGGTAACAGTTCCTGCACCAGTGGAGACCACCATTTTTCGAGGGCTTCTGCCATAATTGTATGATTGGTATAGCGGAAAATCTTTTTCGCCATTTCTGCGGACTTTTCAAAGGAAACACCCTCATTCATCAACAGGCGAATCAATTCCGGAATCGAAATGACTGGGTGAGTATCATTCAATTGTACGGTCAAAACGTCTGCTAAATTGTCATATGTTCCATAGTCCTCAAAATGCTTTTGCAATAAGTCCTGCAAAGATGCGGAACAGAAGAAATATTGCTGTTCCAGTCTCAATTTCTTTCCTTCGTTGGTGTCGTCATTCGGGTAGAGGCAACGGGAAATATTTTCAGCATAAATCTTTTCTGCACACGCCCCTAAATAATCCTGCTTGTTGAAGGTCTGGAAATCAAACTCTTTCAAGGGTTCAGCCTGCCATAAACGTAATGTTCCAATGTTCTTTGTTCCATAGCCAATGATGGGCATATCATACGGAACAGCCTTGACAGTCAGACCATTATACTTGATGATTTTGGTATCAGCATCACAGCGAACACTCCAAGCATCTCCGTACTTTGTCCAGTCGTCAGCGGTTTCACACTGGAAGCCGTTCTTGATTTCCTGCTTGAATAAGCCGTACTTGTAGCGGATTCCATAGCCGTCAAGCGGTAAATTCAGGGTTGCAGCACTATCCAAGAAACAAGCTGCCAAACGTCCTAAGCCACCGTTGCCAAGTGCTGCATCTTCGATTTCTTCCAATGCGGAAAGAGATGTTCCCAATTCCTGCAATGCTCTTTCTACTTCGTCATAAATCCCAAGGCAAAGCAGATTATTGAAAATACTCCGTCCCATCAGGAATTCCATGGAAAAATAGCAAGCGTGTCTTGTGTGACGGTGTGCAGACTGGGAGTCTTCCCAATCTTCGCTCATCAGGTTCATGACCATTTCCCCAATGGCATTATGGAGCTGGTGTGCATCAAAGTTTTCAGGCAATACGCCTTTCAGGTAGTTCAAAAAAGTTTCTTTCGTGTACTTCATCATGACTGTGTATCCTCCGTATTCATAGTTTCAGCCGGATTTTCTGTTACTTCGGCTGTTTCAGGGGTTGGGGTTTCTTCTGTAACCTTTGCTCTGCGGGTATATTTGCGTTTGGGCTTTTCTTCCGTAGAGGAAACGGTTTCTGTTTCTGGGGTTTGTTCGGGTTCGATGGGTTTCACGGCTCTTCCATAGGTGCGGTTGAGCTTGCGAATTTCTTTCGCCAATTCTGGGGTAAAGTCGGAAATATCGGTTCTATATTGCCAATTTCCGCCAAGAATCGAGGGGGTATTCATTCTGCCGGATTTATCCGCATGTAAGAAATCTTGCATCTGCGCCACTGCCAATTCTGCGATACTCTGCCAACAACAAGCTACCATTGCATCCGGAATTTCTGATTTTTTGTCAACACGCAGATAACGCTTTGCATATTTGATGGTTTTTTTATTAGAGGATTCCAGCCAACCACGCAAAGTTTCATTGTCGTGTGTACCAGTATATGCTACACAATGCGGTGTTGCAAAATTGTGGGGGAGATGTTCATTATCAGGGTCACTATCGAAACCAAACTGCAATACTTTCATCCCCGGATAGTTCAGAGCATTCAGCATCTTGCGAACTTCTGGAGTGATAAAGCCTAAATCTTCGGCAATAATATTCAAGTCGCCTAATTCCTTTTTCACTGCAAGGAATAAATTTTTGTTGGGTCCTTTGCGCCATTTTCCTTCAATCGCAGTTTCATTGCCGTAGGGAATTGTATAATAGCTTTCAAATCCTCTGAAATGGTCAATCCGGATAACATCATACAAGGATGCAGCATATTTCAGGCGGGAAATCCACCAAGCATACCCTGTTTTCTTATGGTATGCCCAATCATACAGCGGATTGCCCCATAACTGACCATCTGGCGAAAATGGGTCGGGCGGACAACCAGCAACTTCAACAGGGCGTTTCTTTCCATCTAAATCAAACAATTCAGGCGAACACCATACATCTGCACTATCATAGGCGACATAAATCGGCATATCTCCAATGATTTGTACATCATGCTCATTCGCATATTTCTTGAGTGCTGTCCATTGCTGAGCAAACATGAACTGTATGAAACAATACAGCTCTATTTCCTCTGAAAGTCTCTTTTTCTCTGCGTTGATGGCTTCGGGGTTGCGCATTGCTAATGCACTCTCCCATTCATACCACGGCGCACCGTCATGTTCCGCTTTCAATGCCATGAAAAGCGCATAATCCGGCAACCAATGTGCATTATGTTTCTTGAATGTTGCATAGCCTCTCAATGGCTTTTTGATGAAACGTGTGTATGCTCTTCTCAATACGGTAATGTTGCTACGATAAAGCAATTCATAATCAATGCTACTTTCGTCTCTTTGCCAGAGCATACTAGAATAATCTTCAAGTTCCAATAAACCTAATTCTTCCAGTTTGGCAAAATCAATGAAATAGGGGTTTCCGGCATAAACAGAAAAACTCTGATAGGGTGAATCTCCGTAACTTGTCGGAGATAGTGGTAAAATCTGCCAGTAAGCGGTTTCGCTCATCTGCAAAAAATCCACAAAGTCATAGGCTGCCCTTCCCATTCTACCAATCCCAAACCTTGATGGCAAACTGGAAATGTGGAGTAAAATGCCACTTTTTCTCATAATTTCAAAAATCCTCCTTGCATTGTCATTCGATGGGTTTTTCATCATCAAAGATACCCTTATATTATAGCACATTTCAAAAGGATATACAAGACTTTTTCACAATTTTTGGCGAATTGTTGCATTTATGAGGTTAGTTTCTGTACATCAGTACCCTTTCACCGAAAAAGTTGTATATTTTTTGACAAAATTTATTGACAAATCATCAAAATTGTGTTATCATTAAAGTATTAACAAATTGTTAAAGGAGTGTGTTACCAATGCGCAAGTTTAAAAAATTCATTTCTGCTGTGACCGCTGGTATTATGACTCTCTCTCTTGCAGCGAGTATGTCTGTACCGGTATCTGCCGTTGAACTTTCCGCCGTTGACCTCGTGGAAGATATGGGTCTTGGCTGGAATTTAGGTAATACTTTGGACAGTGTTGTTCAGTGGGAGGATTCCCCCTCTGTTTCCACTGTTGAAACTGGTTGGGGTAATATCATTACCACAGAAGCAATGATTCAGAAAATTAAGGCTTCTGGATTCAATACTGTTCGTGTTCCTGTAACGTGGTCACAGGGAACAGACTGGTCAAAGGACTATACACAAAATGCGGAATTCATGGCTCGTGTAAAGGAAGTTGTGGATTATGTTATCAAGAATGATATGTACTGCATTCTGAATATGCACCATGATGAAGACTGGATTGAAAAGGATACTTCCGAAACAAAGGCAAAGTATGAAAGCGATTGGAAAACCATTGCAAATACTTTCAAAGATTATGACCAGCATCTGGTATTTGAGGGTACTAACGAATGTGAATTCGCTAATGATGCCACACAAATGACCTATAATCAGCTTTTTGTTGATACCGTTCGTGCATCTGGCGGAAATAATGCAAATCGTCTTTGCTTAGTTCCTGCAAATAACAACAACCTGAGCAAGGCTTTGAGCGATAATTTCTCCGTTCCGAATGACAGTGCGAAAATGGTTGCTGTATCTGCTCACTATTATGAGCCACCACAATTCTGCGTTGCTGATGCCAATGCAAGCTGGGGACATCTCGAAACTTGGGGAACAGATTCTGACGTTTCCACTGTTGCAAATGATTTCAATAAGCTGAAATTGAAGTTCGTGGATAAGGGTGTTCCGGTTATCATTGGTGAATATGGCGTTGTCAATGCGGATAAATATGGCGTTAATTCTACCAACTACAACAAAGACCTTGATTCTATTCATAAGTTCGTGAAAACAGTTGCTTCCACGGCTTATAATATGAAGGGTATTTGCCCTGTGGCTTGGGACGATTCCAATTCTGGTACAATCCTTTTCTTCAACAGAAAGGAACTCACATTCTGGGATTCTGAAATTGAGAAGATTTTCAAGGATGTTTCCGAAAATAAGGTAACAGATACGACTACATTTGAAAATGTCGACAGAGTTACTGTTGATTTGTCTAATCTGACACCGGATTCTGATGGCAATTATAGAATTGACCTTTCTCCTTATGCTGGACAGGGTGCAGTTGTGAAGTCTATCATTCTGGAAGGTGATGTAACTGGTGCTGGTGTCGGCTATGGTCTCGGCTTTGAGGCATATCGTGACGGCGCAACCAGTACCACATGGAGTTCTGAAACAATTGTCCTCGGTTCTGAAGGTAAGGCAACTGCGGATTTTGATGGAAAGTCTTCCTATACTGATGAAACTACCAAAAAAGAAGTAAGTTATAATTATGTCATGGATATGAATTATCTGCAAATTCAGCAATGGTGGACAAATTCAGCTGATTCTACTGCTAAACTGAAATCTGCGACTCTTGTCTTTGATAAGGAAATCAGCATTGCAAGTTCTTCCAGCCAGCCTTCCACTGAGCCAGTTGAGACTACTGAAGCTCCTACCACTGAACCCATTCAGCCGACTGACCCACCTGCTACTGAACCTCCTACCACTGAGCCACAAAATACCAACGTCAAATACGCTGATATTAGCAAGGATAAATATGGTAATCTTCAAGTAACACTTCCGGCTGCTGCTGATACCGTTTACTTGGATGTTGCGCTTCCTTCTGGTGCGACTTATGCAAATGGCGGTCTTGGTGCTGTCGTTGCTGTCGATGGTAAGTATTATTGGGCTAACCTCAAATGGGAAACAAAGTCAAGCGGTGAAGTTGCTGTCAACCTCTCTGATGCCTTCTTGAATGCTAGTCTGGATGATGAGGAAGTTACTGACAAGGCTACACTTGATGCCATTAAAGAAGGGCTTTCCGGTCTGACTTCTCTTCAATTGCAAGTATGGTATACTGATAAGGGTGAAACTTCTGATGTGACTATCAAGGATGTTTACATCAAGGATTCTTCCATTCCTGCTGAAACAACTGAACCCTCTACCCCTACTGAAACAATTACATGGGGTGATGTGAACGGAGACAATGCCGTTGATATTGCTGACGTTCTGTCACTCAATCAGTATTTACTTGGCTTGAATGTTACCATTGATTCTAAGAGTGCCGATGTCGACAAAAATGGAACTGTCAATGATACAGATGTTTTGTATATTCTGAAATCTCTTGTTGACCTTGCAACACTTCCTGTTGCATAAACAATCAAAAACCCCTGCTGAAAATGCGGGGGTTTTTTCTTTCTATATCACATATCCACCGTTGACACCTAAAATTTGTCCTGTAATAAAATTGGCATTGTCACTGCAAAGAAATACTGCTGATTTTGCAATGTCAAGGGGTGTTCCTAATCTTTGCAAGGGGGTTTCCTCTGCAAGGGCTTGCAGGGTGGTTTCATCATAGCAATCTAACATTTTGGTACGAATGACACCTGCTGCAATGCAATTGACACGAATTCCACTCAGTGCAACTTCCTGCGCCAATGCTTTGGTAAAGCCTATCAATGCCGATTTCGTGGCGGAATAGTCTACTTCACAAGATGCGCCCACTTGACCCCACATGGAACTAATGTTTAAAATACATCCGCTCTTTTGGTGTATCATAGAGGGTAATAAAAACCTTGTCAATTCGATTGCACCAATGATATTCACATCAAATAATTTTCTCCTTGTTGCGCTGTCAATGTCTGTCAATAAACCTGAAACCGAAATTCCTGCATTATTCACTAATACATCCACATGACCCAACTTTGCAAGGGCAAATTCTGCCATCTGCTGAATTTGTGAAATGTCCGATAAGTCCGCATGAACTGCAAGACCATTGTATTTTCGGGCTTTTTCGTCCATGCCTTCGGAATGGGTGCTGTAATGCCATATTGTGGTAAATCCATCTTTCGCAAGCGTTTCAGCAATCGCTGAACCAATTCCACCACTTGCGCCTGTAATCAATGCCGTTTTCATGGGGTCTGCTCCGTTTCTTCTGTGGTTTTCTGACCGTTGACACAAAACGGCAACGGCACAAATAATAATATGGCGATTGCAATTAACAATACAATTGTTGTGGCTACACTTGCTTCTAATCCAAATGCGCCACCATTCAAAATGTCTGCGCCTTTGAGAGACATTGCAAACACTTTGTCCCCTGAATCAACTCCACTCACCGGCAAACCATAGAAATTCCCCTGTACAAAATTCCATACCCCATGCAAGGCACATACCCCCCATAAATTGTCTGTTCGTAAGACGTACAAAGAAGCCATTACTCCATATAACATCAGATTGAATAATGCAAATAATGTGAATCCATTGTTGAATGCGTGCATGATTCCAAAAAAGAACGCATTGAAAGCAATTGCCCAATATACATTGTGATGCCTTAAAATGGTTGTCATACAGTATCCACGAAATATGACCTCTTCACTCATGCCCTGCAACAAAAAGCCAAACAACATAATTAAAATTGCGCCAATTGCGCCACCTTGATAACCATTCCATTCTAATCCGCCCATCAAAAAGGAAACCAGAACAATACATGAAAATATTGTGAACCCTGATAACATTCCTATCAGATATTGCTTGACAGCTCCTTCTTTTTTGAAGCCCATTGTCCGAAATCTGCGCCCTTCAATCTGCCTGCAAAAAAATAAAATTGCCAATGTGCCTAAAGATGTTGTGTATAAGATAATGCGCATATTGGTGGGTTCAAGTGTCATATTTAACACTTTCTCATATACTTGCTGGAAAGGAACATTCCCTTGCATTTGTGTTTGTTCATCCATCCACTGTGTTAGGGAAGGCATAATTCGTACGGCAATGACTGACCCTTCAATCAGCATCGCTATCAGCATGATTGGTATGAATAACAATACTTTCCCTGCTAAGGTTTTTGGAGTGTAAAATCGTTTTGCTTTGCGGATGGTGTCAATCAATGGATAATTTGTTTGTAATTTCATGGTGCAAACCTCCTCATTTTGATTCAGTTTTATTATACCAAATCAATGGGACAATGTCAATATTCGTTTTGTAAAAAAGCTGTGATAAATTTTTTCATAATTTCTCAAAAAAGTATTCCCTTTTTTGAAAATTTGTGGTATAATGTTAGATAACCAATAACTAACAGAATGGAGGTATCATTATGGTACAACCCTATTATATGAACCGTGAACTTTCATGGATTGGCTTCAATACCAGAGTTTTGGAGGAAGCCGAAGACCCTAATGTCCCACTTTTGGAACAACTGAGCTTTTCTGCTATTTACCAAAGTAACCTTGACGAATTCGTACAGGTGAGAATTGGTACAATGCTTGACAGAATGCAGGATGACCCAAAGCAGAAAGATTCCCGCAGTCATTTGACCCCAAAACAACAATTGAAAGAGATGCTCTCCGAAATTCATGGGCTTGTCCCAAGAAAAGACCGTGCTTATGTGAAAACGATGGAACAATTAAAAGAATATGGAATTGTACACGTCACATTTGCTGATACTACGCCTGAAGAGCGTGAATATCTCGAAAAATATTTCAAGATGGAAGTCAGACCTTTATTATCTCCGATTGTCATTGAGAAACATCAGCCCTTCCCTTTCCTGAAAAATAAAGCCCTTTATGTGGCGGTTCAGCTTGCTTCTAAATCTGGTGTGAAAATGGGAATTATTCAAGTAAGTTTACAGGCTGGGCGTGTCATTCGCTTGAATAAATCCGGTCGTTTCATTTTGCTGGAAGATTTGATTATGCATTTCGCTCCACAGGCTTTCAAAAGCTATAAAGTCATTGATACTGCGGTTTTGCGTGTGACAAGAAATGGCGCAATTCAATTCTCCGATTCCGCTGCGGATGAATACACCGATTTCAAGGACATTATGGAGGAAATCATTCAGAAACGCAAAAAGCGTGAGGCTGTCCGCTTACAAATGAACAGCACCATGAATCCGGAAGTGATGGATTATCTCTTGAAAACATTGGGCTTGAAAAAGAGACAGCTTTTCTTTGAGGAAATTCCGCTTGACCTCTCTTTCGTGTATAAGCTGTATGATTTCAATGACATTCCCGAAATTCGCTTTCCTCTTCACAAACCACAACACCGTTCTGATATTTCCGCAAGAAAAGCCATGATGAGCCAAATTGCTGAACGAGATATTCTGCTTTCGTATCCTTATGAATCCATTTCCCCATTTTTGCGCCTTCTGGATGAAGCCGCTCTTGACCCTGATGTCACTACTATTAAAATTACCCTTTACCGTGTGGCTACCAATAGCCGAGTGGTGGAAGCACTATGTCAGGCGGCAGAAAACGGAAAAGATGTGCTTGTATTGGTGGAACTGCGTGCAAGATTTGACGAGGAAAATAACATCTTATGGGCGAAACGTCTCATTGATGCCGGATGTACCGTGATTTATGGCCCTCATAATATGAAAGTACATTCTAAATTGTTGCTCATTACCAGACGTACTAAGGAAGGATTGCAATATTTTACACAAGTCGGCACAGGGAACTACAATGAGAAAACTTCCAGAATTTATACTGATTTATCGCTGATGACTTCTAATCCCGAAATTGCAGAAGATGCCAGACACGTCTTTGATGCACTTTCTACAGATAGCCTTGTGGAACGCTCCCATCATTTGCTGGTTGCTCCACTTTGTCTCAGAAGTCGTATTTTGCGGATGCTGGAAGAGGAAATTCATGCCGCTCAAAACGGTCAGGAAGCTTATTTCGCTGCAAAAGTCAATTCTATCAGTGATAGGGGCTTGATGGATAAACTCTGTGAAGCTTCTCAGGCTGGTGTGAAAATTGAATTGGTTGTCCGTGGAATTTGCTGCTTAAAACCGCAGGTGGAAGGGTATACTGATAACATCCGCATTGTGAGCATTGTAGGACGTTACCTCGAACATAGCAGAATTTATATTGCCGGAACGGAACACCGCAGAAGGGTTTATATCAGTTCAGCTGATTTCATGACAAGAAATACCATTCACCGTGTGGAAGTGGCAGCTCCCATTTTAGATGAGAAACTGAAACAACAGGCTTTTGATTTGGTTCAGCTTTGCCTTGCGGATAATGTCAAGGCGAGAATTGGACAGCCAGACGGTTCTTTCCTGCATTGTGAACCCGTCACAGATGAAACAGCTGTCAATGCACAGGAGATTCAATATTTGAATGCTTATCAAGCAACTGAACATGAGAAATAAAACGTGTGATTTTCGAAAGGAGACAACACCTTGCAAGAACATGAAAGCCATCTACAGCAGGAGGAACATTCTGACGAAAAAAGAGAAACATGGCACGTCAGAGCGCAAAACTCCATATTTACCTTCTTGACCATTGCAGCATCGATTTTATTTTTCCATCTTTTACAATATTTAGGAAATATTTCCGCTTTTTTCCTGAAAATCCTAACTGGAATCAGCCCCGTCATATGGGGGCTGGTATTCGCCTACCTGCTGACCCCGATTTCGAAATTTTATGAAGAAAATCTGATTGAAATTATCCTTGACCCTGACCATATCCGCCCTGTTCCCCCAAATAAAAAAAGCCCTCTGAAACCTAATGAAACTATGTCTGAATATATTCTACGGTCGAAAAAAAGAATTCACACCGTTTCCGCAGTTCTGACAACCTTAACAACGGTTACTTTGCTTATCGCTCTTTTGACTTTGATTGTACCAGAACTTTCCAACAGTATTACCGGAATCGTGAAGGAACTTCCTTCACAGGTTGATAATTTTCTGCAAGACCTTGAAAGTAAGTCTCTTTTCGACGGAACTACGGCTGGTATGCAGGTGAAAGATGCGATTATCAGTGCCATTAAATCCGCTCGTGATTGGCTTATCAATGATTTACCAGCACAGGCTACACAGATTGCAGGATATTTTTATACTGGTATCAAGAGCGTTTTCAATGTAATTTATAATCTTGTCATTGGGCTGATTTTGTCACTTTATATTATGATTGACAATGCAAGACTACGCCGACAATTGAAGCAAGTCACATTTAGCATTTTTCCTGAACGGACAGCAAGAAGATTCGAGAGAGGTTTCAGCCGTGGCAATCGAAAGCTCAATGGTGCGATTCGTGGGAAAATGGTGGATTCTCTGATTATTGGATTATTGTGCTTTACGTTATTGAGCATTTGCAACATTTTACCATGGTTTCAATTTCCCTACCCTGTATTATTGGCGGTCATTGTTGGGGTGACTAATGTTGTACCGTTCTTTGGTCCATTTGTGGGGGCATTTATTACAGGGGTACTGGTATTGTTTGAAGACCCGAAAATGACAATTCCCTATGTCATTTTAATTATCATCCTGCAACAGTTTGATGCGAATTATCTTGACCCTCATATGGTTGGAGGTTCGATTGGACTGCGCCCATTCTGGTCAATTTTTGCCTGTTTATTGGGGAATAGTATCTTAGGTGTTCCGGGGTTTGTGCTTGGCCCTCCAACCGTCGCTTTTATTTATGAGATTGCAAGCGAATGGACGGAAAGTCGCCTCCGTGAAAAAAATCTTGCAGAGGAATTTCATATTTCCCCTGAACCGGAAGACTATTCCATTGAAATTGAACCGAAAAAAGTAACAATTCCTGCATTCCGTAAATTTTGGTACTGGTGGCAGGATTTCCAGAAAAAAACAAAAAAGTAAGTTCTTTTTGATACCCCTTGTGCATAGGATATAACAAAATGCACAGGGGGTATTGATATTATGCAAGAAGTGACAAATTCAGCACCACATACATTGATTCTGGAAAACCGTAAAACGCTCAATATTTCGGGAATTACAGATATTGACCGCTTTGATGAAAAGGAAATTGTTCTCTATACTAAAACTGGAGAATTGACCATTACAGGGAGAGAATTACATATCAATAATATCAGCATTGAAAATGGAAATCTCTCTGTTGAAGGGGATATATGGGGCATTCAATATGGTGACAAAGACCAGCAGTCGCCGGTTTCTGCATTCCGGAGATTATTCAAATGAATGGGAATATTCCGGATACATTCTGGACAATAGAAGAGGAATTGGCATTATTTGGCGGTGCTTGTTTGCTGGGAATTCCTACTGGGATTCTTTTTGATATGGGGCGGTTGTTCCGGAGGGTGATACCTCATCACCACCGCTTGACGATTGCGATAGAAGATATTTTATGGATGATTTTGGTAGCCGTTCTATTGTTATGCTATGCAAGCGGATTCGCAAAGGGGGTATTTCGTGCTTATTATGCGGTTGGCTGTTTATTGGGGTTTATTTTGTATGAATGTACACTCGGTCAACCTACTGTTACCTTACTATACAAAGTATTTGTCAAGCCTTTCACTGGAATTGCACGGATTTATACAAAAGGCTGGCAAAGATTTGTACAAAGTACCAAAAAATATCTTCCTAAGAAAGTTTTTATTCAAAATTGCTTGCAACACCAAGACAAAAAGGTGTATAATAGGAATAGTAGAGAATTGAAGAGGAAACGAAAAAGGGGAGACAATTATGGCGAAGAAAATAAAACGTCCGGACAGTAAACCTAATGCCGGACTAAGATTATTATATCGAATTGCAATTGTAATGTTTATACTGTTTTGTTCCGTTTCCATTGTTGTGGTGCAAAATTCGATTGCAGAGAAAAAACAGGAACTGGCAGAAATTGAAGAACAAATTGACGCTTTGAAAGCGGAAAATGAGGAACTTGCTGATTTGATTGAATCGGATGACATCAGCAGGTATATGGAAAAACTTGCTGTCGAAAATAACGGTTACGCTTATCCGGATGAACGCCGTTATTATGATATTTCTCACAACTAAGGGCATTTTGCTCTTAAATATATTTCAATCAAGCAGGGGGCTTTTAATTTTATGCAGTTGGAAATCGGAAAGGTCTATGAAGGAAAGGTCAAAGGAATCACAAATTACGGGGCATTTGTAGAAGTGCCTGTGGAAGATGAGAAACCCATTACAGGCATGGTTCACATCTCTGAAATTGCGAATACATATGTCAATGATATTCATGATTTTTTGAGTGAAGGACAGACAGTACAAGTAAAAGTTTTGTCTGTCAATGAACAAGGGAAAATCAGTATGTCCATTAAAAAGGCTTTGCCTGATGAGGATAAGCCGACTCAAAAACCCCGTCCACGTCGTCAGGAACGTGCCGATAAGGGGATTATTTGGCAGCCTAAACCCCAAAAGCCGGAATCTGAAATGACATTCGAAGATATGATGAGCCACTTCAAACAAAGTAGTGAAGAGCGTATGTGCGATATTCGCCGTAATACTGACAGAAAAACCGGTTCTCGCAGACGTTCCAAGTAATCTTACATTCTCCCAAAAATGGGGACTGCACTTTTCATGGGGTGCAGTCCTTTTTTATTCCCCTAAATAGGTGAAAGTTTCCTCTGTGCCGTCTTGCCATTTCACCACTAACGTACCATTTTCCCCATAGGCAATTTTGACAAGGATATTTTCATCTGTTGCATCTATATGAAAAATTGCATCTGTTGAGCCGTCTTCATTGTAGATTTCGAGGTATTCCAGCGTAAAGCCTGAACCTGTACCATTTTCTTCATTTTCCCATCTTCCGCCATTATCATCAAACCAGAAATAGCGCATTGCTCCGGATTCATTGACTGCTTGATATTTTCCATGCACAAAAGCTGGCATTGCTGGATAATGGATTTGGGTTGGAGTGGTTTCAAGAGCGGATTGTGTGAGTAATTCTGTAGGAGTTTCTGCAATTAAGGGGATTTGTGTTTCGATTTTCTCATTTTCATTTGCATCTATCAATAAGCGTGAAATCATTTCCGCAGTATCCGCCGGCGGTGCATTATAATTGATGATGGTTTCATCAATTGTTTCCATCTGTATTTCAGGCTGTGCATTATCTGATGGAATTTCCTCCGGCATTATCCAGACAGCTCCGGCAACAATGGCAACACAGGCGGCAATGCTTATTAAAGCCGGAAAAATATTCTTTCGCTTTACTGTAATTATCTTTTCATCAAGCAAATCTTCGTCAGTTTCCCCGATTGCCTGAAATAAGTCCTCACGTTTCATAAAAATAGCCCTCCTCTTTCAGATGTTCAGCAAGTTTCTTTCTGGTACGTTTCAAAATGACAGAAACATGATTTTGATTCAATCCGAATGTATCTGCAATTTCCTTGACTGGTTCAGCATAAAAATACCGCCTTAAAAAAATTTGTCGTTCTCTGGTGGGAAGTGTTCGTAAAAATGCATTGATGACTTCTTTCAAATTTTTTCGTTCGAAATCTTGTTCAATATCTTCATTGCTTGCAATACATTCTTCTAGTTCATCCAAAACCAGAGCCATTTCATCACCGGAACGCTTTTCAGCATGGCGCATTCGATAACGGTCAAATGCAAGATTACGGGCGATTTTGGCAAGGAATAATTTTAATCTGGTTGGTTTTTGTGGCGGTATTGACTGCCACGCCCTTAACCATGTATCACTAATACATTCTTCGGAATCCTGTTCATTATGCAGAATATTGTCTACAATGGAAAAACAATATTTTCCATAGGCTTTTTCGGTCATGGTAATTGCTTTTTCATCACGCTCAAAATATAATTGGATAATTTCAGCATCTTGCAAAGTTTCCCGCCTCCCTTCTATCCAATAAAACGGAAAAAAATTGAAAATATGACAGCTCCAAAAAGAAAAACTGCCGAAATGGATTCGACAGTTTTCTTGCAATGGGAATGATTATTCTGTTACAGGAAGTGTCACAAGGTCAACCAGAGATTTCAGGATGTTCAATGCATCTGTATCATTCACTTTTCCATTTTTATCAACATCTGCATTCTTAGAATTGATGGTAACATTCAAGCCCAGTAAATGCTGATTGAAGGTCAAAACGTCTGCAATATCAACCTCTCCATTTCCATCAACATCACCATAAACAACTTCTTCATCCTTTGGAGTTGTTTCTGTGGGCTGTTCCTCTGTGGGCTTTTCTTCGGTAGGTTGTTCAACTGGAGCTGAACCTGCTGTGTGACCGTAAACAATACCACAACCAACAGTGGACATATACACCTTACCAAATTCGTCCATATCGCCAACAAGGAAGTTACCATTACCAGTACCACCATAAATATGCTCTGTATTGATGCATACCCATGTTGCACCGCCATCCGTGGAACGATAAATGCCTTCTTTGTCATCAGCTGCGGGCTTACCATACATATAGACGGTATTCAATCCGCCTTCTTTTTCGGGTGCGCCATAACCAACGGTCTTGCAATAGTTGACATTTTCCAGCTTTTCAATGGTTGCTTTGCCGTCCTTGATGGTTGCATGGTACATTCCGTACCAGCCACCGCCAAGAATTAAATTGCCTTCCCCTAAATAAGCGATTCTGCCGGCACTGTCGCACTGGTCATACATACAAACATCTGTACTTGTGAAGGTCTTACCGCCGTCTGTGCTGACACAGAATTTATACTGTGCATCGGAAGCATCTGGCGCAGGTTTCGAATAGAACCAAGAGGAATTATAGTAAGTTGCATATGCATAAACGGTATTCGGGTCATTGGGTTCTACCAACAACATGGTAGGCTTTGAGCCATACTGCGAAGGAATGCCCTCACACTTGCTCCAAGTTTCGCCCCAATCGTCACTATAAGATACACCGCCGTCATCTTTTCCGGTATTGAAGATTCTGTATGTATCCTTGTCAATCTGTGCAATGGCAAGCTTACCGCCCTTAGTTGCAGCAGAGAAAGCGTTCCATGTTTTTCCTCTGTCTGTGGTATAGTAACCGCTGCCGTTGTCGCCTTCTGCGATTCTTGCCCATACGTCTGTATTCTGTGGGCATACGGCAATTGCAGAGGTTGAACCCATATTCGGCTGATACTGCAAGCCAATTTTATCCGGTGTTTCATGAACAAATCCGTCATAGTCACCGATTGCAGACAGGTCAAGACCATCAGAAGTGCTTGCGAAATCCAATGCTACTACTTCTTCAATGCCGTCTGGATGGAAATAGATGGTCGGGCATTCTGACCATGTATCATCACAGGAGAATACACCATTACCAGAGGTAATATGAATTCTGTCACCATTCAT
The DNA here is from genome assembly GCA_036373775.1 of Oscillospiraceae bacterium. Taxonomy (GTDB): domain Bacteria; phylum Bacillota; class Clostridia; order Oscillospirales; family Ruminococcaceae; genus UBA3855. The sequence continues at coordinate 6,495 of JAZAUD010000016.1, read as the reverse complement.
GGGGTCAATGACAATCGAACCAACCCAATGGATTGCCTTGTTGCGAATCCATTCATAGCCGTTAGCTTCAAGGTAATTCGCCATCAAAGGGCCACCATAACTGAGTTCATTTCCGGGGGTAATTTCCGTCCATGTTTCACCGCCATTATCAGATTTAAAGAATCTGTCACCCCAAGCAGGCCCTTGTTCTTCTGTCCAAGCCTGCCACATCTGAGAATACCATAAACCACAAGTGGAAGTGATGATATGGTCGGGGTTGTTCACATCTATGTGCGCTTCACTGAAACCGCCTGCAACGGGAGAAATGTCTTTGGCTGTGCCTGTTTTGGTATCGTACTTATAGATACCGCCTTTGCTACCGCCTGCACCAACAACGACAGTCCCTTGATAAGTGAAATACAGATTTCCTTTTCCGTCACTGGTAATTCTTGACGGATAGTTTGCAGAATCCAATACAGAGGAAAGGTCTGTGAATTTATCATCCTTTACATCTGCTACTACAACAGAATTTTCTCCTGTGGTGGAAGTTCCCACATATACTTTTCCATCATAGATGCAGATAGTAGATACACCATTCTGTGTTGCATATTCGCCATTTGTCAAAGCTCTTGCAGGGTGTTCGTCCCATGTGGGCCAATTGATGGTTTCTTTGTAAAGCCCTAATTCATCATAGCTTTTGACAGAATTCCATGTTTTACCACCATCAGTAGACTTAATCAAGCAGGAATCCCCAGCAGTGACATCACCGCCACAATAGAGGGTATCAGGATTATCAGGGTCAATCGCAATGGATTCACCAGTCTGTCTGCCGTTACCATTTCCATGTACCTGAATCATGTCGGTGACATCTACATAAGTGAATGTTTTACCGCCATCAGTTGTCTTGTAAATTCTTGTACCAGCACCAGAGAAATACGCACAGCCACAGAGGAAATACACGGTATTATCATCTGTTGGGTCAATTGCCATTGCATCTACGCTTAAATACCCACGTTCTGCATCTGTCAAGAATCCGAAAAGCTGTTCCCATGAATCTGTGTCATAATTGTAACGATATGCACCGCCTACGTCAGTACGGGCATACATCACCTTTTTTCCGGTGACAATCCCTGAAACAAATCCGCCACCGCCGATTTTTAATGCTCCCCATTCATAGGATGATTCTAGAGAATCGGTCGCATTTACCATTGTTGCAGGCATCACCGCAGCAGTACCACAAAGCATTGATGCACAAAGTACGGCTGTTACTGCCTTTTTCCAAAACTTCATAAATCATTACCCTCTTTTCATAAAATTGATATTTGGACAGCAAAAACTGACCTATTTTAATTGTAATACATTTTTTCAAAAAAAGCAAGTATTTTTGCAAAAATATTTGTTTCATACAGTAAAATACCCGACAATCAAAACAGGGTGTCGGGTACTTTACTATTTGGAAATGAACAAACATTCAGGAACACTCTTTTTTGATTCAGCTAGCAACGGAGGAAGCCTGACTGCCCCCTCCTTTACTGCCGGAAAGAATTCTCAAGTGCAGAATTGGAAATTCTTTCTCCTCTCAATCTAACCTTTCTCTCTACGAACCCCTCTCACTAACTATAACAATCCAAAAATGAAAATATTGGATGATTTTTTATTTTTGTAAGAATGCACAAAGTCAATTCTCGAATTTTGTGTAAAATACATAGGATTTCTTTTTCGGCAGAGTGTACGAAATAAAATATTGTATTGGTCAGAAATTTTAAAAAAAAATTCCCTGAAACAGGTGACAAAATGAAAATTTTGTGGTATAATAGTAATGACTTGTAAGCTTCTATGCAAAATCGTTCCCTGTAAGAAAAGAGGATTATTTTATATGGATTCAAACGAAAGAATCAAACAACCAAGGAAAACGGTTTATATTTTACTGCTCATTGGCGTAGCACTATTGTTGATATTTGGTGTTTATTTGTTGGTTGGGCGTGCTAATACGAAAAAAAACACACTGGAGGCGGATGCTTCCGGCGTGGCAATTTCAGAGGATTTGGAAGAGGCGGAAACTCCCAATCGTAGTAGTCAATCTGTTGTTAAAAAGAAATATCAGGAAAGTACAGATTCCTTATCTTCTAAAAATGGTACTATTCGATTGACACAACCACATATTTACCTTAGAATTAGCCACGAGCAGAAACTTCCTTTGAAACTTTCCGCAGGAGTTACTATTTCTGATTTGACTTGTAAGGTGGGTAACACTGATATTGTAGATGTAACAGACGGAGTTATCACAGGGCTGGAAGCTGGAGAATGTAATATCACTATCAGCTATGGAAGTGAATCTGTTCAATTGCCTGTTACCATTCGGGAATTGAATGTGGTGGATGAATGCACCTATGTAGATGGTATTTTAATTGCCAATAAATCCTATGGAATGCCAAAGGAATATAACCCCGGAATGCTCCCCGTCACGGCGCAAGCCTTTGCACAGCTTAAGGCGGATGCTTCTGTAGATGGGCTGAACATTTATGAGGGTTCAGGGTATCGGGATTATGAATTTCAAGTCAAATGCTATGAAAGTATTGTCAGTGCTTATGGTAAGGAATACGCTGACACTTATTCCGCAAGACCAGGGTATTCCGAACATCAGACAGGCTATACTATCGACTGCAATACCATCAATGACGAATTCGGAGAAACAGACGAGGGAAAATGGCTTGCTGAAAATTGCCATAAGTATGGCTTTATTATTCGCTATCCAAAAGGAAAAGAAAATATTACCGGCTATTCCTATGAATCTTGGCATATTCGTTATGTGGGGGTAGAAGATGCGACAGCAATGTATGAACAGGGCTTGACATTAGAAGAATATTTAGATGTTGATTCCGTTTATCGGGATGAATAACTACACTGAATCATCATTTTAGGAGGGAATTCAAATGAAAGAGCTGATTAAGACGTTATTAGCTATGGCGGTTGTCCTTGGGCTTGCTATGGGTGCATTGCTGTATCTGAGACAGTGCAATCCCCATACTTATATTACCGTAGAAGAGGATTAAACAAGCCGAACCCCGAAATTTTTCGGGGTATTCTTCTTTTACCCTCGGCAAAACGCAAAAAGTAACTATATATTGTACAGATTTACCGCCAAAATGCCGAACTTTTCAAGAAAACCTTGCAATTCATGCTATTTTGTGCTATACTGTTATAGAATGCGTATGAATCGCAGAAAAAATGACATTCTGAATGATTCAGGATGTTGCTGGAAAGAGAAAGGATGCAAGATATTCATGATTAGAAACGATTTGAGAAATATTGCAATTATTGCTCATGTAGACCATGGCAAAACAACTTTGGTTGATGAAATGCTGAAACAGGGCGGAGTGTTCCGTGAAAATCAGACTGTTGCTGAACGTGTCATGGATTCCAACGATTTGGAACGTGAACGTGGGATTACTATTCTCGCCAAAAATACCGCTGTTCAGTATGGGGATGTGAAAATCAATATCATTGATACCCCCGGACACGCTGATTTTGGCGGGGAAGTGGAACGTGTGCTTTCTATGGTGGATGGTGTCATTTTGCTGGTAGATGCCGCAGAAGGGCCAATGCCACAAACTCGCTTTGTGCTTTCTAAAGCTCTGGAATTAGGTCTGAAAATTATTATCGTTGTGAATAAAATTGACCGTCCGGATGCAAGATTAGACGAAATCGCTGACGAGGTACAGCTTTTATTGCTTGACCTTGATGCAGATGATGCACAGTTGGAAAGCCCTATTCTGTATTGTTCCGGAAGAAGTGGCACAGCTTCCCTTGATAAGGATGTCGCCGGAACAGATTTGAGACCTTTATTTGAAACAATTGTTTCCTATATTCAACCGCCCGAAGGTGAACCCAATGACCCACTCCAATTGCTGGTATCTTCCATTGACTATAATGAATATGTCGGCAGAATTGCCATTGGCAGAATCGCAAGAGGTACTATCAAGGTGAATCAGCCTGTTGTTGTTGTCAATGACAATGACCCCGAAAAACATAATCAGGCGAAAATTGTTTCCCTCGCTCAAATGCAGGGATTGGCACAAGTGCAAACTGAAAGTGCTACTGTCGGGGATATTGTGATTTTGTCTGGTATTGCAGATATTACCATTGGCGATACCATCTGCGCACAGGATACCCCCGAAGCATTGCCTTTCACACATATCAGTGAACCAACTATTGAAATGACATTTTCTGTCAATGATTCTCCTTTTGCCGGACGTGAAGGGAAATATGTCACAAGCCGTCAACTCCGTGAACGCTTATTCAAGGAATTACTAAAAGACGTTTCCCTCCGTGTCAATGAAACAGAAAATACTGACTCTTTCAGCGTTGCTGGACGTGGGGAAATGCATCTTTCTATCTTAGTGGAAACCATGCGCCGTGAGGGTTACGAACTCGCAGTATCTACCCCCAGAGTGCTTTACAAGACTATCAACGGTCATCTTTGTGAACCCCAAGAAAGATTAGTTGTTGACGTTCCAGAGGAATGCGTTGGAACTGTCATGGAAAAAATGGGTACTCGCAAAGGGGAATTGCAGTCTATGACCCCACAAGGTGACAGAACAAGATTGGAATTTCTCATTCCGTCTCGTGGATTGTTCGGCTATAAAAGTGAATTTCTCACCAATACCCGTGGTGAAGGCATTATGAGCAGTGTGTATGATAGCTATGTCCCCTATAAAGGCGATATTCCAAGAAGAAGTACCGGTTCTTTGATTTGCCATGAAAGCGGTGAGGCGGTTACTTATGGGCTTTACAACGCACAGGAAAGAGGAACGCTTTTCATTGGGGCAGGTGTTCCGGTGTATGAAGGTATGGTTGTTGGGGTATCTCCCAAAGCAGAAGACCTTGTTGTCAATGTCTGCAAGAGAAAACATCTCACCAATACCAGAGCAAGCGGGAGTGACGATGCGCTCCGCCTTGTACCACCTAGAAATATGAGCCTTGAAGATTGTCTGGAATTTCTTGCAGATGATGAATTGCTTGAAGTTACTCCAAAAAGCCTTAGAATTCGCAAAAGAATTCTGGATAACTCTTTAAGAGCTAAAATGAGAGGTAAAAAAGCATGAGAAAACTCTATCCTTTGAGTATTATCTTAGGGGCTTCCATTCTCCTTTGTGGATGTGGTCAGAAAATCGACAATTCCCCTGATACTGTTCCTACGATAGTTCCATCAGATTCCCCACAAGAGGAAACGGAAGCTCCCAAAAATGCGGAAGAACTTGTGGAAGAATGGATGGCAGATGAAACCCAACCTCAATCCATTGCATTAGAATCTACTGATATTGATGAAGATGCAACTCCTCTGTCTTCCTTTGAATACCTCGTCAGAGAAGACGGTACAGCAGTTATCACTAAATTTATTGGTAATGATACAGACGTTGTGATTACGTCTCATATTGGTGAAGCTCCTGTGGTGGCAATTGGTCAATATGCATTTGAAGGGGCGGTGAATTTGCAAAGTATTCAGCTCCCCGACAGTATCACAAACATTGAAGAATTTGCATTTATTGACTGCTCCAGCCTTGAAAGCATTAACATTCCGGAGGGAGTGACAGAATTATTCCGTGGAACTTTTGCCACCTGTACTTCCTTTACAGAGTTCACCCTTCCTGCACAAATCACCGAAACACATGAAGAATTATTCGCAGGCTGTCAATTTTCTGACCTCTACATTGAAAATGCTGAACTTGAATATAAAAATTGGGGCTTGGAAGAATTTGAGACACCCTGCACCATCCACGCCCCCGAAGATGCTAAAATTTTTGGATGGGCTGAAGTCAATCAATTTCCAACTGAATTCATGGGAGGTTGAAAATGAAACAATTTCAAAGAGTGATTGCCGGATTGACTGCACTTTTGATGATGCCGGCAACACTTCCAGTATCTGCCGAAGAATCTGCATTGACATTAACCGAAGGGATGCTTCTCCCTGCAAGATTTTTGAAACAAAAACAATTCTGTGTCAAAGGTATCATCCATTCGGAAAGTGAGATTTCTTCCGTGACAGCTGGAATTTATGATATGCAAGGGAATTTCATTCTAGAGACAACTGCCGAACCTCATTCTACTACTTATGAACTTAACCAGATGAATCAAATCATTCGCTTTGAAACGCTTCCAGAAGGGACATATATTTATCAAGTTGTGGCAAGCAATGCTACGCTTTCTAATTACATCCTCACTCGACAAGTTTTCACCTGTGAAGCTCCTGCATTCACTGCACCACCTACAGAAACAACTGCTCCCATTGAAACTACTACCACAGAGGAAATTTTCACAAATCCCACTGCTCCCCCTCAATCTTCTACCATTGCAACAACCACTGACGAAATTTTCACGAATCCTACCGTTCCCTCTCAATCTTCTACCGTTGCAACAACCACTGACGAAATTTTCACGAATCCTACCGTTCCCCCTCAATCTTCTACCGTTGCAACAACTACTGACGAAATTTTCACGAATCCTACCGTTCCCCCT
>JAZAUD010000015.1:0-53430 GCA_036373775.1 Oscillospiraceae bacterium | reverse complement strand
TATGATGGGTTCAGGCGGTCTTATCGTAATGGATGAAGACAACTGTATGGTTGACATTGCGAAATTCTTCCTTGAATTCACCGTTGACGAATCCTGCGGTAAATGTACTCCGTGCCGTATCGGTACAAAGCGTATGTATGAGATGCTCGACAAGATTACTAAGGGTCAGGCTACTTTGGAAGACCTCGACAAGCTGGAAGAACTCTGCTATTATATCAAGGCAAATTCTCTCTGTGGTTTGGGTCAGACAGCTCCCAACCCTGTTCTTTCCACGCTGAAAAACTTCCGTAATGAGTACGAAGCTCACGTGATTGATAAGAAATGTCCGGCTGGTGTATGTAAGGACTTGCTCCAGTATAATATCATCTTTGAGAAGTGCGTTGGCTGTGGACTTTGTGCAAAGAATTGCCCTGTTGGTGCGATTACACAGGGTACAGAAATTGCACCTGGTAAGAAGCGTGCAGCTTATGTGATTGATACTGAAAAGTGCATCAAGTGCGGTGTCTGCATGAGTAACTGCCGTCCGAAGGCAATTGTGAAGGGTTAAGGAGGAACGAGAAATGGCTGATATTAACGTAAAAATCAATGGTGTTGCGGTTTCCGTTCCAAAGGGTACAACCGTTTTGGAAGCTGCACACATGGCAGGTATCGACATTCCGACATTCTGCTATATGAAGGAAATCAACGAAATTGGTGCTTGCCGTATTTGTATGGTAGAAATCAACGAGGGAAGAGGTTTCCGCTTAGTTGCATCCTGCGTTTATCCGCTGAATGTTGACGGTGCTGAAATTCGTACCAATTCCCCCAAGGTAATGGATTCCAGAAGAAAGACTCTCGAATTGATTCTGTCTACTCATGACAAGAAATGTCTGTCCTGCGTGAGAAGCGGTAACTGTGAATTGCAGTCCCTTTGCAACGAAATGGGCATTGAAAATGAATCTGCATATGAGGGCGAAAAGCCTGTTTATGAAATCGACAATTCCGCTGTACATATGTACAGAGATAATAACAAATGTATCCTTTGCCGTCGTTGTACTGCTGTCTGTTCAAAATGGCAGGGTGTAGGGGTTATCGGCGCAAATGAGCGTGGATTCAAGACCTTTATCGGCTCTGCTTTTGAAATGGGACTTGGTGAAACGAGCTGTGTTTCCTGCGGTCAGTGTATTGCAGTATGCCCTGTTGGTGCATTGTCTGAAAAGGATTTCACTAATCAGGTATTTGCGGCAATCGCAGACGAAAGCAAGCACGTCATTGTACAGACTGCTCCGGCTGTTCGTGCTGGATTGGGCGAAGAATTCGGCTATCCGATTGGTACAAACGTAGAAGGCAAGATGGTTGCAGCTCTCCGCCGTCTGGGCTTTGAAAAGGTATTCGATACCGACTGGGGCGCAGACTTGACAATTATGGAAGAAGCTACAGAATTTGTTGACCGTTTCCAGAATGGCGGAACATTGCCGTTAATTACATCTTGTTCCCCTGGTTGGGTAAAATATTGTGAGCATTATTTCCCTGATATGACGGAAAATCTGTCTTCCTGCAAGTCTCCTCATCAGATGCAGGGCGCAGTTATCAAGACTTACTACGCTGAAAAGATGGGGATTGACCCTAAGGATATTGTAGTAGTTAGCATTATGCCGTGTACTGCTAAAAAGTATGAGTGTCAGAGAGATGACCAGAGTGCTGCTGGTGTTCCGGATGTCGATTATGTATTGACTACCCGTGAACTGGCTAGAATGATTCGTCGTGCTGGTTTGAAGTTTACCAATCTGCCTGAAGAAGATTTCGATAATCCGCTTGGTGTTTCTTCCGGTGCTGGTGACATCTTCGGAGTTACTGGTGGCGTTATGGAAGCTGCGCTCCGTACTGCTTATTGCTGGCTGTCCGGCAACAATGAAGAGGTTGTCGAATTCCATGAAGTTCGTGGTACTGACGGAATCAAGCGTTCTACAGTCAACATCAATGGCACTGAAATTAAGGTTGCTGTTGCTTCCGGTCTGGCAAACGCTGGCGAACTCCTCCGCAGAGTTCAGAGCGGTGAAGAAAAGGTTGACTTCATTGAAATCATGGGTTGCCCCGGTGGTTGTGTCAATGGTGGCGGTCAGCCGATTCAGCCTGCAAGCGTTCGTCTCTTTGAAGATTTGCGTGAACTTCGTGCAAAGGCTCTTTACAGCGAGGATGCTGGAAAGACTCTGCGTCTGTCTCATCTGAATCCAGATGTTCAGAAACTTTATGAGGAATATATGGAGAAACCCGGTTCTCATAAGGCTCATGAAATCCTTCATACAACTTATGTAAAGCGTACCATTAACTGATTGTTTGCTTGACATCTTCTTTCCGTTTTGGTATCGTCAAATGAAGGGACTGCGAAACATCGCAGTCCCTTTTTTAGGATTTATGCCACGTTAAATTTCATTCTGACTTGCTGGAGCTTTGTCTGTTCGACACAATCAGGATTGTACCAGCCCTTTTGAGACATTTGGGAATAAATATTTCCCTGCATTCCTAAAGATTCATTCAATGCGTTCTTGAAATACTGCTGTACTTCTGGGGTTGCTGATTCCACTGTACCATGCAAATACAAATCACAAGCACCCTTTTCAAGATTGAGCAAGTTTTCCATTAAATTCTGGTCGTTCATGAAAAGCCCTCCTTTTAAAGCAAATTGTAGAAGCCGGAGAAAATCTGCTGATGTTTTTCCTGCATCTCCTGAACAAACATTCTTAAATTTTCATCCTGCAACTGGTTCAGGGTTTCACTGCACTTTGTCTGAAAGAATTTTTCATGACCGAGTGCATCTTCTACATACGTTAATTCTTTTGAAGTCATTGTAACCACCTCCACCCATAGCATACCCACGAGATAGATTTTTATACAAGAAAAAATTTTTTTTCAAGAAATGTTTGTGGAAAATTGCCTTTGCAATTTCAAGGAAAATGTGCTATAATCAAATCATAGTTCAATCGTGTTGCCTTTGTGCGTAATTCCAGATTACCGCAAAAGTGGCACGATTTTTATTTTATGTAAGGAGTGGTTTATTTTGGAAACAACTAACAAAATGGCATCCGTACCAGTTCCCAAGTTGATGCTGGGAATGGGTACGCCCATGATTCTCTCTATGATGTTACAGGCGGTTTATAACATTGTAGACAGTGCATTCGTTTCGAATATGCAAACAGGCGCAGAAGAGGCAATGAACGCTTTGACGTTGGTTTTTCCAATGCAAATGCTTATGGTAGCTATTGGCATTGGGACAGGTGTTGGCATGAATGCCCTCACAGCGAAACTTTTGGGACAGGGAAACCGTGAAAAAGCAAGCAAAACCGCCGGAAATGCCTTTTTCTTGGCTTTGGTAATTTATCTGGTATTTCTGGTATTCGGAATCGTGGGGGTATCTGCTTATGTGCATTCACAGGCAACCGCAGAAACCAGCGCAACCGCCTTGGAAATGGCGGTCAGCTACTTGAGCATTTGTTGTGTGATGAGTTTCGGAATCGTATTCTTTTCGATTGCTGAAAAGCTTTTGCAAGCAACCGGAAATTCAGTCTATTCTACCATTGCACAGGTAGCCGGTGCAATTACCAATATGATTCTTGACCCCATTATGATTTATGGCTGGATTGGCTTTCCGGAAATGGGCATCAAGGGCGCAGCTTATGCGACAGTGATTGGTCAGATTGTTTCTATGGCATTGGCACTCGTTTTCCATTTTGCCAAAAATCGAGACATTGACAATGGTCTGCAATACCTCAAACCAGAAGGGGAAATTATCAAGGGAATTTATACCATTGGGCTTCCTGCGATTATTGCACAGGCTTTAATGTCCCTCATGACATACGGATTGAATATTGTGTTGGGGCGTGTCAGCGTTTCCATGCAAACGGCTTACGGCTTGTATTATAAGATTCAGCAGTTTATTTTGTTTGCGGCATTTGGCTTGCGTGATGCAATTACTCCTATTGTGGCATTTGCGCATGGTCAGAAAAACTCTGAAAGAATTCGTGATGGCATCAAATACGGTTTACTGTTCACGGAAATTATTATGTTTGTAGGATTGGTATTGATTGAGATTTTCGCCGTTCCATTTTCTGGAGTATTCGGCATGGAAGATGCAACAAGAACATTCTGCATCAGTGCCATGCACATTGTATCCATCAGTTTCATTTTTGCTGGTGCAAATGTGGCATTTCAGGGGATTTATCAGGCATTGGATGGCGGTATGGAATCGCTTGTGATTTCACTTTTGCGCCAATTGGTGATAGTATTCCCACTTGCAATTTTATTCGCACATATCGCACAGCAGAACCCTTCTCAAATATGGCTTGTCTGGACAGCTTTCCCGATTGCTGAATTTTTGACAATGATTGTTGGAATGGTTTTATTGAAGCGGATTTACCACCAAAAAACAGGTACACAAAATGCCAATTTTTCCGGCAAATTTGCAACGGAACATTGAACCAAAAAAGACTATTGCACTTTGAATGCAATAGTCTTTTGCTTTTAGGTATTTCCAGCACCGTTTTCAGCGGCAAGGGATAAAATCTTTGCAGCGGTTTCGGCTGTCGGCATTTCTAAAGTTGACTCATTTGTCAAGAAAGTGACAAAACTCTCCGGTACAGTGCTGTTTTGGGAGAGGTAACAGTTTTCCTCTCCTGCACCATACGCAGCCGCATAAATCAAAACTGCTGCTGCATCTGAGGCACTCGGAATTCCGTCAAGGTCACAGTCACCACTTGCACCAATCCATAAATCACCAACGACAAATTCAATATCTCCAAAGGTGCAGGGAATCCCCCCATGATAATAGCTTTCTCCCTCTTGTCGGTGGGAATAAATTTGCCTTGGGGTTCTCCATCCTTCTTTGATTTTCAGATTATCCAAACTCAATGGAGTCAGGCTGATAATATCACCATTCTGGTATTCATTGGTGAGGCAAAAATCAGAAACCAAATCAGCCATATTCACATAGACAATATCGTTACTTAAATAATAATTGCTGAGGTTATTCAACTTGAATTTTCGGGAAGTGGCTTCTAATCTGTCTTGCATGGGAACGGAAGCGTAATCATAACTTGCAGGACTTTCAGGGAAAATATTGTTATAGTAATAATAACGACTGTCATAACAGCCATAAAGTTTTGGCTGATTTTCTCCTTCCATAACAAGCCCGTCATCTGGGTTAGGGTAAGTTTGAGTATAATTTTGGTGACTGCGTGCAAAGGATGTATTTTTCAATTCACTTTCTGAAACAAAAAGAATTCTGTTTGTCACATCCACATAATACCATTTTCCATTTAATTGTACCATATTCCATGCATGATTGACCCCAACCATAGAAATGGTATTGATACCGACAGCATTACATAAATAGGAATAGCTCTTTGTAAGCCCTGCGCATACTGTGGAACGACTGCCGGTAAGTGCGGAAATCATACTTTGTGAGAGTTCTTCCGATTCGTTATAGATAATACTATTCCGCAGTGCATTGGCGAGGTAATAAGCCCTTTCATAATCTGTTCCCAATTGCAATGCTGTACTAATGTAACCAGAAATGACGTTCATCATTTCCGTTCGGGCGTTGTTTCTCGCTGTTCCATCCTGATACTGCTGGTAAATGTCAAGATAAACATAGCTTAACCCACGCTTGGCAAACTCTTTGCCAATCCAAAAAAATTCCGGATGGTCATAAATGAATATCGAAATAATATCACTTAATTCAATATCGGAAATTCCTGACGGTCGTTTGCAAGCTGGAGTGGATTCAAAAAAAGCAGAGGAATTTTCTACTTCTATACAAGCAGTCAATAAATTCTGATATAATAATTTTCCGGCTTCTGAAAGATGCTCATAACAATAGGGGCTTGTTGTCGGGTAATAGATTGTCGGGGAATTGGATTGTTCAGCTAAAATCATTTCTGGGTTGGATACGGAAAGAATTTCTAATTCTTCACCATGTACTGGTACACTAGAGAAAAGCATACCAAAAGCCGTCAATACCGCAGCAATTGACAGCAAAGGATTCTTTTTCATGCACATTCGCTCCATTCTTACAATTTTCTGATATACGAAAACGTTTAGTTTCATTATACCAGAAAAGGTAATCTTTGTCAAGGAAAAAGCCCTGTTATTTTGCAACAACAGGACTTTTTTTTACTGTTTAATCATAACGCAATGCATCAATCGGATTCATTTTAGCGGCTTTATTTGCCGGATAATACCCAAAGAAGACACCTGTCAAAATGGAGAAGGCTACTGCAATCAGAATGGCTGGAATTGACGGTTCAATCGTAATGATGATGAGTTCGACATATTCCGGTGCAAATTGCTCTGCTAATGCCTTGGCAATGATACCAATTAACACACCGCCTGTAATTCCTAAAATAATCCCAATGATTCCACCAATCAAACAAATCAAAATGGATTCAATGACGAACTGCATTCGGATTGCTGAATTCTGCGCCCCTAATGCCTTTCGAATACCAATTTCTTTGGTTCGTTCGGTAATCGATACTAACATGATATTCATAACACCCACACCGCCAACAATGAGCGAAATCGCTGCAATGACAGAAATGGCAATTGTAATGACATTGATGACTGTGTTAATCATGCCGACTTGTGTCTGTTCGTTCTGAATTTCAATTCCAATGCCTTTTTTCTCTGCATATTTTTCATCAAAGAAATCTCTCAATACCTGCTCCATCATTTCGGGGTCTTCTTCCTTGTTCCATTCAAGGGAAGTATAGTAAGAATCATTTTGTTGTGTGTGGGTCAATTCCAACAAGGTATCTATGGGAACAGCCACAGGAGAAACTTTGTCCATTTCCTTTGTTCCGGGGGCAAACATTCTGTCATAGTAACTGGGAAGTTTATCATAGCCAACAATGACAAAATCTGTACTGATTCCGCTCTCCAATGTCAAATTGACTGTCTGCCCAAGGGGGTCTTCCCCATTTTTAAAATACTGACGGATAAACAAATCAGAAACATAGAGTGCATTTTTCTTTTGCTGATTATCTTTATATTCAATGGTACGTCCTCTTAAATGGTCTTGCATAGGAGTGGTATCCATCTGTCCGGTCAGACTAATTGTCACCGTTTCGCCTTTGGAATTTTGACAGGTTGCATTTCCAAAATTTTGATTGACACTCAATTTAAAATAATTGGGATATTTTTCAAGTAATTCATCCAGCATTTCACGACTGATAAGGTCATCCTTTGTAATACGAGTATCCTCATCAGTGGTATACAAATACACATCAAAATAATTCGTCATGCCAATCGAATTGAACGTATTATTCAAGGTTTTCTGAATCGAATTGCCGATTGTCGTAATCATGATAACTGCACTGATACCAATGATGATGCCTAACATCGTGAGCAATGCCCTCATTTTGTTGGCAAGCAGGGACGAAAAGGCAAGGCGGATATTTTCAATCAGTTGCATTTGTTCTCACCCCCGTATCTGCAATGATATTGCCGTCACTGATGGTGACAATGCGTTCACATTCTTCAGCGAGTTCATTGCTGTGCGTAATGAGTACAATCGTAGTACCATTTTCTTTGTGGAGCTTGTGAAATAAATCCATTATCATACGTCCGGTTTTGGAATCCAATGCGCCAGTTGGCTCATCTGCCAATAAGATAGATGGATTATTCGCCATTGCTCTGGCGATTGCCACACGCTGTTTTTGACCGCCGGAAAGCTCATTCGGCTGATGGTCTGCACGTTCTGACATTCCCACCAATGCAAGCAATTCTTCGGCACGTTTCAAGCGTTCCTTTCGGGGCATTCCGGCGTACATCATGGGCATTTCGACATTTTTCAGGGCGTTAGTTCTTGAAATCAAGTTAAACGTCTGAAATACGAAACCAATTTCACGGTTGCGGATTCTGCTCAATTCTGCATCATCCAGTGTGCTAATATCAATCCCATTCAAAAAATACGTTCCTTCCGTGGGTCTGTCCAATGCGCCTATCATGTTCATGAGGGTACTCTTACCAGAGCCGGATTGACCGACAATGGCAAGAAATTCACCCTCATGCACATCTAAGGAAATACCATTTAAAATCTGTAATTCATTTGGTTTGCCAATGTAATAACGCTTGATGATGTTTTTCATAGAAATGACAGTTTTACTCATTGTTCATCTGCACCGCCTTCACCATTGACAACCGAGCTAAAGTCAAAAATCGGGAGGATTTCACCATCACTGAAATCACCGCCAGACATGAGAATTCTGTCACCCTCTTTGAGTTCTGTAGAGGTTACTTCTGTGTAATAACTGCCTTCCATGCCAGTTTCTACTTTCGCAAGTTTCGCACGGTATGTACCATCTGACTGTTTTTCTGCAATGATAACGTGCTTGCTTCCGTCTTCTTCTTCTACAATGGATTCATAGGGAACAGCCAAAACGTCCTTTTTCTCATCAAGGACAATCCGAATTTTGGCATTCATTCCAATCAATAAACCGCTGTCTTTTTCGTCAATGGTAATTTCAGCAGAATATCCGCCGGAAGATTCGCCTGTGAGCGCATTGGCTGAACCAGCTTTGTAGATATTGACAACTCTGGAAACGGTTGCAGGAAATTCCTTATCACCTGTTGCAGTTGTTTTGATAACGGCTGGTAAACCTTCCTTCACCTTCAAAATATCAGATTCTGCGATTTGTGCAGTAATTTTGAGTGCGTCCTTGTCTTCAATGGTCATCAAGGCATCTGTCGTGGGAATTGAACCTTCTGCCACATTGAGGGAAGTAATAATTCCGCTTCTGGGGGCTTTGACGGTGCAATTTTCAATCTGTTCGGCGAGTTTGTCAAGCTGTTCCTGTGAAGAGGAATCCGAACTATATTGTTCATTGTCTAAAACGTCCTGAAAACTTTGAATTGTAGAATCGGCAGCCCGTTCAGCGTTTCGATAGGCTTCCTGTGCGCTTGTGACTGCGCTCTCATAGCTGGGAAAAGTATCACGGAGTGATTCAAGCTGTGAATCAATGGATTGCATCATAGAATCTGCTGTCTGTTGTTTCTGGTAGTAATCGCTGTAAGCATCCATATCACCCATATTCATGGCATTATTCATCTGGTTGGTGTAGTCATTTTTCTGATTGACATAACTGTTATACTTATTGACGAGGTCAGTTTCTTTTTGATAAGCCCTGTCACGGTTTCCGATTGCCTCATCAATGGCACGCTGTGCCTGTGCAAGGGTGGCTTCCTTGTCATTTTTAGCATTTTGGAGGTTGCGTTCATTGGTTCTGTGGGTATTGCCTTTCAAATTTTCAGAATTTTGAATGGTTTTCGAAAGACTATCATATTGTTGCTGGAAATCACTGCTATCAAATTCGCAGAGGATGTCACCTTTTTTGACTTCGCTACCAATCTCCACTTTCAGCGTTTTGATTTTGGCTGTGACAGTGCTGGTCACTTTAATAAGGCTTTCGCTTTCCACTGTACCAGAGACATTGATGTCATTGGAAATATCCCGCTTTTCGACTTCCACCGTTTCAAGGGCATTTTGTGACATGCTTTCCAAAGAACTGGAAACGCTCCGCATACAGGAAGTTACTCCTACACCAATTCCAGCCAATAATACCACCACTACAATGGCTATGATAATCCCCTTTTTCTTTTTTTTCTGTTCCATATGCTACATCCTTTCTATCAACTGTATCAGTTGTAATAATACAGTTATTATAACACAAACAAAACCGTTTGTCAAGAGGTATTTTGAAAAAATAAAAAAGTAAATTTTATTTACCCCTCTCACGATTATTATAGCATAGTTTTCATCAATTGTCAAGGAATTCCGGAATTTCTTGTTGTATCAATCTGTAAAAAAAGAAAGGTAAATTCTGTTTAATCTTGTATAAAAAGACAAACTACCATATTTTTCAATACAGCAGTTTGCAAAAGTTCAGTTTTCATCCGGTTCAGATTCTATTTTTTTCTGGATTTTTGCGGATTTGCTTTTAATGTGCGTTCCGACAATTTCGGAAACATCAGATACTGACATAAAGGCGGAATAGTCGTCTTTCTCAATGATTTTCCGCATGGTGGAAAGTTCAATTCTCGTAATGACACAATACAGCACAATCTTTTCACCGGAAATTAAACCGCTTCCCGTGATGAGGGTAACAGTCCGCCCTAAGGTGTTGTAAATATCCTGTGCAATTTGTTCGCCTTGATTGGTGATAATCATGACAGCTTTTCCTTGTTCCATTCCAGTATTCACGAAATCTTCTACTTTGGAGACAATGATATATGTCAACATGGAATACAAGCCCCTGTCAAGTCCGAACATGATACCAGCCGTTAGATAGATAATCACATTGAAAAATAAAATAATCTGTCCAACTGAAAAATTCATTTTCTTGCTAATCAGAATCGCCACAGCTTCTGTACCGTCCAGACAACCGCCATTTAATAAGACCAATCCAACCCCAAAACCTAACAATAATCCCCCAAATACTGTGGCTAGTAATTTGTCTTCCGTAATGACAATTTCATGAAATGCTTTGCTTCCAAATAATTCCAGTGCCAGCGAAAATACCGCCATTGCTACCACGGTTCGGATGAAAAACGATTTCTCTAATTTTCGCCCTCCTATCCAAACCAACGGCAAATTTAATACAATCGTCAGAATGCCAAGCGGTATTTTCGGAATCAATGTGCTGATAATCATGGAAATACCTACCATTCCGCCATCCATAATTTTCACCGGAATCAGAATTTTTTCCAGCGCAAAGGCGGCTATCATACTACCCAAAATTAACAGGACATAGTGCAGGATTTTTCTTTCAATACTTTCATTAGAATGTGTCTGTGTCATTGAAATCCCCCTTATGATAATATTAGTTTCGTTTATCGACAAATTCAAAAATTTTACTGAAATATTCGTCTGCGCTGGTAAGCATGGCAAGGTGTCCGCCTTCAATATCAGGAGCAATTTCAGGATTTGTCATAATGTTCCGCAATGCTTCACGAATATCAGGTGTGAAAATTTTGTCATCTTCCGGCAAAAACAATAAGACTTCATTGTCAAATTTCGTGAAGTCCTCTTTGTGGTGCGTTCCGAGATGATTCCGCAAATCTCCAAGCAATGAATCCATATGGTAGAAATAATCGTTGGTCATATCATCACGGAGAACATCAACTAACTCACTGATAACTTTTTGACCGTCAGGGTCGGTAATGTGCTTTTTGAAAACCATTTTCATAGCTGGTGCAAGCAGTCCCAACGGTAACATTTTATCAATTTTATGGTTTTTCTCCTCTTTCTTTTCGTCAAACATCCGAACAAGGCATTGCATTCCCTCAAAGCGTAAATCATTGGACATGGAAGCAGTTGCACTCAAAATCAAGCCTTTGACGGAATCGGGGTGCTGTTTCGCCATAATCTGTGCCAATGCGCCTCCATAGGACTGCCCAAATAAATAGACATTCTCTGCGCTCAATTTGTGAAACAATTCCGCCATTGCATCCACAAGCTCAATATTATTTTGGAATGCCATCGGATAATTAAACGAAATGAAACTGTAATGTTTGGCGATTTCTTCCGAAAACAGGAAAAATCCGTCACCCAATCCCGAACCGCCTGCCAGTGTGACAATGGTAACAGGCTTTTCCGGTTTCGGGTTTTTGTAATAGCGATAAACAAACGGTTTGCCATTGATGGTAGTTTTACGTTTGGGGGCTTTCTTGTTGTAAGTTTCATAGAGAGCCTTCACATTCATATTACTAAAATTCATAGCTTTTATTCTCCCTTTCATGTGAAATTCAAAGTGGGGCTATACTCCTAAAAGAATACAGCCCCATACAATTATTTTATGCGATTTCGTGAATCCATCCTTCAGGAGCTTCAATTCTTCCCATCTGAATACCAGTGAGAGTATCATAGAGTTTCTGAATGGTATCGCCCATCTTTTCCATACCAGACGGGAACAGGATTTCCTCATCATGGTTCACAATCTTACCAACTGGAGAGATAACCGCAGCCGTTCCGCAAAGTCCGCACTCTGCAAAGTCCTTTACTTCATCAAACAATACTTCACGTTCCTGAACTTCTAAGCCGAGATAATGTTCTGCTACATAAACCAGTGAACGTCTTGTGATGGACGGTAAAATCGAATTGGATTTCGGAGTGACTACTTTTCCATCTTTGGTGATGAAGAGGAAGTTTGCACCGCCTGTTTCTTCAACCTTGGTATGGGTTGCAGGGTCAAGGAACATATTTTCATCATAGCCCTGTCTGTGCGCATCCATCAAGGTGTGAAGGCTCATTGCATAATTCAAACCAGCCTTGATATTGCCAGTGCCATGAGGAGCGGCTCTGTCAAGGTCACTGACACGAATGGTAATCGGCTTTGCACCGCCCTTGAAATAAGGACCTACCGGAGTGGCAAACAGTCTGAATTGATATTCTGTTGCAGGCTTGACACCAATTACAGAATTGATACCGAACATGAACGGACGCAAATATAATGTTGCACCGCTTCCATATGGCGGAACATATCCAGCATTTGCCTTGACTACTTGATTGACAGCATCAATAAATTGTTCTTTTGGAAATACCGGCATTTCCAGACGAGAAGCGGACTGTTCCAGACGTTCCGCATTCAGGTCAGGGCGGAATGTGACGATTTTTCCGTCTTTGGTAGTATAAGCTTTCAGCCCCTCGAAAACGGTCTGTGCATATTGTAATACACAGGCACATTCGCTCATGGTGATAGTAGCATCTTCTGTCAAAGCACCCTTATCCCATGCACCGTCTTTGTAGTTGGCAACATAGCGGTAATCTGTCGGCATATAGGCGAAACCAAGATTACCCCAGTCAATATTTTTCTTTTCCATTTTAAAAGCCTTCTTTCAAAAAATTTGTAATTCATGGAACAATTATAACAGCAGAAAATTTCTGCTATATGTCAAATTCTTTCTGCAATGAGTGTACCCATCTCATCACAATTCACTTGCTTGCATCCTTCGCTCATAATGTCCGCCGTTCTGAAACCTTCTGCAAGCACTTTCTTGACAGCGTTTTCGACTGCGTCCGCTTCTTCGTTGTAGTCAAAGGAATAGCGCAACATCATTGCCGCTGACAAAATGGCAGCAATCGGATTGGCAATATTTTTGCCGGCAATGTCCGGAGCGGAACCGCCACTCGGCTCATATAATCCGAACTTTGTTTCATTCAGGGAGGCACTTGGGAGCATTCCCAGAGAACCTGTCACCATTGCCGCTTCATCTGACAAAATGTCACCGAACATATTTTCAGTTACCATCACATCAAATTGTGAAGGATTCCGCACCAACTGCATGGCGGTACTGTCCACTAAAGCGTGTTCGAGGGTGACTTCCGGATAATCCTTGGCAACTTCTGTGACGATTTTTCGCCAAAGTCTGGAAGAATCCAGTACATTTGCCTTGTCAACGCTGGTCACTTTCTTGTTACGCTTCATAGCGACTTCAAAAGCCTTGACAGCGATTCGGCGGATTTCGTTTTCGTCATATTTGAGGGTATCAATGGCAGTCATCACGCCGTCAACTTCCTCTGTTTTGCGTTCGCCGAAATACAGACCGCCTGTCAGTTCACGCATGATGAGCATATCAAAGCCCTTTTCGCTGATGTCTTCACGGAGGGGGCAAGCATCACGCAATTCCGGATATAATACACTCGGTCTTAAATTTGCAAAGAGTCCCAGAGATTTGCGGAGCTTCAATAATCCTGCTTCCGGTCTGAGGTGTGCAGGGAGTTTGTACCATGGGGAAGTGGTGGTATTTCCGCCAATGCTTCCCATCAAAACAGCATCGCTATCCTGACAAACTGCAATTGTTTCCTCTGTCAAGGGTTCTTTGTAAGCGTCAATGGAACAACCGCCCATCAACAATTCTGTGTATCTGAAATCATGAGCATATTTTTCAGCGATTTTGTCCAGAACTTTGACTGCCTCTGTGACAATCTCCGGACCAATGCCATCGCCCTTAATTACTGCAATTTTTTTAGCCATTGTATGAACCATCCTTTTTCACTTTCAATTGATGTAACGGCAAAATCAGCCGTACGACGTTTTTATTATACTACTTTTCCGCCAAAAAGTCAATACAGTTTCATGATTTTTCTGGAAAAAATGTGAAAAGTAAAATTTGGCTTGCAAATCAACAATTGTCTGATATTTTGTGACTATCGCACAAAAATTTTGATTTTCCGGAAAAAGAAAAATAAATTTCGTGTTTTTTTTGTGAAATACCTTGCAATTTCTTAATTCCTGTGTTATAATGGTACTATTGCCGCACGAAGAATATTTTTCAAGCGGAGGAGGTCGTATATCATGCGTTATTACATGACAGCTTATGAAGCGTTTCTCAGGGAGTTTGTCAAGAATCCTGACAGGAATCAACTTTCAGCAATCCGAAAAGAAACTTTGGTACAAATTGGTTTCATGCAACATGAAAGGTTTGTGCATTTTCTGGTGTGCATCTTAGTAGGGTTGGCTTTCTTTATTGCAATGGGTTTGACATTGTACTATAAAACCTTTGCCCTTGCAATATTAACGGTTTTGTTGCTGGGGTTATTGGCACCCTATCTCTGGCACTATTATTTCCTTGAGAATACCACACAGCGGATGTATGCCCTCTATAACAAGCTTTCTTCTTTGGAAGAGGGGATTACATATCCCAATACTGACCCTGATGGGAAAATTTGAAAGGATGGAAGAATTTATGATTCAGATTCAAAACAATACCTCGACAGAGGAAACTACCAAATTGACTTCTAAGAGAAGCCTGAAAAACAAGAAATTTCTTGCAGGTATTACAGCTTGTGCCATTGCAATCGGCTGTCTTGGCGCATTGACAGGATGTTCAAAGGATACCGGAGACAGTGGGGAAAACAGTGTTGCAGATGGTGGGGCTTCTTCTGTTTCAGATGATGGAAGCAGTACGGTAGAAATTGACCCTGCTAAGGCTGGATTGGCTGCTTATAGCCCTAACTATGATGTTACTCCTCAGATGTTTGCTTGCTATTATCAAGATATGATTGCAATGTTCCGCAATATGTATGGGGATGATACGCTTTTGAGTTACTACCAAATGGATACTTCTAAGCCCCTCAAAGACCAGCCCTATCCAACCAATGACGGAACAACATGGTTCGATAATATTGTTGACGAAGCTGGAAATACCCTCACAAAACACCTTGTTCTTGCAGAAGCTGCTAAGGCGGCAGGATACGAAATGTCCGACGAAGAAAAGAAAACCGTTGATGAAAAAGTAGAAGCTGCGGAATTGGATATTTATGGAAATTCTGTTTCTGCGGATGATGTCAGAAAAGCCGTTGAACTCCAGACCTATAGTACAAGCTATTATAATTCCTATATGGACAAACTCGATATTACAGATGATGATATTCAGAAGTATGTGGACGATAATAAGAAGGAATTCGAAACCTGTGGTTTAATTGGTTTCGCTATCACTTATAAACTGGATAACCAGGAAACAGACGAGACAGACGAAACAGACAGTGAAGAAGAGGATAACCTCCTGACAAAAGATGAAGCCAAGGAACTTGCTGATAAGTTGAAGAATGCAGAGGATACAGACGAATTTACAGAAACTATCCTGAGCTACCTTGTCAAGTATGAGGGTTATAAAGAAGATGACCTTCCCAGCGCAGAAGCAAGCATTAAAAATGATAGTTTCCCCTATACTGAGGGTAATAAAATGGCAGAATGGGCTTTCGGCGGAGAAGCAGAAGTCAATGATGTGCTTGTGCTGGAAGATAGTGACGAAGAAAACAACATCGGGTATTATTACACCTATATGCTTTCTCGTGAACCAAGTATTGATGATACTAAAACGGTGAATGTCCGTCATATCCTCTTCAACATCAATGCACATATGGATGAAGACGACCCCGACGAAGATGAAGCTTTCAAGGAATGCAAGAAGTTGGCAGAAGAAACCCTCGAAGAATGGGAAAATGGAGATGCAACAGAGGATAGCTTTGCAAAATTAGCAGAAGAGAAAACAGAAGACCCCGGTTCGATTGCAACTGGTGGACTTTATGAAAATGTTGCAGTTGGTCAGATGGTTCAGCCGTTCAATGACTGGATTTTTGATAGTAGCAGAAAAACCGGCGATACTGAAATCATTAAGACAAGTTATGGTTATCATATTATGTATTATGTCAGTGATGGAGACCCAGAATGGAAGACACAAGCACAGATGGCAGTGACAGCAGATAAGTACAACACTTGGTTTGATGAACAGGCTGAACTTTATCCTGTTACCTTGAATGATGAAGTGATGAAGAGCATTGACGGTTAATGATGACAAAACAAGAACGAGCATTGAAAGCGGTTTCTGTGCTGAAAGAACGTTATCCTGATGCGGTTTGTTCCTTGACATATGAGCATCCCTATCAATTGATGATTGCAGTAAGACTTTCAGCACAGTGTACTGATGCAAGGGTGAATATTGTTACAAAGACACTTTTCCAAAAATATCCAACTTTGGAGTCGTTCGCCAATGCCAATCTTGAGGAATTGGAGCAAATTGTCAAGCCTTGCGGTTTTTACAAGATGAAAGCCAAAAGCATTAAAGAAGCTTCCGGACAGCTCCTGCATGATTTCGGTGGGGTACTTCCCAATACGATGGATGACCTCTTGAAACTTTCCGGAGTGGGACGAAAAACGGCGAATTTATTGCTGGGTGATGTTTACCATCAGCCCGCAGTGGTGGCAGATACGCATTTTATTCGGATTACTGGGAAATTGGGCTTGACGAAGGAAAAAGAACCAGCAAAGGTAGAATCTGACCTGAGGAAATTATTACCTCCGGAGGAATCTTCTGATTTTTGCCATAGGGTGGTACAGTTCGGGCGAGATGTTTGCAAGGCAAGAAAACCCCTTTGCAAGGAATGCCCCATGAAAGAATTTTGTCCTTCTGTGTCTTTGTGAGTGTGAGTGCTATTTTCTGTTTGTACTCTTGACAAAATGGAGAAAATAGGATACAATGAGATTATAAAATTTATATATAAGGCGGTAACATCAAAATGGGTATTTTGACTTCTATTTTTGGTTCGTATAGTGCAAAGGAATTGGCACGAATTGAACCGATTAAAAACAAGGTGCTTGCATTGGAAGAGGAATATAAGGCTTTGACTGATGCAGAGTTGAAAGAAAAAACTTTTGAATTCCGTGAACGTTTACAAGAGGGTACTGACACATTGGATACCCTTTTACCTGAATCCCTTGCAACGGTTCGTGAAGCTGGCGCAAGAGTTTTGGGAAAGCGTGCATTTGAAGTGCAGATTATTGGTGCAATCGTTCTGCATCAGGGACGTATTGCCGAAATGAAAACCGGTGAAGGTAAAACCCTTGTGGCATGTCTGGCAGCTTATGCGAATGCACTTTCTGGAAAGGGTGTGCATGTTGTCACGGTGAATGACTATCTGGCAAAGACACAATCCGAGGAAATGGGAAAAGTTCACCGTTTTCTTGGATTGACGGTTGGCTGTATTTTGCACGGTCTGACCAATGACCAGAGACGTGAAGCCTATGCCTGTGACATTACTTATGGCACAAATAACGAATTTGGCTTTGACTATCTGCGTGACAACATGGTAACATACAAAAAAGACATGGTTCAGCGTGACCCGAACTTTGCGATTGTCGATGAGGTGGACTCCATCTTGATTGATGAAGCAAGAACGCCCCTTATCATTTCCGGACAGGGCGACAAGTCAACAGACCTCTATAACCGTGTTGATGTATTTGTCAAGACACTTTCTCCTTTTATTATTGTGGAAATGGACGACAAAATGGACCAAGAAGAATTCCTCTGGTCTCAGAATGCACAGCAGGTTCTTGTCAATGATATGGGGAAATCTCTGGATGAAGTCGCAGAAGAATGCGGTTGTAAGAACGGTACGGAATTTTCAAAGAAGTTCCGCCGGATTCTGGGCTTGACTCCCGAATCGTTCCGCAAAAATGCACAGAAAATGATTGATGATGGGGAAGAATTGGATTTCGGAACAGGCGAAAATGGGATTACTCCTGACCAAGCCGATTATATCATTGACGAAAAGGCGAAAACGGCTACCATTACACAACTCGGTGTGAAGAAAGCTGAAAAGTATTTCGGTGTGGAAAACCTCATGGAAAGCGGTTCAGATAATATCACCCTGTTGCACCATATCAATCAGGCACTCCGTGCGAATGGTATCATGAAAAA
This sequence comes from Oscillospiraceae bacterium, assembly GCA_036373775.1. Lineage (GTDB taxonomy): Bacteria > Bacillota > Clostridia > Oscillospirales > Ruminococcaceae > UBA3855. Next base: position 35,202 of record JAZAUD010000015.1, on the reverse strand, counting down.
GGATACCGATTACATTGTAGAAGATAATGAAGTTATCATTGTTGATGAATTTACCGGACGTAAAATGCTGGGTAGACGTTTCAATGATGGCTTGCATCAGGCAATTGAAGCCAAAGAAGGTGTGGAAGTTCAGAAGGAATCCAAAACCCTTGCAACTATCACATTCCAGAATTATTTCCGTCTCTATCAAAAGCTTTCCGGTATGACTGGTACAGCGATGACCGAAGAAGACGAATTTAAGGAAATTTACAAACTGGACGTTATCGCCATTCCGACAAACAGACCCGTTCAGCGTATTGACCACCCTGACCAAGTGTATGCAACCGAAAAGGGAAAATACCTCTGTATCATTGACCAGATTATTGCTTGTCATGAAAAAGGTCAGCCTGTCCTCGTTGGTACGGTATCTATCGAAAAATCAGAATTGCTGTCGCAGATGCTCAAAAGACGTGGTATCAAGCATGAAGTCTTGAATGCAAAGTATCATGCAAAAGAAGCTGAAATTGTCGCACAGGCTGGTAAATTGGGAGCTGTTACCATTGCTACCAATATGGCTGGACGTGGTACGGATATTATTCTTGGCGGTAACGCTGAATTTTCTTCTAAGGCGGAACTCCGTAAGCGTGGCTATGAAGAAGACGTTATCAACGAAGCTATCGGTTTCGCTGATACGGATGATGAGAATATTCTTGCTGTCCGCAAAGTTTACCGTGAGTTGTATGCAAAATTTGATGAACAGGTCAAGGAAGCTGCTGTGGCTGTCCGTGAAGCGGGTGGATTGTTCATCATTGGTACAGAAAGACACGAGTCAAGACGTATTGATAACCAGCTCCGTGGTCGTTCCGGTCGTCAGGGAGACCCTGGGGAAAGCCGTTTCTTCCTGTCCGTACAGGATGACTTGATGAGAATTTTCGCAGGCGACAGAATGGAAAATGTCATGAGAACATTACAGGTTGAGGAAACTCAGCCCATTGAAAGCAAATGGCTCACCAAAATTATTGCATCTTCTCAGAAAAAGGTTGAAGGTCGAAACTTCTCCATTCGTAAGAATACCTTGAATTATGATGATGTCATGAATGCAATGCGTGAAATCATTTACAAGCAGAGAAGGCAGGTTTTGGATGGTGAAGACTTGCATGGTTCGATTCTGACAATGATGGATGAGCTTGTCCGTTCCGTAAGTGACCAGTATCTTGCAGAAGAGGACAACCCCGAAAACTGGAATCTTGTCGGTTTGCGTGATTATTTCTTTGGCTGGACTTTGGATGAAGGAGACCTCGTTTTTGATGAGGAACAACTTCTTGACCAGACCAAGGATGGTGTGATTCAATTCATCAGCGATAAGATGAAATCGAAATATGCGCAAAAAGAAACCGATTATGGTGAGAAAATCATCCGTGAATTGGAGCGTGTGATTTTGCTGAAAGTCGTTGATACCAAGTGGATGGCACATATTGACGATATGCAGGAATTGAAGCGTGGTATCGTTTTGAGAAGCTACGGACAGAAAAACCCTGTTGTAGAATATCGTTATGAAGGCTTTGCCATGTTTGATGAAATGGTTGCAAGCATCCATGAAGAAACCGTTCGTATGCTGATGACCATTCGCATTCAGACCAACCAAGCCCCACAGCGTGAACAGGTTCAAAAGCCATATGCACCTAATGCCGGAAGCCCCGAAGCTAAGGCAAATCCCAATAACAACTAATAATGATAAGCCCCCTGATATAGGGGGCTTATTGCAAACAAAGGGGTATGGGGAAAAGTTGCGCCCTCAGTGTGTTTTGTGTTAGTTTTTGACAAAACGTGCTGAGACTTAACTGCGCAACGTTCCCCATTCTAAAAGAGGTATGGGGAAAAGTTGCGCCCTCAGTGCATTTTGCTCTGTTTTTTGCAAAATGTGCTGAGACTTAACGGCGCAACGTTCCCCATTTCAAAAAGAAGGTGTTAATTTATGGATTATATGAACTTTGCCGGATTCTATGACAACTTGACGGAGAATGTCGAATATCAGAAACGTGCGGAACGTTTGAATTTTCTCATCAAAAAATACATCCAGACCGACACGGACGGAACGTTATTGACAGATTTAGCTTGTGGGACAGGTTCACTCTGTGAAGCACTCGCACGATTGGGGTATGATGTGATTGGGGTTGATAATTCGCCTGCCATGCTTTCTGTGGCAATGGAAAAGAAAATGAAAAGCAATCTCCCCATTCAATATTTATGTCAAGATATGCGTGAATTGGATATGTTTGGAACGATTGATGTCACGACCTGTATTCTGGATAGCCTGAATCATTTGCCATCATTGGACGATATTCAGACGGTATTCAATAAAGTTTCGTTATTCGCTCAACCAATGGGATTATTTATTTTCGATATGAACACATTGTACAAGCACCGTGAAATTCTCAAAGACAAAATATTCCTGTACGATTTGGAAAATGTATTTTGTGCTTGGGAAAATCGGCTCTTATCGGACAATGCCACGGTGGAAATGCAACTCACATTTTTTGAGCGTGACGGAGAAAATTATTTCCGTTGCGATGAATTTATCACGGAAAAAGCTTATCCTATCGAGGACATTGAAACGGCTTTGCAGAAATCGGGGCTGGATTTGCTGGCGGTATTTGATGCAGATAGCAATTTAGATGAGCCGGAAAATTTGTCCCCTGTCACCGACACGACACAAAGAATGTTATTTGTCGCAAGAAAACCAGAATAAAATAATGATAATAAATTTATAATAAAAAGGGGCTTGGGGGAAAAATGCCTATCTAAATGGGGGAATATTTAAGGCTTGCAAAAAATCGACTTTCTTAAATTCAAGCCGATTTTTCGCAAGAATTCCCCCATACCCCCTATTATTCCCTCATTATAAAAAGGAGTAATGATTATGAGTGTGATTAAAAGAGCAATTTCGGCTGATGGCTGTGTGGTTGCCTCAGCAATTGACAGCACGGAGATTGTAGCGAAAATTGAAGAATATCACAAGCCGTCCGCAGTTGTGACGGCTGGTTTGGGACGACTGGCAACGGCTGCGTCTCTCATGGGTTACGGTCAGAAAAATGACGGCGACCAATTGACATTACGCATTGATGGAGATGGTCAGATTGGTTCAATGTATGCTGTGGCGGATAACTGGGGAAATGTCAAATGCTGTGCAGATAATTACATTGTGGAAATCCCCCTCAATGCAAAGGGGAAGCTTGATGTTGGCGGAGCTGTCGGGAATGGCACGCTTTCAGTCATCAAGGATTTAGGCTTGAAAGAGCCGTATGTTGGGACAATTCCGCTTGTATCGGGTGAGATTGCCGAGGACATTGCCACCTACTACGCAGACAGCGAACAAATTCCGACTGTGTTAAGTTTGGGGGTATTGGTTGCACCGGATTTGACGGTACAATGTGCAGGGGGCTTTCTGATTCAATTACTGCCTTTTGCGGATGAAGAATGCATTCCGATTCTGGAAAAGAATGTTGCTGGAATGCCTTCCGTCACGGAGATGCTTTCACAGGGCTTGACGGCGGAACAGATTGTGTTGAGATGTCTTGACGGTTTAGAGCCGAATTTATTGGATGAAGCCGAAGCAAGCTATCATTGTGACTGTAGTCGGGAACGTACTGCAAGGGTATTGATTAGCATTGGCAAGGACGAACTGCACAAACTCGCTGATGGTGGGGAAGATATTGAGGTCTGCTGTCACTTCTGCAACAAGAAATATATTTTCACACCTGCCGAAATTCTGGGGTTGATTCAGGAGTAAAAATTAAAAGGGGTATTTGTCCCCATTGAAATTAAAATAAGGGGGTATGGGGGAATTCTTGTGAAAAATTGGCTCGAATTTAAGAGAGTTAATTTTTTGCAAGCCTTACAAATTCCCTCATTGAAATAGAGGTGATTTATTATGGTAGGAATGGGCTTTCTGGCGAAACTCGCTGCCCGAACGGCGGAACTCGCTGTGAAGCAAGCACAACAGGAACAACAAAAATCAGCCACCAAAATGGAATCTACCAACGAATACCGCATTGATGATAATGCAACTTTGGGGCGGTATTGGGGGACGAATTCTGAAAAATTCACTGTTCCGCAAGGCATCCAGAAATTGGGTTCATTCTCTTTTGACGGACACAAAGAACTGACGGAAATTGAAATTCCTCCAAGTGTTAAGGAAATCGGGTATCATGCATTTTATGATTGTTCGAAACTGACGAAAATCAAGGTTTCGCCATTCAATCCGTATCTTTGTGATGTTGACGGCATTTTATACGATAAACTGCGACAAACGTTGATTTGTTGTCCTCCGGCACGAACCAGCATTCACATTCCGGCGACTGTCACGAATATCGAATATGAAAACGCTTTTGCAACCTGTCACAATTTGATGGATATTTCTATTGACAGGGGGAACAAAAAATATACCCTCGTCAATGGGGTTCTGTATGAACACAATGCACTTTCTTTAATGAAATTAGTCCGCTGTCCGGCGGACAGGCTGACACTTGACATTCCCGACAGCATTACAGAAATCTGCAATCATGCATTTGAGGACTGCAAAAGTTTGATGGAAATTGACATTCCCTCGAAAGTCAAGAAAATCGGGGGCTATGCCTTCAAGAACTGCCACAATCTGGAAAGAGTCAAATTTCCGGAAAGTCTGAATAGTATCGGGGATTCTGGTTTTCGTGTCTGCAAAAGTTTGAAAGAAGTCATCCTGCCATATGGGACAGGTACGATTATTGCAGGCACATTATTTAATAATTGTTCCAGTCTGGAAACGCTTGTCATTCCGAACAGTGTCAAATTTGTGGGCTATATTGTCAGCGACTGTCCGAAATTGAAAAATGTCACCTGTCAGGATATTGTATTCACTCCCGAAATGCTGAAAAGACCGTGCCAAATTATTTACATGATTGTTCACAAAAAATTTGAGGAAAAAGTTGCCCCCGAAATCAAGTATGACATTCTCTATCAATTGCACCAAAAACACCCCAATGACATGAAGGTTGAAAACGCTATCAATTCTGCATTTGTTCAGATTATCAAGGAATTAACCACCGTCAAAAATATGGATTTGGTCGAAAAATATATCAATTCGTTCCCGAAATTTGTCACAGTGGAAACGATTGACGAAATGATTTTTCATGCGATTGATTCACAGGCTTATGAAATTCAATTGTTCCTGACCGATTACAAATACCAGAATTTCGACTTTCAAGCACCAGACTGGAAATTATAAAAAATCTCCGCCCATTGCACGAATCGCATTCAAAACGTGTGATTCATTGGTCATGCTGGTGAATGTCGCCCCATTGATGACGTACAGACTGTAGAATACATACGCATGGACTGTTACCAATACGGTCATAAGCGCAAACATCATGCGCTCAAATTGATTTTTCGGCATAAATTTCCTCCTTCTGACAACAAAAAAAACACCTGCATTCCATCCCTGCAAAAACCAAATCCGGACAGTACCGTAATCAGATTTATGTACAAAGATGTACCACGTGTGTCGTTGTCAATGCCTATTGAATTTTATCTTACAATGATATTATATCATAGTTTGATACGGATTGTCAATCCGTATTTCGTACAAAAATATTCCCCTGCATTCTGCAAAAAATCATTGAAAATGCAGGGCATGAAAGGAGTTATCATGTCCAAAACCGTCAAGAGGGGCTATGTTCCCACAGATACAAGGGATTTCGGGGAAAAACAGCTCCCTATCCTGAAAGCTTCCGCAGAGGAAGTCTATTATTTGCTGAATCGTGGCTATTCCGTCAAAAATGCATCAACCTTTGTCGGGAATCATCATTTATTGTCGGAACGTCAGCGTTTAGCCATTGCGAGAGCCGTTTCCCCTGAAAAACAAATCCAGATACGCAAAGAGAAACAACTCTCGGACAGCGATTTAAAAGGCAGAATCATTCACATTGATGGATTCAATACGATTATCACGCTGGAAATTGCCTTTTCAGAATCGTTATTATTGGATTGTATGGATGGGACAATTCGGGATTTAGCCGGACTGCGTGGCACTTATCGGCTTGTTGACAAGACGGACACTGCCTTGAATGCCATTCGTGAGACGCTCTCAGAATTGCAGATTGAAAAGGCGTTTTTCTACCTTGATGCACCTGTCTCCAATTCGGGTAGATTAGCACAGCGGATTTATGAACTGTTTGAGGGTGCGCCCTTTGCAGTCGAAACGAAAAATGAAAATGCCGTTGACTTCCTTCTGAAACAACAAGGGGGATATCTCATCACGGCGGATGCGATTATTTTAGACGAGTGCAAAAGCTGGTACAATCTCAACCGGAATATCATTGACAAGCATTTCCAGAACTATCCCTATGTGAAACTATTCTAACATATTAGCCCCCTGACGTAAAATCAGGGGGCTTTTTGTCAACTCACAGCATTTTTGGCGATTTTCATAATGGCATCAATTAAAACGGCTTGCCTGTCAGGTGGCAATTTTCCGACAGCCTTCACCATTGCCAGATAAGAGGAGCGTTTATTCTGGTTGATTTCACGAATGGTACTTTTTTCAGATGCACCAATCACGTCAAAAACAGAATCTACAAAAATTTTCCGTTCCTCGTCACTGAAATCAGCCAACCAGCCAGACAATGCTTTCTGAATGACTTCGCTTGTTTCCGTCAATTTTTCCGCAGGGACAAAGGAATTCCGTTGCACTTCCCAACTATAGGCGAAATGTTGCTTTAATCCGGTTGAACTGCTCTTGACAATCTGATGTTTCATGGAATTGGAAAGCAATAAGCCCACCACGGAAGATTCTGGAATAATCGAAATGGTTTTCGACATGATACTCTGATAGCCGTCAGTATTCACGATTTCTTCACGGAATCCGGGGGAATCGAATGAGTAAATATTCAGCATTTGCGAGCGTATTTCCGGCTTACAGAATGCACTTGCATAAACTGCTAAATTTCCGCCTTTGGAATGTCCGCCAATTCGTAACTGTCGGGGAAATCTTGAAAAATGCTGATTGAGGTAATTGACAGCGTAAAGTTGTGCGCCCGTCTGCTTGACAACCCCAAGCTCAAAATCCTCTTTCCATCCTACGATTGTACCATCTGTACCACGATAAGCAACAAATGCTGTACCATCTTCCAAAATACAGGTAATTGCAGAAAATTGCATTTCGTCTGTGGTCTGGTCAACATACCCTGTCAATTGTGTTCCTGAAAAGCGTGAGGATTCTGCCAGTTTTTGGAGCAGAATGCAGTCATGTGTAAAACTGAAAAACTTCGCATTTTCGGGTACTTTGTCGGGGTCAAAATGTTCATAAACATGGGGCATTTTCATTCTGATACTGAAATCAGTCGAAACAACCCCTTTCAAGGGAATGTATGCCATTTGTGCCAAAATTAAGCCGTCAACTTCGTTGAAAGGGTCAACGGAAAAGGGAATGTCACCTCTCCAGTTGATGTAGTCCAATATGTTCGCCATAAAATGCGCCTGCCTTTCGTGCATGATATTTTATTATAGCACATTCCGGAAAATTTTGCAAGGGGTTTTAGAAAAATTAAAGGGGGTATGGGGGAAAATTGCCCCTCAGTGCAAATGTCCCCCATTAAAATATATTTTAGTTGATTACTCCCTCACTTTTTGCCAATTTTGCAAGCTCCATAAACTCCTGACGGTAGCTGTCTTGAATATCCGTTTTTCCGCAGAGGTCAACAATCTGTTCATAGCTGGAAGTTCCGGCATAGCTTCTCTGACCGACTAACATACCAAATTCCGTCACGGCAGATGCAAAGGCGAGATTTTTTCCCATTTCGGAAGTATGGCAATCATTCGCCTTGATGGGGTATTCTTTCAATTGGCTGGTATCACCGTCGGGGGCTTTATAGCGCATAGAAATGGTCATCAGTTCGGATTCAATGGGGGTATCTTCAGCGGGCTGGTACTTCAATTCAATATTATTGGTAGCAAGTTTCGCTTTATCCGTCAGTACCAGTTCATACAAGGCTGTGACGGTATGCCCTGCGCCGATTTCGCCAGCATCCACAGAATCATCGTTGAAATCTTCCGCCTTCAAGGTGCGGTTCTCATAGCCAATTAAGCGGTAACTTTCCACCATTTCGGGGTTGAATTCGGTTTGCAGTTTCACGTCTTTTGCGACGGTGAAGAGCGTACCGCCCATTTCATGGAGTAATACTTTTTGGGCTTCCTGAATGCTGTCAATATAGGAGTAGTTGCCGTTGCCATTGTCGGCAAGGGCTTCGAGGCGGTCATCTTTGAGGTTGCCAGTTCCAAAGCCCAATACAGAGAGATTTACACCTGTTTCACGCTTTTCTGTGATGAGCTGGGTCAATTCCTCTTCACTGGAAAGACCAACATTCAAATCTCCGTCAGTTGCCAAGAGTACACGATTGTTACCGCCTTCAATGAAATATTTCTGTGCGATTTCGTAAGCCATCACAATGCCACGTTCTCCGGCAGTTGCACCGCCAGCAACCAGATTGTTGACAGCCTTTGAAATGGTTGCATAGTCATTACCAGCGACACCCTCTAAAACAACTTCTTCCTTTCCGGAATAGGTCACAATCGAAATTCTGTCGTCTGCGGTGAGTTGTTCCGCCAGCATATTGATGGCTTGCTGTGCAAGGGGTAATTTATCACTAGAATACATTGAACCGCTGACATCAATCAGAAATACCAGATTCATGGGCGGACGGTTGGAAAGGTCTAATTTTTCCGCCTGCAATCCCACAAGGAATAATTGATTCTCGTCATTCCAAGGGCAATCATACATTTCCGTTGTGACGGAGAACGGCGCATCATCTGAGGGATTGGGGTAATCATAATTGAAATAGTTAATCATCTCTTCCAAGCGGACAGCATCAGGGTTGACATATTCGCCGTTGGTAATCATACGGCGCACATTCGCATAAGAAGCCGTGTCCACGTCTGCGGAAAAGGTAGAAAGAGGGTTCTGCAATGTATTCACGAAACCGCTTTCGACAATTCCATGATATTCCTCTTCATAGGGCATTTCTGCTTCTGCTTCGGGAGCATAGGCAATATCAACATCTCCCTCGTCATAGGCTTCATCTGCGCCGTCATAGGCTTCCTGAGGGCTTCCGATAAATTGTTCATAATTCTTGTTGTTACCGCCATTGTCGGCAGGGGCAGCGTAATTCGGGGCTGCATCTTTCGCACCACAAGCAGTCATTAAGCCCGAAAGCATAGCGATAACCAAAGTCAATGTGATAGATTTTTTCATACTTTTTTTCATAATAATTCCTCCTTGAAATTAAGCTTGCATTTCGTCGAATTTGGTATATAATTCAACTAATGCCTTGTAACCAGTCAGATACATTCTGTCATAGAAAAAGTCATCTACTCCAATGCTGTCATATAATAAGGGTTCTGCGCCGTCCTCGTATTCGTCTGCACCCTCTGTGATAGTGTACCAGCCGTTATGATAGATAACCTGTAAATCTTTTGTCAATTCGATTTGTGGAGCGCATTCATAGGAAAGATTCCAGTTATCAGAATCTTCATTCAGATATAGGGGTAATACATAATCATGCCCGTTTACCAGTAAATACGGCGATTTTGTCAGAATCGTGAGTGTTTCCTCCTTCCAGAGTTTCTCACGGATTTTTTCAGCTCCGTATACATCATTGACCTTTGCAGTATAGAGAATTTCGCCTGTGGTGAGCTGGGAATGTTCTGTAATGAGAACTTCCACAAAGACTTGTGATTTTTTCAAGACATCTTCCTCATTGAAATACTGTCCGTCTGCACTCAATGGCGTGGTGTTAATATCGTCATTATCGGGGAAAGAATTATATTCATCATGAAATTCAAGGTCTGAATATTTTTTCATGCCCTCGGTATATTCCGCCGTGACAGAATCGGCAGTATCTGATTTTGCATTGTCTGCGGATTGGCTCGCACTTGCGGAATTTTCAGCCGGAGCGATTTCATCCGCCACATTGTCTGCGCTGTCGTCTCCATCATCTGCACTATCCTCATAGGCTTCATCACCCATCTGAATGGCTGTGGAGCTATCCGATGCAGGAGCTTTCATCATTTCGGTTTTGTTAGTACCAAGTTTCACAAGGCTTGCACCAGCCAGAACAAACATGAAACAAGCTGCTCCAGCCATGACCCGATAGAATGTATGCATTTTGATGACAGGCTTTTCGGGCTGTATCATGGTCTTTTGTTCGGGGAGTTGAGATTCAATTTTCTGCCAGAGAGCGTCTTTATCAGGAATATTCTGTTGCATTTCCTCACGACACCGCTTTTCTATTTCTTTTCTTGTCATGTCAAACGACCCTCCTTTGCAAGTTTCTGTAATTTGCTGATGGCATTCCGATATTTCCAAGCGACCGTACCTAATGGACGTTTGAGAATGACGGCAATTTCACGGAATGTCAATTCTGCGGCGATATGCATTCTCACAATGTCTTGTTCATCTTCGGAAAGCTGTGAGAGAATATCACTTGCATTCATATTGCTTAATACCGTATCTTCTGCGGTACGGTGTTCGGTGAGAGAATCGCTTCCAACGGTTTCCGCATCTTCCACGGGCATTTCATGAGATTGTTTGCGAATGTAGTCAACCGCCATATTTCGGGCAATGGTACTCAGCCAACATTTGTGACCTTGTCCGGCACGGTAAAGGCTTGCACATTCCCAAAGTTTCAAGAAAAATTCAGAGGTCAGGTCTTCTGCATCCTGATGATTTTTGACCTTTCCTAGAAATAGCCGGTAGATTTTATCGCCATAGGCATCATAAATTTTATGTAATGCGGTTTTATCACCTTGTTGTATGGCATTCATAGCGTCTAGAAATTCCGCATCTGTCATATTTTTACCTCCTTTCTTATCTTAATGGGGGACGTTGAGCCGGAAAGTCTCAGCACGTTTGCATAAAACTAACGCAAACGCACTGAGGGCGCAACTTTCCCCCATATCCCCTTATCTCAATGGGGGACAATTCCCCTGTGAAGCCTTAGCACGAACTGCCTGAAACTGATGCAGTTCGCACTAAGAGGGTAATTTTCCCCCATACCCCCTTTTATTGCTTATCTGCTATATATACGAATTTCGATAATCTAATTTATGGGGTAATATTGCACAAAGTTTCATCATGAAATTTGTAAAAAAATACTATTGCTTCTTTTTTTGAAAAAAATATTTACAGCATAAAATTTTTGTGCTATAATAGTAAATAGACAACAAAAATATAAATAAAAACAATCCAGAGAGGAGCAACAAACAAAATGGCTGAAAAAAAGAAAAAAAAGAAAAGCTATCGTGTTCGGTATGACCGTGTTGTTTTTACAGCCCTTATTTTAGCAGTGTTAATTTTAATGCTGACTTCCTGTATGAGTAGCTGTATGAAGGGAGAACCAGAGGAAGAAACCACCCCTACTTATCAATTTGAGGATGGAAGAGAAGAGGAAAGCTCTCCTGATAATGCCAATGCGACACCCCAAATGAATTATGCAACTGTCTCCAAAAATTCAGAGGATATTCACAAAGGGGACTTGATTCTCGTGAACGCACAGTATCCTTGTGAATTTGATGCAGAAGCCGTCATGAATGGCACTTCCCCAGATATGAACTTTGTCACGATTAAAAGCATTCTGGATACCAAGGACGAAACACATTATACCGCTTCTGACTATGAAGTTGGATTAGACCGCACCACGGCTTATTCTATGGATGCATGGTTTGAAGGGTTTTACCATGCAACTGGAAATTCTGATTTGCGCATAATTTCCGGTTATGAAGCCGGTGCAGGAGATTTGGATTTTCGAACAGGTCGAACGCTTTCCATTGGGACGTATCCTGAAACTGGAAGTTCTAATTTTTATATGCCGGAAGGGATTTATAGCTGGATTGACCAGCATTCCGCAGAGTATGGCTTTATTTTGCGCTATCCAGAAGGCAAGGACGAAAATTTCGACAGTACCATTACCAGTCATAGGAGTGCAACATATCGCTATGTTGGCATTGCACCAGCAATCTACATGAAAGAACATAATATGTGTTTAGAAGAATTTCTTGAGACTATCCGGAATTATTCTGTTGATAATATGATTACTTTGCAAAATGGTGATGCGGAATATGGGCTGTATTTCGTTCCTGTGAATAACAGCAGTCCGCAGACAAGCTTTTCTGTTCCGGCTGGTGATTTGGGGTATGAAGTTTCCGGTAATAATATGGACGGCTTTGTTGTGACCGTCGCATTGAATGAATCCGCCTCTAATCACTTCCGCCCTGTAACTGCATCTGATTAACCCTAAAGGAGGATATTATGAACATTGAAACCGTACTCGAAAAGGTAAACAAAATCTTACCACCACAGCCAGCAGTCAAATTTTCCGTTGAAAAGGGGAATACTGGAATTTTTGATAATAAGATTGGCGGTGTTCCCTACTTTCCCAAGGATATGGCTTACCCTTGCGGAACAACAGGTGTTTTTGCAGGTCAGCCCATGACATTATTGGTACAGCTGAATTTTGAGAAAATCCCACATATTCCGGATTTCCCCACAAAAGGGATTTTACAGTTTTTCGTTTCGCCGGATGACCTTTATGGAATGTCCGCAGAACAAAGCGAAATGGCAGAACAAAAGGATTTTCGTGTGATTTATCATGAGACAATTCTCACGGACGAAACAAAATTGTTATCTCCTGACGAAATCCCACAATATACCGGCGAAGAGGAATGTTTCATGCCATTTGAGGGGGAATATCGCTTGATACCGCATGAGCCTGAAACGGTATCTCCAACGGTACATGATTTCCGTTTTGAGGATGCTTTTGTGAAGTGCTACAATGAAATCGCAGACGAACCGATTGAAGATTTTTATGATTTGGATGATGAAATTGTTGAACCGTTGTACCTTTCCGCCACTTCTTTTGATGCGGTGATTGGTGGGTATCCAGTATTCACACAAAGTGACCCACGTTTTGACAAACGCTTTTCAGATTGTGATACTCTGTTATTTGAATTGGACAGCGTTTATCTCCCCGAACAAGACCTTAATATTTTATGGGGCGATATGGGGACAGGCTGTTTTCTGATTCCTCGTGAAAACCTCAAAAAGCTTGATTTTTCGAGAGTTCTCTATAACTATGACTGCGGTTAATGCCGATTTTCAAAGCCCCTGCAAATGAAAGTCAGGTGTATATTCTTCTTTGGCGGAAGAGCTGTCCTGCAAATAGCCGTCAAAGCCTAATTCCTGCGCTTTATCCAGAACGGAATAATATTCCATTTTCGTGATACGGCGGTTGAGTTCGGGATATACTGCATCCTGTTGCATGGGGGTATATTGAGACATCAGGCTCAATAAAAATTGTTCTGTTCCGTAAGTTTCCGCTAAGTATTGCAGTAATGCAATGGATTCATGCCGATGTTTGGGTAATACCAAATGCCGGACAATACAGCCCTTTTTAAGAAGCGTTCCATCAAAGACAGGCTTTCCAGTCTGCCGGAGCATTTCCGAAAGGGCTTTTTTGGCGATTTCGGGATAATTTTCAGCATTGGCGTAATTTTTGGCAGTTTCAGGGTTGAAAAACTTGAAATCGGGTAAATAAATATCAACATAGCCCTCTAATGCCTGCAACGTTTCAACCGTTTCATATCCACCAGTATTCCAGACAATGGGAATTTTCAATGATGGTTTCGCTATGTCAAGGGCATCTATCACCCACGGCACAAAATGACAAGCCGTTACAAAGTTGATATTATGCACCCCCTGTTCCTGCAAATTCAGCATGATTTCCGCCAAGCGTTCAGGGGTTAAATCCTTTCCGTAGGGTTCAGCCGAAATGACCGCATTTTGACAGAATCGGCAATGCAAAGCACACCCCGAAAAAAAGATAGCCCCTGAACCGTTTTTTCCACTGATACAAGGTTCTTCCCAATTGTGAAGCATTGCCCTTGCACAACGGATGATATCACGTCCGCCACAGATTCCGGCTTGTTTCGTGCGGTCAGCATGACAGACACGAGGGCATAATGTACAATTATGAATATCAAATTTCATCAAATCACCTCTTAATTTTTTTTATTTTCAGTATACCACAGAAATCAATTTTCTGCAATAGAAAATTACCTTCAATTTGTATAAATTCAACAGGGAAATACTAGTAAATCCGTACAAATCAGAATGCATTTGAATAATTTTACTTGACAGATGTTTATTTTTGTGATATAATACTTTGCAATTGATAAAGTATCATTACAGGAGGAAGCATCATGAAAGATACAACTTTGAACCCACAGGAAAATACCAATGATGGGTTGATTCCAAGTTTTTCCGTAGACCATGACAGAATTATTCCAGGGATTTTTCTCAGCCGAGAGGATACCGTTGGCAATGGCATGGTGACAACTTACGACATCAGAGTGACAATTCCGAATCAAGAGCCGGCAATTGATGTGGCTGCAATGCATTCATTGGAACATATCATAGCTACATTTCTCCGGAATGACCCTGATTGGAAAGATGAGGTTGTTTATTGGGGACCCATGGGCTGTTTGACTGGATTTTACCTGATTCTTAAGGGAAGCCGTTCACCACAGGAAATTTATGGGCTGGTATTGAGAGCATTTCAGGCTGTGGAAGGTGCTGAGAATGTACCGGGGGCTTCTGCTGCGAATTGTGGGAATTATCTCATGCATAACCTTGGTATGGCGAAATGGTATGCAACGAAATTTGCAAAATATCTTGCTTCCAACGCTGAAAACCCTGCAATCTTTGAATATCCCAAAACAGAACGACTTATCACCGAAGATGGGCAGCATTTTTACGATTCGTAATTTTTTAGCAACATCGCATAATGATTATGTGATGTTGCTTCTTTATATTGGAAATTCCTGTGAGTGGGAATCAATTTTCGATTGACAAATTGATGATTTTGTGGTATACTGTGTTAAGAAAGGAAGGCGATACCCTATGTTAGCTTTATTGAATACCATTTTTTTAATGACGCTTGTCAGCAATGTGAACACCGGCGATACCAGAAATATTATCCTCTGGGCAATTGTCGCAGTAGTTGCATTAGCATTGGTCATTGTGATGACCATTTTAAGCAAAAAACGCAAAGGAAACAAAAAAGATGATGATGAAGAATGATTTGTATAATTTGTACAAATTCTAATTTTGTCACTGTTGTTTTTTTGTAATTCGAAATTTAATGATTCTCTTGCATTTTTGCAAAAAGTATGTTATAATAAAAAAGATTTCGCACGTCCTGCGTTTTCGTGGCAAGGTGCTTTTATTGGCAAATCGCTGAAATATTAGACAATGTCCCCATGTTAAGAGGGCAATGTCCCCACGGTAAAAGTTGTCAGACGAATAGCGGACGGAGGAAATAAAACCAAACATTTTTATTAGGAGGAACTACAATGAGCGTAGTATCTATGAAACAACTGCTTGAAGCAGGTGTACACTTTGGTCATCAGACCAGACGTTGGAATCCGAAAATGGCTCCTTACATCTTCACCGAAAGAAATGGTATCTATATCATTGACTTACAGAAGACCGTGAAGAAGCTGGAAGAAGCATATCTTTTCATTCGTGACATTTCCGCACAGGGTGAAGAAGTTCTCTTTGTCGGCACTAAGAAGCAGGCAAGTGATTCCATCCGTGAAGAAGCTGTTCGTGCTGGTGCGCATTATGTGAACGCACGTTGGCTGGGCGGTATGATGACAAACTTCAAGACCATTCAGAGAAGAATCCAGAGACTGGAACAGCTCCACACCATGGCAGAGGACGGCACTTTTGCATTGCTCCCTAAGAAGGAAGTTGTCAAGCTGAATCTGGAAATTGAACGCCTTGAAAAGTTCATGGGCGGTATCAAGAACATGAAGAAACTCCCTGGAGCTTTGTTCATTGTTGACCCAAGAAAAGAAAAAATTGCTGTTGCAGAAGCTAAGAAGCTGAATATTCCGATTGTTGCAATCGTTGATACTAACTGCGACCCTGACGAAGTGGATTATGTCATTCCGGGTAATGATGATGCTATCCGTGCTGTCAAGCTGATTGCTGGCACAATTGCGAATGCTATCATTGAAGGCAGACAGGGTGCTGATGAGGCTGCTGCTGAACAGGCTGCTGCCGCTGCGGATGAAGAGCAGACAGAAGAAACTGCTGAATAATCCGCATTGACCTGAATAAAAAAGAAAGAAGGTTTTTACTATGGCAAATATTTCGGCTCAAGAAGTAAAGGCACTGCGTGAAATGACCGGTGCTGGTATGATGGATTGTAAGAAGGCTTTGACAGAAGCAGAAGGCGATACTGACAAGGCAATTCAGATTCTCCGTGAAAAGGGTCTGGCAACTCAGGCTAAGAAGGCTGGCAGAGTGGCTGCGGAAGGTTTGGCTCTGGCTGTTGTCAATGATGCGAATACCGTTGGCGCAGTGGTAGAAGTCAACATTGAAACTGATTTCGCTGCTAAGAATCCGGCTTTCAAGGAATTCGTTGAGAATGTAGCTAAGACTGTCATTGAACAGAATCCGGCTGATTTGGATGCTCTGAACGCTGCTACCATTGCAGGCGGTACTGTTACCGTTGCAGAAGCATTGCAGGAATTGTTCCTGTCTGTTCGTGAAAATATGAAGGTTCGCCGTTTTGCTCGTCTGGAAGGCGATGCAGTTGTACCTTATGTACATCAGGGCGGACAGGCTGCGGCTCTGGTTTCTGCTAAAACCGAAGCTGGTGCAAATCCTGCTGTATTGGAAGCACTGAAGGATTGTGATTTCCAAGTTGCTGCAATGCATCCGGAATTCCTGAACAGAGAAGACGTTCCACAGTCCAGAATTGACGAGGAAAAAGAAGTCATTCTCAAGCAGATGGAAGAAGACCCCAAGCTCGCAAGCAAGCCCGAACAGGCAAAAGTCAAGATTGCAGAAGGCAAACTCGGCAAGATTTACTCTGAAATTTGCTTGATGGAACAGGCTTTTGTAAAGGAAAATAAGCTTTCTGTAAAGCAGTATGTAGATTCCAAGGCAAAGGAAGCCGGCGCACCTATCACCGTAACAGGCTTTGTATGCTTTGAATTGGGTGAAGGCATTGAGAAAAAGGCTGATGACTTTGCAGCAGAAGTTGCAAGCATGATTGGCTAATATAGACTTGAAGAAGGGGCGGCAGGTTTGTTTCTGCCGTCTTTTTTTGTGATAAAATTTCAGAAAGTACTTGCAAATTCATGCCGGATATGGTATAATAAATTCAGTACCAATTCCACGGAAAGGAGATTCCTACATGAGTAGTACGAAAAAGAAAAAAAGGTCTGTTTTTTCGGTTCTGGTCGTGATTGTTTTGCTTCTGACAATTGCTTCGACAATCCTAGCAAATGTCTTTTTTTCCGGCAATATGATTCCCCAAGCTGCTGGATATTACCTCTATTTGCAGGAAGATGCGGATATGTTGCCTGATGTACCGGAAAAATCGCTTGTCATTGCCAAAAATTCCGATACTGTCAGTTTGAGTGCAGGAAATAAAGTGCTTTGTTACCTGACAAATGGCAGTGTTGCATTAAGACTGATTTACCTTATCAATTTAAATGAGGATAATTCCACCAGTTATTTTGTCGGCACACCAGAAGAACAGGGAAGTGAACCAGCCATTCCAAAAGACAGCATTTTCGGGGTTTGTATCTGGTCAAGTACACAGCTTTATCAATATGTTAAATTTGCGACTTCTGTCAATGGGTTGCTTGCTTTATTGGTTCTGCCTTGTGTGATTTTGATTGTGATGTTGCTTGTGAAGATTCTCAAAAGTAATCATGAAGAGAATGAAATCCGCATTGAACCAGAAGAAGAACCCTTGCTCTTTGAAGACCCCGGACCTTCCAGAAAACCGAAATCCGTTTCTCAGGTGGATGTACCACAAGAACCGCTTCTCATTCCTGAATCAATTCCACAAAGTGAAAAATCTTTCGAAACTGAGAAAACTCCCATTCAGGAAAATTCCTCTTATCAAAAATCCAAACAGGGACGAACTGCGAAATTTGATGTTCCTGACATGGAACAGCCGGCGAAAAAGCAAGAGGTCATTCCTCCGAATTTTGAAGCCAAAACTTCAGAGGAAACCCCTGTTCAGTACATTCAGAAAGAGCCACCAGCTCAACCCACCATCAGAAATCAGCCATTCCAACCGTATCAGCCACCCACACAGGGAATGCTTGTCCCTCCGCCCCCTGTACAATCTGTACAGATGCCTCAACCGCCTGTCGTACCAGCTCCGCCACAAATGCAACAGCCTGTACCGCCTGTGCCAGTGGTTGACATTTCAAAAGTTCAGCCTGTGGAAAGCACGGTACAAACGCCTGAACAAATCCGTTCTGCGGCTTTGGAGCGTGAAACGGCAAGAGTGCGACAAAATCGGAAAGAGACAAGCCCCAATATTGATGATATTCTGATGGCTTCCCAAATGAAAGAAGAAATCCGCTCTTCTACTTTCAGAAGTAATTCCGAAATTGCAAGAACTGATTCCATTGATGATTTAATTGCAGTCCTTGAAAAGAAAAAGAATAATCTTTAATTCAATGAAAAACACCGCTTGAAAGAGACGTTTCAGGCGGTGTCAATTATTATTCCTCTAAGGTCAGTAAATTTTCATAGAGGGATTGAGCGGCTTCTTCCAGCGTTGATTTTTCATAAAGCACTTCATTGCAGGCTTCGACATAGAAGTCAACGGCTTCTGCATTTTCCAAAAACGGATTGAGAATACCAAGGTTATTATGTTCTTCCATGCGTTGGAATGCTTCATATTGGATACCGGAAAGCATATCATTTTCAACAAGTGTTTCTCTTGCGCTGGTACTAATGGGAATACCTTTTTCAATGCCCTGTAATACTGCCATTTCAGGGCTATTCAGCAGGAAATCGAGGAGCATAGCGGATTCTTTGGGGTGTTCGGTATTTTTGCTGACAGCGTACATTGTCGCTGGTTTTGCATACCATCCACTACCGGATTCTTTGCCGGAAACATGGGGATAATTCCCAACAATCACATTGTAGCCGTTTTCGATTGCTGTATTGCTGTAGTTCGCCGCATCACTGACCCATGCAAGAAATCCGGCATAACCGCCCTCATTGATTTTGAGACGTTCGAAATATTCTACCTGCGGAATGACCTTTTCATTGACCAGACGGCAATAATATTCAATGGGAATCTGTAATTCTTCCGTCGTGAAATTTAATTTTCCATCATCCGTGAGAAATTTTTTATTGATGACCTGTTCCGTATAGCTGATAATGGCAATCCATACCGAACGTGACACACCAGAAAGGGGATAAATGCCATCTTTGCTCATGACCTTTGCAGCGTTGAAATAATCGTCCCATGTTTCCGGAACAGAAAGCCCATATTTTTCATAGACAGTCTGATTGATGTAAACGGTTTGTGTATTCATGGCAATGGGGACAGCATTCAGGATATTATTTTTATAGCCGTATTGCAGGGTATCTTCCGTGAAGGTACTCAAATCAAGGGTATCTGTGAGTTTACTCAAATCATAATAGCCCGTACCGTCTTCGGAATACTGGGAAAGCCAACTGAAATTAACCTGCATCACGTCCGCTTCCGTATCTGCAACCATTTGCACACGGCTTCTGGCTTCATAGCCTGACCATTCGGAATAACTGCAATTGACTTTAATTTCAGGGTGCAGTTCCTGAAATTTTTCGACAGCTTCAATGGTATACTCATTTCTTCCGTCATTGCCCCACCATGAAAGGGAAATTTCCGTTTGTTCCTGATTGGTTTTGACAACGGTTTCTTCTGCGCATCCACTACACAAAACAAAGAGGATACAAGCTGTTAATAATGCAAACTTTCTCATGATTCCACCTCTGTTTCTGCTGTCTCTGCGATAGTATAGGTATCTTTTCCACGCTCTTTGGAAGAGTAAAGGGCTTTATCTGCAATTGCATAAAGTGCGGGGAAATCCCTTCCACATTCCGGAAAAGTTGCCACACCAATACTAGCAGAAACTTTGTATTTTCCATCATCTCCGGTATAATTATGATGGAATTCCTCACAAAGTTGTTCACATTTTTCTTTGACAAATTTGGGGTAACTCTTGCCTTTTGGGGGAGCAGTATTCATGAGAACACAGAATTCATCTCCGCCAATTCTTCCCAAATAATCCGATTCGGAAAAAGTCTCTCTCAGGATACGCCCCACATTTGCTAGGACTTTATCACCATAAGCATGACCCAATGTATCATTGACCCCCTTGAAATTATCCAAATCCACTAATATCAGTGCGTGGGGAATCGTAACCAGCTCATGTTCCAGACAAGATTTGGTATATTCCTCAAAGGAAATTTTATTCAGAATGCCGGTCAAAAGGTCAACGTGTGCCTGTGTGTCAAGCGTTGCAACGTAACTTTCAACAGGTCTTGTCATTCTGACAGAAAGCACAATTGCAAGTACTGCGGAAAGAATTGCTGTGATACATGCAATCAGAACAATGTATAGCTCCATTTCATTTTTTTCATTGAGAATGATTTTGGTTGGTACAGAACAAATCACATACCAATCATCCCCACAGCCATTGACCGTGACCAGATAATGATTATCCATCATGGTTGCAAAACTTTGATTCCGCACACGGTTCAAAATATCTGTCGGCAAGGATGAGCCTAATTCTTCTTGACTATCAGAAGAATAAATAATATGATAATCCTGATTGGTTAGGCGGATTGTCATAGCGTCCATTGTTTCAGGGTTATCAAAAACGCTTTCCAATTCTGCGGTATAGAACGAAATCACAAGCAGGGCATTGTCATGAATCCGCTTGACGTAATAGATACGTTTGAAATTATCCATATATCCGGAAGCCCATC
Source organism: Oscillospiraceae bacterium (assembly GCA_036373775.1). Classification (GTDB taxonomy): domain Bacteria; phylum Bacillota; class Clostridia; order Oscillospirales; family Ruminococcaceae; genus UBA3855. The sequence goes on along the minus strand of JAZAUD010000015.1, from coordinate 14,336 downwards.
CGTCACGGGTTCGCTGTCGTCTGATGACCTTGGATAAATCCTCAAAAATTTTATCCCCGAAAAGGTTTGTTGTACCGTTTGAAATTTTCCCCACAAGGTGGTTATTCCGGTAAACAATCCCATAATCGACAAAGTTCTCCATGATACAGAGACTATACAGTTTATCCGAAATGGTCTTTTCAATGTTGAGAGCCTCATATTCATCATTGTTGGGGTCTGTTGCATCATAAGTATAGGTATATTCTTCTGCGAAAGCCAGCGTTCCAATGGTTTCCATTCTTGAAAGGTAACTATCCATATTTAATTTCATTTGCACATTCAGAGAGGAAACAAGCGAACTCACTTTATTTCTCAATACAATATCTGTCTTCCTGATAGCAAGAACGGAAAGAAATACCAATGCTGTCATTGTAATGACAACATACCCAACCATCATGGAATATTTCATTTTTCGGATATTTTTCAGGCTCGGTTTGTTAGCTGTTCTTTGCATTGTGTTATCCTTCCTTCGCTGTAAAATATGTCATGTTATATTATAACATATTATACACAGGATTTCAAGAACATTTTATGAACAAATACGAAACAGGAATATTTTTACCAAAAAGTTTTGGAAAATGTACAGGATTGTAACCCTCCCCGACTTGCATTTTTATCAAAAGTATGCTATAATAGTAGCAGATAAATTCTCATATTCAAGAAAGGATTCAAAACCCATGTCAATAGGAAAAAAATCATCTGTCCGGACGGCTTCACAAATGGCGACTTCTGAACCCACTCAGCCCGCTTTGAAGGCGATGCTTCAGGAAATCGGGAAAGCTGTCAACGGAAAAAATGATGTCATTTACAAGGTACTGCTTGCGATTTTGGCAGGCGGTCATATTTTACTCGAAGATATGCCAGGGGTGGGGAAAACAACGCTCGCCCTTGCCCTTTCAAAAGCAATGTCATTATCCTGCAAGCGAATCCAATTTACTCCGGACGTATTGCCAACGGATGTCGTTGGCTTCAATATGTACCACAAGGAAACAGACAGCTTTTCTTTCAAGGCTGGTGTTGCCTTTTGTCATCTCCTGTTAGCGGACGAAATCAACCGAACATCCAGTAAAACACAATCCGCCCTATTGGAACTTATGGAAGAAGGTGCAGTCACCATTGACGGCGTGACCCATCCATTACCCTCACCGCATATTGTGATTGCTACCCAAAATCCAATTACTTGTGTAGGTACGCAAAAATTACCAGAATCACAGCTGGATAGATTTCTGGTGCGGTTGTCTCTGGGGTATCCGGATTCTGAAAATGAAATTGCACTCCTGAAAGCACGTCAGACCCAAAACCCCCTTGATGGGATTCGCCCCATTATTGAGACAAGCACCCTTTTGCAAATGCGGAAAATGGTGGAAGCGGTTTATATCAGTGATACGCTATATGAGTACATTGTGGCACTCACCAACGCAACCAGAACCCATTCCGCTGTAAGATTGGGGATTAGTCCCCGTGGTTCGATTGCTTTGATGCAAATGGCGAAAGCTTCCGCCTTTGCGCAGGGGAGAGATTACCTGCTTCCTGATGATATTGCCTTTGTATTGCCGGATGTATTCTGTCACAGATTGATTTTACATGGCACTTCGGGAAGTTCAGAAGAATCTGCCGAAATTGTGAATGAAATCTTGAATCAAATTCCCTTACCTTGGACGGATTGAATTATGAAACGTGCGAAAATCATTTATCTCCTGACCTTGGCAGGATTAACAACATTTTATGTATTATATATCGATTCTTTGCCGTTATTATTACTGATAACTGCGCTAATCATTCCCATTTTCATGAAATTGAGTGTTTTGTTACTGCATTTTATGTCGGAATGTTCCATCAGCTGTCAAGCCCATACCAGCACGGCGGAAACAATCGTTCCGGTTACAATGGTTCTGGAAAGCAAATGCCCATTATTCTTTTCACGAGGAGAAGCCAGAATTAGAATCACGCATAAATTTGCACCCAAACCCGAAATTATCAAGTTAAAATTTCCGGTTCATCCACGCAATACCACAAGACTGACATTTTATGTGCAGGCGGATTATTGTGGAGCGGTACAAGTGAAATTGGATAAGGTGAAAGTGTATGATTTGTTCCGGCTCTTTCATACGAATATCCGTTCACAGCACCGAAAAGATACTATCCTGATTCTTCCGAAACCTGTCACAATTCCAATGGATGAATCCGCCCCGCCCATTGAACAAATGGAAAGTAATCGTTATGCAGACAGGGCAGGGGATGACCCTTCCGAACTTTATGCAGTCCGTGAGTATATGGCTGGAGACCCTGTGAGCCGGATGCATTGGAAATTGAGTTCACGGCTGGATAAATTGATGTTGAAAGAGTTCGGCTTTCCTATTGAAAAATTCGCCCTGATTCTGATTGAATATTATCCGAATGAAAAAGCCTTTCAGGATGCACAGGCATTCTTGACGCTGGTGTATTCGATAGCGTTTCAGATGATACGCATGGAACACCCTTGTATGCTGGCATGGTATGACGGAAATCAAGGCGAGATGTTGCAATATCAGCCGGATTCTGAACAAGCCCTTGTTGAGGTGTTCCGGAATCTGTATCGCTCCATGAAAACCATGACCGGCGACAGTTCCGCCATTCGTGAGGGCTTGACAGGGTTGGTGTTTTCGTCTGCCACGCTGATTTCCAATTATCCGGAAAGTACCTTGCTCCCACTTTTGGAAGAAGAACTCACCGCCAATCAAAAAACTTTCATTCCTGTGACAGATTTAGCCGTTCAGCTCCGTTCCGACTTCGTGGAAATTCAGCCACTGGAAACGGATTTACACAATCTCACAAGAATCATTATCTAAGGAGGAATTGAGCAACATCCATGAAAAAAGAAAAAACAATTCTTTCTGAAAGCGGTATCAAGCTAAAAAGTACCATTTCTATGACACTTGGTCAACAGGGGACAGGCAGGAAGCGTTCTTATCTGGTACTGCTTGCCATTTTGGGGACGGTCAGCAGTATTTTTACTTTTCTGACCATGTTTACTCCGGCTTGTCATGTGCCATTGATATTATTATTTTCCTGCATGACACTATTATTTTTTGTGTACCATGCAGAACATCCCAAAACGAACCATATTTCATTATTTTTATTTTTGCTGGTATATGTTTTGCTATTTTTCCGGTTTCGACCGCAATTGACAAGCGGTCTGATGTACCTCATGAATGCAGTATACCAGACCATTTATATGACGGATTGGGATTATTTCGAAACGGCGATTTATTACCCACCGGAAAGCAGTACCACCATGTTAATATGTGCCGCCGCTGTCCCCATTACATGGCTTTTAAGCTATGCTGTCATGCGATACCAGAATTTTTTCCTGAGCCTTCTGGTAACATTTCCTTTTGTGGAAATCGGCTTTTTCTTTGGGATTGCACCAGACCATATTCCAGCAATTGGACTTTTCTCTTTTTGGGTGGGAATGATAGGGGTACAATTGGCAGGAGGCGGAAATTACCATCATCAGAAAACCAAATCCGGATTTCAACGGCGCAGGAATGCGTTTGTTCCTATTGCAGGAATGCGATACCTTTTGACGGAAAATGCCGGATTGACTGCTGGTCTTTTAACCTTTGTTCTTTGTATGGGTGCGGAATGGTTCTTGATTGCCAAAAATTACGAAAGACCCGAAGACATCAAGGAAATGCGGACGAATTTTCAATATTATTCTGCACATATTGACTGGAATGATATTACCACAATTTTCCCTTTTCTCAAATCCAATGACGGGAGCATTCCGGAACAGGTCATTCAATTGGGAGAAAATGAAAAGCGTGAATTCGAAAATACAACCGTTTCCAGTGTCTCTTTCACCAAAAAGCCGGAAAATATGGTGTATTTGAAATTTGGAGCTTATGACAATTACAATAATAACAATTGGAGTCAATTGGATGATTCCGCCTATGATGCCCCCATTTTCCAATATTTTGACGGGTTGAATTATTATCCGCCGGAATTTCTGTATGATGCTGGTTTGTCATTTGATACGGAAAGCACAGAGATGCATATTTATCATGCGAACCGGACACTTTCACAATGCATTCCCTATGGATTCATGAAAAATAGTGACATCCAATGCCATCATAACCAAAGTATCACAACTGATACTGATTTGTATACGCTACTGACGAAAAATAATTATGAGTACTTGCTTTCCCATTGTGAATTAAAATCCACTACCATGGAAGAATTACTGACTTATGCGGATACGGCACATTTTCAGGCTTTGCGTTCCTTGGTGAATGGTCGGGAATATGAAACGACTTCCATTCCCTATCAAAGTTTTGATGTAGAGGGAACATATTATTCCAAAGCATTCCTTTCCAGTCCTGATTATTCCGCTTCTGTGATTCTCAACCAGTATGGTTATCACGATTTTGTCAAAGAGCATTACTTGGCACTGCCTGATACAGACGAAATGAGGGAAATCTATTCCGCTTATGCGGAAATTCTCAATGATTTTGATGCCGATTCCGCTACCATTCCCGAAACCATTCATGAATTACGGCTTCTCAGAAAAAAGCTTTGTGACATGGTAGAATATTCTCTTGTTTCTGGGAAAACTCCGCCCGACAGGGACTTTGCACATTATTTCCTGTTTGAGAATCGAAAAGGCTATTGTACCCATTATGCAACAGTGGGGGTGATTCTTGCGAGGATGGCGGGTATCCCTGCCCGATATTGTGAAGGGTATCTGGTAGACAATCGCACGCTTTCCATTTCAGAGGACGGCACTTACACAACGGAAATTCTGGACAGCAATGCGCATGCATGGGCGGAAGTTTATATTGACAATGTGGGTTGGATTCCCTTTGAATTCACTTACTCCTACTTTACCCCGCCGGAAGAATTGGAAGATGCTACTGAACCGGAGACAATGCCGGAAGAAATGTCGCCGGAAACTCCCGAAACCCTTCCCCCTGAAACTATCCAAGTGACAGAAACGATTCCCATTCCAGTTGCTCCGCCTGTAGTCGCTCCGCCTTCTGTTATCACTTCCAAAAGTTTTCAGTTGATTCTGAAACTATTGGGCTGGATTCTGTTTTTGACTGCGGTTATTATGGCATTCATTCTTGTGAGAAATTATGCCCTGAAAAAACATTCTCGCCTGCTCCAACAGAAAGACCGTGCTAAGGCTTCCCAATATGCATGGAAGTTTCTGATTCGCTTGCTGAAAGAATGTGAAGTCGATACCAACGTCCCAACAACTACCGTTTTGCTTGAGGAAATCCATCAGCATTGTGAAGTGTATCTCTCTGAAACAGAGGTCAATGAAGTGCTTCAAATCGGGAAAAAACTCCGGTATAGTCCGCACAATCTGACAGAAGAGGAAATTCAAACCATTGTCAAGATTGGTCGAACGCTTGCCGAAAAAATGTATTCGAATGCTTCGCCATTCAAAAAATTTGTTTATCAATGGATTCACCATTATGTATAAGGAGGATATTTTATGAAATACAACAAAAGCCATTTTTGGTATAGCAATCTTTCCACCATCATTTCTTTGGCTGTGGGGATTGTCTTCACCGTCAAGCCTGATATTCTTGCAACCATCTGTCAGGTAGTCGGGGCATTAGCGTGTATTATCGGGGTTGCCTTGTTTGCGGTTTATTTCATCAAGAAGCAGGAAAACGGCGCACACGCATTTTATGGGCTTCTGTTTTTCATTGGGGGAATTCTGTTATATTTAGCTCCTACGGTGTTAAGCTTTATGATTCCGGTGTTATTTGGTTTGTGGGTGCTGATGAGTTCCGGCACGGGGATGTATCGGAATTTCCTGTTCCGTGCAAGCCATCAACATTGGCTGATTGGGTTCATTATGTGTACGATTGGTGCAATTTTGGGAGTGTACATCATTACAAGACCAGTTGCAGCACTCAATGCAACCATTCGCACCATTGGAATCACCATGATTATTTTCTCTGTCCTGCGTCTGATTTCGGCATTTCTTGCCAAGAAACAGTATGAAGAAGCTGACCATGTTTTCGTAGATACTAACATTGAGGAATGAGCGTTATGAATATCAATTATGGTACAAGTGTTTTTGTTGTTCCGGCGGTTGTCAATGATTATCTGGACTCCGCCACATCGGAACAACTGAAAGTGATTCTTTACCTGTTGCAGTTTCCAGAAAAATCAGTGGAAGCGATTGCAACCAATTTACAATTGACAGAGGAACAAGTCGAAACTGCGTTGCAGTTCTGGAAATCGAAGGATGTATTACAGCCCATTGACGGAATCAAAATGCCACCTTCTGAAATTGCAAGGGAAATGGAAATTTCCCCTAATTTCAGGAAATTGATACAAGAAGCGGAAAGCATTTTCGGGGAATCTCCCAACGATTCGGAGCAGAAAACATTGCTCTTCTTGTATAAAAGCTGGCACTTTTCCAATGAAAGTATTTGCATGATGCTGGAATATTGCAAAAAGCATGAGCTACATATCAACTATGCCAAAACAACAATGATTGATTGGTATAATCAAGGGATTACCAGTACAGAACAGGTTGCAAGGCAAATTGACATTTTAGAAAGACGGTTCACTTTTACAGGGAAAATCCGCAAAATGTTTGAACTCTATCGAAAGCCCACCAAAAAACAACAGGCTTTTATTGATAAGTGGGAAATGGAAGGGCATTCCATTGAAATGATGGAATATGCTTATGAACAAACCGTGGAACAAACTAACACCAATCAGAAACTGAGCTTTGAATACATTGATGCAATTTTACAAAATTGTGCGGAAAATCACCTCACTACCCCCGAACAAGCAGAACAATACCATAAAGACCATCCTGTTTCTTATCAGAAATCCAGCAGTAAAAAATCCCCTGCTCCTATGTCAGAACAGGAAATTGAAGAAATGAATGAATATTTAAGTTACCGATTTGAAAAGGAGGACTAATTATGAATGAGGTAATTTTTCAAGAAGCCATGAAAATTATTCAGTCCCGACGTTTCAAGGCGATTGCAGAACAGGAAGCCCGTACTCTTGAAGTCAATTCCAAAATTCCAGATTTTGCAAGCATTAACCAGCAATTAGCACAAACTTCCATCAAAATTTTGGGAATCATTCAAAATGGCGGAAATAAGGAAGAAAAACTGGAATCCCTGAAACGTGATAATTTGGCTGCGCAGGAATTCGCCCGAAACTTATTGAAAGAGAATGGATTTCCAGCTGATTATCTTGACATTCATTATACTTGTGGGGTTTGCAATGATACTGGCTATGATAAAGGGCATTATTGTGACTGCCTGCGGTCTGCAATTGCCTCTGTTGGAATTGCGAAATTGAGAAAAGATACACAGTTACAATTGTATTCCTTTGACCAGTTTTCATTAGAGTATTATCAGGGAAAATTGACCCCAGAAGGAAAAGACGTTCAGAAAATTATGAAAAGTGACCTCGAAATGTGTATGAATTTCGCTCGAACATTTCAAGGGCATTCCCAGAGTATGTTATTTTATGGGAGGGCAGGTTTAGGGAAAACACATCTTTCACTTTCCATTGCCAAGGCTGTGCTGGAACAGGGTTATGAAGTGGTTTATGATTCTGTGGTGAATCTTCTCGGAAAAGTGGAACAGGAACATTTTGGAAAAGCAGAAAGCGAAATTGATACCCTTTCACTGTTATTGGAAGCAGATTTATTGATTTTGGACGATTTAGGAACGGAATTTTCATCATCTTTCAATGTTTCCACGCTTTACAATATCATCAATACTCGCTTAAATCGTGGACTATCTACCATTGTAAGTACCAATTTGACTTTCCCCGAAATCAAGGAGCGATATGCAGAACGAATTGTTTCACGTTTATTTGCATCTTATTTGATTGTACCTTTTTATGGTTCAGATATTCGCCTGATGAAAAAGGAAAAGCCCATCTAAACAAAAGGGGGACTGCTGTGCTATTCACACAGCAGTCCTTTTTGAAGTCAGTTATTCAATGGCATACCCTAAATTTTGGATGACCTCCACAACAGAATTCACTTGCTTTTTGCATTCTTCCTCTGTGGGAGCTTCTGCCATGACACGGACAAGAGGTTCTGTACCGGATTCACGAACCAAAATTCTACCGCTATCTCCGAGAGCCTTTTCCGCACTGGCAACCGCATCCAATACATTTTTATCCGACATGGTTTCGGTTTTATCCTTGACACGCACATTCACCAGCACTTGTGGATAAATGGTCAAAGGTTCAGCCAATTCGCTGAGCTTTTTCTTTTTGTCTATCATGACTTCCATCATCAGAAGGGAAGTTAAAATGCCGTCTCCGGTGGTAGCGTATTTCGAGAAAATAATATGTCCGGATTCTTCACCGCCGATACTATAGCCATTTTTCGCCATGCATTCATAAACATATTTATCCCCGACAGCGGTCTTTTCGTAGGAAATTCCAGCCACATCCAAAGCCTTATATAAGCCGATATTGCTCATAACCGTTGTGACAATGGTATGATTGGCTAAACTGTCATGTTCATGCATATATTTTCCGCAGATGTATAAAATATGGTCTCCGCTCAATACATTTCCTTTTTCGTCAACACAAAGGCATCTGTCAGCGTCTCCATCATAGGCAAAGCCCACATCAAGCCCATTATCCACAACAAATTTTTGCAGTCCCTCGATATGGGTAGAGCCTGCATTTTCGTTGATATTGATTCCGTTCGGGCTTGCATTGATGACGTGTGTCTCCGCACCCAATGCATCAAATACCGCCTTTGCGGTACTCCATGATGCACCATTTGCGCAGTCAAGCCCCACTTTCACCCCACGGAAAGAATATTTTCCCAGTGAGATGAGATAGCCCATATATCTGTTACGTCCTGCCACATAGTCCACCGTACAGCCAATTTTTTCACCTGTTGCAAAGGGCAATACATCTGCGAAATTGTCCCACTTCTTTGCAAGGGTTGTGAAATCGCCGTCAAGATAGCTTTCCACCAATGCAATAGTTTCTTCATCCATCTTTTCGCCTTTGCTATTCAAAAGCTTGATACCGTTATCATAATAGGGGTTATGGCTTGCAGAAATCATAATCCCACAATCAAAGCCGTCAACTCTTGTGATGTATGCCACGGAAGGGGTTGTGGTAACGTGCATTAAATACGCATCTGCTCCCGAAGCGGTCAGACCTGCCCCAAGTGCATACTCAAACATATAGCTGGAACGTCTTGTATCTTTGCCAATGACAATCCTAACAGGGGAATTGTCACCCTGTTCCTTGTGTTTCATGCCATAATACCAACCCAAAAAACGCCCGACCTGATAAGCGTGGTCAGCGGTCAGGACAACACCAGCCTTTCCTCTGAAACCATCAGTACCAAAATATTTACCCATGTTTGTTACTCCTATTCACATATAGTTGTGAGAAAATCCCACACATTTCATTATATCGCTTTTCTGATTTTTTGTCAAGAAAAATATCATTTTTTCCCTAAAATTCACGATAATTTTTAAAGTAACCAAAAATATTATTCTATTTTTACAAAATTACTTTACAAATGGAAAATAATATGGTATAATATGTCTATGGGGCTAAATGATAATCTTGAAAGGAATGAACACAGATGAATGAAACAATCAAAAATATGTTGGAGCGCAGGAGCTGTCGCAGTTATAAGCCTGATGCGATTCCAACGGAAATCATCAATCAAATTTGTGAGGCTGGTTCATATGCGCCCACCGGAATGAACCGTCAGTCTCCCATTATTGTTGCCGTCACGAACAAGGAACTGAGAGACAAGCTTTCTGTGATGAATGCAAAAATCATGGGCAAGGAAAATTTTGACCCTTTCTATGGTGCGCCTGTGGTACTGATTGTATTGGCTAATAAGGAAATGCCGACTCACGTTTATGACGGTAGTTTAGTGATGGGGAATTTAATGCTTGCATCCCATGCATTGGGGTTAGGAAGCTGTTGGATTCACCGTGCCAAAGAGGAATTTGAAACCGAAGAGGGCAAGACCATTCTCGCACAATTGGGAATTACCGGAGATTATGAAGGAATTGGACACTGTGTGATTGGGTATCCCACCAATGAAAATCCCTCTGCACCTTCTCGCAAAGAAAATTACATCTATCATGTTGACTAATTGCATTCAAAAAGCACCAGCCCAAAACTGGTGCTTTTCGCTTATGTAATGATATAAGTTTCAGGCATTTCAAAGGGATTCTGTTTGTATTCGTAGATTCTGAACGGCATCCACGGAACAGGTTCACCCATGCCCTGAATGGCATTCGAAAAAGTCATCATTTCTGGAAAGGGATTCAACAGCAATCCGGTTTCACCGTCAAACTCTAATTTTGCATGACGGGAGAGAACCGTTTCCAGACTGTTTTCCAAATAGGTGTCAAACCATCCACGTTCAAATCCTAAGATTTCATGTCCGATAAATTCGCACCCTTCCTGAAAGCGTGGAATTCCGACTTTTTCGAATAAGCCCATTTTCTGCAATTCTGCTAAATAATTGTCAGTCGTTGTGACGGCAACAAGGTGTAAATCTTCGATAGATTTCAGCAGTCCGAACATTTCCCACGCATCTTCAAACCGCTGGAAACGGCAATCAACTGCCATTCGTGTTTCAAATAATTCGCAGACTTTCTCAAAAAGTCCATGAAATTCATCAGGGGTCATATTGAGCCGTTTGGCATAGGCTTGCTTATATTCCTGAGGGTAATTTGTCCAGAAGCATCCGGTCAAATCGGGATGCTTTTTCCCGACACCTTCGCCAATGCTCAAAAGCTTTTTCTGCCGGAGAGAACACCAATCTGGTTTTGGTACTCGTTCAATGATGTAATATCCAATACAAACTTCATACACGCTTGACACATCCTTTCAGGTGATAATATCTCTATTATAGCATATCCATCCCCAAAATGCAACTATTTTTCACAGGTGAAAAATATTCCTGAAAGGCGTGAAAATTCTGTCGAAATTTTACAAAATGGAAAATTCGTCAAAAAAATCACAAAATCACTTGCATTTCTTTCTAAAATATGCTATGATAAATATGGATGAAATATGAACAACTCATTACCGTTTTAAGAATAAAAGGAGGGTTCTATGCTGTCAGTTGTTTATGGATGTTCCGGTATTCTGATTCATTTTATCATTACCATGATGTTGACGAATTATGTGTTTTTGATTGCTCCGATGAAAAACCGTTTTTTGGAATGGCTTTACCGTTTGGGAGCGTGTGCCATCTGTTTGGCAATGTGTGTATTTGTGGGGGCAATCCCTTCATTAGTAACATTAGGGCTTTCCATTGGGGGGTACATTTTCTTTACAATGGAACAAGGGAAGCGCAAAAACTATTTTTCGATTCTGCAATTATTTCCCATTATGGGGTTAAGTTATGGATTGATAATGCCCTTGAAACAAATCCCAGTGATATTTTTTAATCTGGGGGATTTTGGCTCAAAGGTGTATTCCATCTTTTTGTATTCGCTGTTTCTGATAGTCATGTTATTATTTGTGATTCGTGGAAGAGAATGGAGAAAAACGTTTCACATGGAATTGAAAAGCCGTAACCTGCAACAATGGGAAAAGGTACTGCTTTATATTATCGGAATGCTGATGTTTCTCTATGCATGGACAGTGGAAGGGTATGTACATTCGGTTGACAGCTATTACAGAGAAGTGGCAATGCATAGCAATTTAATGACTTCTGTGATTTGCCTTGTTGTGACAATGACTGTAATTATTCTCATTTTGCAAGGCAACAAAAGCGCACACCTCCGGAATCAGGTCATGAAAATGCAACATGATATTATTATCACCATGGCGGACATTGTGGAAAACCGTGACGAAAATACCGGCGGACATATCAAGCGTACTGCGAAATATGTGGAAATTATCGCCGTGACCTTGAAAGTGGATAACTTATACAGCAGTATCCTTACAGACCAATATATTGCTGATATGATTATCGCTGCACCACTCCATGATATTGGGAAAATTCATGTTCCGGATTATGTTCTCAAAAAGCAGGGAAAATTGACGGATGAAGAATACACCATCATGAAAGACCATACCACCGCCGGAAAAAAGCTTTTGATTCAGGCAGAAAAAACAATGGGAAAGTCTTCTTATTTGGATATGGCAATTGAAATGGCGGCTTCTCATCATGAATGGTGGAATGGTCGGGGGTATCCGGAAGGCTTGAAAGGGCAGGATATCCCATTATGTGCAAGAATTATGGCAGTGGCTGACGTATTTGATGCGATTGTCTCACAGCGTTGTTATAAGGGTGCATTGAGCATTGATGAAGCGTATGACATTATCCGACGTGAAAGCGGTACACACTTTGACCCTGTTGTCGTGGAAGCCTTTCTGGAAGCCCGTGAGGAAATTACAGAGGTCTTGCATGAATTCCGTGAAAAAGAAGTCATTACCCAAAATTTGAAATCCTAACAAAAATCAGCAGAACAAACCGGAATGGAATGTTCTGCTGATATATTTTATTTACTCTTCTGAATTTTTCGGGGGATTTTCCAACAAAATGCGGAACTTCATTTTCTCAACAGGCAAAGCCTCGCCGAATTTATTCCCTGTTACCATATCCGTGTAAGAACTCTTCAACAGAATGAGTGCATCAGAATCAGAGAAATTTTGTACAAATACAATCTTTCTGCCGTCATCGCTCTTTCTCCATGTCACACTGACACCGTTCGGAATTTCAGCATCCATAGCACGTTCAAGCTGTAACTTTTCATCCAACTGACGGAATAATTCATCATACAAAGCTTCCGGCGCACAACCTGCCACATGCCAAGCGAACCCTTCACCAAATGAATTTCTGGTGATGGCTGGATAGCCCTTGTAGTAATCTTTTTCGAATGTTGCCACAACATCGCAAGTAGTCGGGCGAACCACTTCACAAAGCTGTGTCATATCATAAAATAGTCTTGTCCTGTCAATGTACCAGCTTGTACGGTTTTTGTCGCTTTCATAGAGTCCGTCAACTTCTTCTACCCACATTCCCAAAACATCAGAAAGCTTTTCTTCGGTATCTTCTCCGAGGAAACAGAGGTCATTTTCATTGACGTATCCAGTGAAAACAGTTGTTACCAAAGTACCGCCATTCTGGACGAATTCACGGAGCTTTTTCTGAATGTCTGCACGGAATAAGTAGAGCATAGGTGCAATGACGAGCTTATAGCCGGAAAAATCGGCTGTTTCATCAACAATATTTGTTGTGATGCCATTTTTCCAGAAATAATGATAAACCCTTTGAATTTCGCCGAAATAGTCAATTCCCTCATTTCTAGGACCTTTTGAGCCATCAATTGCCCATTTATTCTGTGTATCGTAAATAATAGCCACTTCTGCCGGAGAATCTGTGCCATAAACAAAGTGTGTCAGTTTTTCGAGAAGTTCGCCAACTTCTGTCACTTCCTTGAAAATACGGGTATTGTTAGTACCAGCATGAGAAATCACCGCAGAATGGAACTTTTCAGCACTGCCACGACTTTGGCGAATCTGGAAATACATTCCGGAATCTGCACCATGTGCCACAGCATTGACAATGGAAAGCATATGCATTCCGGGTCTCTTTAATTTGGAAATGCCCTGCCAATTGGTAGTAGAAGGGGTACACTCCATTAAAAGGAACGGACTTTTCTTCAAAGAACGCATCATATCATGAGAAAGACTTTCATTCAATGCAATGGTAGCATTTCCGCAAGGTGCGTGCCATTGTGGGTAAGAATCCCATGCAATCACATCCAATTCCTTTGCCATCTCGAAATAATCCAGCCCATCAAAATACATCCCCATGAAATTGGTTGTCACTGGAATTTCAGCATTCGCATTCTTGACCGTTTCAATTTCCACTTTCATGAAGTCAATGGTTTGTTTGGTGACAAATCGCTTCCAATCCAATGCAAGCCCCTGAATAGAGTCCTCACCTTTGGAAGAAGGCGGTTGCACCTGTTCCCAATCGGTATAGGTATGTGACCAGAAATGCGCCCACCAGTCATGATTCAGGTCTTCCAATGAACCATACTTTTCCTGTAAAAATTCACGGAATGCCTTTTTGCAGAGTTCGCAGTGACACTCCCCATTGAATTCATTGGAAATGTGCCAAGCAATCACAGCCGGATGGTTTGCATAATGTTCGGCTAACAGTTCATCAATGATTTTCACTCTTTCACGGTAAATCGGTGAAGTATAGCAATGATTTTCACGACCACCGAAAAAATTTCGTGTGCCGTCTTCTGCAACCCGAAGGACTTCCGGATATTTGTCAGCTAACCAGTGCGGAC
>JAZAUD010000014.1:0-58227 GCA_036373775.1 Oscillospiraceae bacterium | reverse complement strand
TGACCCAAACCACAGAGAGAATTTGCCTTGATATAATAGCAGAGTTCTTCCAGCTTGTTGAGGTCTTCCAAAGTAGCCTGACCCTTGGTAATCTTATCCAGCATCTCATACATACGCTTTGTACCGATACGGCACGGTGTACATTTACCGCAGGATTCATCAACGGTGAATTCAAGGAAGAATTTCGCAATGTCAACCATACAGTTGTCTTCATCCATTACGATAAGACCGCCAGAACCCATCATAGAGCCAATTGAAATCAAGTTATCATAATCAATCGGAACGTCGTAATTTTCAGGGGAAATACAACCACCAGAAGGGCCGCCGGTCTGTGCAGCCTTGAACTTCTTGCCGTTCGGGATGCCACCGCCGATTTCCTCAATGACTTCACGGAGGGTTGTACCCATAGGAACTTCAACCAATCCGGTGTGCTTAATCTTACCGCCCAGAGCGAATACCTTAGTACCCTTGGACTTTTCAGTACCCATATTTGCAAACCATTCAGCACCATTCAAGATAATCTGCGGAATGTTTGCATAGGTTTCAACGTTGTTCAGGATAGTAGGCTTCTGGAACAGACCTTTTTCAGCTGGGAACGGAGGACGAGGACGAGGCTCACCACGATTACCTTCAATAGAGGTCATCAATGCAGTTTCTTCACCGCATACGAATGCACCAGCACCCAATCTCAAATCAATATCAAAGTCAAAGCCTGTACCGAAAATATTCTTACCTAATGTACCGTATTCTCTCGCCTGCTGAATCGCAATTCTCAGACGGTCAACAGCAATCGGATATTCTGCACGAACATAGATATAACCCTGTGTTGCACCAATTGCATAACCAGCGATGGACATAGCCTCCAATACAACATGGGGGTCACCTTCCAAAACGCTTCTGTCCATGAATGCACCGGGGTCGCCTTCGTCAGCGTTACAGCATACATATTTCTGGTCAGCATCCGGAACGATATTTCTGGCAAGCTTCCACTTCATACCAGTGGGGAAGCCACCACCGCCACGACCACGGAGACCGGAATCCAATACAGTCTGAATAACGTCTTCAGGGGTCATTTCCTTCAGAACTTTTTCCAGAGCCTTGTAACCGTCTCTGCCGATATATTCATCAATACATTCTGGATTGATAGCACCGCAGTTTCTCAAAGCAACACGGTGTTGTTTCTTATAGAAACTTGTCTCATTCAAGCCCTTGATGTTATCGCCGTCAATCGTCTCATCATAAAGCAATTCCTTGACAGGATTACCTTCCACAAAGTGTTCCTGTACGATTCTCGGAATATTTTCTGCTGTGATTCTGGAATAGAATGCACCAGACGGATAAACAATCATAATCGGGCCCAATGCACACAGACCAAAGCAACCCGTCTTAACAACCTGAATCTTATCAGTCAGACCCACTTTTTCCAACTCTTCACGAAGCACACGCTCAATTTCCGGTGAGCCGGAAGATGTACAACCAGTACCACCGCAAATCAGCACATGTCTTTCATACTTGCTGTTTGCTTCCGTTGAACCAACGTTCCGGAGTTCGAGTTCCGGATGCATTGCCTCACGGATTTCCTGAATTTCCTGCAATGATTTCATCGATTTTTCCTCCTTGCTATGTATTTACTCATACTTTGCGAGAATGTCCTTAACATCATCAACAGTCAGACGTCCATAAACGTCTTCGTTGACGGTCAGAACAGGTGCAAGTCCACACGCACCAATACAACGACAAGCTTCCAGAGAGAATTTGCCGTCTGCGGTACATTCTCCGCCACCAATCTGCAATACTTCCTGAAGTTTGTCATAAATGTCGCCTGAGCCTTTTACATAGCAGGCTGTGCCAAGACAGACAGAAATATTATACTTGCCCTTCGGGAACAAGGAGAACTGTGCATAAAATGTCACAACTCCATAAATCTTTTCCATCGGGATTTCCATTTCATCAGAAATCATCTTCTGCACTTCAATTGGCAAATAGCCATAAATATCCTGTGCCTGCTGGAGAACCGGCATCAATGCGCCCTGCTGGTTCTTGTGTTCGGCAATGACAGCCATCAGCTTTTCTTTCTGTTCAGCTGTGCCATTAAAAGGAACTGTTTTTGTAGCCATTATATAACCTCCGTTTCGATTATCCGCCCCTTGCGGGGCAGTTTCCGCTATTTGTAAGCCAGCGAAACCCTGTTGCACTGGCTTACACGCTTGTTAGAATTATAACATATATCCTAAAAAAAATCTATCTGCATTTTCAACTAATATGAACATCAAATTTTATGCAATACGCACAAACAAATAAATTTTTATCGATTTTTAGCGACATTTCTCACACTGTTTTTCATACAAATATCACAAATTCCCAAAAAAAACTTTGTATATTCCTACAAAATCTCTATTGATTGTAGGAATACTATGCTATTTCAGGAATTAAATTGCCCCTCCCCGATAAATTCACAAACAAGAGAATCAGGGGTAATTTCCTTTCGTTCCAATGGAGCGGTATTCTCCAGAAAATCAAGCATTTCCTTGATAATCGGTTCATCCGCCATTTTCCGGAATGCATCCATCAAAAACGGCTGATAGGCGCAAATCTCGTATGCCATGAAGGTATCCACATCATAAGTAGAACGGTATTTATACGGCATGATGTATTTATTTTCGCCGTCCTCCACGCTGTCAAACATCATCAGGGTATCTTTGAAAGAGCGTTTCCGGAACAGCAAATCACGCACGAGCCGGCGCATCAGGCGAATTTTAGAAGGATGCAATTCCCTGCCGTCCTGTGTAATTCTGGTACGGACAGAAACGTAAATTTTCGCTGTATTTTCGTCTGGGAAGTCGATAATATCAGGGTTGAGACTGTGAATGCCTTCCAAAATCACCAATTCCCCTTGTTTGCGGTGCAAGACTGAACCATCAAAAATTCTAGCCGATTCCCTGAAATCATACGTCGGTAATGGGACAGGCTCACAATGATAAATGCTGGTGAGTTGTTCCGTCAGAAAATCCCTGTCAATCCGGTTCGGGGATTCCAAATCCAGCTTGCCCTCTGAGAATAATTCCTTTTCGTAGTCACTCAAAGGGCTGAAATAATTATCTAAGGAAAGAGTATGCGTTTCAATCCCCTGTTCGTCAAGCAATTTTTCAATCATCAATGCAGATGTCGTTTTTCCTGAACCAGAAGGACCAGACAATAAAATGATAGGTCTTTCTTCCCGATGGAATGCAATGTCAGTAGCGATTCCGGTCAGATTGGAAAGATAGGCATAATTCACGGAGCGCACATAAGCAGACGGATTTCCGGTAACTCCCTGATTGATTTCACTGAGTTCAATATTCATATATGTAAATCCTCCTCATATATAATAGAGATTGTATGCAAATGCGATTGGCTTTATTATACCATAACTTTCAGGAAATTGCAAGAGATTTTAGTCATTTCGCAGATAATTTTATCAAAAAATTGCACTTTTCCTTGAAATATGCTATCATAGAAAGCGAGGTGTTCAAAAATGATGAATTCAAAAAATGACCCATTGACCAAAACCGGAATTGTCCTGTTGCTTGCGCTGATTTGTTGCATATTATGGGGGAGTGCATTTCCGTCAGTCAAGATGGGCTATGAAGTGCTTGACATCATTCCGGAAGATTGGGCTTCACAAATGGTATTTGCTGGAATTCGCTTTTTCATTGCCGGATGGATGGCAGTTTTCGTGGGGAGTATCGCCGAAAAACGGCTATTGATTCCGACAAAATCCGCCGTTCCGAAAATTGCCGTCATCAGCACATTTCAAACGATACTGCAATACTTCTTCTATTATATCGGCTTAGCACATACAACCGGAGTGAAAGCTTCCATTATCGTGGCAGCGAATGTATTTACAGCAATTCTCATATCATCCCTAGTATTTCACATGGAAACATTGACCTTGAAAAAGATAATCGGCTGTATTATCGGCTTTTCAGGCATCATCTTAATCAATCTTGCAGGATTGCAAGGCGGATTTCACCTGAATTTTCTCGGAGATGGGTTTATATTTTTCTGTACCATTGCAAGCGGATTTTCTTCCGTCTTCATGAAACGCTATTCCGCCAATGAAAGCCCCATCCTATTAAGTGGGTGGCAATTTGTATTTGGTGGGGCGGTCATGTGGCTGGTGGGAATCCTAGCTGGTGGAGCGGTTCACATCACCAACGGCACAGGCTGGGCAATTCTGCTATATTTAGCCTTTGTATCAGCCGCCGCCTATTCGCTGTGGGCGGTTTTATTGAGACATAACCCCGTTTCGAAAGTGACGGTGTTCGGGTTCTTGAATCCGCTGTGTGGGGTGATTCTGTCAAGTATCATCTTGCACGAAACAGGAGCTTTCAGCCTTGCCGGAGGAATCGCCCTGTTGCTGGTATGTTCTGGTATTTTCATTGTGAATTACGAAAAAAGAAATAAAGTGATTGACAAATCATAAAATTTGTGCTATAATAATAGTTGTTCACTTCATGCGCCTGTGGTGGAATTGGCAGACACGATAGATTTAGGTTCTATTGCCTTTGGCGTGCAGGTTCAAGTCCTGTCAGGCGCATATCTCAAAATGCTGGTGCTTGCATCAGCGTTTTTTATTTGCCCCAAAAGCACCAACAAAAACCCCCGAAGCCTTACGGTTTCGGGGGTTTGAATGACTGAAATATCAGTGTTTCCGGTTAGGGATTAGCCTCTCTTCTTGGAAACGAATGCAACGGCTGCGGCTGCTGCTGCAACTGCTGCTGCACCTGCTGCAACAGGAACTCTGCTGTCGCCAGTGTTCGGAGAGGAAGTAGTAGCACCGCCGTTAGAAGAACCACCATTAGAGGAAGAACCGCTCTTCTTTTCGCTTGTGCCAGCCGGATGAGCATTACCACGATTGCCTGTGAAGTCAATTGTAGTGAAGTTCGGAGAAGTGTTGTACTGCATCAGCATATCAACGTCTCTCTGAGCAAATCTTACATCCAGATAGATAGAATCCTTGTCATAAACATCATCAACGAGGTACAGATAGTTTACCGGAACCTTCATAGTATCGAACTGCTTACGAATCTGAGTTGTAGCAGCCAGTTCATCCTTGAACTGAGGAGAAGGACCACTATATGCCTGACCAGTAATCTTCTGATAACGTGTTTCATTTACATACAGGAGATTTCCAGTGTACTTGCTTGCTTCAGCATCAATAGTACTCTTGCCATTAACAAACATTTCATCAGGGTCAACTGCACCAATACCATTCGTCTTGGGAGTAGGAAGGTATTCAGTTGCAGTAGTCTTATTGATGTTCAGAATGTAAGGATTAGCGATAGCACCGCCGACAACATCCTTACCATATACAGCATCCTTCGGAGTACCAAAGTCAACATTCTTTCTGGTGTCAACCTGGAAAATCTTATGAGTGATGCGGTTTGCGTTCGGGTCTTTATCATTCAGTTCAGTTGCGATGTCTGTCAACTGTTCCTGAACGAAGTAGATGGAATCGCCGACAATGGACAGCTGGAAGGTAGAATCATTCTCACCCTTCATCATGTTGCTGTCAGTATAAGCTCTATCGCCCATGTAATCAGTATTGAACTTACCAGCAGAAGTAAGAGTAGAGGTGTTTGCGCCATCATTAGAATCATCGATTCTAGCAAAACCAGCATATGTCAGGTCATAAGTACCAAGTGTCTGACGACCAACGAGCTTAGTAGAATCGGAAGCTCTGTCATACTGGAAGAGGTTCAGCATGAAATCAGCTGCGCCCTTGTTCTTGTCTTCTGTTCTAACCTGCTCACGAGTAACTGCAACGAGTTCTTCAATGCCATCATTACCGAAGTCATAACGCTCAACTGTTACCAGACCCAGCAATTCCTTACGAACATAGTCCTTATTAGGATTGGTCTTATCTGGAGCAAGCTTAGCCTGACCACCGTTGACATCCTTCAACTCCAATGCGGATTCAATATCCTTAATCAAGGTTTCATCAACATACTTCTGATAGATTTTCTTGTAGTCGACAGCGGCATTCTTCTCAACAGATGTCTCAGCCTTCTTAGCCATTTCAGCTAACTGCTGAGGAGTATAACCCTTGGTATCATCTGTGGAATAACCACTCCAGTTGGGGTTAGCAGTGTCGCCAATCCAACCAGTATCAGCGTCTGGAATAGCTTCCTTAGCAACAGCTTCATCAACAGCTTCTGTAGCAGCGGTAGCATCATCAGCAACAGCTGCATCTGTAGCAGTAGCATCAGCAACCGGAGCAACTGTAGCGTCTGTAGCAGCAGCATCAGTAGCTGTAGCAGTAGCATCTGCAGCAGGTGTTTCCTCAACTGTAACAACAGTCGGAGCAGGTGTAGAAGGCTCTACAACAGTAGGCTCAGAAACTACAGGTGCAACAGGTGCAGGTGCAGGAGCAGCAACGGGTGCTGGAGCTTCCACAACGGGAGCAACTGCCTCAGGAGCTACTTCATAAACAACTTCCTCGTCTGCCTTAGCAGTCAGACCAGTAGTGGCAACAGCACTAACAGCAGTTAAAGCGGCAAGTGCGGCCAGAAACTTTTTGGATTTCATTAGTAATTCCTCCTTGTAATTTATATCAGTTCCGGAGGGCATAACTCTGCGCCCTCTTCGGTATGTCTGATTGTATAATCATTATACATCCATTTCACAAAAATTGCAAGTGTTTTTCAAAGATTTCTTTGCTTTTTCAAAAACATTGTGAATATTGCACATTTTCACCTAGATTTTTTATGGATTTTACCGTATATTTTTTACATACTTTTTTCCAGAAATAGCATTTTCTGCTATTTCTGGTTATAAACCCCATTTCACATTCTTGACACAATCTTAACATATTAGCATGGAAATGACCGAATTTGACACGGCAAAACCCTCAGGAGTGAGAGATAAATTGCCATTTTTAAGTAGTTTCACATAACCGGCTTTTTGTAAAATTGGTATTTTATGGGCTTGCACCCATTCCGCTGGAATGCCGTCCACCGTCCGCAACCCCAGCATGATGCGTTCTTCCCTGTCATAAACTGTACCAGAAAGAATGGTTTCCGTCTGCCGTTCCTCCCGACAAAATTTTCCAATTTCTTCCGGCACATAAAAGCGTTTTCCCTGATAACAAGAGTGCGCCCCTGCGCCGATTCCGAGATAATCCACGCATTTCCAATATTTGAGATTATGCCGGCTTTCAAAGCCCTTTTTCGCAAAGCTGGAAACCTCATATTGATGAATACCAGCATTTTCCAGAAAATGGGCGGTTTGCAGATAGCGGTCAGCGGATTGGTCGTCATCTGGACAGCGTGACAATACATCCTGATTTTGTGAAAAGGGAGTACCTTCCTCTATCTGTAAGAGGTAGGCGGAAACGTGCGTGATGGGCAATTTTACCAGCGTTTCAAGCGTTTCATTTAGAATCAGCTCCGATTGTTCTGGCAAAGCAAGCATCAAATCACAGGAAATATTGTTGAATCCCACTTGAAAAGCGGTTTCAACCGTCCGGATTCCGTCATTGGCGGAATGGGTGCGCCCCAATAATTGTAGTTGCCTGTCAGAAAAACTTTGTGTGCCGATAGAAAGGCGGTTGACACCTGCGGAATGGATGTCATGCAGGTAAGTATCTCTTTTTCCGGTGGGATTGAATTCGAGGGTAATTTCCGGCTCATGCAAATGCAGATACGTTGCACAGGCTTCCAGAATGTCGCTGATTTGTCCAGCTGTCAAAAGTGAGGGAGTGCCACCCCCGAAATAGATTGTATCTACTGTATCATTAACTTGATACAACTGCAAATTCCGGATGACGGCTTTCACGTAATTATCAACCGTTTCCCTGCTGTACTGTTCCGAAAAAAATGCACAGTAAGGGCATTTTTTCGCACAAAACGGTACATGAATATAGATTCCTGTCATTTCATTGTCCGGATAGGTTCAACAAGTTTCCCGAAA
Source organism: Oscillospiraceae bacterium (assembly GCA_036373775.1). GTDB lineage: Bacteria > Bacillota > Clostridia > Oscillospirales > Ruminococcaceae > UBA3855. Next base: position 50,274 of record JAZAUD010000014.1, on the reverse strand, counting down.
AACATATTGAAAATAAAGTTCAATACGAATGTACCGACAATGATGCAAGCTATCTCAATACTGGAATGAATATTTTCCGTTGCATGGAGATAAATCCATATTACGGCAATGAATGCAATCACAGAAACAACCGACTGAAAATAGATTCCGGTCATGCCGTTGCAACAACGTTTTCCACAGTTCGGGCAAGGCTTCCCCATGCCACGATATGAGCCACATAAAGCCTTTTGAATGGGGCTAAACGTCTTTTCTCCGCAGTGCGGACAGGTATATTTCATTGGTTATCATCTCCCATTGTTTCAGTATCAATATTTTGGGTAGAGGTTTGCTGATTTTCTCCAGCTGTCGTCAATAAGTGATAAGTTGCCAGCAAATCATAAGCGGAATCGAAAATTTCACAATTTGGGAACAGCTCTTTGATTTTCTGCCGTTCCTGCGTGGTAATTTCGGGGGAAATCCCGATACTTTCGAGGTTTTCGAAGCCTTGAATTTCTTCAATATCGTCATGCCACATATACCAGCAAAGCTTTTTCGTTTCCGGAAACACTTCCGCCACCTCACGCACAAGAAGGCGTTCTGTATTCTGCATTGAGTAAACATATAAGCCATCACTTTCCTGTGTGAATCCAATCAGTGCATCTTTGCAGTCAAATGTCACACTGACAACATTATCAGGGAATTTTTCAGCCAATTTTCGATAGGGCTTTTCAATGCTTTTGAGCCAATCCTCATGGTATTTATCATAGCTTTTGTAGTTGAAAACCGCCTTAATATCTCCAGTATCGGGGTTTTGTGTCACATCATCTAACTTCCAATAGCTGTGATAACTCCACCAGCATGACAAAATCACTTTTTCGGCTTTACTCCTTGTAAAATACCAAACTCCCAAGGCAATTACCAGACAAGCCCAAAAAATGAAGAGAAAGCGTTGTTCTTTGATGAATTTTTCTTTTCGCATCTCTTTGGTTTTCTGGTTGACAGATTCCTCTAATTCTTTGCTGATAATTGTTTCCATTTTCTCACTCATCCAGTTTCAGAACGCTCATGAAGGCTTCTTGTGGGACTTCTACCGTTCCCAATTGGCGCATACGTTTTTTACCTTCCTTTTGTTTTTCGAGGAGTTTTTTCTTTCTGGTGATGTCACCGCCGTAGCATTTCGCAAGAACGTCTTTTCGCATTGCCTTGACAGTTTCACGAGCGATAATTTTCCCACCAATAGCGGCTTGAATCGGCACTTCAAACAATTGCCGTGGAATATTTTCCTTGAGTTTTTCAGCAATTTTTCTGGCTCTTGCATAGGCTTTGTCAGTGTGTACGATAAAGCTCAAAGCGTCTACAATTTCGCCATTCAGCAGAATATCCAGCTTGACGAGTTTGGAAGGCGCATAACCAATCAACTCATAGTCAAATGAAGCATATCCCTTTGTTCTGGATTTGAGTGCATCAAAGAAATCATACACAATTTCATTCAATGGGAGTTCATACTTCAATGTGACTCTGGTATCATCAAGGTATTGCATATCTTTGAAAGTACCTCTTCTGTCTTGGCACAAATCCATGATGTTCCCCACAAATTCAGAGGGTACTAAAATATCAGCCTTCACCATGGGTTCTTCTGCCTGCGACAATACAGAGGGGTCAGGGTAATTGGTGGGGTTATCGATATATTGGACAGTGCCGTCCGTGAGTGTTACCTTATAAATAACACTTGGTGCAGTGGTAATGAGGTCTAAATTATATTCACGTTCCAAACGTTCCTGAATGATTTCCATATGCAACAGTCCCAAAAATCCACAACGGAAACCGAAACCCAATGCCACAGAGGTTTCAGGTTCAAACGACAAAGCCGCATCATTCAGCCGTAATTTTTCGAGGGCATCTCTCAAATCACCGTATTTCGCACCGTCTGCCGGATAAATACCAGAGAATACCATAGGATTGACTTTTCGATACCCTGCCAGCGGTTCAGCACAGGGATTATCAGCCAATGTGACAGTATCGCCAACTTGTGTATCACCAATACTTTTAATAGATGCCGCAATATAACCAACTTCACCAGCAGACAGCTCCCCGACATTCACAAGTCTGTCAGTAGTCATATAGCCAGTTTCCGTCACAGTAAATTCTGCACCTGTCGCCATGAGGTGAATGGTATCTCCGACTTTCACAACGCCGTCCTTGACTCTTACATATATAATAACACCTTTGTAGGAATCGTAATAGCTGTCAAAAATGAGTGCTTTCAGGGGGGCAGAAGTATCAGCTTTCGGGGCTGGAATATCAGTCACGATTCTTTCAAGAACTTCTTCCACATTCGTGCCGAGTTTTGCAGAAATACGAGGGGCATCCATTGCCGGAATCCCGATAACGTCCTCAACCTCCTGACAAACTTTTTCGGGCTGTGCAGAGGGCAAATCAATTTTATTGACAACAGGCACAACCTCTAAATCATGCTCAATGGCAAGATAGGTATTGGCTAAGGTCTGCGCCTCAATGCCCTGTGAAGCATCTACAATTAAAATCGCACCTTCACAAGCCGCCAGCGAACGGGAGACTTCATAATTAAAGTCCACGTGTCCGGGGGTGTCAATCAGGTTGAAAATATAAGTTTCGCCGTCTTTAGCGGTGTAATTCAATCTGACGGCACGGGCTTTAATGGTAATACCACGTTCACGCTCCAAATCCATATTATCCAAAATCTGCTGTTCCATGTCACGCTCTGCGACAGTCTTTGTTTTTTCGAGAATTCTATCCGCAAGCGTAGACTTTCCGTGGTCAATATGTGCAATGATACAAAAATTTCTGATTTTTTCAGAATCCATGTGTATTCCTCCGTTTACAGTATATTGTAATTATTATAACACATTCCGTCAAAAATGTAAAGTATTTTTTCACAAGTATCAATACATTGTTTCATGCAAAACATAAAAATTGTTTATTTTTTCTAAAAATCTATTGCATTTTTGAAAAAGTTATGATATACTATAGATAATGAATCCACAAAGGAGGGGTCTGTATGAAAATGATGTTTATTGGAGCTGCTCACGAAGTAACAGGGAGCTGTACTTACTTAGAAGTGGGCGGTAAGAAAATGTTAATAGATTTCGGTATGGAGCAAGGCGTTGACAGTTTCGAAAATGCAAAGATTCCATGCGCACCGGCAGCAATTGACTATGTACTATTGACACACGCACATATAGACCATTCGGGTTTATTGCCGTTGTTGTATGCTGGTGGTTTCAGTGGGGAAATTCACACCACCGAAGCGACAGCACACCTCTGCAGTATTATGCTCCGTGACAGCGCACATATTCAGGAATTTGAAGCCCAATGGCGCAACCGAAAAGCCCAGAGAAAAGGCGAAGAACCCTATGTTCCATTATATACCATGGATGATGCCATTGGAGCGATTGCCTTGTTACGTCCCCACAAGTACAAAGATAAATTTCAGCTTTGTGAAGGGGTTGAGGTGCGTTTCATTGATGCAGGGCATTTATTAGGGTCTGCAAGTATTGAAGTTTGGGCGACAGAGGGCGACGAAACAAGAAAAATCGTATTTTCCGGTGATATTGGAAACCTGAACCAGCCCTTAATCCGTGACCCACAATATATTGATGAAGCGGACTTTGTTGTGATGGAGTCAACTTATGGCGACAGAAAACACGAACGCCCGAAAGATTACGTCACCGCCCTTGCACAGGTCTTACAGCAGACCTTTGACCGTGGCGGTAGTGTGATAATTCCGTCTTTTGCGGTGGGAAGAACACAGGAAATCTTGTATTTCATGCGGAAAATCAAAGTGGGTGGATTGGTCAAAAATCATGACCATTTTCCGGTATTCATGGATAGTCCGTTAGCAATCGAAGCAACCAATATTTTCATGAGAAATCAGAATAGTTGTTATGACGAAGAGGCGATGAGCTACGTCAAGGAAGGAATCAACCCGATTTCTTTTGAAGATTTGCAGTTGATTACCACTCCGGACGAATCCAGAGCCATCAACTTTGATAAACGCTGTAAGGTGATTATATCCGCCTCTGGTATGTGTGAAGCAGGACGAATCAAGCACCATCTGAAGCATAACCTATGGCAACCACAGAACACCATATTATTTGTAGGTTATCAGGCATTTGGCACATTAGGGCGGTCATTGGTAGAAGGCGCAGACCATGTGAAATTATTTGGTGAAGTGGTTCAGGTGAATGCACAGATTAAACAGCTCCCCGGAATCTCTGGTCATGCGGATGTAGACGGCTTAACAACATGGATTTCACATATCCAGAATGTCAAGCGTGTATTTGTGATTCATGGAGAAAGTACCGTCATGGAGCATTTTGTTACACATTTGCAGAATGATTTGAAATTATCCGCCTATGCACCCTATAGCGGTACAGAATTTGACCCGATTTCCAACCAAATCACTTTGGAAGCCATTCCGAAACCCATTGCCAAAAAGTCCGGCGCAACAAAGGCGAATACAGTTTATCACCGTCTCTTGGCAGCTTTGGAACGTTTGACAAAAATCATCAAGTCCGCAGAAGGACGCACTAACAAAGAACTTGCCAAACTTACTGACCAGATTACCGAAATCTGTAATAAGTTTGAGAAGTAGATAAAATATCATATTTAGGAGGTACTTGTTTTATGCAGTACGAAATTCAGGGGAAACCCTACCCTGTGGCAATTGTCACATTGAATGACGGTGAAAGCGCACTTTGTCAAAGAGGTGCAATGGCTTGGATGACACCCAATGTTTCCATGCAGACCACCTCAAACGGCGGAATTGGTAAAATGTTCGGACGTATAGTTTCGGGAGAATCCATGTTTCAGAACGTCTACACTGCTCAAAATGGTCAGGGCTTAATTTCCTTTGCAACCAATTGCCCTGGGGAAATTATGGCGATTGAACTGAACAAGGAAAAAACAATTATTGCACAGAAATCCGCTTTTTTGGCATCTTCCATGGATGTAAAGTATGAGTTGTTCTTCCAGAAAAAATTTGGTGCTGGTTTCTTTGGCGGTGAAGGTTTCATCATGCAAAAGTTCACCGGAAACGGAACATTGCTTCTTGAAATTGATGGCAGCGTGATTTCTTATGACCTTGCAGCGGGACAGTCCATGCTGATTGATACCGGCTATCTTGCCGCAATGGAAGGCACATGCTCTATTGACATCCAGCAAATTAAGGGTGTCGGGAATATGCTCCTTGGCGGTGAAGGTTTCTTCAATACGAAAGTAACAGGACCGGGGCGCATTTGGATTCAGACCATGCCCATTTTCCAGATGGCGAGCGCACTTTCCGCCTATATCGTGAAGTCAAGCTAATATTTGCGAAATTGCATACAAAAAAACAGCATCCTGATTTCATATCGGGGTGCTGTTTCTATTGAACAATCCCTTCTGTGAAAACAATAAAGCCATCCTGATTATTTCCAGAAATTTCACAGTCATCTGTTACCGTTGTCGGAACAATGGTAGAACCTGTATTTGCTTTCACATAATAAATACTATAATCTTTCATTCCATCATGATAATAATAAGGGTCAGAAATGGGATGATGATGCAGTTCCTCAATATAGTTCGGCAAAGACAAACCATATTCATGCATCACAGCAGAATGTAATTTTCCCACATAACGCAAGTGATATGGCGCAGGGTCAATGCCTGTCAATTGTTTCCCATCTTCGGGGTAACTGAACACAAAGCCATAACTCCACGCATTTTCTGAAAGCCAATCATTAAATTTCGCAAACATAGAAACCGTTTCATCCTCATTCAGAATACATAAATCAACACATAAACCCGTTGCCCTGTCCGGCAATTCCGCCGGATAAAGACTGCCATCTGTATCAGATGCTTCTGTCGTACTATATACCATCAAATCAGATTTTCCCGTCATTCGGTGATAAGCAAGCATCATTCGATTGAGTGCTTCCACTACAACCGGCTGTATCTCCAAATCAGGACGGCGAATATGATAGCTTTCATTTTTCCCTTCAAAATTGGTCATGGGCGATTCTAATTTTCCCTGATACTTATGAGTTTTATCAATCCGAAGAACCGACCCCGAAAAAATATCGGAGTACTTCTTCATAATGGGAACACAACCCTCTGGAATCCGAACAGCATCAGGATTTTCAGACTCTCCCAAAGTCGGCGAATCCGGCACGGAATGAAAACCGCCTGCCGGACTGACTTCAAGTATCATTTGCCTTGGAGGTTTCACAGTATCTGCAAAGTTTCCATCTACAATAATTGCTTCTCCTTCAAAAAGACCATTTTTCTCTCTGTGCATTTTTCGCACATATCTTACACCGCCATCAATGGGCCATATAAGCCCTACCAATGTAAAGCAGATAAGAAAAACCCCAGCAGCGGAAGCGTGTCTTTTGGTCTTTTTAATTTTCACTTTTTGTTGTTTTTTTCTGCTCATACTGTTCTCCGCTTTCTGTAAATATTGCAGCCAGCGGAATCATTCAGTGTATGCCGGCTTTGTATCTAATGAGTAAGTGCCTGTCACAACCCCATAAAGCTTGAATGAATCATAAACATTATACCACTTGCTTTTCGAAAGTGCCGTAACTGCAATATAGCAATGTTCATCTTCTGTTTCCGCATAACTTACAAGGCATTGACCAGCCTCATCAGTAAAGCCTGTCTTTCCCCCAAGAATGGAAATTCCCTCTACTTCTGTGCCATACATTCTGTTAAACATCGTGCTGGTCAGTTCAATTCCATGAGGATGTTGTTCAGTAGGACGAGTGGTATATTGATAAGTAGAAATAATTTCCTTACATAAATCATTTTGCAGACAATACTCCATGATAACAGTAATATCTTCCATACTGCTATAATGTGCAGGGTCATGCAGTCCGCTTGCATTCATGAAATGGGTATTTTTCAACCCCAATTCTTCCGCTTTTTCATTCATCATATCCACAAAGGCAGATTCAGAACCAGCCACAGAAATTGCAAGACCAGTTGTCCCATCTGCACCAGAAGGAAGTGCAGCACCATACAACAAATCTGTCATTGTCACTTCTTCCCCAGCAACAAAACCCGCAACAGAAGCTTGCTGTTCTTGTAAAGTTGCAACCAATTCATCTGTCATAGTGAAAGTTGCTGTCAAATCATCAATATGCTCAATTGCCACAATCAACGTCATCAATTTGGTCATGGAAGCTGGATAAATCCGCTCATCCGGTTTTCCTTTGATTGCAAGAACTTTTGCACTATCGACATCTGTCAGCATCACTAAATCACAGTCAATCTGTTCATCAAGAATCAGCGTTTCCTCGTCTGATTCAGGATAACAGTAATTCGCAACAACAGGCGGGTCAGTCGGCTCAGTCTCCGGCTCTGTCATAGACAAAAGCACTTGACGTTCTTCAGGGTCATGTCTTCTGGTGTAATTTTTATCAGGCGCACCAAAAATTTTTACCATTGCCCACATAAAGGCAACCAATACCAGTGCAAACAGAAACAAAAGCAAAACCGCATTTTTCCCCGATACCACTGTTTTTTCACGATTTGTTTTTTGCAAATGAAACCACCTCCGCAGGATTTGAGAAATCCTTTCCTTCTACAAGAATATTCCCATTCTCTTTTATTATACTGCTTTTCTTTGCAATTGTCAACAAATGTTTTTTCATTTTCAAAAAATAAATTTTTCATTGATTGACTTTTCACGAAATTCACAATTTTCATCACCTGAAATTATCTATTTTGACGAAGCTTTTTCGATTGTTTTCAGAAGTACTTGACAAATTTTCAAAAATATGCTATACTTTAAAAGTTAAAGGTACTACTGTCTAAGGAAATTGATGGGCTACCGTAACAGCCTGACGTAGGTAATTCAATTATCTGCGAGCAGAGAAATTTACGGAGGTGAATATGCATGAAAAAGGACATTCATCCTACATTGTACAAAACAACAATTACTTGCCATTGTGGTAATGTAATGGAAGTACAGTCCACCAAGCAGGACATCAAGGTTGAAATCTGTTCCAAGTGCCACCCGTTCTATACTGGTAAGCAGAAGCTTGTTGATACAGGCGGACGTGTTGACAGATTCAAGAGACGTTTCAATCTCGATAACAAGTAATTGGAACGCATCAGCCAAAATTTTGAGTTTTAGGAAAACGGTCACTTTGTGTACCGTTTTTCTTTTCAAAGGAGGGAATTTCATGGACTATTTCACGATTTCTGCACCGGTCAAAACCAGTTTCATTGAGAAGCGTTCCGAATTTATCGGCTACCTGTCCCCTGTCACCACGAATGACGAAGCTGTCGAATTCATCAATTCCGTGAAAGCAGACCACCGAAAGGCGAAACATCATGTTTATGCCTATATTCTGCGCAATTCCAACATCACACGTTATTCCGATGACGGCGAACCGCAAGGGACAGCAGGTGTCCCAGTCCTTGAAGTTCTCCAGAAAAAGGGCTTGACAGATATTTGCTGTGTAGTGGTGCGGTATTTCGGAGGGATTTTATTAGGCGGAGGCGGTTTAGTCCGTGCGTATTCGCACAGTGCATCCATTTCATGTGAAGAAGCGCAAATTCAGCATATGTGCGAAAGCACTCCCCTGATGTTGCGCATGGATTACACACTTTACGGAAAAGCCCTGAATTGTTTCCCGAAATATGGAATTCTCCAGAAATCGGAAAGTTTCGGGACAGATGTATTTCTGGAAATCCTTGTCAGAAATGAAGTCCGTGAAGCCCTCATCAAGGAATTGACTGACCTTTCCGGCGGTAAAATCCAGATACAAGCCGGAACATTGGAATATGCAGACTTTTCAACTGTTGAATGAATCTAATCAAATCATTTTTTCAAAAATTTTCCGAAAAAAAGAGGGTTTTACAAAAGAAAAATTGTACATATTATTAGAGGGTGAGGAATATGGCATTTCCGGCGGATTTTATGCAAAAATTGCATGATGCAAATGATATTGTGGAATTGTTCAAGACATATACCACCGTCAAGAAAAGCGGTCGGCTTTATATGTGCTGTTGTCCATTTCACACGGAAAAGACGCCCTCTTGTGCGATTTATCCTGATGACCAGCATTTCTATTGTTTTGGATGTGGTGCAGGCGGTGACGTGATAACATTTGTGGAAAAGATGGATAATATTTCATTTTATGAAGCGGTACAGGTGCTTGCACAGAGAAGCGGTCTGCAAATTCCTGTTCAAAATCCCCAAGAGGAACGAACCGCCAATTTACGCAGACGTTGCCTTGAAATCAATCGAGAAACCGGAAAAATTTACTTTCTCAACCTTTTGAAAGGTTCAGACCCCAGAGGGTTGCAATATTTCCAAAGTCGTGGCTTACGGATGGAAACCATTCGCAAATATGGCTTAGGATTTGCGCCGGATGACTGGCATCAACTCCGAGACCATCTCCGCAAAAAAGGCTATACAGATGATGAAATGGTGACAGCTGGTGTTTGTCGCAGAAGTGAAAACGGAAATGTTTATGATTATTTCCGGAACAGGGTCATATTTCCCATCATCGATTTACGGAAGAATATTGTTGCTTTTGGCGGACGTGTCCTTGACGACAGCAAACCGAAATACCTCAATACCAATGATACCCCTGTCTATAACAAGGGCAGTAATCTTTTTTCCCTGAATTTCGCCAAAGACGGCAACCCCGAAACGCTGATTATTGGGGAAGGTTACATGGATGTTATCGCCATGAATCAAGCCGGTTTCACGAATGCCATTGCCGTTTTAGGGACAGCCCTCACAGATGCACAGGTCAGACTGATTTCACGCTATGCGAAAGAAGTCATTCTCTCCTATGACAGCGACGGCGCAGGACAAAAAGCCACCCAGCGTGCCTTGAATATGTTTGGTGATGCCGGAATTCCCGTCCGTATCCTGAAAATAGAGGGTGCAAAAGACCCTGACGAGTACATCAAAAAATTTGGAGCGGATAAATTCAAGTTATTGTTATCACACGCAGAAGATGCACTTGACTATCGTTTCCAGAAATGCCGTGAAGGGTTAGACCTTGCAACCGATACCGGAAAAGTGCAGTATCTCCGCCGTTGTGTGAATGTTCTTGCAGAAATTGACAACGATTTGCAAAGAAATGTAAGTATTTCCAGTATTTCCCATCAAATCGGCATTCAGGAAAATGTCATTGATGCACAGGTAGACCGAGCCAGAAAAGCCCTTGGAAAACGTGCCAAAGAAGAACGCTTTCAAAAAGCCCAGAATATTATTTCTTTGGATGAATTCACTCCACGAGAACAACAACGCACACCGGAATATTCCAAAGAAAAACAAATTTTCGCTTATCTGCTGAAAAATCCTGAAAGCATTCATGAAGTGATGCAGAAAATCACACCGGAATATTTTGTGACTGATTTTCACAGATATGCCTACAGTGCAATTTATCAGAAAGCATCACAAAATCCTGATTTTCAGCTTTCCTTTGATACATTGCGTGAAATTTTTGATTATGACGAAAAGAAGGCAAGTCAGATTTTGGGCATTTTCAGCCATTATGAAGAAATCTCCATCACAGAACAAGCACTGCAAGAATGTATTAGTTCATTATATGAATATAAAAATTCTTTGAACAAAAATGACATTCAGACGGATGATGACTTGCGCAATTTCGCAAATAAAAAAAGGCAAAGCATGACCTAAACCATGTCAAAAAGAACCCTTTCCGGTTCTTTGAATATATCCACCCAAGACCATAAGGAGGAATCTTAATGGATAAGAAGTCTACAATTGAAGCCCTTCTCGAACGGGGTAAGGCATCCGGAAAATTGACAACTCAGCAAATTTCTGTCGCATTAGAGGAAATGGACTTTGATGCTGACCAGATTAACACCTTCTACGATAGTTGTGAACAGCAAGGAATCGAAATCATTGACAATAATATCATTGATGATAATTTTGACCTCAATCATATTGAAATCAATGAAAACCCTGATGATGATTTAGATTCTGCGCTTTCCACAGAAGGTCTTGCTGTTGATGACCCTGTGAAAATTTATCTGAAAGAAATCGGTCGTGTTCCCCTGCTTTCTGGTGATGAAGAAATCGAACTCGCCCGACTCATGGCAGAAGGGACACCCCTACAGGCAAAACGTGCAAAACAGCGACTTTCAGAAGCCAATCTCCGTCTGGTTGTTTCCATTGCCAAAAAATACGTCGGTCGTGGAATGCAGTTCCTTGACTTGATTCAGGAAGGAAACCTCGGTTTAATCAAAGCCGTTGAAAAGTTCGATTATAACAAAGGTTTCAAGTTCTCAACTTATGCCACATGGTGGATTCGTCAGGCAATCACAAGGGCAATTGCTGACCAAGCAAGAACCATTCGTATCCCTGTGCATATGGTGGAAACCATCACCAAAGTCAAGAAAGTTTCCAGCCAGTTGCTCCATGAAAATGGACACGACCCCACACCCGAAGAAATCGCCGAACGTCTGGAACTGCCTGTGGAACGTGTTCGTGAAATCATGCGCATTGCACAAGACCCTGTTTCCCTTGAAACGCCTATCGGTGAAGAGGAAGATTCCCACCTTGGCGACTTCATCCCTGATGATGATGCACCAGCCCCAGCGGATGCAGCTTCACATACACTTTTGAAGGAACAGCTTGACGAGGTACTTTCCACATTGACAGACCGTGAGGCGAATGTACTCCGTTTGCGTTTTGGTCTGATTGACGGACGTTCCCGCACATTGGAGGAAGTTGGCGCACAGTTTAACGTTACCCGTGAAAGAATTCGTCAGATTGAAGCGAAAGCCCTCCGCAAACTCCGCCATCCCAGCAGAAGCAAGAAAGTGAAAGATTTCTTGGATTGATTTCTGCTGATACATCAAAGAAAACCCCTGCAATTGCAGGGGCTTTTTGTTTGAGTTTGAGAAATTATTCCGCTGTTACAGGGAGAGTTACCAAATCCACAAGAGATTTCAGAATATTCAATGCATCAGTATCATTCACTTTTCCATTGTTATCAACATCTGCATTCTTAGAATTGATAGTAACATTCAAGCCCAGCAAATACTGATTGATAGCCAGAACATCGGCAATATCAACCTCTTCATTTCCATCAACATCACCATAAACAGCATCGGAAGGAGTTTCCTCACTTGTTGGCTGTGTTTCGTCGGTAACATCTTCGGAAGTCGGTTCAGTTGGGTCAGTTGCACCAGCGGAAACGACATAAGCATCAGTGATAGCGACATCAGTAGTTTCGCCCTTATCAACGTACCAAACCTGACCTTCAAATGAAGTCTGTTCGCTCAATGCTTTCTTGACAGCATCCAAAATAGCTTTATCTTTAATTTCGACAGGGAGATTATCCTCACCAGTGTAAGTTACATTGTACAAATCCTCCGCAAAATTGACTTCAATTGTACCGCTCTTTGTAGCTTCCCATTTTACACTTGCCCAATAGTAAACACCATCCACTGGAACAGTAACACCAAGACAACCATTTGCATAGGTTGCACCATCAGGAAGTGTCACCTTCAAATATGCAGCCTCACCAGCTTCAGGGAATTTAATTGTCAAATTGCCATTATCATTCAGCTTAATAGAAGCATGACCTTCTTCCGGTTCAGCTGGTTCAGTATTGATAACCTCATTGGTAGCATCAGGGTCAATTTCAATTTCGCTGAATTTCGGAAGTTCATCCAAAGTGATGCAGTAATCACTGGTATACATATCAATCAAATCTTTTTCAGTATTGAATATGGGATTAGAAAGGAAGTTAATATCATCACTACCGCCATCATACCATGTCATGAAGTACAGCCAACCAGCCTTATCCATTGTGAGATTATCCAAGGTAGAGAAGCTGTCATTTTCCATGAGTGCCACCATCTTAGCATTATTATATCTCTTCATAATGCTATAGAATGTATCAGCAATAGAAGAATCATTGTGTTCCAATTCAGGAACCCACTGACCGCTACCATTATCAACGTACTTTGTGCAGTTATACTTATCAAAGCCGATAATATCTACATATTCATCCCCAGGGTACCAGTCAGCCGAGTTCGCATAATCATAAGTATTCCATTCCCAAATGAGGTTATGACAGCCCTTAGTTTCTGTCAGATACTTGTAAGTATACAGCCAAAGCTCCTTATAAGGCTTTTCACCTTCACTGCCCCACCAGAACCAAGAACCGCTGATTTGCCCTTTACTTTCATCTGGTAAATTGCCCTGTGCTTCATGCAAAGGTCTCCAAAGAACCGGAACGCCCTTTTCCTGCAATGTCAAAAGCTTTTCTGCAAGGGTATCCAAAGCCTTTGTATAGAATTCATTTTCCTTTGTACCTTCTTGTGCTGCCTTAGATGGGGAGAAATCGGTTTTTTCAGAATAAGTAGTATCATTAAATCCGAGACTGTCGCCCATGGTATAATTTGCAAAATTCTTTGGTACATTCAGATGGAAAGTAGATTCCACAAGACCGCCATTTGCTGCCCACTGCAACATACGGTCAGAAACTCCGTCTTCACCAAAACAAGAAGTAATTGGATTGCAGGAATTTCCCAAGTCAAAACCACGAATAGCCGGTAATTTTCCGGTCTTTTCCTTGATGTATTCAAATTCTGTTTCTACACCATGAGGGCCATAATTATAAATTTCCTGCTGTCCGGAAAGAATATGCTCACCATAAACGCTGTTGAGGTAAGTCATCACTTTTTTAGCTTCTTCTGTTGCCTTCGGGTCACAAGGTGAAGTATGCTTTGCTACGATTTCAGGACGAGACGGCGCATAATCCCCCAATGTGATAGAGTCAACCTGCATCCAGCCCCAACTTGCAGTTAATACTACAGTACTTTCACCTTCTGCAAGTTCAACCTTGAACATTTTCTCTGTGAACTCTTTTGAAGCATCCAATGTCGGACTATCAACAATTTTGTCATTTACCTTAACTTCCAAAGGCTTTGAACCATAAGCCGTTGCATAACGAACAGTCAGCCCATAAATTCCGGCTTCCTTCACATTTACCTTGAAAGTTACAGATGGCAAAGAACCAGTATTATCTGTCAAATCTACATAACCTGTACCGGAATAACCACTGATTTCCGTTTTTACTTCGCCAACTCCGCCAATTGTAGCATCTTCTGCTTCATACGTCACTGTCTCCAATGCAGATGCACTAAATGGAACAGAAACCATCGCATTGACAGAAAGAACAGCAGCAACCATTGCCGCCAATTTTTTCATCTTCATTTCAATCTTCCTCCTTTAAATTCTAAGAGTAATTGTGCAGAAATATCATACTCTCAGTTGATTATGTTACTATTATAACACACTTCTTTCCAATATGCAAGCTGTCATTTTATTTTTATGCAAAATGACGGTTTTTTTTGGTAAATTTGTACAAACAATAAAAAAGGAAAAGGACAGCTCACGCTGTCCTTCCCCTTTAAAAAATCCAAGGAATGGAATTACTCATCGATAGAGATAACTACACCAGAGCCAACAGTTCTGCCGCCTTCACGAATAGCGAAACGGAGATTCTGCTCGATAGCAATGGGAGTAATCAGCTCAACGTGCATTTCAACGTTGTCACCAGGACGGCACATTTCAACACCCTCAGGGAGTGTGATAGAGCCTGTAACGTCTGTAGTTCTGAAATAGAACTGGGGCTTGTACTTGTTGAAGAACGGAGTATGACGACCGCCTTCTTCCTTCTTCAGAACGTAAACCTGACCAGTAAACTTGGTATGCGGATGAATAGAACCGGGCTTGCAGAGAACCTGTCCTCTTTCAACGTCCTTTCTCTGAACACCACGGAGCAAAGCACCAACATTGTCGCCTGCTTCTGCGAAATCCAGAGTCTTACGGAACATTTCCAGACCAGTAATAACAGTCTTGTCCTTCTCTTCCTTCAAACCAACGATTTCTACTTCGTCGCCAACGTTAATCTTACCACGCTCTACACGACCTGTTACAACAGTACCACGACCAGAAATTGTCATAGTATCTTCGATAGGCATCAGGAACGGCTTAGCATCGTCACGCTCAGGAGTAGGAATATACTCGTCAACTGCATTCATCAGCTCAATGATAGGAGCATATGCAGGGTCAGACAGGTCATCCGGAGCTTCCAGAGCCTTCAGAGCAGAACCCTTGATAATCGGAATTTCGTCACCAGGGAATTCATAAGAAGACAGTGTGTCACGAATATCCATTTCAACCAGTTCAAGCAATTCTTCGTCATCAACCTGGTCAGCCTTGTTCATGAATACAACGATTGCAGGTACGCCAACCTGACGAGCCAGCAGGATGTGCTCCTTAGTCTGAGCCATAGGACCATCAGAAGCAGCAACTACGAGAATTGCGCCGTCCATCTGAGCTGCACCAGTAATCATGTTCTTTACATAGTCAGCGTGACCGGGGCAGTCAACGTGTGCATAGTGACTCTTGTCAGTCTCATACTCAACGTGAGCAGTGTTGATTGTGATACCACGCTCTCTCTCTTCGGGAGCCTTGTCAATCATGTCATAAGCTTCATACTTAGCCTGACCCTTCAAAGCCAGAGTCTTAGTAATAGCTGCGGTCAGAGTAGTTTTGCCGTGGTCAACGTGTCCGATTGTACCAATGTTAACGTGCGGCTTGTTACGCTCAAATTTTGCCTTTGCCATTGGAAGTTTCCTCCTAAATATAATATTGGTTTATCCGGCTGCTTGATTCACAGCCTCTGATAACATTATTATAACACATTTTCCAGAGAAATGCAAGTCTTTTTTCAAAAAAATTCCTTTTTTTATGAGAATTTTTTATGCAAATCTCCGGAAGCGTGTCAAATTGTGGGTTTTTAGCCCTTATTTCTATGATTCATGATGTCTTCTGCAATGTTCTTCGGAACTTCCTTGAAGCTGTGAGGCTCCATAGAATACTGTCCACGTCCCTGTGTATTGGAACGCAACTGGTTGGAATAACCGAACATTTCAGAAAGCGGAACGAGTGCATCCACCTGAACAGAACCGGGTCTTGTCTCCTGACCGAGGATTTCACCACGGCGGGAGCTTAAATCACCGATAACGTTTCCAAGATAATCATCAGGAGCAATAACAGAAACCTTCATGATAGGTTCCATCAAAGTGGGGTTAGCCTTTCGCATAGCTTCCTTGAAAGCCATAGAACCAGCAATCTTGAACGCCATTTCAGAGGAGTCAACTTCATGATAAGAACCATCATACAGCTCTACCTTCACATCAACAACCTGATAGCCTGCCAAGATACCTGCCTGCATTGCACCCTTGATACCAGCATCAACAGCCGGAATATATTCCTTCGGAACAGAACCGCCGACTACAGAGTTGACAAACTCATAGCCCTTACCAGGTTCATTAGGTGCTACACGAATCTTAACATGACCATACTGACCAGAACCACCGGACTGCTTCTTGTACTTGTAGTCAACATCAGCATTCCCCTTGATGGTTTCTTTGTAAGATACCTGAGGTGCGCCGACATTTGCTTCTACCTTGAATTCACGGAGCAGACGGTCAACAATAATATCGAGGTGGAGTTCACCCATACCAGCGATAATGGTTTGACCAGTTTCTTCATCAGTCCAAGTACGGAAAGTGGGGTCTTCTTCTGCGAGTTTTGCGAGAGCGATACCCATTTTTTCCTGACCTGCCTTAGTCTTCGGCTCAATAGCGAGGTTAATAACAGGCTCAGGGAATTCCATGGACTCCAGAATAATCGGATGTTCTTCATCACAGAGAGTATCACCGGTTGTGGTCTGTTTCAGACCGATAGCAGCGGCAATATCACCGGAATAAACCTTTTCCAATTCTTTACGAGCATTTGCGTGCATCTGTACAATACGACCAATTCTTTCATGCTTGCCCTTAGTAGAGTTCAGGACAGCAGAACCCTTGTCGAGTACACCAGAATATACACGGAAGAATGTCAACTTACCAACAAATGGGTCAGTTGCAATCTTGAATGCCAAAGCTGCAAACGGCTCATCATCAGAAGAAGGTCTTTCCTCTTCCTCATCAGTTTCAGGGTTCACACCCTTAATAGCCGGTACATCCAGAGGAGACGGCATATAATCAACGATAGCGTCCAAAAGTTTCTGTACACCCTTGTTCTTATAAGAAGTACCGCAGGTAACAGGAACCATCTCATTTTTCAGAGTGGACTTTCTGATGCAAGACTTGATTTCCTCAATGGTAAGTTCTTCACCGCCGAGGTATTTTTCCATCAACTCTTCATCTTGTTCAGCAACGTGTTCCAGCATAGACTCATGATATTCCTGAGCCTTTTCTACCATGTCTTCGGGAATTTCTTCTACACGAATGTCTTTTCCGAGGTCATCGTAGTAAACATATGCTTTCATTTCAACAAGGTCAATAATGCCCTTGAAAGTTTCTTCTGCACCAATCGGAAGCTGAATCGGAACAGCGTTACACTTGAGACGGTCTTTCATCATCTCAACAACTCTGTAGAAATCAGCACCCATAATATCCATCTTATTGACGTATACCATTCTTGGTACTTGGTATTTATCAGCCTGTCTCCAAACGGTTTCAGACTGTGGCTCAACACCGCCCTTTGCACAAAGTACAGTGACAGAGCCGTCCAGAACACGAAGAGAACGTTCTACTTCTACAGTAAAGTCAACGTGTCCGGGGGTATCAATAATATTGATTCTGTGACCAGCCCAGAAAGCAGTGGTTGCAGCAGAGGTAATCGTAATTCCTCTTTCCTTTTCCTGCTCCATCCAGTCCATAACAGAAGCACCCTCGTGGGTTTCTCCCATCTTATGGCTGACACCGGCATAGAACAGAATACGCTCAGTTGTGGTGGTCTTGCCGGCATCAATGTGCGCCATGATACCGATATTTCTGGTCATTTCCAGACTACAATCTCTTGCCATAGTATTTCCTCCTTATATGATAAGGAAATTACCAACGATAGTGAGCAAACGCCTTGTTTGCTTCTGCCATCTTGTGGGTATCCTCACGCTTTTTACAAGCACCGCCAGTGCCATTCAATGCGTCGAGAATTTCACCAGCAAGTCTTTCTTTCATGGTTTTTTCGTTACGTTCTCTGGAATACTTGGTAATCCATCTCAGACCGAGAGTCTGCTTTCTTTCAGGACGAACTTCCATTGGTACTTGATAGGTAGCACCGCCGAGACGGCGAGCCTTAACTTCCAGTTGAGGCATGATATTTTCCATAGCCTCTTCAAAAACCTCCAGTGCATCTCTGCCGGTCTTTTCGGCAACAATCTCAAATGCACCATAAACGATTTTCTGTGCTACACCCTTCTTACCGTCCAGCATTACATTGTTAATCAGACGGGTTACAAGCTTAGAATTGTAAACAGGGTCTTGCAATACATCACGCTTTGCGACATTACCTCTTCTTGGCATTTCGCTTCCCTCCTTCACATTATTTGAGCGGAAATTTCCGCAGTCGTGAACTCATAGGTACTCGTCCGGATTTCCGGCGTGTCAGGTCAATCAGGGGCTTTCACAAAGTGCAATCACATCTATATGAAAAGCTCCACAAACCTGTGGTAAACTATTATTCACTTAAAAATTCATTTCACCTTAGCAGAAGAATATTACTTCTTGCCTGCCTTCGGTCTCTTTGCACCGTACTTAGAACGAGCCTGATTACGGTTTGCAACGCCCTGTGCATCCAGTGCGCCACGGATAATATGGTAACGTACACCAGGTAAATCCTTAACACGTCCGCCACGAATCAGAACAACAGAGTGTTCCTGCAAATTGTGACCAATACCCGGAATATAAGATGTTACTTCATAGCCGTTTGTCAGCTTAACTCTGGCAATCTTACGCATAGCGGAGTTCGGCTTTTTCGGTGTTGTTGTCTTAACAACAGTGCAAACGCCTCTCTTCTGCGGTGCGCTCTGGTCAATTTGAACCTTCTTCTTAGCATTATAGCCTTTCTGGAGTGCCGGAGCGGTAGACTTGGAAGCCTGCGCCTTTCTGCCCTTACGAACGAGCTGGTTAAATGTTGGCATTGTTTTTCCTCCTTTTTCAAAAGTTATGCAGTGCCACTGCACCGCATACCATCATATTATACACCCTAAATTTGCATTTGTCAAGTGTTTTTTTCATTTTTTGCAAAAAATGTCAATATTTTTATTGTGAAACTTCATTTTTACGGCGAATTGCCTTAACTATCGCCACAATTCCACGAACAATCAGCCATAAAATCTGTGTCACGAGAACTGTTCCATAAAAAACAATCCAATGAATTCCAGCGAGAAATCCATTATCCCCTGTCAATTCCGAATACCACTCACCAATATACCATACCACTATGTGGTATAAGAAAAAATCTGTCAGAATTGTCGCCACTATCCAAACAATACGATAAATTTTCACTTTCTCATCAGGAATTTTCTTTTCATGTAGGATTTTGGAAACAAACCATGCAATACATACAACAATTTCAAAATCCCATACAAAATCCCATAAATATCGGGTATCATCCAGAAAAATTTCCAGAATTCCAGTCAATACCAATATACAAACCGGCACAACCACAGCGAAAATGATAGCCCTGATTTCAAAATGCTGTTCTTTCATGTCATCACCTTATGCGGAAATTCAATAGAAATTTTCCGCAGATTTTGTGCATTCCTACAAAATCAAAAGAAAAGCTTGACAGATTATATAATATGTGGTATAATTTTAGAATGCATTATTATGCTTTTCAAGAAGTCGTGGATATTACAGTATAACATATCTGCAAGGATTTGTCAAGACCCACGGCAGAAAAAATCCGTCATAACTCAAGTTGATTAAGGAGGTAATTTACGCCTATGGTCAATGTAAATGCCAAACAGCTCGGAAAAAATGTCCGTATGAGTTTCGGGAAAATCTCAGAAGTTCTGGACATGCCGAATCTGATTGAAATTCAGAAAACTTCCTACAAGTGGTTTCGTGAGGAAGGTTTGGGAGAAGTTTTCAAGGACTTTTCCGCAACCGACTATAATGGAAATCTTGTATTGACATTCACCGGATACCGTTTCGATGATGACCAGAGGAAGTTTAAGACAATCGCAAAGGCGAAGGAGCATCAGGCAACCTACGCTTCCCCTCTCAAAGTCATTGCTAAACTTTGGAATAAAGAGACAGGCGAGGTCAAAGAAAGTGAAATCTTTATGGGAGATTTCCCCTTGATGACAGACAGTGGTACATTCGTTATCAACGGTGCAGAGCGTGTCATTGTTTCGCAGTTGGTACGTTCCCCTGGTGTGTACTACGATATGGAAAAGGACAAGACTGGTAAGGAAATTTTCAGTTCGACGATTATTCCGAACCGTGGCGCATGGCTGGAATATGAAATGGATTCCAACGACATTGTTTATGTTCGTATCGACAAAAACCGCAAAATTCCGCTGACAACTTTCCTCCGTGCAATCGGTTTGGGAACGGATACCGAAATTGAGGAAATGTTCGGACATGATGAACGTTTATATGAAACAATTTTGCAGAAAGATACTGCGAAAACTGTCAATGAAGGTTTGATTGAAGTTTATAAAAAACTCCGTCCGGGTGAACCCCCTACCGTTGAAAGCGCACAGGGACACCTTGATATGTTATTTTTTGACCCCAGACGTTATGACCTCTGCAAATTCGGACGCTACAAATATAATAAGAAGTTGGGCATTGCTTCCCGTTTAGCTGGACAGCTTGCTTCCCGTCCCATTGTCAACCCTGAAACTGGTGAAGTTCTGGTAGAAGCTGGACAGGAAATCAAGCGTGAAGTTGCCTATGCAATCCAGCAAGCTGGTATCATGGAAGCATTTCTCACCGTAGAATCAAAGCAGTACTACACCAATGAAAACGGTCAGACTGCCATTCGCATGGTAGAAAAAGAAATCAAAGTCTTGGGTAATGGTATGGTTGACCTTGCCGGATATGTAAACTTTGACCCGAAAGATATTGGAATCAAGGAACTTGTTTCTCACCGTGTCTTGAAGCAGATTATGGAAGAAACTGACCCTGCTGATATGAAAGCCGTTTGCAAGAGACGTGCAGAAGAACTTGTTCCGAATCATATTACTTTAGATGATATTTTTGCATCTGTTTCCTACTTCCTGAATCTTTGTGAAGGAATCGGAAACATTGATGATATTGACCACCTTGGAAACAGACGTATTCGTCGAGTTGGCGAACTCCTGCAAAATACCATGCGTTCCGGTATGGCAAGAATGGAGCGTTCCATCCGTGAGAGAATGAACCTCCAGACACAGGATATGGATGCCATCACTCCGCAGGCATTAGTCAATATTCGTCCGGTCACTTCTCAAATCAAGGAATTTTTCTGTTCCTCTCCATTGTCACAGTTCATGGACCAAAATAACCCCCTTGCAGAGTTGACACATAAACGTCGTCTTTCCGCATTAGGGCCGGGTGGTTTGTCCAGAGACCGTGCCGGATTTGAAGTCCGTGACGTACACTACTCCCACTATGGCAGAATGTGTCCGATTGAAACCCCTGAAGGACCTAACATCGGCTTGATTTCCTACTTGGCAACATTCGCCAAAATTAACGAATACGGCTTTATTGAAGCCCCCTATCGTCGTGTAGATAAAACAACAGGCATTGTTACAGATGAAGTTGTCTATATGCCGGCTGATATTGAAGACGAATATATTGTTGCACAGGCAAATGAACCACTCACAGAAGAAGGAAAGTTTGCACGTCCGCAGGTTACAGCAAGATTCCGTGAAAAAATCATTGAATGTAGCAATAAGAAGATTGACTACATGGACGTTTCCCCGAAAATGGTAGTTTCCGTTGCAACTGCAATGATTCCATTCTTGGAAAATGATGATGCCAACCGTGCCTTGATGGGTGCAAATATGCAGAGACAGGCTGTACCGCTCCTGAAAACCGAACGTCCCTTTGTCGGCACTGGTATGGAATATAAGGCAGCTGTTGACTCTGGTGTATGTGTTCTTTCTGAGACAGACGGCGTTTGTACGTTTGTATCAGCGGACAAGATTATTGTACAAGACCCCGACAAGGTAGACCATACCTATGTACTGATTAAATTCCAGCGTTCCAATCAGGATACTTGTGTCAATCAACGTCCTGTTGTCAATGTTGGGGATGTCATTTACAAAGGTCAGGTATTAGCGGATGGGCCCGCAACCGCAGACGGTGAAATTTCCCTTGGTAAGAATGCCCTGATTGGCTTCATGACTTGGGAGGGCTATAATTATGAAGATGCTGTATTGCTGAATGAGCGTCTTGTCCGTGAAGATGTATTCACCTCCATTCACATTGAAGAATATGAGTTGGAATGCCGTGATACAAAACTTGGGCCCGAAGAAATTACCCGTGATATTCCGAACGTGGGTGAAGATGCCCTCAAAAATTTGGATGAACATGGAATTATTCGCATTGGTGCAGAAGTTACCGCCGGTGATATTCTGGTTGGTAAGGTAACGCCAAAGGGTGAAACCGAACTGACCGCAGAAGAACGCTTGTTAAGAGCAATTTTCGGTGAAAAGGCTCGTGAAGTTCGTGATAACTCCCTGAAAGTTCCGCACGGTGAAGGCGGTATTGTCATTGACGTGAAAACCTTCAAGCGTGGCGAAAAAATCGCAGATGATACCGATGCAGAAATTTCTGAATTGGGTACAGGTGTCAATATGCTGGTGCGTTGCTATATTGCACAGAAGCGTAAAATTTCCGTTGGCGATAAGATGGCTGGTCGTCACGGAAATAAGGGTGTTGTTTCCAGAATTCTCCCTGAAGAGGATATGCCATTCTTGGAAGATGGTACACCGCTTGACATTGTATTGAATCCATTGGGTGTGCCTTCTCGTATGAATATCGGGCAGGTATTGGAAGTGCATCTTGGAATGAGCGCAAAGGCTTTGGGTTGGCACATTATGACCCCTGTCTTTGATGGTGCGCATGAAGATGATATTCGTGCTTGTTTCCGTGAAGCCAATGAGAGAAACGCTCCCTTCCGTGATGAACCGTTTGAACTCAACAAGATGGACAAGGTTATCAACCCCAGAGCCATCACCATGAATGAAGACGGCAAATTCACACTTTATGACGGCAGAACCGGCGAAAAATTTGATAATCGTGTTACTGTCGGATATATGTATTATTTGAAACTCCATCACCTTGTAGATGATAAGATTCATGCACGTTCCGTAGGTCCTTATTCACTGGTAACACAACAGCCTCTTGGAGGTAAAGCACAATTTGGCGGTCAGCGTTTCGGTGAAATGGAAGTTTGGGCTTTGGAAGCTTATGGCGCAGCATATACCTTGCAGGAAATGATGACTGCAAAGTCTGATGATACCATTGGACGTGTCAATACCTATGAATGCATTGTCAAAGGGCAGAATGTACCAAAACCCGGAATTCCGGAATCTTTCAAGGTATTGATTAAAGAAATGCAGTCTCTTGGTCTGGATGTTAAGGTACTGGATGCCAATAATGAAGAAATCGACCTCAAACAGCAATTTGATGAGGATGACGATATTCAGATGCCGTCCGGTGATTTCAGCAGTCCTGAATATCAAGGCGACGAGAGCGAATTCGAACTGAATGGCTTCACTACTGGCGACGTGGAAGATATTGATGCACCTCTCCCCGAAGATGACGAAGAAGATACTTTCGCTGAGGTTGCCAACCCTGATATGCAGGATGATAATGAAGCTGATGATTATTACCTGCATAAATTACCGTTCTGATGATGATGTCAATGCAGTGAGAAACGACAGGAGGATTTTTTCCTTCTGTACGTTCTCTGACTTCTTAAAGGAAATTAGCTTCTCATAAAGGAGGAAAATAATTTGGAATCTACTACTTTTGAATCCCTGCAAATCGGTCTTGCTTCTCCGGAACGTATCCGTGAGTGGTCACATGGTGTTGTAGAACGTCCAGAAACCATCAACTACAGAACGCAGAAACCGGAAGTAGGCGGCTTATATTGTGAGCGTATTTTTGGACCTACAAAAGACTGGGAATGCCACTGCGGAAAATTCAAGAAAATTCGTTTCAGAGGAAAGGTCTGTGACCGTTGCGGTGTAGAAGTCACCAGAGCAAAAGTCCGCCGTGAAAGAATGGGACATATTGAGCTTGCAGCTCCTGTTTCCCATATCTGGTATTTCAAGGGAACACCTTCCCGAATTGGTCAGGTACTTGACATTTCTCAAAAGCGTTTGGAAGAAATTCTTTATTTCACAAAGTATGTTGTCATTGAACCGGGTGAGGCAAGTTCCATCACAAAGTGTCAATTGATTACAGAAAAGGAATATCAGGAAATTCAAGAACAGTATGGAGATACTTTCATTGCTGAAATGGGTGCAGAAGCCATCCAGTGGCTGCTTGATGAATATGACCCTGATTCCTATGTTCATTTTATCGAAAATGAACTGCACATTCAGAAATTTGCACAAGTTGTCGGAATGAAAGAATCTGAAATGCGTGCATATCTGCATAAACTGATTTATTATGTAGAAAGCGGTGAAAAGTCCGGCTATGCCGACGGCACTGTTGTCAATTATGCAGAATATAAAGAAATGATTCTCCCCTACAACCGTAAGTGTGAAGATACAACCGACAGCCCCGCTGTTGTCAAGTCTGGTTTTTCTTATATCCTTGAATTGTTCGATAAGAACTTTGACCCCACAGATGAAAAATATGCTGATATTCGTAAAGAAAATTGGGTCAATGACTTGGAATGGGTTGCCAATGGTTTGAAAGAACAAATGAAGCAAAACCCCAATGGTCAGAAGAGAATCAAAATTTTAAAGCGTCTCGAAATCATTGAAGCATTCCTGCAATCTGGCAATAAGCCCAGCTGGATGGTATTGAGTGTTGTTCCGGTGATTCCGCCGGATTTGCGCCCAATGGTCATGCTTGACGGCGGACGTTATGCAACCTCTGATTTAAATGACCTTTATCGTCGTGTTATCAATAGAAACAACCGTTTACAGCGTATGTTAAAGCTGGAAGCCCCTGATATTATCGTGAGAAATGAAAAGCGTATGTTACAGGAAGCAGTGGATGCACTGATTGACAATGGTCGTCATGGTCGCCCTGTTACCGGTCCTAATAACCGTGCGCTCAAATCCCTCTCTGATATGCTGAAAGGGAAACAGGGACGTTTCCGTCAGAATCTGCTTGGAAAACGTGTGGACTATTCCGGACGTTCCGTTATTGTTGTAGGTCCTGAACTGAAAATGTATCAGTGTGGCTTACCTAAGGAAATGGCACTGGAACTCTTCAAACCGTTCGTTCTGAAACGTCTGGTTGATACCGCAGTCATTCCCAATATCAAATCTGCAAGGAAAATTGTTGACCGTGCAACGGATAAATCCGTATGGGATGCCCTCGAACACGTTATCAAGAATCATCCTGTATTATTGAACCGTGCGCCCACATTGCACAGATTAGGAATTCAGGCATTTGAGCCGATTCTTGTAGAAGGGCGTGCTTTGAAATTGCATCCTCTTGTATGCTCTGCATTCAATGCCGACTTTGACGGCGACCAGATGGCAGTGCATCTGCCACTTTCCGCAGAAGCACAAGCCGAAGCACGTTTCCTGATGCTTGCCGCTAATAACCTCTTGAAGCCCTCTGACGGTCGCCCAGTAGCCGTACCTTCACAGGACATGGTACTTGGCTCTTACTATCTGACACTCCTCAAAGAGAACGACAAGGGCGCAGGAAAAGTCTTCCGTGATGTAGATGAAGCAATGATGGCATACTATGAAGGTGATGTGACATTGCATGCGCCCATTCGTGTACGCATTACAAAGGACGTTGCAGAAAAGAAGCTTTCCAAGATTATCGACTGCACCATTGGACGACTGATTTTCAATGAAAATATTCCGCAGAATTTGGGCTATGTTGACAGAACCAATTCTGATAAGCAGTTTGACCTTGAAATTTCTTTCCTTGTTAAGAAAGGCAAGCTTTCAGAAATTATTGACCGTTGTATCAGAATTCATGGTACAACTACAACCTCCGAAGTACTTGATAAAATTAAGGCACTCGGATTCAAATATTCCACTCGTTCCGGAATTACTACCGCTGTATGTGATGCGACAATTCCCCCACAGAAAAAGGACATTATCGCAGCAGCAGAAGAAAAAATTGCACTCATTACCAAAATGTACAATTCCGGTCATATCTCCGAAACCGAAAAATCTCGTCTTGTCGTTTCCACTTGGAACGCTGCCACAGATGAAGTCACCGAAGCCCTGAAACGCAACATGGACCCCTATAACCCCATTCAGATGATGGCGGATTCCGGAGCCCGTGGTTCTATTGCACAGCTGAGACAGCTTGCCGGAATGCGTGGCTTGATTGCCAATACTTCTGGTACAACGATTGAAATTCCGATTCGTGCGAACTATCGTGAAGGTTTGAACATCTTGGAATACTTCATTTCCTCCAGAGGTGCAAGAAAGGGACTTGCAGATACTGCGCTCCGTACAGCGGACTCTGGTTATCTGACTCGCCGACTGGTAGACGTTTCACAGGATGTTATCATCCGTGAGCAGGACTGCGGAACAGATGACGGTATTGAAGTTTATGAGATTTCCACCATTAACGGCGAAAGCAAAGAACTTATTGAGCCAATGACTGACCGTTTAATTGGGCGTTTCCTCGTTTCTGATTTGCGTGACAAGGAGACCGGAGAATTGCTCATCAGCAAGGATAAACTCCTGACCGAAAAGGACGCACAGAGAATTATTGACCTTGGCATTGAAAGAATCAAGATTCGTTCCGTTTTGAAATGCCGTTCAAAGTTGGGAGTTTGTGCGAAATGCTACGGCGCAAACCTCGCCAATAATAACCTTGTTTCCGTTGGTGAAGCAGTCGGCACGATTGCCGCACAGTCCATCGGTGAGCCGGGTACACAGTTGACTATGAGAACATTCCATACCGGCGGTATCGCTTCCGGTGGTGAGGGTGATATTACACAGGGTCTTCCCCGTGTTGAGGAACTCTTCGAGGCTAGAAAGCCGAAAAATGCGGCAATTATCGCAAGCATTGACGGCACACTGCATTTGCATGAAGAAAAGACCCTCCGCACGCTGATTATCAATAACTATGATACTGGTGAAACAGAAGAAATCAGCATTCCCTACAACTATAAATATTGTTCCTATATCAAGGAAGGCGCAACTGTCAAGAAGGGCGACCGCCTGACAGAAGGTAACATTTATCCATCCAGAATTCTGGAAGTATTGGATACTTCTGCCGTACAGGACTATATCATTATTGAAGTACAGAAAGTTTACCGTTTGCAAGGTGTTGACATCAACGACAAGCACATTGAAGTAATCGTTCGTCAGATGCTCCGCAAGGTGAGAGTAGAGGACACAGGCTCTGGAAATGAAGTCCAGAATTCTGAGTACCTCCTCCCTGGTATGCTGGTAGAATCCAAACACATTGTTGACATCAATGAAAGTATTGCCAACATGGTTGCAGAAGGACACACAGAAATGCAGCCTGTCACCGTTTCCCCTGTCCTTCAGGGTATCACAAAGGCAGCATCCAGCTCTGATTCCTTCCTGTCTGCGGCATCCTTCCAAGAGACCACAAAGGCTCTTACAGATGCTGCCATCCGTGGCAAGATTGACTATTTGCAGGGACTGAAAGAAAATGTTATCATTGGTAAGCTCATTCCTGCTGGTACTGGTATGGATATTTACAATAATATTCAGATTGTGCGCACTGTCAAAGGTGAACAGGCTGAGCATTCCTCTGTTTCACATTCTCCTCGTATCTGATTGACTACAATTATATCTGATGACAAGCACCCCTTTTGAAAGGGGTGTTTGTTATTTCGTGATAGATTTTGGATTTCATGAATATAATTGGAAAGAAAAATCTCTTTACAAAATGTCGAATTTATGGTATACTGATAATATCTGGTCATAGATAGAAAGGAGTCTTTATGTTAAAATTAAAATTGATTGTGGTTTTTCAATCTGCTATGATAGTAGCATTGCTTTTTGTGATAGCAATTTTACTTTTATGTGAACAACATACAGCACAAGCAGATGATATTCTCCCTGTTTCCATGACAGCTGAAATCCTCCCCGAATCCATACCAAAAGAACCCCCAACAGAAGAAATCTCCGAAACCATTCCTTCTGAAACAATCCCCGACAAACGAATTTATGATGTCAGTGGTGAAAAAATTTTCCTGCAAGATGGCGCATATGGTCAAATCTGGCTACCAGTTTTGGCAGATGTTCCAGCCGACAGCCACGACAAAGAAAAATTTGTCAAACGAAATGGGCGGGCTTACTATTTGGATAATCACCATGTAACGTCATTAGTGGGAATTGATGTTTCTTCTCATCAAGGCGACATTGATTGGAACACCGTCAAAAATTCGGGGATTGACTTTGTCATGTTACGCTGTGGCTTTCGTGGATACGGTTCAGGACAGCTTGCAGTTGACAAGTACTTTGATAAAAATTTGCAAGGGGCAACGGATGCCGGACTTGATGTAGGGGTCTATTTTTATTCACAGGCACTCAACGCCCAAGAAGCCATTGAAGAAGCGGAAATGACAATTTCCTTGATTGGTGACACTAAGATTACTTATCCGGTTGTATTTGACTGGGAAATTGTCACGACAGACAGGGCAAGAACGGACGGTATCTCGGTAGATTCCCTGACAGAATGCACAAGGGCATTTTGTGACACTGTCAAAAATGCCGGATTTACTCCAATGGTCTATCAGAATAAACGCACCTCATTATTAAAATTGGATTTACCCATGCTGACAGATTATGATTTCTGGTTGGCGGAATATAACAGTGAAGCCACCTATTATTATGACTATCAGATATGGCAATATTCCGATTCTGGCATTGTTCCGGGGATTAAGGGAGAAGTTGACATTAACATTGCTTTCAAGGACTACAGCCAAGAGGAAACATCATCATGAAATTGAAAAAATCAACCAAAATCATGTTTATCATTTGGGGAATTTCACTTTTTGTCAACCTGTTTGCGAAATTGTGTCACCCAGCAGTTGACTTTTACATTTCGCACATATTCCCCTATATTTCGTCATCCTGGAGTCACACCAGCAATATTTTCCCCTTTTCGTTGGGCGAATGGATGATAGTAGCCGGAATTGTGCTTGTCATTGGCGGACTGCTGAGCTTGATTGCATTCATGATATTTGCGAAAGGCAAGCGCAAGAAAATTGCCGGCATTTATGGTCATGTGTATGGATGGATATTGACATGGCTTTTCGCAGTGGTAACAAGCCGGTTCTTTGTGCTGTATCAAGGCACACAATTAAGTCAGACGGTTGATACAGAAATCCCCACAGATGACGTACTGAAAGTATACCAACTTCTTGTTGACGGCGCAAACCGTGAATCTGCGCTTATTGCACGGGATGAGAATGGTTATTTCATCATGACGGACGATTTAATGTCAAACGCCAAGGAATGTATGACAAGGCTTTCGCAGACCTATCCTCAATATCAAGGCTGGTATCCGAATGCAAAGCCCATTTATCACAGCTATTTCTTTTCACAGCAGGGACTTTTGGGAATATATTACCCTTTTTCAATGGAAGCGAATTATAACCCTGTTGTGTATCCGGTGAATTTGCCTGTTACCATCTGCCATGAATTCACGCATTTAAAGGGGAATATTTTCGAAGATGAAGCCGGATATTATGGCTTTCTTGCGTGCATGACGAGCGAGAGCGCAGATTTCCGCTATTCTGCGTATGTTTCGGCATTGGAATGGTTTGACCCAAGTTTTGGGGATGATACCGCCGCATGGGATGAATTTTATGCAATCAACCGCCAGATTTTGCCCGAAGTGAATCAGGACTTATACACCTTTGTTCCTGATGATTATTGGAAGGAACACAAAGAAAAAGAAGAATTCATTCCCACGGATGTTGTTTCCCAAACAGCGGATATTGTGATGGACACGACCCTGAAAATCAACGGCATTCCAGAGGGCAAGCACTCCTACCACGGCATGACCGCCCTGTTACTGCATCACTATTTGGAGGGGGATACTCCGTGAACTGGGAAAAATACGAACAGCGAAAAAAAGACCGCTACAGCCGTTTTGTGCATACCCTTGATGAATGCGGAACGTTTCTTCTGCATGAATCAAATGAAACAATTGCATCCAATATTTTTGAAGAGTTTGACATTGATGTACGATGCAATTTATGTGACGAAAATTTGTCAATCTTCCTTGATGAATACTGGATTGATGAAACCATCCAGCGTGATTCCGTCCGATTGAGGGAATTATTCTGCACCCTTGAAAAGAATCATCCGGAATTATGGAATAGTCAGGCTGTGAGGACTGCGCCGGAATGGCTGGAAATTCTGCAACTTTCCGACAGTGTCAAATTGATGCTTTTTACCTGAAACAATGCCCTTTTTTGGGGCATTGTCCTTTTTCATGCCCCTTTTTGAAAATTGGACTTGACAAAATGCCGAAATTGTGGTAATATAGATATGTTGTGTTGAAAATTTTTTATGAAAGGATGTTCGATATGGCAAAACGAAAAGAACCCACGAAACCCAAAAAGCCGACAATGAACGCATGGTTTGAAAATGCCGGCTTGACACAGGAAGAAAATATTACTGACACACTCGAAAAAAATTACCTCCCCTATGCAATGAGCGTGATTATTTCACGAGCATTGCCTGAAATTGACGGCTTCAAGCCCTCTCACCGGAAATTACTTTACACCATGTACAAAATGGGCTTATTGGGTGGAGTTCGCACCAAGTCTGCGAATGTCGTTGGTCAGACCATGCGCCTGAATCCGCACGGCGACCAAGCCATCTATGAAACAATGGTTCGTCTCACTCGTGCAAATGAATGTTTATTGCACCCTTATGTTGACAGCAAGGGAAATTTCGGAAAGCATTATTCAAGGGATATGGCTTTTGCGGCATCTCGTTATACAGAGGTAAAACTTGCGCCCATCTGCGAAACTTTGTTTTCAGAAATCGACAAAGAAACGGTGGATTTCATCCCGAACTACGACAACACCATGACCGAACCGGCATTACTTCCGGCAACGTTTCCGTCAATCCTCGTCAATGCGAATATGGGAATTGCGGTTTCCATGGCAAGTAATATTTGCCCTTTTAACCTTGCAGAACTTTGCGAAACGGTCATTAAACTCATGGAGAATCCCCAACATGACATACTTTCCACACTCAAAGGGCCCGACTTCCCTAGCGGTGGCTTTTTGTTGTGGGATGAAAACGAACTCCGGAAAGTTTACGACACAGGACGAGGGAGCATTCGCTTGCGTTCGAAATGGAATTACGATAAATCCGCCGGATGCATTGAAGTGACAGAAATTCCCTACACAACGACGTTGGAGCAAATCAAAGACAAGATTACCGAACTTGTCAAGGCTGGAAAACTCCGTGAAATCAGCTATGTACGTGATGAAATCGACGTGAACGGCTTCCGGCTTGCGATTGATGTCAAGCGGAACACTGACCCCGAAAAGCTCATGCAGAAATTATTCCGCATGACTCCCTTGCAAGATAGTTTTGGATGTAACTTCAATATCTTGATTGGCAATATGCCCAAAGTCATGGGAATTCGTGAAATTTTAGCAGAATGGCTGAATTTCCGTGAAACCTGTGTCAAGAGAAGAGTACAATTCGACTTGACCAAGAAAAAAGAAAAACTTCACCTTCTGCAAGGCTTGAAAAAAATCCTTCTTGACATTGACAAGGCGATTTCGATTATTCGTGCCACTCCCCAAGAATCCGAAGTGGTTCGGAATCTCATGGACGGATTTGGGCTTGACCAGATTCAGGCGGAATATGTAGCAGAAATCAAACTCCGCCACCTGAACAAAGAATACATCCTGAACAAAATCGCAGATGTGGATAATCTGACCGCTGAAATCGCCGACATGGAAGAAATTCTTGCAAATCCTAAGAAAATTCGCCAGATTATCAAGCGTGAACTCCAAAGCACCGCCAAAAAATACGGTCAGCCCCGAAAAACTTTATTCTACTATGCCAACAAGGAAGAAGAAATTCCAGTGGAAGACGAAACCCCTGACTACCCTGTCACCCTCTTCCTTTCGAGTGAGGGCTATTTCAAGAAAATCACTCCCCAAAGTCTCCGCATGAGCGGTGAACAAAAAGTCAAAGAAGGCGACTTTATTTCACAAAAAATCGAAGCCACCAACAAAACCGAACTGCTCTTTTTCTCCGATAAAGCGCAGGTTTACAAGACTCATGCAAGTGCCTTTGATGATGCAAAAGCCAGCATTTTAGGCGATTACATCCCTGTGAAATTGGGATTTGAGGAAGACGAACACGTCTCGAAAATGATTACAACCATGGATTATTCCGGAATGTTGATTTTCGTCTATGAAAACGGCAAATGCGCAAAAGTCCCCCTCTCCGCCTACGAAACCAAAACCAACCGCAAAAAGCTTGCAAATGCCTTTTCGGATAAGTCAACTTTGGTGAATATTTTCTGGATTCCGGAGGACACGGATATTTTAGTCCGTTCGACTTCCAACAGGGCAATTTTGTTCCATACCTCCCAGATTCCCGAAAAATCCTCCCGTTCCACACAAGGCGTTCAGGTCATCAATCTGCAAATCAAGCACAAAGTCGCAAGCGCAGAACTCCCCACCGGCGAACGTCTCGAAAAATTAGAAGAATACCGTGTGAAAAATATCCCAGTTGCCGGAAAAATCGCCAAAGAATTAGAAGAAGCCAACCAAATTCCATTAGTATAAACCAGATTCCCGACAATCGTCGGGAATTTTTTTGCAAAAAAAAGCCCCTGTCAATTGACAGGGGTAAAAAGATGTTTTGCTTTTTATAGAAATTATTCCTTAACACCACCGAGGGCAACGCCTGCAATGATGAACTTAGAAAGGATAAAGTACACAACAACAATCGGAAGAATAGACAAACTAATGCAGAGGAAGTTTACACCTTGGTCAGTGTTCTTATCAAATGCCAATACTTTAGATACCATGATTGGCACAGTTGCATATTTCTCATTCTTCAAAATCATGTTCTGAGTGTAGTAGTTGTTCCAGTTTGCAACAAATGCAAAGATAGCCTGTACAGCAATAGCCGGCTTCATCATTGGAAGTGCAATGGTAATGAATGTACGCAACTCACCACAGCCGTCAATTCTGGACGCTTCCACGATTTCCGCAGGGAAACTCGACTTCATATAAGATACCATGAAGAAGATAACCGCAGGGGCGGCAATCGCCGGAACAATCAGCGGAATAAAGCTATTAACCAAACCGAGGGTATACATGAAACGTACAAAACCTGCGGAAGATACCTGTACCGGAATCATCATAACTGCAATGATAAAGGTATAAGCAGCACCACTCAGCTTGAAATCATAAATTGTCAAACCATATGCTGTCATTGCAGAGAAAAATACAGTCAAAACTGTGGAAAAACCTGCAATAATCAAACTGTTCAAATAACCTTTTCCAATACTAAAAGCGGAAGAATACTGTCTCGCAACAGCTCTCAGATGTTTGGAAGCATCATCAGGCAACTTGCTAGTCAATGTGTTAAGGTTATCCTTTAATGAACCACCAAAGAAAAATTGTGACGGATTCTCAACCAACTCTTGATTGCTATGAGTAGCATTTACAATCAAAATATAAATTGGCACAAGACAAATCAGTGTCAAAATGATGCATACTACCATAATGGCAATGGATTTCGCCATAATCTTAGCATGATAACTGTCTTTTTGCTGACCATATTGTTCTTTCATACTCATATTGTCAGACCTCCTTGCTTCATCTTAGCTTTCATCTGCTTTTCAGCCTTCTTGCGCTGTTTCTTCTTAGCAATTGCATCCTTATCACGGTTCATATAGAATGTGATAGAACCCAAAACAGCGGTGATTGCAAAGATGATAATAGAGGCAGCACCAGCATAACCATAACTTGCCTGTTCAACAGTACCCTTATTGAAGTTGTAGTAGATGTAAACGGCTACAGTTTCCAAATCCTTTGAGAACTTAGAACCATTATGGAACAAATAAGGGAGGTCAAACATCTGGAGACCACCAATCATGGAAGTAACCAATGTGTAAACCATGATGGGCTGGAGCAAAGGAAGTGTGATATTGAAGAACTGCTGTGTGGAGTTTGCACCATCAATATCAGCAGCTTCAAACAAAGATGGGCTGATACCCATAATACCAGACATCAACATAATCATAGTGTTACCAAACCACAACCATGTCTGAATGAACATTACCATGATTTTGGAATTTGTCGGGTCAGCAACAAATTTAATCGGTTCATCAACAAGATGCATATTCAGCAATGTAGCGTTGATGAAGTAGTTCTTGGAATCGCCGAAAAGGTTTACATACAAAGCGGCAACGGATGCGGCTGTGATGATATTCGGCATATACATAACAATCTTGAAAAAACCCTTACCAGGGAGCTTTACCTTGGCATCTGTAAACCATACCGCAAGTAAGAGAGAAAGAAGAATCTGCGGAATGAAGTTACCAAACCAAAGAACGAATGTGTTTCCCAGTGCTTTTGCAAACTCTTCATGAGTTGCCATCGCACCAGAAGACGAACCTTTACCGAAGAGAATGGTGGAATAGTTTTCCATTCCTACCCATGCGGCATTATTCGCCTGATTGCCCTTAAAGGACAGAATAAATGTGTAAATCAAAGGCCAAATCTGGAAAAAGCAATACACAAGGAAAAAAGGTGCAATAAACATATATCCATATTTAGCATAAGAAATCGCTTTAATACGACGCTGTGCAGCTGACGCCATCGCTTTTCACCCTCTCGAAAAATTAATGATATACAACACGTTGCCTATGGGGGCATAGTTCACCCCCACAGGCTTCGTATTAGTTTTGCGTGTTCTGTTTATCAGAATCTCAATCAGGTCAAGTCAGGGTTATCTGCCTTAGCCTGTTCTGTGAACTTGTTGATGATTGTATCAGTGTCTTCAGAAATGTTGTCCTTCAGAGTTGTCAGGAATGTATCCTTCAAATTCTGGTCATACTTAGAAATAGAGTCAGACATCTTGATACCAGAAGCAACTTCGGAAAGTACTGCGAACTGGTCCTGACCACCCAACAGCGGGTTGGAGTTGGACTTGTCAGCAACAATCTTGTCCATAGCAACCTTGTTGTTTACGAAGTCGCCAGAGTACAGAGCATATTCTTCCATAGAAGCTGCATCAACTGTGAACTGTCTTACAAATTCAGCAGCTGGTGTTGCACTGTTGCAGTTCGGGGATACGCAGAGCCATGAACCGCCCCAGAAGAATGCCTGCGGACCTACAACGATTCTCCAGTTACCATCAGAACCGCCGTTCTGTTCGAGCTGTGCGCCCTCACCGAGACACCATGTAGAGTAGAAGTAACCCAGTGTTTCGCCGTTCAGACCAGCATTTGTCCAGTCAGTTGTCCACTGCTCAACAGAAGGATTCACATAGCCATTGTCAACGTAGCCCTTAACCATGTCAGTGAATTCCTTAGCAACATCGGTCTTGATAGTAGTACCATCAACCCAAGCTGCATTCTTAGCAGTAGAGAATGCCTGCCACAGACCGCCAATAGTAGCAGCCATTGTTACCTTGCCTTCAGAAGCTGTCTTCAGCTCTTCAGCAGTAGCAGCGAAATCATCCCAGCTGCCAATCTTAGCCTGCATATCTTCAGGGCTTGTTACACCGAGATACTGTTCAGCCAGTGTGGTGTTGTAAGCATAACCACCTGCTGCTGCCTGCCAAGAAGCTGCCTTCAGAACGCCGTTGTTATCTGTACCGATTTCAACAGTGTACTGGTAAGCATCCTTGTAATCATCAGCTGTGAAGCCGAGGTCAGACAGAGGAGCGGACATGCTGTCGTCATTGATGTAGTTCAGAATCCAGCCAGCTTCTGCAACGAACAGGTCAACGTCGTCGCCACTGTTCAGGTATGTAGCATACTGTGTGGAAGCCTCAGTACCATTAGAACCGCAGTTCTGGTAAGTAGGAGTGCCTGAACCAGAATACTGGTCAAACATGTTAGCGAGGTCAGCGTCTGTCCAGCAAACAATTGTCAGTGTGTCATCATCATCAGGCAGGTTGACTGCTGCGGATGCGCTGCCGCCGTCTGCTGCTGCGTCGTCGCCACCGTCTGCTGCTGCATCGTCGCCGCTGTCTGCTGCTGCGTCGTCACCGCCGTCTGTTGCTGCGTCGCCGCCATCATCAGCAGGTGCTGCTGCACTACTATCATTAGCTGCGGGTGCAGGTGCTGTACTGGAAGATTCAGAGCCGCCACCACATGCTACGAATGCAGAAGAAGCCATAGCGAGTGTAGCGAGCAAAGCCAGTGTTCTTGTTAATTTGCTCATTGGTATTTCCTCCTTAAGATATATCTATTACATTTCCCTGTGAAATGTAATATACGGTGTTTTGGCACATACATTAAATTTGTGCCACGGTATTTCCCTCCAACAGTTGTACATTGATACGTTGCACTCTCTCTGTCATTGGGATTTCTTCTTTTTGAAGCAACCGGAGCATCAGCCTTGCGGCACTCTGTCCAATTGCATCAGTATCTTGCTGAATGGTGGTCAACTGAGGACCTAACATTCTCAAGATGGGGTGTCCATCAAAACCAATCAATGAAACATCTTCTCCAACTCTCAACTGTGTATCTTGAATTGCTTTCATACCTGCGACGGCACAAAGGTCATCAGGATAGAGAATGCAAGTCGGACGGCTTTCGCCTGAAAGAAGCCTCCTTGTTAATTCATAGGACAACTCCGGATGAAGGTATTTCGCTTCCAGAATCATTCTTTCCTCCGCTCTCACGGAATTTTCCTCTAAAGCGTGAACAAAAGCATTTTTCCGGATGTCTGTTACCTGTGAAGGTTCGCCATAGATATAAGCAAGCTTTGTGTGTCCCATCCGCAGTGCGTATCCCACAGCGGAACGAATTCCGGCTTCATTATCGGAAATAACAGAATATTTCCCTTCGGAAACATAATCCACAGAAACCACCGGAATCTCTGACCCCAGAAGATTCTGCATCTCCGGTGCGGAAAAATCCACACAAGCCGCCAGCACACCATCCACATTTCTGTAGACACAATGCTCATAGTATGTGCAAGGTTGTGTACCAATCTGACTGCTGATAAATGTCAAATCATATCCACTGCGTTCCATCATTACTTTGAAACTATCCAAGATAGATGCAAAGTAATGATGCTTCAAACCGCTGTCAGCCTTGTCAACCATCAAAACCCCAATATTGTAAGTCTTGTTCGTCTTCAATGCCCTCGCCATTGCATTAGGCAAATAGCCAAGCTGTCTGGCAGTTTCTTGAATCCTTTCCCTTGTCAACGGGTTGACATCATCTCGATTATTCAGTGCCTTGCTGACGGTTGCTGTCGAAACACCACAAGCATGGGCTATGTCTTTGATAGAAACCATCTTCACAACACCTTCAAACCTTTTCCATCAGAATTGTTCCTTGCTGAACTTCACTAACAATAATATACACCACTCAGCGCAAAAAGTCAATGCAAAAATCTATTCTTTCACTTTTTTTGAACAGGCTGCACAAAATAGCAGCTGTTTTTTTGTGCATAATGTTGTAAAAAACTGTCCAAATCTTAATATATTACAAAACGGTAACTTGTCAGTTTTTTGGATAAAATGCACGGAAGAACTGCTTTTTACGGCTGGTTTTGCTTCCAAAAATGCTTTGAATTACAGCAACTTGCACAATTGGCATTTTGCCGAACCTCACTTTCAAAACACCTTCACACCTATTTTAACAGATTATCACAAATTTGTCAATAGGTATTCAAAATTTTTTTTGAAATTATTGATAAATTTTTACTGAAACAGTCAGAGAGGATACAAAATTTGTATCCTCCCGAAAAATTTAATTTGCTTTGGCAGGAAGTGACGGAACCAAATCTACCAGATATTTCAGCAAAATTAAAGCGTCCGTATCTTGCAGTATGCCATTTTCATCAACATCTCCATTCAACCGCCCCTGTGTTGAAATATCTTCAATTCCAAGTAAGTGCTGGTTCAAAAGCAGCACATCCGCAATATCAATTTCGTCATCTTCGTTCACATCACCATAGACAGTTTTAGAAGTTGACGGCTCATCCGTTGCCCCTACCTCTGTGATTGGTTCGGGGGCTGGTTCAGTGGTTTCTTGTGGGGGATTGGTTTCGACTGGGGTCGGCTCAACCGGTGCAGTACTTCCACCCGCATCAAGGTTACTGCCCTCACTGCTTGCATAGCTTGCATAATAATCAGCCACAGAAATACCAGTGGTGCTACCAGAACCGCCCAAAGGCGTTGCATGGTCAAGGCTGATATATTTACCGCTCTTGCTGGTCTGCCAGAGAGACGGCTCAAAAAGTCCATACTTATCATCATCCCAAGTGGAGAAATCATAGCCAAGCAAACCGCCGGTATCACCGGAGTTCGGATTCAAGCACCAGAATGTATGGTTGATATGGTTGTCAATCATATAATCACGGAGCAATTCCATCCACTTTTGGTTTTTACCGCCATCCATATGACCGCCCCATTCACCAATTAACAGCGGTGCAATATCTTGGTCATTGATATAAGCCCAAGTATCATACCAGTAGTCTTTGAGAAGTGAATCTGTATCAAAATCTTTATTAAACCATGACTGCTCATAAACAGAAGGGCCATAATCATGAGGAGAATACACAATCTGAGAATTTTTCTTTGCATCCCCGAAATCAATCGGATAATCCTTGACACCACGGAGATTTCCGCCCCACCATGCACCATACCAAGGGGAAACCTCCGCAGAAGCCTGCCAAATGTCGGCGGTATCATAGGTATAGCCCTTTTCAGTTTTGGGGTACTGTTCC
This sequence comes from Oscillospiraceae bacterium, assembly GCA_036373775.1. Lineage (GTDB taxonomy): Bacteria > Bacillota > Clostridia > Oscillospirales > Ruminococcaceae > UBA3855. The sequence continues at coordinate 11,360 of JAZAUD010000014.1, read as the reverse complement.
ACACCTTCAATCAAAATCAGGGCATTGGGATTGACATTCAGAATAGAATTACCGCATTCTGTCGCAGCATAAGCCCAGTTATTATGCACTTTAGAGTTATCCCATCTTGCAATACCATCAGGGCAAGTTGTACCAGAATAGCCACGTTTTCCATGAGGTTCATTTTTGAGGTCATAAGCCAGAATTGTATCATCATTTGCATACTGTTTTGCAAGCCAGGTGACAGAATCAATCCATTCATCATAAGTGATTTCGTGACCGTCAGTCGTCACCGCCATGGTATCAGCGGCTTCTGTATTTGCATCATAATACCAGATGTTATAATTATGACCGGAGTTATGCGCCGTAGGGCTGTGAACGTCAATGAGGACTTTCAAGCCGTACTGTTTCATTTTCTTGATAATCGCATCAAAAATCTCAAAGGAATTTTTGAGGGTTTTGCCGTCTGCTTCCACGAAATCTTTGTTGATATTGCCGTAAGTTCCGGCTTTGGTAACAGAGCCATCTTCACCCACCTTGTCAACAGGGGGGTCATAGCTTGCCTGAACACTCTTTACAGCATCAGGTTCGCCGTTCATCCATGACAGTAATAATTGTGTCGAAATCGGCATACGAATGATGTTAATACCATGTTCAGAGACTGTCTTCAAAAATGCATCACAATCTGTTGCGTACAAACCATGAGGCGAATTTTCGGAGCAGTTCAGCCCGAACCAGTTCGCACCAGTCAGCCAAACCTCGTTACCGTCCTTGTCATACAGGCGACTGCCGACAGCATGAAGCCAGTCGTCACTCGTATCATCAGCAGCATTCACCGGAACAGCAGAAGCAACCCCAGATACTGCCATACTAGCGCAAAGTGCAAGTGCAGATACACCAGACACCAGTCTTTTCAGAAAATTCATGATGATTTACCTCCTCTTTTTGATTTGAACTTTCTTTTACTATTGTACCGTATTTCAGAGGAAATGTCAAGTATCTTTGTGGAAAAAATACGGCTAAATCTGTAATACCATAGGTTGGAATTGTTTTCCCTCCAAAGCGGAAACAATAGTTTCAGCCGTCAAGGAAAAATCTGCTACAAGAGAAGTGGGCTTTTTCTGTGCGTTATCCTGACGGAACGGCACAAAATAGTAATGTTTCGTATTGGCAAGCATTCCGAGATGTTTCATACTTCCTGCGAGAGCATCATTGGAAGCAATGCCCAATACAACAGGTTTGCCACCTCTCAAATGGGATTTGACCGCCATCGTGACGGCGGTATCAGTGATAGACAATGCCAGTTTGGAAGCGGTATTGGAAGTACATGGAATGACCGCCATAATATCTGTCATATTTTTAGGGCCTATTGGTTCAGCATCTTCAATGGTAACAATTGCCTTTCGTTGACAAATTTGTTCAAAGAGTTTTCGTTGTTCGTCCGCCTCTCCGAAACGTGTGGAAATGGTAGAAGCGTGTTCTGACATAATGGGTATCAGCTCCGCCCCTAAAGACGTGAGATATTCCGCCTGTGCAAACGCTTGCGCAAACGTACAGAATGAACCAGTTACCGCAAAGCCAACCCTCACACCGTCAAGCCTTAGATTCATATGCTATTCTCCCCTTTCTTTCTGCATGGTAATAATAGTTTGGGTGATAATCTCCCCCGCCGTCACAGGGGCGACTTTTGCCGGCAATCCCAAAGCCCAAATGGTCTTGATACCGAGAGCATTTGCCTTAGTGAAATCTGTTCCCCCTGTCGGACGGGAAGCCAAATCCAGAATCACAGCTCCTTGATTCACTTTTTTGAGAACATCCCCATTCAGAACGACAACAGGCACAGTATTACAAATTGCATCCATTTTTGAGATAATTTCCGGAAGTTTATCAAAATTGACAGCATCACACCCCATTTGTTCAGCTTTTGCAAGAACTTCGGGTTTTCGGGCGACAACCGTCACATTTGCCCCCAATGCATGGAGAATTTTTGCCAAATAAGAGCCGATTCTCCCAAATCCCAATACCAGAATATGACTTTTATCAATGGTAATCGGCATTTCCTTCATCAAGATTTGTAAAGCCCCTTCAGAAGTAGGAACAGCATTTCTGATGCTGAATTCCTCATGATTCGCATAATCATTCACGGAAAATCCGGCATTTTCAAATAATTTCTTTGTGCCGTTGAATTTACCGCCATAAATCACAGCATCTTTCTTGAAATAGGGAATCAAGTCTTCCAATGGAATAGACTTTTCCCAAAACGGCGCATTCACATGAACCCCATCAATCGAAACAGGTACAGGCAATATCACCACATCACAAACCGGAATGCTTTTCATTTCGCACAAATGAATATTCTCATCCGGAATTTGTTCACGAGTAAACCCCATTGCATACGTTTCATAATCCTGTGAAAATTTTTCAGCGGAGGAAATAAAACGCTCATCCCCTCCCACAATCAAAAGTTTTTGTTTTGTTTTCATCTGATAATCACTCCTTTTCTGAGCTGAATGCTCTTTTGCAGAATATGCACTATCACCTTAACAGGTGCATAAAGGCAATATGTCCGAAATTCTCATTTTTGATTTGTACAGTTACCCGAAAATTATGAAATATTTGTAAATTCTTAATCGTTTACGTTGCAAGAAATTTTCGAAAACGCTATAATAAAAAGTAACCTAAATTTCATTGTTTGGAAGTGTAAGAATGCAAATATTAGATACTACCACAATAGCCGGAATCACCGTTCCCAAAACGGCTTCTCTCGCTCCAATGGCAGGCGTTGCCGACACCTCATACAGACAGCTTTGTCACGAAATGGGAGCAGTCCTCTGTGTCAGTGAGATGATTTCCGCAAAGGGCTTATGTTACGACAGCAAAGGCAGTGAAGCCCTCTGTCGAATTCGTGAAAATGAGCGTCCAATGGGGTTGCAGTTATTCGGCAATGAACCGGAATTTATGGCAAGAGCTACGGCAATCATACAAGCCTACCATCCTGATTGGATTGATATTAACATGGGTTGTCCAGTCCCGAAAGTAGTCAATACTGGTGCAGGTTCAGCATTGATGAAAACCCCTGAACTTGCAGTGGAATGTGTACAAGCGGTGATTCGTGAATCGTCTGTACCTGTCACCGTAAAAATGCGGATTGGTTGGGATGAAGAGCATATCAATGCGGTAACTTTTGCGCAGATGATGGAAAATGCCGGAGTATCCGCCTTAACCGTTCACGGACGGACAAAATCACAGCTTTACCACGGTAAAGCGAATTGGGACATTATCCGACAAGTCAAGGAAGCAGTTTCTATTCCCATCATTGCCAATGGTGACATCACCAATGCCGAAACCTGTCAAAAAATGTATGAGCAGACAGGAGCTGACCTTGTGGCAATTGGTCGGGCAAGTTATGGAAATCCTTGGATTTTTAAGGAAATTGATTGTTATTATCGGGGAATCCCCTATACTCCCCCCACAATCGGGGAAAAAATGGAAACAATGCTCCGACATATCCGGATGATTCTAGAATATAGCGATAAGCCCCCCTCTCTTGCCATCAAAGAAGCCCGAAAGGCAACATCTTGGTATATGACCGGCTGTCCGAATGCTGCCGCTTTCCGTGCGAGGTGCTATCAGCTTTCCAGCTATGCAGAAGCCGAAAAGCTTGCAGAAGACATGATGCAAAATAATTTTGTGTCATAGCAGATATTTTTTTATAAACGTATTGCATTTTTTTATGAACTATGTTATAATGAATAGTAATATTGTAACATGCTTTTATTAATAGCAAGGAGGATTTTTATGTCAGAACCAAAAACCCTCAAAAAAATGACAGCTTACCAAAAACATGGCATTTTTGCAACCGCTCTTCTTGCTATGTTGGTATTGTTGTTAGTTGGCATGTACATGATGCGTACCAGCCGTTTCATGTATGAACGTTGTTTTTATGAACTTTCCGATTCTACGGAACAGGCGCAAGAAAAAATTGAAGCAAATTTCAGAAGTGACCGTGTTTCCCTGCGAATGCTTTCCAAAGTCATTGCAGACCAAGAAAGCCTTTATAATTTGAATGTCAAAAGTTTTCTGACAATTTATGATGTGAATAGCCTCATCTCCAATGTTGCTGTATTGACACCGGAAAATGTCGCCTTGCTTGTCAATGGTCGGCAGATTGACACCACAGGGATAATTGACTATGCGACAGAAATTGGCTATGGAGAACATATTTCAGGCTTACAGCCTGCCTTAGATAACCCCGATTCCAAAGTAATCCGGAATTATGTCCCCATTCGCAAAAATGGAAAAAGTATCGGTTTGTTGTATGCTGAAATGAGTCCTTCTAATATTGCCAGAGCATGGAAGCCCAGCATTTATGATGGGGAAGCAACCTTTTCCATTATCGAACGCAAAACAGGAGATATTATTGTCACCAACTGGAATGAATCCATTAAAAATGTTTCTGGTCTTGAATCGGATGAATTGGCAGATGCTCTTACAAACGGAAAAACAGGCTTTCAGGAAATTCATTCCCAAATCACAAATGATACTGTTTATATTTCCTATATGCCGATGGAACTTGAAAGATGGGAAATGTTGGTAGCAGTCCGGAAAGATGAAGTTTTTGCATTAGCGGAATCTATGTATCAATTCCAACAACCGCTTTTAATAGGGGAAGCTGTCTTGTTTTTGCTCTATTTCATTTGGATTATGAATAGTACCCGACATTCCATCATTGAGACGGAACACCATGCAAATGTAGATGTTTTGACCGGATTACAGAACCGCAACCGCTATGAAGCACTCTGTCACAGCCTGAAAAATGACGGAGTCGCTTGTATTTATGTGGATGCAAACGGCTTACATGAAATCAATAACACCAAAGGACACCTTGCCGGAGACCAGATGTTACGCTTTATTGCCGACACCCTAAAAGTAGCTTTTGGAGAAGTGGAAACATTTCGTATTGGTGGTGATGAATTTGTAGTCTTTCAGCATGATAAATCGCAAGAAGAACTAGAAAGCCTGCTGAAAGAAGTTCATGAAAATATCCAGAAAAATGATTATCATATTTCCGCTGGTCTTTGTATGGGGTGTGAAGCGGAAACTATCAACGACATGATTAAAACAGCAGAATTTAGAATGTATGATGCTAAAAAACAGTATTATGAAAGTATTGGTAAGGAAGTCAGAAACCATATTTCTAATCATGAGGAGGTTACAACATGAAGAAAAATTTCTTATCTGGATTGCTGTGTGCAGTGTTATGCATTGGCTTGACTGGATGCGGAACACCGCCAACCCCAACCCCCAAAGTAGAAGAACCCGAAGAACAACAAGAATCTGAATTCCGCTTGTTTTACTCCATTGAAGTACAGACCCTCAATTACATGACAACCAATAGTTACAATGAAACAGAAGTTTCCGCCAATATCATTGATTGCCTGATTGATTATGATAACTATGGGAATGTTCTCCCGGGGTTGGCAGAAAGTTGGGAACATAATGACGACATGACGGAATGGACATTTCATATCCGCCCCAATGTCAAGTGGGTTGACTATCAAGGAAAAGTTTATTCCGAAGTCAAAGCAGATGATTGGGTAGCTTGTGCGCAATATGTGAATAATGCCGCCAATAATTCCACCTGTCAATATATGTATTCTTCCGGCTCAATTGTCCACGGTGCGCAGGCTTATTATGATTATACAGAATACCTTGTGGAAAGTGCCAACGGTACACGGACGGTGAATGATGATGGTGAACCGATTGAACCAGTCCCCGAAGCCAAAGCGGAAGACATTGGAGTGAAAGCCTTAGACGATTATACCCTTGTTTATACCCTTGACCAGCCGTGTCCATTTTTCCTGACAGTATTGAGCTATCCTTCTTATATGCCAGTGAGTCGGCAATACCTGCAAGAAGTTGGCGATATGTTCGGACGTGATAACCAGAATGTTTTATATAATGGTGCTTATATTCTGTCCTATTATCAGCCCCAAGAAAAGCGAATTTTGACGAAAAATCCGACTTATTGGGATATTGAAAACGTTCATATTGATAAAATTTCCGCAGAGTATAACCCTGATGCTTACATGGTACAAACCAGTATGTTTTTGAATGGGGAAATTGACCAAGCACAAATCAGCACAGAAATGTTGGATACATGGCTCAGTGATGATAAAACCAAAGACCTTGTACACCCTCCAAGACCAGAAGTATCCTATAGCTATTTCTATTGTTTCAATTTTGACCCGCATTTTGATGAAGCCTATGAACCAGAAAATTGGCGAATTGCCGTAAAAAATGAAAATTTCCGCCATGCGTTGATGGCTTCCCTCAATCGACAGGAGCTTATGAGCGTGTACGAGCCATACCATCCGGAAGATTTAATTTCAAGTACGATTACCCCCAAAACATTTAGCGTGGTTGATGGAAAAGACTACACCGACCTTGATGCACTCAAAGAATTTACACACAGTGACAGTTTCAATATTGAAAAAGCACAGGAATACCGTGACATTGCCCGCCCTGAACTGGAAGAAGCTGGTGTCACTTTCCCCATCAAAATCCTACTGCCCTATAACCCCGGTACAATGAATTGGGATTATGAATGCGCCCTTGCAGAACAGCAACTTGAAGATGCCCTCGGCACTGATTTTGTTGATGTCATTGTAGAAGCAGGACCCGAAACAGGTTTCCTTTCAGCTGTCCGCAGAAATGGCAGCTATGCAATGCTCAAATGCAATTGGGGTGCAGACTATGCCGACCCTGAAACATGGTCAGACCCGTTCGCCGGTGGAAGTTCCTATATGTTCTGGGATAAATGCGATGACCCCGAAATACAGGAATTATTTGCAGAATGGTCTGAAAAAATCGAAAAAGCATCCAATACATTCAACGATGATTTGAAAAGATACACGCTGTTTGCAGAAGCCGAACGAATTTTAATTGAAAACGCCCTTGTCGTGCCGTTCAGTATTGCACTTGCAGAGGGCTATGTCGTCTCGAAACTCGACCAGTTCGAAGGCGAATTTGCACCGGTTGGGATTGTATTGCAACGCTACAAAAGGCAACACTTACGAGAAGTTTCCATGAGTATGAAAGAATACGAAGAACGCTATCAGGAATGGCTGAAAAAGCGTGTTTCCAATTCCTCCAGTTCCTCAAACTGAAAAGCAACCCCCTGACAATCATCACTGTCAGGGGATTTTTTCAACCAATCATTTCCATTGTGAATTATCTTGCATGGAATACCATTCTTTTCAGTAATGCAAGGTCAATAATGTTGATAATACCATCACCATTCAAATCCGCATCACTCCAATTAGAGAGTGAACCTCTTTTCAGCAAAAACTTTTGTAAAAGGATAATATCAGAAACTCCGACTTTCTCGTCAAAATCCAAATCATAGGGAACAGGCTCAATACAAATTGGTTCTGTCTCTGTGGGAATTGGTTGTGGTTCAATGAATTCTGTTGTTTCCTCTGTAGCCTGAATGTCAGTATTTCCGTTTCTCTTATCAAGGTAAGGTTTGAGCATCTCATACCAATGCGCCCCCAACTTTGCATACCCCTCTTCACTAGGATGAACCCCATCTGCAAGGTCAGACTTTGTCAAAGCGGCATTATTATCAGAGAGAGTCACAGGCTTTCCCTCAGCAATTTTCTTTTCTGCCAAAGCTTTCACCTGTGCATTGTAATCATCAACCGCTTTGTCCATTTCCTCAGCGGTGTAAGCATCCGTATAATTGGTCACATTCGCATCCATATAGGGAATTGTCGCCAAGAAGAGCATCCCCTCTTCAGGGATATAATTCAAGACAGAATCCACTAACAATTCCAATCTGTCCCCCATGCCTTCCAGCTCATAGCTGGAAAGAATGTCATTTGTACCAATTTGAAGCATGACAACATCCGCCGGATACTCTTCCATCAGCCAATCAATGAAATTATAAATTCCCATTCTCTGGTTGGGAATATCCGCAATTGTATACCCAGAATAGCCGGAATGTCTGGGCGCAACTTCACCGCCCCAATTCGCCCCGACAAATTCAATGTTATCAGTATAGCCGTTAGCTTCCAGCGTCTTCCAGAGGGGAGTTCTGTAACCGCCCACCACATTGAAACCGTCCGTGATGGAATCGCCAAGGGGCATAATGCGAATGGTTTCGCTTGTTTCCTCAGCAGTGACATTCACCATAGAACCAGCCATACAAAATGTCATAGCCATCGCCGTAACAGCAGATAATAATTTATTTTTCTTCATAGTGCCTCTTCCTTTCTAATCAACATAATAAGTGTCGCCATGTTTGAACAAAAGTTTAATAGTATCAATCAGCCACCCAATGCCACCAATTCCCCCTGTAAACAAATAAAAAAGCCCTATCCCAATTTTTCCTTCATAAAACTTGTGTACACCTGCCCACCCGAAAAACAGACATAAGAAAAATGCTACCCATTTACTTCTAAGTTTTCCATTTTGTGGAACATAACGAACCTGTTGTTCTTGTGGATAAACAACATTCTGAAAGACGACATTTTGTTGAGGTTGAGCATTTTGTTGAGGTTGAGCCTGCTGTAAGACTTCCACCTGTCGCCCGCAATGGGTACAAACCACCGCATCAAACGGAATTTTACTTGCACAAAACTTACAATACTTTGTATGATAAGATTGCTGTGTTTCCTGAAAATTCTGCTGATAGGGTTGCTGGTAAGGTGATTGCACCTCTTGAAAGCTTTGTTGATAGGTCTGTTCAAAAGGTTGCTGATAAGGTTGCTGTACCTCCTGAAAGTTTTGCTGATAGGGTTGTTGATATTGGGATTCATCTGCAACCCGAATATCTGGAAAAGGGTCTCTGACCATAGTCGGAATCGGGTTAATTTCTGGTTCAGGCTGTGGAAAAGTGGGCGGTTGCTCATAATAGGAACGCTTATCAAAGTTGACATGATATTCCGGATTTGGTTCTGGTGGTGGCTCAGGAATCGAAGTTTTTCTAAGCGAAACACGCTTTTGAGGGGTTGCACGCTTTCCAGATGCAAGCCCTTTTCTCATTGGATGTTCAGAATTCTGATTGTTTTCCATGTTGTTACCCCCTGTTTAGATTTCATACACTGATACCATTTTACCATGTTTCAACCGAAATGTCAACACAAAAATGCAAGTACCCTGAAAATTTTAAATAAGGGGCTTGGGGAAAAATGCCCCTTAGTGCATTTTGCGTTAGTTTTTGCAAAATGTGCTAAGACTCAAAGGGCATTTGTCCCCATAAAAAAAGGCTTGGGGAAAAATGCCCCTTAGTGCATTTTGCGTTAGTTTTTTGCAAAATGTGCTAAGACTCAAAGGGCATTTGTCCCCATTAAAAAAGGCTTGGGGAAAAATGCCCCTTAGTACATTTTGCGTTAGTTTTTTGCAAAATGTGCTAAGACTCAAAGGGCATTTGTCCCCATTTAAAATAATTATTCTTCTGTGTCTTCTTTTGGCTTCACCATGATACCGAGAATATCAAGATTTTCGGGGTCAACTGGTGACGGACACTGGCTCATCACTTCTGATGCATCCTTCACCTTTGGGAAAGCGATAACATCACGCAGACTTTCCGCCTGACAAAGCACCATGGAAAGGCGGTCAAGACCGATTCCAAGTCCACCGTGAGGCGGTGCGCCATAGTGATAAGCCTCTACCAAGAAGCCGAACTTTGCTTCAATTTCCTCATCTGTCAAGCCCAATGCACGGAACATTTTCTCCTGCAATTCGTAATCCGTGATACGCATAGACCCACTGCACAATTCAACCCCATTCAACACAAGGTCATAAGCCTTAGCAGTAACCTTTTCGGGGTTGGATTCGAGATAAGGTAAGCACTCATCTTCCGGCATGGTGAAAGGGTGATGCATTGCAAGCCAAGTTTGTGAATCCTCATCCCACTCAAAAAATGGAAATTGTGTAATCCAGAGGAAATTGAGCTGGTCTTTTGGAATGATGTCAAGCTTTTTCGCAACTTCCAAACGCAATGCGCCCAAAGTCGGCAATGTGACGGAATTTTTATCAGCCACGAACAAAGCAACATCACCCTTCTGACAATCGATAGTATGCAACAGTTCCGTCAACTGTTCCTCCGTGAAAAATTTCGCAAAAGAGCAGTTTGGCTTTTCGTCCGCCCATCTGATGAAAGCAAGACCCTTTGCGCCGATACCACGAACGAATTCTGTCAGTTTGTCCACTTCTTTTCTGGAAAGAACCTTAGCAGCATTTTTCGCCACGATACAGCGCACACTACCGCCATTCTGGACAGCTCCGGAGAACACACCAAAACCGGAATCTTTCACCAGTTCGGAAACGTCCTGAATCTCCATCGCAAAGCGAGTATCCGGCTTATCAGAGCCATAACGGCGCATTGCTTCCGCATAGGAAAGACGAGGGAGCGGAGTCTCCAAATCTCTGTCAAGAACATCTTTCAGGAGCTTTTTCACAAAGCCCTCAGTCAGTTCGAGAATATCTTCCACATCAACGAATGACATTTCAAGGTCAATTTGTGTAAATTCGGGCTGTCTGTCCGCTCTCAAATCTTCATCACGGAAACAGCGTGCAATTTGAATATACCGTTCCATTCCGGCAACCATCAGGAGCTGTTTGTAAATCTGTGGAGATTGAGGGAGTGCATAGAATTCACCCTGATGTACTCTGGAGGGAATGAGGTAATCTCTCGCCCCCTCTGGGGTAGATTTCATCATCATAGGGGTTTCAATCTCAATGAAATCATGTGCATAGAAATATTCACGGGCGCACTTTGCGATTTTGTGGCGCATCATCAGATTTTTCTGCAATGACGGACGGCGCAAATCCAGATAACGGTATTTCAGGCGTTGTTCCTCGCTTGCGTTGACATCATCCATAATCAGGAATGGCAGTGTCTCCGATTTGGCAAGAATACGAATTTCCTCGGCAATAATCTCAATATTACCCGTTGGCATATCAGGGTTAATATCCTGACGTGTTACAGAAGTACCCTTCACCAGCAAAACATACTCATTCTTGACAGATGCCGCCTTTTCAAAGATAGCACGGTCAGTTTCATCATTGAAAACCAGCTGTACCTCACCGCTCCTGTCACGCAGTACAATGAAGATAACCTTGTTCTTATTACGCATATACTGTACAAAACCGCCTACCACAACGTGCATATTTGGTTCTGTGACTTCACCACACCCATGTGTCCGGCGCAGTGTTCCCATGGATTCAGCCATGATAAAATCTCCTCTCCTTATTCCCTTGCCAATCTGTCAGCGATTTCAATATCTGCAAATCGTTCGGGCAAAGTCTCATCTAATTGCATGGTGATTTTCTCACCAGTCTGCATATTTTTCAAGACGGCTTCACCGCTTTCA
>JAZAUD010000013.1:0-68492 GCA_036373775.1 Oscillospiraceae bacterium | reverse complement strand
TGCACTTCCCATCAAACCATCCAAAATGATTAGCAAACTTAACTATACTGTTGGCTAATGCCATCTGTTGAATTGTTCATTTTATTTTTATGCAATTCCTTAGCACAAAATTTCCTATTTGATACCTTAGAGTTGCTGATTAGCAAGTGATTAGCAAAGCTGATATGAAATCATTTTTTCTGCAAAAAAATCCTGTTGCTGAAAGATTCCAGCAACAGGATAATAGATTCTAATATTTTTCACTTTTTCCAGCGAAGTAGGTGATTTTGGAGCTTTCCAAACAATGCCGTTGTGATGATAACCACAATCCCAATCACTAATAATCCTACAATTGTTCTTGTGTAGTCGCCGAAATCGGAATAGTACTTGACATAGTATCCAATACCATCCCTTGCGCCTATCATCTCCGCAGAAGTCAATAAGATGAAACTTACTGATAAGCCTTGATTGCATCCTAAGAATATCTGCGGTAATGCTGCTGGTAAGATGATACCAAATAACATGGTTGGTTTGCTGACATTCAGAACCTTTGCGGAATCAATGACCTTTTTGTCAACATTGAGAACTCCGCTCATTGTCCCGGCGAATATTGCCCAGAAGCTTGCAAGGAATATGACAAATACGGATACACTGCGGAAACTTGGTAACAATGCGATACCATACGGAATATAGACAATTGGCGGAATGGAGCTGAAAAATTTGGACAAATACGTTGCTGCACTGCCTAATCTTGCATTCCATCCTAAGAATAACCCTAACGGAATTCCTGTGATGGCTGCCAACAAAAAGCCCTGCAAGATAATCCCGACGGAACTTTTGATGTTGATGAAGATTTTCTGCCAATCTTCAACGGCTTGTGCAAAAATTTTACCGAACGGAGGAAATAATGCTGTCGGCAATATGTTGAATTTTGCTGTGAGTAATGTCCAAACAATCAAAAAGCCGTACAAAAAGCCCACAATGTCAAGGAATAAATTCAAACTCTCTTTCTTCTTCAAAAATGGTAATGATACCAACGTAATGGCTTCCAATATCACAGCAAACCCAATTAAATAAGAGGTATGGGGGTTGGAAATTGCTGGATTATCAGGGATGAATTGAATCCCTACCAGAACCAAAAACAACAAATGTGTTACCCTGAATAATTTGCTCTTGAAATCCAAGCCGTCGGATACGTTCGAATGAACCGTATTGACAGCTGAAATTTTTCCAGTTGCTGTCATATTACGACCTCCTCTCCGCCGATTCTTTCCGCAACATCATTGTAGAACAAGCCTAACAATTTGTTACGGAATTTCGAATACTCCGGATTTGCCACTAATTCTTGACGATTTCGGGGACGTGCAAAAGGTACTTGCACAATCTCTGAAACTGTTCCGGGGTGGGAAGTCAACACGACAATCTTATCAGACAATAAAATTGCTTCGTCAATGTCGTGTGTCACGAATACAACCGTTTTGCGTTCCTGTGTCCCGTCACCTTCCCACAAGGAAAGTAACAATTCCTGCAAAACAATTCGATTTTTGGCATCAATTGCGCTAAAAGGCTCATCCATTAACAGAATCTCTGTATCCATTGCCAATGCCCTAGCAATAGCGGCTCTTTGTTGCATACCGCCGGACAATTGAGAGGGGTATTTATTGCCAAATTCACCAAGCCCGACTTTTTCAAGGAATTCGTCTGCAATTTGCAAACGTTCAGTCTTTGTCAAGCCCTTGCGAACTTGTGCGATACCAAAGGCGATATTTTTTCTTGTGGTCATCCACGGGAAGAGGGAATAATGCTGGAAGACCACGCCTCTTTCACGCCCTGTTCCAGAAAGGGGTTTTCCGTCAATGGTGATTGTACCGTCTGCCTGTCTGTAAAGCCCTTCCAACACGCTCAAAAGCGTGGACTTTCCACAACCAGATGAACCAATCACACTGACAAATTCCCCACGTCCCACACTGAAAGAAACGTCTTTCAGTGCGGTGAATTGTTGATTACGTTCGGTATAATTTACTGTTAAATGACTAATATCAATCTTAATCGCAGTCTGCTGTAATACTGCTTCTGCACTCATGCTCATACACTCCTTATGGATTACTCAAACTCTTCAAAGTGTGCCTGTAATTCTTTATAAATCGAATCGTCTGGATTTTCAGAAAGCAAGCTCTTCAAAGCGGTTTCATAAATCTTTGTGTTATAAAGGAAATCAATATCATAATCTTCTGTATATCCAAGCTGTACAATGGAATCTTTCAATGCAACTGTACCCTGCTTATCGGGGTCGGGATTGGATGCACCATAACCGCCATAAACTTCGGTACGAATGAAATCTTCTTCAATGTCAATGTATTTCTTCACGTCTGCAACAGTAGCATCTTCATTCTCCTGTGAGAACTTATAAGCCTTGATTAAAGCCTTTTCAAATGCAACGTAGCTATTAGGATTATTTGTCAGTGCTGAGGTATCAGCAACTTGACGGCAGCACGGCTGATTGTGTAAGAGTGGCTCTTCTGAGCAACGGTATACAATTTCATAGCCCTGACTAGCTGCTAATGATGCATAAGGGGAATAAACGGATGCTGCATCAATGCTTGCATTTGCCAAAGCGGAATAAGCGTCTTTTTGGCTGTCGAAATAGACAATATTCACCTTGTCTTCACCTTCACCGATTTCAATACCAGCATCTGCAAGGAGCAACTGCAATTCTGCATCTTGTACGGAATTCTTGACAGAAGCTACATTTCTACCTTTGAGCAATGCAACACCCTTTTCGTCAGTATCCTTTGTGAATTCGGACTTGATGACATAGCCGTGACCGTTAGTCATTGCACCGCCGAAAATTGTCAAGTCATGCCCTTGACTCTGGAAAGTCAGAGACGGTACAGAACCAATAAAGGCAACATCCAATTTTCCGGATTCCAGACCTGTTGCCAATTCACCAGCACTGGAGAATTGTGTTAAATTCACTGTCAAGCCCTCTTCATCAAAGAAGCCTTCTTCTTTGGCAACGAATGCCAATAAATGCGCTGTGGAATTCAAATGCCCTAATTCAAAAGTTGTCTTTTCCAATTCTCCTGTCAAGACTTCGCCGTCTGCATCTTTGCAGCAATCCGGTTTTTCATCACCGTCACCGCAGCAATCCGCAGGAGTTGCACAGCAATCTTCTGTTTCAGAATCAGCACTTTCCGCATCATCTGCGCTGTCATTATTTTCAGCTTCTGCACTGCTTTCATCATTTGCAGGAGCATTTTCTTGAACTTGTTCAGCAGGAGCAACGGAAGAAGTAGTATTTGCTTCTGTTGCGCTTCCACAAGCGGTAAATGATGCCAATAATACGAGGCACGCTGTCCATGTTAAAATTTTTGTATGTTTCATAAATCCATCACCAATTCCTTTCTATATTGTTAGGTGTGTTTTTCTTTATGTATCTATTATACACCTACTTTGCCTATTTGTCCAATATGTAAAACATATTATGTGCTATTGAAAATATTGATTACGACAAGTTGTCTTATTGAGTGCAACAATACCCTGTTTTTAGCAGTATCCTTGAAAGGAGGGAATGAGATGCAGTATTTCATCATGTTATTGATTGTGATTATGTTAGCACTTTCTGACATTATGACTGGTTGGATTAAAGCGCATATCAAAAATGATTATTGCTCAGCGGTGATGCGTGTAGGCGGATTACGGAAATTAGCAGAAATCGGAGTAATGTTGACAGTATGTGGCTTTGAAATGGGAATGGAGCTGCTTGGAAAATATTATTCCGCTGAAAGTTTAGCGGAATTCGCCGGAGCATTGACAGCAATTTCTGTATTCATTTATATTACCTTTATGGAATTGATTTCCATTCTGGAAAATTATGCTGAAATTGAACCAAATGCAGAATGGGTACAGCAGTTCATTAAAAAGTTACGGAATTTCAAGAAGTGAAAAGAGGGGGGCTGTTGCACTGCTATGTGCAACAGCCCCTTTTTGTGGGTTATTGGTCAATTTCTGTCAGTTTCTGATACTGTGCTTTGATTTCGGAAAGCAGAGCGGAATAATCCGTCTGTGTCTGATTTCTCAATAATTCTGTGATTTCAATGATGGGTTCAGATAAGGGTGTCAAAGAAAGATTGGTATACATCCCTTTCATAGCATGAGCGATTTCAAAAGCTTGATTGAGATTACCGGAATCAATCGCCGTTTCAAGGCTTTCAATTTTGGTATCTTTGATGGCAGTTTGAACCAATTCCAGATAGAAGGATTCAAAATTCATACAGCGTTTCAAGCCGTCCTCGACATCTGCACCATATGCCTTTAATGATTCAATTGTAAGCATATTCCTGCTCCTCTCTTTGTGCAATTTCCTTTTCAATCAGCAGGCAGAATTCTTCCGGCTTGACGGGTTTCGAAAAATAGTACCCCTGAATAATATCACAGCCGATTTCTTTCAATAATTGATACTGTTCCTTTGTTTCGACTCCCTCTGAAATGACAGGAACATTCAAAAACTCTGCTATTTCAATCATCAGCTCCACCATTTTAAGGGCTTTTTCACTAGTGCAGATATTGCGAATAAAGCGCATATCCAGCTTTAATGCATCAATCGGCAATGCTGTCAACATATTCAAGGAAGAATACCCAGAGCCGAAATCATCCATTTCAATCCGGAAACCATCTGCACGGAGCTGTTCCACCTTCTGAACAATCTGTTCCGAATTATCTGTATAGGCAGATTCTGTAATTTCAAGAAGAAGTTCGGAAGTTTCCAGATGATTGGAATGCACAATGTCAAGCAGTTCATTTTCTAATTCAGGGTCATAAATATCAATTCTGGAAACATTCACGGAAACAGGGATAGAAATTCCATACTGTTCCTTCCATTTGCGGACTTGTTCAGCCGCTTCTCTCCATACATAGCGGTCAAGCTTCTGCACAAGCCCATTTTCTTCAAACAGGGGAATGAACTTCCCAGGGCTGACCATCCCTAATTCTGGATGAAACCATCTTACAAGGGCTTCTGCACTTTTCAAGATGGGCTTTTCGCCTTTGATTTCATACTTGGGTTGGTATACTACACAAAATTGTTTCTCTCTTAATGCGCTGTCCATTTCACTAATCAGACGTTCAGAGAAAATTTCACGCTCATGCATCTGGGTATCATAATAGGAATACACATTAGAATAGGAGTGTTTTGGTTTGGTGCAGGCAAGATTTGCCCTGTCGAAACGCTGTTCAATATCAAGCATCTTATCCACATTTTCATAAATGCCAATTCGAATGCTAATCGGAGCTTCTTTGAGCATCTCAGAAAATTTGGATTCAATTTTTTCGAAAATGGATTGATATTCCGCCTGATGGGGGATGTAAATAAAGAAATTATCCGCTTCACAGCGACAAGCCAAACCATTGGTTTGGTTGAGAATTTCACGAATGGTATCCGCAATCGTACAAAGGACATAATTTCCGTATTCTCTTCCATTGAGTTCATTGATTAAGTGGAAACGATTGATATTCAATACCAATGCATCCATATCCTTATCCGAACAATACCGGTCAAATTGCCTTGCATATTGGTAGAAAAAGCCCTTTGTGTAAAGTCCGGTCAATTCGTCCGTTTCCGTTTCGTGAATGATGATATTGTCCTCTGCTAACTGAATGGAATGATGAATTCTTGCAAGAATCACTTCTGGCAGGTCATAGGGTTTAGGAATGAAATCAGCTGCCCCCATCTGTAAACTCCTGACTTCTGCGGTTTTCTCGGAGGTCAGGACAATCACAGGAATTCTTTTCAAGGCAGGGTCAGCCCTCATAATCTCCAGTAATTCATATCCATTCATTTCCGGCATCAGTAAATCCAGCAGGACTAATGAAATCAATTTTTGATTTTCTTGAATGAGCTGTAATGCCTGTACGCCATTCTCTGCATAAATCGCTTCATAACCCTGACTGACAATCAAGCCCAATAATTTACGGTTGACGGCTTCATCATCCACAATTAGAATTTTTCTGTGAATATTTTGTTCTCGTCTCGCAGTTTTTTCCATGATAAGGTACTCCTTAAAAAAGTATAAAATAAGATACTTTTATTATACCATATTTTTAATAATTTTGCAAGATGTTTTTGAAAAATATCTCAATTTGTCAAAAAATTACCCCCGAATATGGATTCAGGGGTAAGAATAATTGAATATTATTCCCATTCTTCGTCATCTTCATCCGTTTCGACAATTTCGACCAATTCAATTCGTTTCCCTTGCATCCGCAATACTTGCACCTGCAAGCCCTCATATTCGAAATTGTCGCCCTCTGCTGGTATTTTTTCGAGTACTTCCATCACCCATCCAGAAACGGTCATGGCTTCAAAATCACAATCTCTGTCAAGTTCTTCAAAAACCTTTTCAATATTTGCCTTCCCCGAAACGACCCATGTATTATCACCTGTTTTGGAAATTTCACGAATGATTTCATCATGTTCATCCCAGATTTCCCCAACAAGTTCCTCAAGAATATCTTCTAATGTGACAAGTCCCACTGTACAGCCAAATTCATCCATCACAATGGCAATATGTAACTGTTGTTCCTGCAATTCTTTCCGCAGGTCTGCAATTTTTTTGCTTTTGGGTACGAAAATGCAAGGCTTGATAATTTCAGAAATACTTGTTTTCTTCTGAAATGCGATATTATAGAAATCTTTCAGGTAGATAATTCCAGTGATATTGTCAATGCTCTTTTCATAGACCGGAAGTCTGGAATAACCCGATTCCGAAAACACTTTTGCAACTTGTTCTTTTGCCATGTCTGCTGGTACGGCTTCAATATCAATTCTGGGGGTGAAAATATCTCTGACTTCCAATTCATTGAATTCAATTGCCGAACGAATCAATTCACTTTCATCAGCATCAATATTCCCGCCCTGTTCCGCTTCGTCTACAATGGTCAATAATTCCTGTTCGGTGATACCATTATCTTCCGACGATTTGAAAAGCTTTGCAAGCCCTTTCTGCCATAGTTTGAATACCCATGTAAATGGTTTCAGGATATACATTAAAAATTGCAGGAATGACGCAGAAAGAACAGCGATTTTTTCAGCGTTCGTCTTGGCAATGGTTTTCGGGGAAATTTCACCGAATATCAGTAATATGATGGTGACGACAATCGTGGAAACCGTTGCACCTAAATTTTCATCTTTCAGGAGCTGAACAAATAACAAGGTTGCAAGAGAGGTACATGCAATATTGACAATATTATTCCCAATTAAAATCGTTGTCAGCATTTCATCATATCTGTCAAGCAGTTTCAAGACAAGTTCCGCTTTTTTGTCGCCGTCTTCCGCCTTGCTTTTCAGACGAATACGGCTTACAGCATTAAACGCCGTTTCCGTTGCGGAAAAAAACATGGACAGTAAAATGCAAATGACGATAATCACCAGTGAGGTTGTGATGCTCATGCCAATCCCTCCTCACTGTAACAAGAAAAGGGTACAACAACTACAACTGCGTACCCTGATAGTATTCGGTATTTATCCCACGGGACACCCGTGTCATCAGAACTTTGGTGTGTCATAAAATCCTGCTACTCAAAATATGGACAAATATACCCACATTGAGAAAATTCCTGCTTCAACCTGTATGCTTTGAATGGCGACAAGTCAACATCTACTCACAAGTTCGTGTACAGTCCACAGGCGTAGATTCCCGTATAGCCTACGGTACATAGTTATCATTGCTTTATGATGCAATTTGATAAACTTGACAATCTTTCAAATTCAAACTTGCATTAAAATCTCTGTCTGCTGTGTATCCACATTCAGAACAAGTATAAATCCTGTCAGATAGTTTCAAATCAGATTTGATGCAACCACATTGATGACATAATCTGCTTGACGGATAAAATCTGTCCACTAATCGGAGTTCAATGCCATATGCTTTGCACTTCGCAGTGAGTTTTGTTCTGAACTGGAAAAATTTCTGCTGTGCGATTGCTTTTGAAAGATGTCGATTCTTCATCATGCCTCTGATATTCAGATTTTCAAGTGTTATCCACATTGGCTTGGTTTTCACCAATTCAGAAATCACTTTGCTGATATAATCAGTTCTGATACAGTCAAGTCTGTGATGAAGTCTTTGTACTTTCAACGTTTGTTTCCGGATATTCTGTCGAGTAGCTTCTCCTTTCAAATTATTTGGTAATTTTTTCAGACTTTCGTATTTCCTCGAAAGTTTTCTCTGCTGTCGTTTCAGACTTTTTTCAAGTTTTCTGATACGAACAGATTTGTTAATATTTGTAAAAAGACTACCGTCTGAACAGACTGCAAATTCTTTCACACCTAAGTCAATGCCAATTCCAAAATCATTCAGAACAGGCTTTTCCGGTTCCGGTTCTTCCACTAAGACAGAAACATAATATCTTCCTGCTTTCATGGAAACTGTACCGCTTTTAATAGCATATGTTTCTGAATTGATTGGAATATAGCCCTTTTCTTTCAGTCTTACCCAATTCAGAGTTGGAATTTTGATTCTGTGCCGTTCGCAGAAAATGGGCTGTGTTTCTCCATTTCTTACAAAATACATTTTCACATCAGAATTTCTTTTTTTCTTCCATCTGGGAAATCCGGCTCTGTGTTCAAAAAAGTTTCTGAATGCTCTTTGGGCGTTCATAATGCTTTGTTTTACGGATTTACTACTGACTTCCTGAATCCATAAAAATTTAGGATTCTGGGGAAGATATTCATTGTTCATCCATTTTGAAAAGTCATATCCTGAAACAAATCTTTTTTCTTTTTCATAGATTTTTTTGCTGTATGTCAGATAAAAATTGTAAATAAATCTGCACACACCAATTGTTCTGTGGATGATTTGCTTTTGTTCAGGTGTGGGAAAGATTTCAGTTTTATATGCTTTCAGCATCTTATCACCTCTTAAGCACATTTTAACACTTTTTTCTACATTTGTCTATGCTTTCTACTCCTGATTAGTAACTCCTTATTGTAATTACTTCTCATTATAGCATATCTTTGGAAAATTGTCAAGTAAAATTTGAGGCGGAATCTTATTTACAGGATGCAAAAATATTTTTTGCAGGATACTTCAACAATAGCTATGCAATTTATACAAATAAAATCTTCTGAATTTGTCTATTTCTTATATTTTTGGTGTTGCTGACATTGGATAGAATTCACAATTTTCATTGAAATACTGTGAAATTTCTGGTTTTGGGAATCATTTTTCTGCAATGGAAGAAAAAGAAAAACAGTCGTTTTTTTGTGAATTCTCTCAAAATTTCCTCTTGCATATTTTACGAAATTGTGTTATACTTAAATCATATCATATTCTATAGAAAGAAAGTGAGGTCAGTTTCATGAAAGATGGATTTGTGAAAGTTGCCTGCTATGCTCCCATGTTGAAAGTGGCAAATTGTGAGTATAATGTTACCAAAATGTTGGAAGCAGTCAAAGAGGCAAATCAAAAAGGTGTAAAAGTTCTCTGTTTTCCGGAGCTTTCTATCACTGGTTACACTTGCGGAGATTTGTTTTTGCAAGATGCTTTAATTGGTGAAGCAGAAAGTCAACTGATTCGCCTTGTGAAGGGTTCGGCAAAATACGAAACAATTGTGATTGCTGGTCTTCCATTTGTGCAGAATAACAGACTTTTCAATTGTGCAGCTGTCATTTATCAAGGCGAAATTCTGGGAATTGTCCCGAAAACAAACATTCCCAATTATGGAGAATTTTACGAAGCAAGACATTTTTCCGCTGGTTATCCTGCTGGATATTGTGTCAACGTTGGCAATTATAAAGATGTTCCCTTTGGAACAGACCAAATATTCACTTGTGAAGAAATGCCGGATTTTTGTTTTGGTGTGGAAATCTGTGAGGATTTATGGGTTGCGGAAACGCCTTCCGTGAAATTGGCGCAGAATGGTGCAGTGATAATTTTCAACCTTTCGGCAAGTGATGAAGTGATTGGCAAAAAAGAATACCGCAGAACACTTGTGAAAGCGAAATCGGGAAGCCTGCTTTGTGCGTATGCCTACGCAGATGCAGGAATTGGCGAATCCACACAAGACATGGTTTTTTCCGCTCATCAGCTCATTGCAGAAAATGGCACAATCCTTGCAGAATCCAAACTCTTTGAAGGTGGTATGATTGTTTCTGATGTGGATGTATTCCGCCTGAATTACGAGAGAAGACGCTCCAACACATGGAAATGTGCAGAACCACAGGAAGAATATTATAACCCAAGATTCTCCATGAAACTCACGGAAACCATTCTTGACAGAAAATTCCCGAAGCATCCTTTTGTCCCCTCTGATAAAACAATCCTTGATGAACGCTGTGAAGAAATCCTGAATATGCAGTCTGTCGGATTGTTGACCAGATTAAAGCATATCAATGGAAAAAAAGCCGTTGTAGGTCTTTCAGGGGGATTGGATTCCACTTTAGCATTGATTGTGATGACCCATGCATTTGATAGATTAGGCATTGACCGTTCTGGAATTATCGCCGTGACAATGCCCTGTTTTGGAACGACTGACCGCACCTATACAAACGCTTGTAAGCTTGCAAAGGCTTATGGGGTGACATTGCGTGAAATTCCTATTCGTGACAGCGTGAGACAGCATTTCCAAGATATTGGACATGATGAAAATAACCATGATGTCACCTATGAAAATGGTCAGGCAAGAGAACGCACTCAGGTGTTAATGGACATTGCCAACCAAGTGGACGGCATTGTGATAGGTACAGGCGATTTGTCAGAATTGGCATTAGGATGGGCTACCTATAACGGCGACCATATGAGCATGTACGGAGTCAACAGCTCCATTCCAAAAACACTTGTTCGCTATCTGACTGCCTATGAAGCAAGCCATTCTGATGGCGAATTGCAAAAGGTTCTGCTTGACATTCTGGATACCCCTGTCAGTCCTGAATTGCTCCCTCCTCAAGAAGACGGAACAATCGCACAGAAAACCGAGGACATTGTTGGTTCTTATGAACTGCATGATTTCTTCTTATATTATATGGTAAGAATGGGCTATACTCCTAGCAAAATTTACCGTTTGGCAGTGAATGCCTTTGGAACGGATTACACGGAAGAAATCATTCTGAAATGGGAAAAGAAATTCTATTGGAGATTCTTCTCACAGCAGTTCAAACGTTCCTGTTTGCCGGATGCTCCTAAAGTGGGAACAGTCACCCTTTCTCCTCGTGGTGATTGGAGAATGCCAAGTGATGCTTGTGTCAATCTCTGGATGAAGGAACTCAATGACATTGAAAAAGAATTGAAACTCCGCAGACGTGCTGAAAAGAAAGTGGATGATGCAATTCAGTTTACGGAATCTGTGGGAAATGTTGTCAATGATATTACGGATGCTGTCGGAAATGCTGTTTCAGATGCCATGGAAAGTATTGTCAATGCAACCACAGAGCCGGAAGAATTCAACCGCCGTTTGCAGCAGCGCAGCTCCGAAATCGCAGAATTTTTCTCCGATAAATTCAAAAAAGTCATGAAGGACATCAAGAAAACTGCTGATGCGCCTGAACAGGCTGAACCCCAAGAAACAGAAGAAGAAACAGATTCCGTTGCTCCTGCTCCTGACGTGGAAAATTCAGCCAATGAGCCAGAACCCACCAAAGAAGAAAAAGAAGACACTCCCTTTGAAGAAATTCCAGACATTGCCAACGCTGCGGAAGAAATCGCCGACGCTGTCGGAAATGCCGTTTCCGATGCTGTGGAAAGTATCTTTCATTCCACCACCGACCCAGAAGAATTTTATCGCCGTGTGCAGGAACGCAGTGCCGAAATTACAGAATGCTTTGCTTCTGAATTCCGAAAAGTCATCAAAAATGCAGAAAAAACCGTTGAGGACATCACCGCCGGAATGGATTCACAAACTGACGATAAGGACGAAACCCAAGAACATGATTCAGAAGGGGGTGAATAAAATTGGCGAAAAAAAAGAAAGACAAAGTCAAATCTAAGGATAAGGAGAGAAGATATTTTCTTGTTGATTATGAAAATGTTCATATGGCTGGTTTACATGGTGTGGAAGAACTCAGTAAAAGCGATAAGGTGATTATTTTCTATAGCCAAAACGCAGATTCTCTCAATTTCGAGGTCATGAAATTGATTTCTTCGACAAAAGCCCATGTAGAATATATCAAAGTGGATACACAGGGAAAAAATGCGCTTGATTTTCAGCTTTCCTCTTATATCGGCTATCTGTTGGGACAGGATGCCGGATGTGAATGCTATATTGTAAGCAATGACAAAGGCTATGTCAATGTTCAGATTTTCTGGTTCAAATTGGGGCAGAAAGTCAAGCTCGTTCCCAATATCCGTGAACGCAGAATTGCAACCGTCAAACAGCAAGATATTATTGACGTGATTATGAATGTGGATATTCTCAATGACAACGAAAAAACACAGGCTTCTGACCTCGTTTGGAAACATATGAAAACAGGGTCTCCCCATTTGTCACATATCAAAGTGGGAATCAATAATGATTTGGTTCATGCTTTGGGTGGCGAAAAAACAAAGGCGGTTTTCAATGCCATTCGCCCATTGATGAAATAGAATTGTATGAACGTTTCAGGAAGAACCAGCCAATTTTAACAGGAGGAAATGAAAATGACTTACAAAGAAAGCTTTATTCAATTTATGGTGGAGTGTGGGGTACTGACATTTGGTGAATTCACACTCAAATCCGGCAGAGTTGCACCGTATTTCATTAATTGTGGCAACTATAAGACAGGCGGACAGCTCCGCCGTTTAGGGGAATATTATGCAGAATGCATTCATGAAAACAATATTCCCGTTGAGACATTATTTGGTCCTGCTTATAAAGGCATTCCGCTTGCAGTTTCTGCGGCGACGGCATTAAGTGCCAAGTACGAACAGGAAGTTTATTATTGCTTTGACCGCAAAGAAGCCAAAGACCACGGTGAGGGCGGTATGTTCGTTGGGAAGCAATTAACAGACGGCGAAAAGGTTGTTATCATTGATGATGTTATGACCTCCGGAAAGGCTCTGCGTGAATCCATGCCAAAGCTCATGAGTGCCGCCAAAGTGGATGTGACCGGAATGGTTATCACGGTTGACCGCATGGAAAAAGGCACAGGCGAACTTTCCGCAGTGCAGGAAGTCAAGCAGGAATTTGGTGTGACGGTTTACCCCATTGTCACAATGGCGGATATTGTGGACGCTATCAAAAATGATGTGGTTGCCGGAAAAGAATACCTTGATAAAATGCTTGCATATCGTGAACAATATGGCGTATAATTCACTTGATTTCTCAAAGATGAATAAAATGTAGTTGACAATGCAACCGGAATGTGGTATACTGAAAACAGGAGTTCCACAGTCCGGTTGTTTGTGTCTATCAATATTCGGTCAATTTGCAAGTATCAAATTATCGCATGACATAGCGGTATTTTTAAAAATATGAAAAAGGAGTATGTGACAAATGTTTGATGCAAACCAATATCTTGAAAAAATCCGTGAAATGCAACACGGCTCAGCTCGTTTGAATGCAATTGCTGATGCTATCCGTGAAGCAGATGATGCAAGTGCGCATAATTGGCGGATTTATTTCCGTTATCAGTTCATTCAGGAATCTGTCTTTCATGATGACTGTTTCAAGGCAATTATTCGATTTCCCGAAATGTTACAGATTTTCGACGAACACCCCGAACTTCAAGACGAATATGAAGACGATATGATGATTGCTTTTAAATGGGTTCTCGAAAATTCGTTCGATTTCTACCAGATTTCAAAGGTTGAAATTGAAAAGTATTTTGAGGAATTTAAGAAACGCTGCCAAAAATGTGATGTTTCTTTGAGGGTGTACCACATGAAACGCACCAAATACCTGCTTAAAGTCAATATGGAAGAAGCACAGAAAGAATACAAGCTTTTCCACCGCATTCCCCGTGACCGTTTCTGTGACTGTTTAGCTTGTGAAATGAATTTTGATATGTATGTTGCCTTGGAATTAGGTGACGAAAAGCAAGCCCTTGAAATCGCACAGCCTATCCTCCGTGGGGAAAGAAGATGCGCTGAAATTCCGCATTGTACTTATGGGCATTTGTGTAATTATTACCTGTATCATGACAATATGGAAGAAGCCAAATATTATGGCACTCTCTGTGAACGATATACACAAGGCAAGCCTGAATTTCTGGGACAAACTGGTACATTATTGGAGCTGTACAGCGTGACTGATATTAGTCATGGATGGAAAATTTTCAAGCAAACTGTTGCTGATTTTGTCGCTTGTAAAAATCCCGCCATGCGCTTGGAATATGCAAGAGGGGCTTACCGTCTTATGAAAGTGATGACTATCATTGAAGAAAAAACAGGCAATGATGGTTACACCAAATCAAAAGCCGTTTTGATTCTCCCTATCAAGCCCACAGACAAGGGCGTTGCATTTTCTGAAATGCAAGACTATTTCTACCGTATCACAAAAGAACAGTCAGAACTCCTCGATAAGCGAAACGAAAGCACCTACTACATGGACATCCTTAATAAAAAATTCCCTGAACTTCATTTTGAGGAAATGGAACATGAAGATTCCGACTCTGAAAAAATTGTCAAAAAGACCACTCACGGATTGATTTCTAAAACGCCTTCTACCCTTGCATTTGTCCTGAAAGATGGCTGTACTCCTTCACTTCCTGAACTTGAAAAAAGAATCCGTGATAATATCCCCGAAAATTATGAGCTGATGAGCGCAGGTACAGAGGAAGAAGAGTTTTTTATGTCGCTCAAATATGAGGGGAAATTGATTGACATTCAAATGGTTATTACTGACAAGCTGAATGAAATTGAAGCCAGACCTGTTGCATTTTTGGATACAGAAACCTTTGAAAAAATGATTGATGCGCCATTGAAATATATTGCACGATTCTTTATTGACGGCGAGCCGATGTTTTTCTATCATCAAATCATGAAAATTTTCTCAATTCTGTTCCCTGAAATGTTGGGAATGATTGACCTTATCACACAACACGCTTACCCTGAAAATTGGGTTCGTTTCGCTGGGACATATCCGGAAGCAATCACTCCTAGTGATTTGTATGGGCTGTATCTTGCTGGTGACAGTGAGAAAAATACCATCTGGATTACTACGCTTGGGATGCGCTGTCTTGGAATGCGTGAAATTGAAATGTATGGTTCTAATACGGAAAATTACGGCACATTCGCAGATATGCTGGATGAAATCGCAAGTCAGTGCGTTGAAAGAAATATGATGGCGGATGCCGGAGAACCTATCGCAGAATGTGCTTATGGGGAAGAAAAATATTCTTTCACTTGGGCGAATGAATCTGTAAATGATGAATCTTCCGCACAGCTTGACAACAATGTTGGCGGTGTTCTCCTGTTAATGACAGATGAAGGAAATATTTTACCGCCGAAATTCGAGTATTTCTCTGACCCTGACCCCATTGACTATCCTCGTGGAAGGAAGGCTTTCTATCGCAGAATTGACCTTGCAAAGGGAACATTTGACACATTGAAGAAAGCCGTTGAAACGAAGCCTTTCACAGATGCTAGTGTTCGCCTTGAAATTGAACTGGATGAGGATGCCGCCGAAGAATACGATTATAGCATTGAATTGCTTTGGGCTGATATTGACAGGGTTGAAAATGGCAAGGTCATTGCGAAAATTGCCGAAACGTCAGAAGCTCTTCCCAATATTCATGAAGGTGACGAAATCGAAGTTACACCAGATAACATCAGCGGATGGATTGCACATTTCAAGGATATGGAATATGCGGTGACAGAATCTACTGCATATTTACTCTGGAAGGAGTGATTTCATGAATAACATGAAAAGAATGGTATGGGTGGCGGTTGCAATGCTCATTATGATTGGAATTATGGGCTTTGGTCTGCACTCCCTTAACCGAATTACAGAGGTCAACAAGGAACGGCGAGAAAAAGACAAGGGTGAAGCGATTGTCGTCAAAGTTCTGCAAACAACGGCAGCAACTGATATTTGGGATAAACTGCGTGCAAAACAAGATGCTGAACAGGCTGAACAATCAGCAAATCAGGCAACCGAAAACGCAAATCAGGAAATTTCCTCCCAATTGGACGAAAACGGTAATCCTATTGTCATTCAGGATGATGATGCAGAAAATGCAGATGCTCCAATTGCGAATGATGAAAATGATTATCAGGATTCCCAACAGGAAGACTTTACAACGGTTGCAGTTCCTGTTGCTGATTAAAGAAAGGAGTGATTACATGAAACCCAAAAAAAGTATGGGTGCTAGAATCCTTGTGCTTGTCATGGCTTTTGCAATGTTAGCAGGATTTATCATCCTTCCATTATTCCAGCACTAAACCAACAGCCCCCGAAATGGGGGCTTTTCGTTTAGTCGTATATGGGAAGACTGGAGAGAATGGCAGAGATTGTGCTTTCGTCTTTGAAAGTATCATAACTGCCTATACTTTCTGTGCTGTCAAGCTGGTTGTTGTTCCACCATTCCACGATATGGCTAGGGGTATCCAATGCAATGTTGATTGTTTTTTGTGTGGTGCGTTCGTCAATCTGAATTTCGAGAATGCGCCCTTCTGTTTGATGATATTCCTCTTCAATTTCGAAGTATTCATCATCAAAGGCATGAGCATTCCACTCTGCATGATTGAGAATGTCGCAAATGGTTTCGATTTGTTCGCTTGTGAGATTCAGCTCCGTGTCTTCGGTGTTGCCTGCGACATTATTTCCGTTGATTGTGACGGTCATTTTGCGGAATGTCGTATTTGTTACGTTTTGAGGAGAAATGGGCAATACTTGAGGTTTGGGGTTGGATTTTTCCAAATTGCTGGCATCGTCAAGATGCAATTTGTCCATGATGGCGAGGAGGGCGGAATCATCTTTTAAACTGCTGTAACCGGTGATATTAGCAACTGCTACATCTCTACCAACTTGCCATTGAACAACTCTGTCAGGGGTATCCAATGCAAGACTTACTTTTTTCTGTTGGTCTCCGTCAACCGTCCAGATGGTGAGGACTCTGCTTTCTGATTTTTCAAATTCTTCGCTAAGGTCATCATATACAAAATCGCTGGAAAATTGCGAATTCCATTCCGCTTGATTGATTTTTTCGCAGATGAAAGCTTTTTCCTCGTCTGTCAAATTCAGTTCATAGTCAAAATTATCATGGTTGTAGGTGACACTAAAAATCTTTTCCGCATCAAGGGGGATAAATTCAGGCTTGTAATTGAGTTGTGCTTCTGCGGATTCTCTCATTTGGGCTTCAAATTCTTCTGGTGTTTTACTGAGTAAAATATGGTAAATGATATAGGAAAAATAGCCTGCTTCGCCAGAATAGTTCTCTCTGGTCACTAATGCCATATTCTGCATATTCAAATTGTATTCTTCATTGATACGGTCTGCAATTTCCTGATATGCTGACAAATCAACATGAGTTTCGGTGTAATCGTCAACGGCTGTCCAGACGGCATTGAAACGGTTTTCTGGTTCGGACATTTCGCACGGAATGAGATTTTCCACGAAATATTCATTTGGCAAGTCAAGGGCAGAATTCATGGCGGTGATGATGTCGTCTGAAATGCGGAATGTTCTTGTGGAGCTGAAATTTTTCATAATGGCAATCTGATTCAATGGGTAGAATGTGACAGAAAATTTCCCTTGATTGGTTCGGTAAACATACATTGTGATACCTTCGCCGTCAGGAATGACGGAATCGTTAGCGATTTCTTCCCATTCGCCTTGTTCGAATGCATCCGACAACGATTGTAAATTCTTGTCAGGAATGAAAAACAGATTAGGCGCATAGGCGGTATTGGTGAACACAATCATTTTATTGCTTCCGGTGTAGTCTTTGTTCAGGATATTGAAAAACGGTGCGGAACGGTGATTTTTTTCACGCTGGAAAAGATAGTTCATGATTTCGACAGAATCAGCTTCATGAATGGTTTTGCCGTCAGGGATGGGAATTTTGGTTTCCATCGTATGGGTTTTGTTGGTGAGATGCTGATAGAAAAATTCAATATCCGTTCCCCAATAATAGGTTTGTTCTAATTCAGGGAATGACTGCACGATTGTGCCATTATCAAAAAAGTAGACAATACTTTTCACATCATTGTACAGAACATACATTTGAAATTGAAATCCCCCCAAGAATTGAGTTTCTTTTTGATTAAATAAAGTCCATTCAGGGGAAGTTTCCTTGATATAATCGGCTAATTTGGCTTGACTTTCGGCGGAGATGGTGTAACAGTCCGAACCGCTTTGTTCGGTGAGAAAATATAACTCTGCTTGTGTCAAGTCCATGCTGGGAAGTAAGGGCAATACCGTTGTGTGTGTGTCAATGATTTCTTGCTGTGGCTGAATGTTGATAATGTCGATTTTGTGCAGATTGATTTCATGAATGGTGAATACTCCCATTCCCATGACGGCACACGCACACAAACTCACCACAATGGGCATCCAGCTCCTTTTCATGGGAGCAGGGGTGGCGGTGAATTGTTCCTCGTCACCCTTGAAAGAGAACAGTTCATATTTTTGAACGCTCTTTTCATAAATGCGTTGATATGCCGATTTTGGGACGTATTTCATTAAATTTTCGTCCATTGGCAAATTGAAACGTTTTTTCTTTTTCATGGTTACACCTCCATAGTAATGCCTAATTGTTCCAGTTTCTTGCGGAGCTGTTTCAATGCCCGACTGCACCGCATCCGCACGGCGACGGCGGACAGATTCAAGTCTTTGGCGATTTCCTTTGACGAATAGCCGAAATAATACCGCTGTAAAATAATCGTGGTATCGGGTTCGCCTAATTCCCTGACAGCTTGCAGGATAAGGCGGTTTTGTTCGGATTGTTCGGCATTCTGCACAATGTCAACCCCTGAATCCGTTTCGGGGATGTCGTCAATGGAAATCTGTTTTTGATGTTTGGCAAGAATCCGGAACAAATCAACGGCTCGACGGTTGGCGATTGTCGAAATATATCCCTTTAAATCGCCGTCATAATGGGAATGTGTGTCGTAATGCTGAAAAACTTCAGCGAATACATCACTCACACATTCTTCTACGTCTTCCATGCTTGCGACAGTTTGCACCCGCCGGAATACAATGGTATAGACGTACGGAAAGTATTCTTGAAATAGCCGTTGATGTCCGTCATTGGGTGAACGCTCCAACAGCTCCCTCAATTCTGAATCGGTCATGATATTTTCCCCCTTTCACTTAGTATACTCGGAAATTATCATGAAAGTGTAACAAGAAAAAAGAAAACCGTGCAGAGGTTTGAATTCTGCACGGTTTGAAAATGCAATTGTACGATTCGACTAAATTAGTCCTGCTGTACGTGGAATGCGCCCATCTGCGGATAGCAAGCAGATGCACCGAGTTCCTCTTCGATTCTGAGGAGCTGATTGTACTTTGCTACACGCTCAGAACGGCTAGGTGCGCCGGTCTTAATCTGACAAGTATTCAATGCAACTGCGAGGTCTGCAATGGTGGTGTCAGCAGTTTCGCCGGAACGGTGAGAAGAAATTGCTGTGTAACCTGCTGCATGAGCCATCTTGATAGCTTCCAGAGTTTCGGAAACAGAACCAATCTGGTTGAGCTTAATCAGAATGGAGTTACCTGCGCCCAGCTTGATGCCCTTGGAAAGTCTCTCAGTGTTAGTTACAAACAAGTCGTCGCCAACCAGCTGAACCTTCTTGCCGAGTCTTTCGGTCATCTTCTGCCAGCCTTCCCAGTCCTCTTCGTCCAGACCGTCTTCAATGGAGATAATCGGGTACTTGTCTACCAACTTCTCCCAGTGGTCAATGAGTTCATCAGAAGTGAATTCCTTACCAGACTTCGGCTGTTTGTAGAAGCCCTTGCCCTTTTCGCTCTTCCATTCAGAGGATGCAGCGTCCATAGCAATCTTGAAATCCTTACCCGGTTCGAAACCAGCAGCCTTGATAGCTTCCAGAATCTTTTCAATGGCTTCTTCATCACTTGCGAGCTTATTAGGAGCGAAACCGCCTTCGTCACCAACTGCGGTAACGTCGCCCATATCCTTGATTAAAGCTCTCAGCTTGTGGAATACTTCCGCACACCATCTCAAAGCTTCCTTGAAAGAAGGTGCGCCGACAGGCATAATCATAAATTCCTGTGTATCAACTGCGCTGTCAGCATGTGCGCCACCGTTGAGAATGTTCATCATGGGAACGGGGAGCTTTGTACCCTGAACACCGCCGAGGAATCTATACAGCGGAATACCAAGGCTTGTAGCTGCTGCTCTTGCAGTGGCAATGGAAACTGCCAGAATTGCATTTGCACCGAGGTTGGACTTTGTCTTTGTGCCATCAGCCTTAATCATAGCTGCGTCAACTGCGTAAACGTCAGAAGCATCAAGACCAACAATTGCTTCCTTGATAGCAGTATTGATGTTTTCAACTGCCTTCTGAACGCCCTTACCCAAATAACGACCCTTGTCACCGTCACGGAGTTCCAGTGCTTCAAATTCGCCGGTAGATGCACCGGAAGGAGCTGTACCTCTTGCGATAGTACCGTCTTCAAGGGTAACTTCTGCTTCAACAGTGGGGTTGCCTCTGGAATCGAGAATTTCACGACCATAGACATTTACAATTTTCATGCTCATTGGGATTACTTCCTTTCTTTGTGCAGGTGGATACCTGCAAGATGTTGGGTTAATTTGCTAACCGTAATTATTATACCACATTGTAATTGTTTTGTCAATATGTTTATGAATTTTTTACAAATTATTCAATTCCTGCTGAATGGAATCCGGTAAAATATCCGGAAAAAGGCAATTTTTTTCAAAAGTTAGTTTCATTTGTGATTTGTGCAGTTTGTACAATTTTGCACATATCAATTCTTTCAAATTGGCTAGAATTTGTGAATTCCTATAAAAAATAGACTTCTGTCAAAATTCATATTGATTTATTTTCCAAAGTGTGTTATACTAAAATTGTAAATGTGAATGTTTTGTGAAGAGGTGCAAAATATTCACAAAAAGCGGGAATTTTGGGTACTGCGTAAACCAGATTTCTGTATTGATGTTTTATTTTAAAGGAGGAAGTATTTCAAATGAAAAAAACACTGAAAAACCGGATTGTTTCCGGAATCATGAGTGCTGCAATGCTGGCATCTGGTGCGCTTTCTGCGGCTGCGCCTGCGGTAAATGTTAGTGCTGCGGACAATGACTACTATCAGGCATTGGCATTATCACTGTATTTCTTTGATGCAAATGCCTGCGGTTCTGACGTTGATGAAGGACCTTTGACATGGCGTGGAGATTGCCACGTAGAGGATGAAAAGGCTCTTATCTCCAATGCAACCAATTTCGATTCTTCTTACAAATCTCTCGTTGACCCTGACGGAGACGGCAAGTTTAATGTTGGCGGTGGTTATCACGATGCCGGCGACCATATCAAGTTCAATTTGACAATGGGCTTTGGGATGTCTTCTTTGGCTATGTCTGAATATCTCAACCCCGGAATTTATGATAAGGCTGGATGCAAAGCGCATTTGATTGACATTCTCAAGAGAAATGCAGATTACATGATGAAGACCACCTATCTGGACAGTTCTGGAAACGTTGCAACCATTTGTTATGTTGTGGCTGATGGTGGTGTTGACCACAGCATGATGACCCCTCCAGAAGAGCAACATTATGACCGTGCCACCTACTGGCTGACTGCAAATAAGAACAATTCCGCTGTCTGCGGTGAAATGGCTGCTGCATTGGCTGGTACTGCATACGTTGTCAAGGATTCTGATGCCAACTATGCAAAGGAATGCTTGAAATATGCAAAGGCTTTGTATAATTTCGGTACTCAGCACAAGGGCAACGAAATGACTGGTCAAAGTCCGTATTATTCCACTGATGAAGATTCACAGGATGAATTGCTCCTTGCTCAGGCTTGGCTTTATATTAACGGAGAAGGCTCTAAGCCTACTGTAACCCCCAATAATGGACAGTACAGCGGAAAATATGACTGCTATCGCTATACATGGGATAAGGTTTATCAGGGTTATGCCGCTCTGATGTACAAGGCAACCAAGGACAGCGCATTCAAGAAGGAATTGGAATATGAAGTAAATAACGCTGGCGGTGTGAATGCTGGTAAGTACAACGGCGACGGATGGGGCGCAGCTCGTTACAACTGCGGTTTGCAGATGAGCGCACTCGCAGCAGCAGACGGCAACAGCTCCTCTGCACTTGCAACCGGTTCAAAATGGCAGATGGATTATATTCTTGGCGATAATCCAAAGGGCTATAGCTTCTTGATTGGTTATGGTAGCAAGTGGCCCACACATATTCACCACCGTGCTGCTAACCCTGGGGATTTGTCCAGTAATCCCGCAGCAAAGTACACCCTTTACGGCGGTCTGGTAGGCGGTATTGATGCTTCTGGTAATTATGAAGACCATTCCGACAAGTACCAGTATACAGAAGGCGCATTGGATTATAACGGATGCTTTGCATTGGCTTGCGCTGGTCTGGCTGATTTGTTCGGCGGTTCTGATAAGGGTGCATCTAAGATTGTTTCCAGTGCATCTGAATTCAAGCAGGGTTATTCCTTCGGCTCTGGTTCTACTGTAACTCCTACACCTTCCACTGATGAACCTAAGACCACAACAGCTCCTGCACAATCTACGGATAAGGTAGAGACAACTGCTAAGCCTGTCGAAACCACTAAGGCTACCACTACTACAAAAGCTCCTACTACCGTAACAGGTAAGAAAGATGCTAATATTACTGTGGTAGAAGCTGGTAAACAGTGGACAGTTGATGTTTCTGGTGCAACCAAATTGACAATCACCTTCAAGACCAATTCCAGTGATACCGAAACAAACGGCGTTTTCAATGTCGCTGGTGGTTGGAATCCAGTTGACTGGAAGGCAAGTGTAAGCAATGGTACTGCAACCGCTACATTTGAAGTTCCTTCTGGTACAAATTCCGTTGATTTCTATATCTGGTGGCCCAATAGTGCTACCATTGAATCCGCTGTCTTGGATGTTCAGGAAGTAGCAACCACTAAGGCAACAACAGCTACTACGAAGGCTACCACAACGGTTGCTACAACAACTACCACAAAGGCAACGGAAAAGGTAGAAGAGCCGACTTCCGGCGGTCTTCCAGCTGTTACAAAGTATGGTGATGCTGACGGTAACGGCATTGTTGATATTGCAGACGTTCTGACAATCAATCAGTATTTGTTGGGTATTGGCGGAGAAGTGACTCCTCAGGGGCGTGCAAATGCTGATGTTACTAAGGATGGAAAAATTGGTGATGATGATGCTTTACTGGTTTTGAAGTCTCTCGTTGATTTGGCAACTCTCTAATATGATTCCGAAATCACGAAACCGGCTGAATTGATTTCAGCCGGTTTTTTTGATTAGGTTTGATTTTTCGGGAGTA
Source organism: Oscillospiraceae bacterium (assembly GCA_036373775.1). Taxonomy (GTDB): domain Bacteria; phylum Bacillota; class Clostridia; order Oscillospirales; family Ruminococcaceae; genus UBA3855. The sequence goes on along the minus strand of JAZAUD010000013.1, from coordinate 45,094 downwards.
AATCGGGAAGATAGTCAACCAATTCCATTCCTGCCATGGCTGCCATATTCTGACAGATTGCTTGTGCTTGACGGTTGTTCAATCTATCCGGTGTATGAGCATCACATCCAATAATTGCCTGACAGCCAATTTCACCGGCAATCTTCAAAAAATGCGGGTCAGTATAATGACGTTTCTCGAAAACACCAAGCAAATTGATTTCAACGGGAATGTGATGTTCTTTCAGATATTGGCAAAGCCTTGTATAATGTTTATCATAAATTTCCCTTGCTCCTGTAAAGCCCATTAAATCGGGATGAGCAAGGTATTTGTATTTACCTGTTTCCATCCCTTCAATGCAAATGTCAACAAAGCGTTCTAGTAAATTTTCATCCGAAAAACACTTTCCTAAATAGGTAGAAGGTTCTTTTTCCATGAAATGTTCTCCCAATATCATATAGTCAATGGGATACCCTTCAAATAGCTTTTCTTGTTCCTCCATCGATTCCGGAATGTATTCCGATTCAAACCCAATATAGACGGTAATGTCGTCTTTGTATTCTTCACGGAGGGAAATCAAGCTATCAAAATAATTGTCTAATTCAGAAGGGTTCATTCTTACATTGGATTCATAATTATCTGGAAATATCCAAGGGCAATGGTCGGAAAATCCTAATACTTTCATTCCGTTGTGAATGGCGGATTCAACATATTCTCTGTCTTCTCCCCATGCGTGTTTACAGCGTTTTGTATGGGTATGATAATTGGCAAGCATTTGTACCATCCTTTCTTATTCACCTGCGCCCAATTGTGCAGCATATGTCAATAATGCAGAAGCATCAGAGGCGTTAATATCATTGATACGGTTGAAATCTGCACGATTTTTCCAATTTGCACTTGCATAACTCGGTGTATCACCAGCACCCATTTCAGCGGCATAAATCAAAATCAATGAAGCGTCACTTGCATCTACTCGCCCATCCTCGTTAATATCTCCCACTTGAAAGGGGTCTTTCTCTGACGGTTCAGATTCTTCTACTATCAATTGATAGGTGGATGTCATGCCCTCATTTGCTACCTCAAACTGAAAGCTTTCCATTCCAGCAGAAACAGAAACATCAACGCTTTTCCCTGAAAGAATGGTTTCACCATTGCAAGTGATAGTTCCGTCTAAAATTGGCATGATAGAAATTTTTCTTGTTCCGCTATTCGTCACATAATGGAAAACATTTTTCTCATTGGTCGTCACTGCATATTTGCTATGACCGTTTTCTGTACAAAGAAGACTAGAAATCATGGGGGTCATTTCCTGAAAATGCATGGTGACGCTCTTGTCGGGAGTCTCTGTATAGGCGGTAATCGTCATATCTCCAGAGAATACGATTGGAGATTCATACTTTGTGAACCCCTTATCATCAATGGAATAATAGATATTGGCATTTTCATAATTGGTCAATTCGATGGGTGTACCAACTTTAAGATAATCGTCTGTGACTGAAAAATTCACCGTCCCTGCATCTTGTGTGATGGCTTTCAATGAGACGTTTCCATATTGGTTTGTGGTAACAGATTGGAATGTTATCACTGTTTCATCATCCGGTGAAGTGGAAGTGGTTTCCACTACTTGTTCTGGAAGGGAATACATATCTTTCCAATTGATTCCATCTGCACTGTAGAAACTTTGATTCTCTGCAAAATCACGGTTTAACAGTTCTCTGCTGAAAATGCTATCTGAAATATGCTTGATACCGTCCGCATTTGTCCACTCTGTATGGGTAGCGCATTCACAAGGGATGTCATTTCCGTTGGATTTTGACACAATGGAAAATGTTGTTCCTTTTTCCACAAAAATGGGGGTATCCAATGAAATGGTATGATAGCCCATTTTCTCAAATGTTACCTGCTTAGTAGCGGAAAGCGTTCCAGAGGTGGGGTTCTTCGGGTCTGTGATTCCTGTATAGACGGAAATATCATAATCTGTTTGTAATCCAACCGTCATGATGGAAGTAATCCATTGACTAGTATCAGCTGTGAAAATATTGGAGTAATAGGCTGAACCCTCTGCATCTGGTATTGTCATCATGGCAGAAACTCCATAATCATCATACTGGAATAAATTCATATTGGCTTGTGCTTTTTCGGATTCTATAGAATATACATCACTCAGCTTTTCAGCATAGGAAATCCAGAAATAGCCACCATCTCCCCAATCTGTTCCCCAGCAATTTTTCACAAGCCATGCACCATTTTCATTTGGCTTTGCATTGAAATATTCCGCTGGAAAATTATCATCCCATCCCACAATACTTACACTATGCAGGACAGATTCTTGATTTTCTGCAACATCCCAATTCAAATAGTAGGAATTGTGTTCTTCATTATAACAATATTCCGTATGGGTATACCTCGCACTTACCGCATGACCGCTGGCAATTGCAGACTTGATATTCTCCCTGTCTGATGAAAAATAATAGGAAACATCAGTTACATGGTACTTTGATTCATTTTGTACTTCCTTCAAACTGAAATCAGAATTGATTGGATTTTGTTCCTCAACAGCTCCTACCCAATTGGTGAGCAGTCCTGTTTCCTGCATAGCATCATCCATTCCGGTATTGAATGGATAGCCAAAATTTTCACTGCGCATATAGTAGGATACATAGCCTTCTGAAAGGTCAATCATGGGATTGGATTTCATATGATTGGTTTCAATGGCATTGATGACGGAAAATGCCCATGCATTCTGAAACGGTTCAAGATTGAGACTGTCTTGTGAAGTTTGCATTTTGACGGAGCTGACAAGACCACTGCTTCTTAAATCAAATGATGCAGGAAGATTGTTTTCTGCATGGACAGGAAACATCCCCATTTGTGCCGTGAACATGGTACTCATGAGCAGTACTGAAATCATACGGCTTTTTTTTGACTTCATTTTTTCTATCTCCTTTGTATCAAGATTATTCACCTATTATTATAGCATAATTTCATTCATCTGTCAATCTCAAAAAAAAGCCCCCTCATGTGAGGGGGTATTGAAAGATGGATACTATGTGAATCATAGGAGGTATTACACAATAGCATTATGAAAATCACTAATGGCTTTTACTGAATGGCTTTGAATGCATCTTCCAATGCATCAATTAAATCGTCAATATGCTCTGTACCAATGGAAAGACGAATGGTATTCGGCTTAATGCCTTGGTCAAGAAGCTCTTCTTCTGTTAATTGGGAATGTGTCGTGGAAGCTGGATGAATTACCAGAGACTTCACATCTGCTACATTGGCAAGCAATGAGAAAATGGAAAGATGGTCAATGAACTTCTTTGCGTCTTCCTCTGTTCCCTTCACTTCAAATGTAAAGATACTACCGCCACCATTGGGGAAGTATTTCAGATAGTTTTCGTGGCTGGATTCTGATGCCAAAGAAGGATGATGAACGGCTTCTACTTGCGGATGATTTGCGAGATAGTCCACAATTTTCAGCGCATTTTCAACATGACGTTCTACACGCAGGGAGAGGGTTTCCAGACCTTGCAGGAAAATAAACGCATGGAAGGGCGAAATCGTTGCACCGGTATCTCTCAGCAAAATTGCACGAATATATGTTGCAAATGCTGCTTTTCCAGCTGCTGCGGTGAAAGATACACCATGATAACTTGGATTGGGTTCAGAAATCCACGGATATTTTCCTGATGCACTCCAATCATAATTACCACTGTCAATCAGTACACCGCCAATTGCTGTCCCATGTCCACCAATGAATTTTGTTGCAGAATGTACTACAATATCTGCACCGTATTCAATCGGGCGCACAAGATAGGGAGTTGCAAAGGTATTATCTACTACCAATGGAATATGATGTGCATGGGCGATTTTGGCAATGGTTTCAATATCCACTACATTGGAATTTGGGTTTCCTAATGTTTCGATATAAAGAGCCTTGGTATTTTCGTCAATTGCCTTTTCAAATACGCCCTCTTCCTCAGGGTCAACGAATTTCGCAGTAATTCCATAAAGTGGTAATGTATGTGCCAATAAATTGTAAGTACCGCCATAAATAGTCTTAGCTGCAACGATATTCTCACCAGCCTTAGCCAATGCCTGAATCGTATAGGTCACAGCAGCAGCTCCTGAAGCGGTTGCTAATGCTGCCACACCGCCTTCCAATGCAGCAATTCTCTTTTCAAATACATCTTGTGTGGAATTGGTCAATCTTCCGTAGATGTTTCCGGCATCCTTCAAACCAAAGCGGTCAGCGGCGTGCTGGGAATTGTGGAATACATAGGAAGTTGTTGCATAAATCGGTACGGCTCTTGCATCTGTAACAGGGTCTGCTTGCTCCTGCCCTACATGGAGCTGTAACGTTTCAAAATGGTAACTCTTGTCTGACATAACTTGTTTCCTCCTGCAATAATCAATTTATCAAAATGATACCAATGAGCAATGTATCAAAATTTTCACTCTCTAATTGTTAGCTGTAACTATCATAAATCCTATTCAATGACAACATCGTGAAATGTGTTGCATTCGGTCATGTCCCACTAACACAGTTCGGAGCTGATGCCATGTATTCAATTGTGAGGTGTTCATGTGTATCGCCCCTTTCTGTTGTTTTTGGGTATGTATGTATTATAGCATAGTTTTGCGCATTTGTCCAATGCTTATTTTAGATAATCAGTTATCAGTTTTATTGATAGCTGACGGCATTTCAATCAATTAAACCTTTTAAAATGTTAAAATTTTGTTTTTTATCTTGCAAATCAATTGCATTTATGATATAATAGAAGAAAATGATTTTTAGAAAGTGGTGTGATTACGATTAAGAAAGTATATTTGATAATTGGTGCGGTTGTGGTTGTTTCTGTGGCTTTTTTCTTCATCTTGCAAAAAGAAGAAATCACAGAACCAGAAGTGCTTCCCACTTCTTCAACAGCTCCTCTTCAAGAGGAAACACTTCTGGAATTGGAAGAAGATACTTCATTACAAGAAGATACTACAGAGGAACTTCCAACGGAATCCATGACAGAAATTATCCTTGAAACGGAAACAGAAATTTCCTATGAAGCATTATTGCCCTTTTTGGAAGAAGACGAACGAACGATTGAAGATATTGCAGATACAGAACAAATTGTGATTGTACAATCCTACGGAACAAATGCAAATGTGATGCTCTTTGAACAAAATTCCGGTGAATGGGAACAGGTTCTGGAAACGTCCGGTGTTGTTGGAAGAAATGGGGTCAGTGCTGAAAGCCGTGAAGGCGATTATCGTACCCCAAAAGGCATTTTTCCTCTTGGGATTGCATTCGGCACAGAAAACATTGAGAATCTTTCGATTGAATATCGTCAATTGAATCAGCGTTGTTATTGGGTGGATGACCCCGAATCAGAATATTATAATCAGTGGGTGGAAAGTGACGTGGTTACTTGGAAGAGTGCAGAACATTTGATAGACTACCCGACAGCTTATCACTATGTTGTTGCAATCAATTACAATATGAATCCCATTGTCCCTTATGCTGGTTCGGCGATTTTTTTACATTGTCGGACAGCGGATTCTACTGCTGGTTGTGTTGCCGTTCCAACCAATGATATGGTTTGGATTCTTCACTGGTTGGATTCTTCCAAAAACCCAATGATTTGGATTTACTGAGCAAAAAAGAGCGCAGTTCGTCGAAAGGCTGCGCTTTTTTAGATTGATTGCAAATATAAAATAGACTCATATCTAACATCTTAAAAAACTATTGACAAATTTTTCTGAATATGTTAGAATGAAAATGTAAAGTATCAACCTTAGCTGAATCGATTATATGGAGGTTAAACATGGAAAAAATTATTGGCGGAATCAAAAGGGAATGTTACCCCTTGACACCTGCGCAGATGGTACATATGTACACACTGAATTTCAGTCCCAGTGATGAAGTAGTCAATATTGGAACAGGGCAGTATTTCCAGAAGCAGATGAATGTATCTGTATTGCGTGAAGCCTTGAACCGTGCTATCGAACGTTGTGAGGCAATGCGCCTGCGTCTTTGGCAAGACCCTGAAACAGGTGAACTTTGGCAATATGTGATGCCTTACAAAAATAAGTATTTCGAATATTATGATTTTTCCGAACTGTCAGAGGAAACAGCAACGGAAATTATGAAGAAATGGACATCACAGCCCTTTGATACCTATCGTGATGAGCTTTTCAGAATTGTCATTGTATCTATGCCAAACGGCTATAATGGCTACTACTTAAATGTACATCATGTTTGTGCAGATTCCGGTTCAGTGATTGCATTCACAAAAGATGTTGTTGCAATTTATTGCCACCTGATGTACGGCATGGAATATCCGCCTCCAATGACTTCTTATATTGAATCCGTGAAAAAAGACCTTGAATATGAGGGCAGTAAAAAGGCGAAGCGTGATGAAGTCTATTGGCAGGAACAACTCCACCGTCCTGAACCCATGTTCACCGATTTTACAGGGCCGGGGAGATTACAGCAGCTCCGCCAAGAAAAGGGAAATCCTAATTTAAGATGGTGCGCCCTTCCCACAAAGGACAGCGCAGGCAATACCATTACTTATGACCTTGATGTAGATTCTACGAATAAGATTCTCCAATTTGCTGAGGAACATGAAGTTCCAGTTAGTGCGGTGATTTTGCACGCTATCCGTACCGTACTTTGCAAATTCAATAACAATGAAACAGACATTACCATCCGAAACTTTGTCAGTCGTCGTTCCACCTTGCTCCATAAGAGATGCGGTGGTGTTCGTATGCACTGCTTACCATTGAGAACCATCATGCCGGTTGATACAACTGTCATGGATTCCATTCGCATGTTGAAAGCGGAACAACAGCAGATGTTCTTACACGCTGATTATTCCACACTGAAATACTATTATCAGGAAAGAATGATTCACCAGTATGATGATGGCGGATGCTATCACAGCGTATCCTTTACCTATCAGCCAGCGAGTGCCAAAAGTTTGATGCCCTATTTAAAGGGAATCCCATTCAAGAGCCGTTGGTATACTTCCGGACGTCAGCCACAGCCCATGTATGTAACAGCTATGCATAGACCTGGGGATGGCGGATTGACATTCTATTTCGGTTATCAGCTGGAGAGCGCAACCCGTGAAGAAATTGAATTTCTGTATTATTTCACAGGAAGAGTATTATTCCGCAGTATCGAAAATCCGGACAAGACATTACAAGAAATCATGGATATGGTTTAATATAAGGAGGAAATTATCATGTTGGAAAAGCTGAAAGAATTGATTACACAGTATGTAGAAGTGAATGCAGATGAAATTACTAAAACTTCTCGTTTTTCTGAGGACTTGGGTTTCAATTCCTATGATTTTATGTCCATGTTGGGCGATGCAGAAGATGAATTTGATGTTGAGATTGATGAAGCAGAGGCAGGCTCTAAAAAGACCGTTGGGGAGTTGATTGATTATCTGGAAGGAGTCAGCGAATGAGTAGCGTGACAACCATCAAAGAGCTGGTTTATTATGCGGATGAGCGTTTTGGAGATGAACCCTTTATCCGTGAATATGCACATAAAAAATTCATGGATACCAGTTACCGCCAATTTCGCCAAGACTGCGACAGTTTAGCCGTATGGATTCAGGAACAGTTTCCGGAGGGTGTTCATGCAGCATTAGCAGGCTTGACAAGTTCGGGCTATCTGAAAGCATGGTTCGGGATTCAATGTGCGAATAGTGTTTCTGTGCCTTTGGATTGTGCGAATAGTGCCGAAAAAATCGCTGATGAAATCAACCGTTCCGATAGTGAGATATTGTTCCTTGATGATAAGCATATTGGGGATGTTCCCAAGTTCAAGGAACTTTGTCCGAATGTGAAGTATTATATCCATGTGCAGAAAGACGAAGAAGGCATTCTTTCTCTCCCTCAAATCATTTCGGAATATGCTGGACAAACCCCGAAGGGCATGACAAAACCGGAAGACCTCACAGCAATTTTATTCACGTCTGGTACAACCGGATTAAGTAAGGGTGTCATGTTAAGCAATGCGAATTTGATTGACAATACCACCTGTGAACCTGACCAAAATTTCCATGGGGACAAACGAATGACTGTTCTTCCTGTGCATCATGTGTTCTGTTTCACCTGTGATATTTTATGTGCGTTATGGTTCGGGCGTACGCTTTGCGTGAATGATTCTCTGATGAGAATTATCAAGAATCTGAAAATTTTCCAGCCGACAGAAACTACTTTTGTTCCCATGATTGCCGGTTCTATTTTGAAGCGTATGGAACAGATGACGGAAAAGAACCCTGATAAAATCGCAGTGGGAAAAGATGTTTTCGGTGAAAATTTCAGTGTCATTTATACAGGTGGCGCATATTTAAGCCCCGAAATTATCAAAGGTTACAAGGAGTTCGGCATTGAAATTGCCCAAGGCTACGGAATGACGGAGTGTTCTCCAAGAATCTGTACAGGTGTAAAATATTGTCCGCATCCGGAATCTGTTGGGCGAGTTGTTCCCCGTTGTGAGATTAAGATTGTTGATAGTGAAATCTGGGTCAAAAGTCCCTCTGTGATGATGGGCTATTACAAGAACCCCGAAGAAACCGCTAAGAGTCTGACTCCTGATGGTTGGTTGATGACAGGAGATTTAGGGTATTTGGAAGATGGATATTTGTATATCACAGGCAGAAAGAAGAATCTTATCATTCTTGCCAATGGTGAAAATGTTTCCCCTGAGGAAATCGAGAATCAGTTTGCCTACTTCCAGCCCATTAAAGAAATTGTCGTCTACGAAAAAGATAACAATATCACAGCCGAAGTTTACCCCGACCCTGAATATGTTTCTGACAATATTCGTGAAGAAATTCAGACGAAAATTGACGAGGTGAATTCGACTTTCCCACCAGCAAAGCGCATTGTTTCCTTGATTCTCCGTGAAACGGAATTCGAGAAAACGGCATCAAAGAAAATCATTCGTTCAAGCATTATTGGAAAATAATAGTAAAAGCTCCCCGCAGTCAAGCGAGGAGCTTTTTTTTGAGTAATTCCCTTGTAGATTTTACTTGACATCCGCAGAAATCGAAATGTTGAGATTCTTGACAGCATTCGCCACCAAGCCAGCCACGGCATTTGCACCAGTTTCAGTGAAGTGTGTCATATCGGTAGAACCTTCCACAGCACCAATTAAATGGTACTTGTATGCTGCATCATAACCAATGCTATTGTAATGATTAACCATGAGGGTATTCAAATCAATGCAAGGAATATTATACTTTTTCGCAAGATTCTTGCAAGCGTCGCAGTAATTGGAATAGCTATTTGTGAACGCTCCATTGCTGTAAGCCTTCAAGCCAATCACGGTAGTCACCAAAATCGGAGTAGCACCCTTTTCCAATGCGCCATTGATATATTTTGACATATAGAATTCATAAGAACCTTCTGTGGGATTATCAACATTTCCGCAGGTAGGTGCATAGCGTTCCGCATTGGAAGAAGCGGAATCATTGATGGCGAACTGTACCATTAAATAATCACCCTTTTGGATGGTATTCAGAATAGTATCCAATCTGCCATTATCATAGAAGCTCTTAGAACTTCTTCCGGCGATTGCCTGATTAGAAACAGCTACCTTATCATTGAAATAGTCCCCAAGGTAATAGCCCCAGCCCTGTTGTGGTGCATAGCTTGCACGATAAGACTGTACTGTGGAATCACCAGCAATATAGATGGTGGTTTTGGTTGGCTCTGGCTCAGGTTCTGGTTCAGGTTCAACATAAGTTTCAGCGATTGGCTCATCCGTCCATTCTGTACGGAGGTAATCAATATTTGGACCTCCTTCGGCAGTGATGGAAGTCAGGCGAATTCTGTTATTTCCAGCAACCAACGGCAAAACAATGGCACGTTCATTCCATACTGTCCAAGTTTCTGTTGACAAGAAATCCTGAACCCAATAATCTGCATTGTTATTCACCTGAATTTTCATTTGACGGTTTGCCTTACTGCCATTTGCGATATTGAAAGTACAGAGGTAATTACCAGCAACAGGAACATTCACATTAAATTCCACGAAACTACCAACAGTATTATCAAGATTCAAGTAATCTTTGGAAGTGAAACCAGCATTAGTATCTTCTTTCCAACCTCTGCTAAAGGTTGCATCTGTTGCATAGTAAACATTTTTGCCAGTTGCCTTACTGGTGATGTTTCCTTTCTTGTGAATGAAATCGGTCAGAATTTTCACGTCATCCACGTTGATAGAGGTATCACCATTGAGGTCAGAAACACGGCGGTTTGCATGGTCAATATGTTCCTGTTTCAATTGGCGTTTCATCAAAGCCATATCAATGACATTGACTTTTCCATCTCCATTCAAGTCACCCTGAATGACATCATCTGAATTTTGGTTGACTTCATCAATAAACCAAGTCTGGCAAGCATGACCATTTCTTTCCCATTCCTGAGCGTTGGCTTTTTCGTCATTGGAAGCGTTGATAATTTCCACTGCACTCTTGTCACTGGTTGTTTTGGTAGCGATAATATAACTGCCGTTATCCTGCTTGATAAACTTGTAAAGCTGAGCATCTGCACCAGTTGCGCCCCATGTGCCGATATTCGTACCGTTCTTTGTACCATTGGAAGCCACGTCAAGGAGCTGTGAGCCATCCCCAGCACAATTATAGATATAGTAGTAGCCATCAGAAGCAGCAACAGCCTTCCAGAGGGCTTTTTTATTGTTAATGTCGGGGCTTTCAGTCTGTGAAACATTTCCGCCGTCCTTCGGTTCGCCTTCAATGGAGAGATATTTTCCGGAATTGCCATTTCTCAACATGAAAGTGGTATTTTCTGGAATGGCTGCGCCTTCTTCGGGTTGTTTGAAAAGGAGTTCTGCCATGATTTCAGCGAGTTTGGTAGAGCCTTTCAAACTCTGATGTAAATCGTCATTGGCTGCATAGTATTCATTCATAGCATCATAGCCAAGAGACAGCCCGAAATTTTGCCAAGGTGTGAAAAGGTCGATAACCTTCACATTTTCAGCAGCTCCGATTGCATCCAGCTGACCGCCGAACCATCTGCCCGAAAGAAGCTTATCACGCACTAAATCTCCGTGTCTGCCCTGCTGTTTTACCAGATAAACGGTCATGCCCTTTGCTTTGGCTTTCTGAACCATGTCAGTGACGTAGTTGGTATATTCATCACCATTGGAATAGTTGGTGTCATTGATACCAATAGAAATGATGTAATAGTCTCCGGCTTTTCCGTAAGTTTCAATGGGAACAAACTGACCGCCTTCTACAAAGCCCTTTGCATACTGTCCGGAAGTTGCCATATTGCGAATCTGATAATTTTCAACCGCTGTCCCTTTCAGGAAATTGCCGATTAACTGCCCCCAACCATGTTGAGCGGTATCATCCTGATTGTAATAATTGGCTACGGTGGAATCGCCACAAATCCAGATAGTGGGATTCATTGTGCCGGTGTTGTTAATCTGCTTGATTTCGACAGCAGAAATGGAATGCTGACCCTTGGCAATGCCTGTGACAGCCTGAATATTCAACTGACCATCTGTTACCGGAATCTGAACGGTTTCTGTGGCATTCAGTCGGGTAAGGTTCATCATTTGAAGCATACCTTCCATTTTGATGGAGCATCTGGGCGCATTACCGACCGTTACTTTGACCTCATAAAGACCCTTTGGCAAGTCCACATTAAATGTATTACTTGCATCATCATTATTGAATGAAACTGCATCACTGCCTGCACCGCTTCCGCCTGCATTGACATCAGAAACATTTCCAGTCTGTGCGAAACCATAACCGAGGGAACTGCTATAAGCCGTCCCTGCACTGACACCAGTATAGCCGGAAGAAACTCCGCCATTACCGAAATCGAATTTCCAGTTTGTAGTTGCTGCTGAGGCGGTCAACAGGCTGGTTGTGGAAAGCATATCCGCCGAAAGTGCCGGAATCGCAATAGAACAAGCGAGAATTGCACTTAAAATTCTTGATTTGAATGATTTTGATTTCATAGGTTTTCCTCCTTTAGGGGGGTGAAATTGTGAATAAATAATGTCTTTATTCTATATTTTACCTGAAAAATGAGGGAATTTCAATGAAGAAAACTATTTTAATCTAATTTTTCATCTGATATTCTCAACAAAATTCACATTTTTATTCCAATTTTTACGAAAACGTTTATGTATAATAATACAACCAAAATCAATTCATATGATATTCATAAATTGGTGGATAAGATTCAATGGACTTGCAAGCAAAACAGCTTTCTCTTGATGGGAAAGCCGTTTAATTTGGTATTCTCTTTGCATTGCCTGTGACTTTGTTGGAAATGCTTCCACATACACCAATTTCACCGGACGGCGACAGCGTGTATATTTTGCGCCCTTTCCGGAATTATGAGCGGATATGCGCTTTTTGATGTCATTTGTCCACCCTGTGTAGAATGAACCGTCTGCACATTGTACCATGTAAGTATAATTCATAGTTCCATTGTAATCGCCTTTCCGGCAATAAGGCTTTTGGGTACGTCAATAATTCTCTGGTTGGCACTTCCACGGAATTTCAGTTCTAAACTTCTCTGCTCTTCTATGAAACGTCCGTCAACTAGCCAATCCGTCACGGATAATAACGCATCATAGCCATTTCCACCGTGCAAATGCTCATACAGATATTCAAAGGTATAGCCTGTATAAGTGGTAATGTTCAAGCCCAATTCCTTAATTTTTTTCCCTAGTTCGTATAATTCCATTGCTTGACAGAACGGCTCACCACCGCTGAATGTCACCCCATCCAACAGGGGATTAGCTTCAATTTTTTTAACAATTTCGTCAATGTCAATCAACCTGCCACCATTGAAGTCATGTGTCTGCGGATTGTGGCAACCCTTGCAATGGTGAGGGCATCCCTGCACAAAAACTGTAAACCGTAACCCCACACCGTCTACAATGGAATCATTCACAAGGTCAGATATTCGCAACATACCCATTTTTCCTCCTCCCTCCAAAAAATCACCCTGCCATCAGACAGGGCGAAAATTGGATACTCTCAAAGCGATTTTTAATAGCTACGATATGCCGTCTGCGCACGTTCTGCCCAAGCATCAGAAGTGCAAATTTCAAATTTGGAAGCCCAATAATAAGCGGCATTGTAACAACCATCAGCAGTATTGGAAAAATTCAGCATGGTTTCATATTGTTGATAGTATTGGTTATTCAGCTCATATTTCAAAAACATCAGCTGTGCATCTACTGAACCATATTCCAATGTTCTTGCATTACAAAACGCCTTGAAATTATCACAGCGTTCCCCATTCCATTGGAATAATCCAATCGAAGGTAAACCATTGCTGTCCGTGATTTCAATGGTGGGGATGAAATTGGATTCATAGCTAACATTGGTCATGATACCAATGGCACTCGCACGATTGAACCCCAATTCATTGACAAGATAGGAATAAATTTTTTCCTGAATGGGAGACTGCTGTGTTGACTGTGGAGTACTTGCCTGTGCTTGCGTTGACTGTACTGGTTCATATAAATACAGTGCTGTCCATCCAGAGTATGTAGTATTTCCATCTGAATATGTGGTAAAACCCCATCCATTTTGTTCTTGTGTGGTTGAAATTTTCGTTCCGGCAGGAATCACACAAATTTTGCTTTGTTCGTCATCCGTAGACTGTTCATTGCGCAGCCATACATTGCCATTACTCTGGTATTCGCCAGCATGGGCAGTGATACCGCCTGAAAAACCAATTGCAGAGCAAACAGCAGTGAAGGCAAGCGCAAAGATTGTTTTCTTCTTCATTGTTATCACCTCATGAAATGTTAAAACTTTGTTCATTTTTCGATAGTTTCATTGTACCATATAATTTTGATTTTAGCAAGTACTTTTTTCAAAAAAATTAAAATTTTTTTCATATTTACGGTAATGACCTCACCAAATAGGCGAGGTCATACCCTGCAATTTAACAATCATCACTTGGACAAGCACCATGTTTCACTCTGTCAATCACTTCATTTCGTTTCGCATTATTAAAGCGGTCAAGAGTGCCGACAAGATAACCTGTGATACGGCGGATTCTTTCAAAGCCAACCCCACCATGTTCATTTTCCGGTCTTCCACATAAGGGGCATTTGTCGCCGATAATTCCAGTATAGCCACAAACGGGGTCACGGTCAACAGGGTGGTTAATTGAACCGTAGCCAATGCCGGATTCTTTCATACAACGGATAATCTTTTCGAATGCGCTCAAATTCTGGAGCGGGTCGCCGTCTAATTCCACATAGCTGATATGACCAGCATTTGTCAATTCATGATAAGGGGCTTCAATGCGGATTTTCTCAAATGCACTGATGGGATAATATACCGGAACATGGAAAGAATTGGTATAATATGCCCTGTCAGTAACGCCCTCAATGATGCCATATTTCTTCTTATCGATACGCACGAAACGTCCAGAGAGTCCCTCTGCCGGAGTTGCCAGAAGGGAAAAATTGAGTTTCGTTGCCTTAGCTTCTGCATCAAGGCGGTTTCTCATGCGTGAAATGATTTCGATACCCAAAGCCCTTGCACGTTCGCTTTCTCCATGGTGTTCGCCAATCAGACACTTTAAAGTCTCTGCCAGCCCGATAAAGCCTACTGAAAGTGTACCATGTTTGAGTACTTCCTCTACACTGTCATCAAGGCTTAAATGTTCGGAATCCATCCAGATACCCTGCCCCATGAGGAAGGGGAAATTCCGGACTTTCTTCATGCACTGAATCCGGAAACGGTCTTTCAGTTGGTCAATGGCTAAATTCATCATATTGTCAAGCGCATCATAAAACTTGTCAATATCGTGATTGGCTTCAATGGCAAGCCTTGGTAAATTGATAGAGGTGAAGCTTAAATTTCCACGTCCTGTGACAATTTCCCTTGATGGGTCATGCACATTACCGATAACTCTGGTTCTGCAACCCATATAAGCAATTTCCGTGCGGTAATCGCCTTCTTTGTAATATTTGAGGTTATACGGTGCATCAATGAAAGAGAAATTCGGGAATAATCGCTTTGCAGATACCCGACAAGCTAACTTGAATAAATCATAATTGGGGTCTTCCGGATTATAATTGATACCATCTTTAATCTTGAAAATGTGAATGGGGAAAATGGGAGTTTCGCCGTTTCCGAGACCGGCTTCATTCGCAAGGAGAATATTTTCTGTCACCATTCTTCCTTCTGGGCTGGTATCTGTACCGTAATTGATGGAAGAAAATGGAGTTTGTGCGCCGGCACGGCTATTCATGGTATTGAGGTTATGCACAAGGGCTTCCATCGCCTGATAGGTTGCACGGTTGGTTTCCTTGTAAGCGTGTGCAGAGGAGAACAAAATTATTTTTTCAGCGGTAGCAGTATCAATTGTCTGAGAGAGGATTTCAATGGCTTTTTCACGGAATCCGTTATCATCTGCCAGAACCGGAACAAGCCCATTTTCTTTCATGGAATCCATGAATTCCGTGGTAAATTCAATGGGATTTTCGATTTCTGTCAAGAGTTCCAATGCACGAGCGACATTTTGACGGTATCTTGCAACATAGGTTTTCTTGACGCCTTCCGCCATTGCATAATCGAAATTAGGAATACTCTGCCCGCCGTGCTGGTCATTCTGATTGGATTGAATTGCAATACAGGCGAGTGCGGAATAGCTTGCAATGTCATTTGGTTCACGGAGAAATCCATGACCAGTAGAAAAGCCATGCTTGAATAATTTCAGCAAATCAATTTGACAGCAAGTTGTCGTCAGGGTAAGAAAGTCAAGGTCATGAATATGAATGTCACCATTTTTATGCGCCTTTGCGTGTTCAGGCTTCAAAACATAGAGTTCATAGAATTCCTTTGCAGAGACACTGCCATATTTGAGCATTGTTCCCATGGCGGTATCACCGTCAATATTGGCATTTTCTCTCTTGATGTCGCTGTCTTTTGCGGAATTGAATGTCAGTTCTTTGAGAACGGTCATCAAGTTGGTTTTCATTTCTCTTGCACGGGTTCTTTCATGACGGTAAACAATATAGGCTTTTGCTGTGGCTGCGTGACCCTCTTCAATGAGAACTTTTTCTACAATATCTTGAACTTCTTCCACGGTGGGAACAGTATCACACTGCTTGTCAATGCGTTCACAGACCTTTTCCGCAATGCGGACAGCCTCATCACGGTCAGTACCGCCTACAGATTGCGCAGACTTGAAAACGGCATCAGCAATCTTTTCCATGTGAAACGGCACTTTCCGTCCGTCTCTCTTGGTAATATAAATAGGCATTTTTCCTTCCTCCCCTTAGATACAATATATAGTATGATTTCAAATAAACTATTTACTAGTATACAGCATATTCAAATGAATGTCAAGCTGGAATATTATACAATATCAGATGAAAATCAAACAAAAAGTTTGTTGATTTTGTACATTTTCGCTTGTTTTTTTCGTAAAATCAACATTTTCAGCTCCTTTCATCAATAGCAAACAGTAGTTCTCACTTGACACAAGATATGGTATACCTAAAAATGTCAAATTTTAGGATTTTCATTATTTACGGCTGTATTTCGTAGATAAGCGGATAAGAAACGGCTATTTGAAAAAAATTCCTCTGGAATATTTAGTCAATCTCATGACGAGAAGTGCAGTAAAAAATTTACATTTCCGCAAAAATTTTTTTTTACTTCTTGCAGAGAGGAATTTAAAAAAATATCATAAAAGGTAGTGACAAATTTCTTAAGATATGGTATAATAGAATTGGTAAATTCCAACTATCATCAAAATACACAGGAGGAACGAAATATTATGAATATTGCAGTTGCACAGTCCGGAGGGCCCACCTGCGCCATCAATGCAAGTTTAGTGGGGGTATTCCGTGAAGCACTTTTGACAGAAGAAATTGATGCTGTTTTTGGCTCATTGAATGGAATTGAAGGCATGATTGCAGATGAATTGATTAACCTGAAAACCATCATCCGCACCAATCGAGATATGGAGCTGTTGCGTCAGACTCCCTCTACCGTTTTGGGTTCATGCCGTTATAAATTGCCCTCTTTTGAGGACGAACCAGAAGTATATGAAAAAATCCACAAAACATTAAAGGCGCACAGAATCAGTATTTTCCTTTACATTGGTGGTAATGATTCCATGGATACGGTTGTAAAGCTTTCCGCCTATATGAAACATGTTGGTTCAGATATTAAGATTGTCGGAATTCCGAAAACAATTGACAATGATTTACCCATCACAGACCATACCCCCGGTTTTGGTTCAGCTGCGAAATATGTCGCAGCCACAACACAAGAAATCATTCGTGATAGCAGTGTCTATAGTATCCCCTCTGTCACCATCATTGAGATTATGGGACGGCATAGCGGATGGCTTGCCGCTTCTACCTGCATTCTCCGTGCCAATGGAGAAGAAGCACCCCATTTAATCTATTTGCCTGAATCCGACTTTTCCTCAGAACAGTTCATTGAAGATGTCCGCAAGGAAATGGCAAAACACAAGGCAGTTGTGGTAGCCGTTTCGGAAGGTATCGCCCTCAATACTCAAAATTCTGAAATTGAAGAATTCCAGTCCGGTGCAACAGATGTATTTGGTCATAAATATCTTTCAGGAGTTGGCAAATACTTAGAACATGTGGTTGCAAAAGAAATTGGATGTAAAGTCCGTTCCGTGGAATTGAATGTGATGCAGAGATGCTCTTCTCATATTTGCTCCAAAACCGATATTGACGAGGCGGAACGAATTGGAAGACAGGCACTCCATGCAGCACTTGACGGCAATACAGGAGTCATGATGTATTTCCGCCGTGTCAGTGATATGCCCTATGCTGTCAGTATCGAAATGACCCAAGCCACCAATATTGCCAATCTGGAAAAAATGTTTCCTGCGGAATGGATTTCCCCTGAACAGAATCAGGTAACAGATGCTGCCATTCCCTATTTCCTGCCTTTGATTCAGGGAGAAGTAGATATTTTCATGGATAACGGAATGCCTGTCCATTTCCAAAGACCATTACAGATGCGATAATTTTGTTAAAAATACACAAAATATCAGGTTCAAACATTCTCATATGATACAAAATTATGATTGACTGCAAATTTTTTTCAAAAGTTTTCCAATATTTTTAAAACTCCGTTGTTAAAACAAATGGAGACACTGCGAGGGGAGGTCACAAGTGAATCAGGGAATCGAAAGTTATATTCGGTTTCTGGAAGGTAATCAGGCGGAAATGCGCAACATTGTAGAAATGTACTGGGATAGTATGTTACTCTTTACCAATGGTTATGTGCATAATATTTCCGATGCTGAAGACATTGCACAAGAGGCTTTAATTAAACTTGCAGTAAAACGTCCTAAATTTCAGGAAGAATACCAACTAAAAGCATATCTTTTCAAAATATGCCGTAATTTAGCTATCAATTCCCTGAAAAAAAGTCAACGTTCTGTTCTCATAGAACCTGAAACCGCTGAAGAATTAGAGGATGAAACCGCACTCATTGAGGAGAGAATGTCCCTTGAACATTCTCGACAGCAATTACATCATGCTATGATGCAATTGAAACAGGAGTATCGAGAGGTGCTTTATCTGCGTTACTTTGAAAACCTTTCCATGAAGGAAACCGCTCGAATTATGCACTGTACTGAAAAACAGGCAACCGCCACCGCATATCAGGCAAGACAGCAATTGAAAAAAATTCTCGAAAAGGAGGGATTTACTGGTGAAAACTTATGATGAAATTACAGATAATGTACTAAAAGGTGCTAAAATTTACCGCCAGAAAATCCGGCGGACACAATATGTCGTTTCTGTGACTGCCATGTGTACTGTCTGCGCACTCGGTCTGACCCTTTATAATAATATTGAAAAAATTGAGCCTTCCCCTCCGGAGAGAAATATGGAAGACTCCTGTCAGGAATTCGCTGCAAATCTCCCCACCATGAATGCTTCCAATGACTCCGAAAACGGTAGAATGTTGAGTTCTGAACCCCCTCCAAAGGAAACAAGTCCAGTTAAAATTTCGCCGTCTGTCTCTGCCATGACAACCGCCGTTTCAGCCATTGTCACAGACCCCACAGAAGCCGTCACAGTTGAAGTTACAGAAACTCCCCCACCCGAAACCGAAGCCCCTCATACAACGGCGATTCAAGTCACTACGACAGCCGTTCCTACTCCCCCCGTTGCCTATCATCCCCCCCAAGTCGTCCCACCAACTACCACAGCCCACATTGCAACCACATCCCCACCCATTCAGACAACTGCTGTACATACTGCCGAAACGACAGCCATTCCGATTGCAGAAACGGAAATCATTCCCGAAACAACAATTGAGGTGGAAACCACCGAACCCCCTGAAATCATCACAGAACCAGTTACAGAGGAAATCTCCGAAGCTATCGAATATTTGGAAACAGAAGAAGTCACCACTTCCATCGAAACCACTCCTGAAACGTCTACTGACCTCACAGAAGCCCTCACAACAGCTCCTATGGAAACGACTACCATTCCGATAGAAACAACCGAACCCACTGAAACGACTGAACCGCCCTCAGAATTGGATATGCTCAAAAAAGACCACCCCGAATTAAATCTCAGTGATGAAGAATGGGAAGTTCTCTTCTTGTTGTATAGTGACAGTGAGTTACCATTCTCTTTCTGGTATACGATGTTTGGTGGAACATCCTGATTTTGTGAATGCCCTTTCATGGGCATTCATTTTTAATTGCAAATTGCACCCGAAAATGCAAGCAAAAAGAAATCTTTTTTAAGTCTATACAAAGCCCTTTTTTCGTGATATAATAATATCATCAACGGAAAAGGGGGTGAAAAAAATGGACGATTATTACATCATTGGTTATATCATTGGTGCGTTAATCAGTGGGCTGATTTTCGGATTCATTACGAAAAAAGTCGGCGAAAATAAAGGGTATGACAATCAATTCTGGTGGGGCTTTTGGCTTGGTTGGATTGGCTTAATCGTTGTAGCAGTCAAGCCGGATAACAATTACAGCTATGGCAACCAACACCATGAAAATCATGAATTTGATGAGAGATTACACGCTTTAGCAAATGGTTCTGAATACGCACCACGAGGAACATGGCAATGCTGGAGTTGTAAGCGGACAAATGCCGATTATGTCACCACTTGCCTTTGTGGTGTCAAGAAAGGCGAAAAATCCCCACATGTCACAACTACAGCCGTACCTGTTCCCAAACCTGCGCCAACGGTACAAGCCTTGACAGAAGAACAACAAATTAACAAGTATAAAAAAATGTGGGAAGATGGCATTATCACAGAGGAAGATTTCAACGCAAAGAAAAAGCAAATTTTAGGAATTTAAAAAAAAAGGGGGACTGTTGCACCGAAATAAATGGTGTAACAGTCCCTTTTGAGAGAACTGATGATAATGTGAAAAATAAAAATTTCATATAGTTGTCCTTTGCTAACTGCTGACGGCAAGTTGTTCCATAGAAATACCATCATACCAATTTTTCATATAACAGTCCGTACAATTACGATATTTTTCAAACGTCTGTTCTGCTTTTTCGACATTGGTATAAACTTTCCAATATCCTACACATTTGCATCCTTCTGCTTTATGTTCCATGAATCCTTTCACATCTTCAGGCGGATACCCCAAAAAAAGACCGATTTCATGGGGAAAATCACTTTGTGTGCGGAGTTTTTTCATCAGTCTTGCAATGCAAAGACTGCAATTTTGACAAGGATAACCATTTTTCTGCAACAAATCCTTGCACTTTCCGCCCTGAAAGTCTTCTTTCAGGCGAATGGGTCGGTACACATAAATCAAAGCCCTTTTTCCGGAATACTTCAACGGAATGACCCGCAGTCCCTTTTTATGTAGAATGCGATTCCACGCACGGATATTTCCATTCAATTCCTCTCTGCTGGAAAAAGTTCCACTGAACATACTCCCTGTTTTCATATCGGCGAGTGTGGGCGAACAATGCCGAATAATTGCCTCCTCCGACATTTTAACTGATATGCTCCTCAAGAATATTCCTGAGTGCAGAAGCGGAGCTGGTATGAGAGCGGACAATGGTAGTTTTATTGGACTTTGTGGAATTCAAAGCCAACTTAATCATTTTGTGAGAAGCCGTTCCTGTGAATAATACCAGTAAATCCGGTGAACCGATTTTATCTTTTAAGCCGTCATGCATTTGGGTGAAAACCTTTGCACGACATCGGTAGGATTTGCAAATATCTTTATATTGGCGGGTCATGCAGTCATTACCGCCTACGATAACAATACTCATAATATCTTTCCTTTCTGGTGAATTGTTTCATTCTGTACTTTTAGTATACCAGAAAAGAAAGATTTCCTCCACTCCAAAGAGTACCAATAAAGCTCCATTTAGACACTGACCATATCAAGAAAATTGATTTCGAAATATCGGAAAAATCGATACATCACGGTGAATTTTCACTTTCAAATGTATTTTTTCTTTCCATTCGGACACTTTCAATCGGCAAGTTTTTATTATTTCGAAAATCTCTAGGAGAAACGCCCATCACACACCGGAACGCCTTTGAAAATTTACTGCCATTATCATAACCACATTCCCCAGCAATATCTAAAATTGTGCGGTCGGTATCCTGCAATAATCTTGCCGCAGACAGCATTTTTTGTGTACGCACATAAGAATACAGCGAATTTCCGTAGACATTCCGGAATGATTTTTTCAATTGGGTAGGGGAAACTTGAAATTGAATTGCCAATTGTTCAATGGTGAAATGCTCACTCATATGAGCGCAGACATAGGAACAGACCGCCTTAGCAAGCCGGACTTGTGACGGTGGACAGCTGTGCTGAACTGTCTGTGAAATTTCCGTATTCAAGGCACTAAGGAATAATAACAGCTCCAGAACTTTCACTTTCAGATACCCCATTTTAATACTTTCCGGCACAGTATAAAGCTCCGAAAAAATATGCTCCAGACTTTCCGTGGAACGAATGATAAAGCATTCTGCATCATGACAAAATTTTTCCATCAAAATAGAAGGTCTTACATTGACATCATCCAGAAAGCATGACAAGCATTCCGGTGCAGTGTTCGGGTCAATCACAATCGAAATACCATGATAATGGCTTGTCGGATAATAGGCATCAATACCGATTTCAGTGCTTTTACTGATGGATAAATCACCAGCTGAAAGGTAATAGTACTGTTTGCCAATCCGATGCTCATAACGTCCTTCACGGCAATGATTGATTTCCAATAAATTTTGTACCTTGGAAGAGGGATATTCATAGTGCAACATATGAACATCCCGATAAATCAAATGAATTCCCTTAAAAACTTCATATTCTGTCATTTCCATCGTGCCGGTGTCATTTTGGGCAAGAGAAACAATTTGATTGGCACTTTCTGACAAAATTCGAATAGGTTCTTGTAGTTTCTGAATTGGTTTCATGAGTGAAAGCCCCTTTCTTTAAGTTTGCAATCGCTAACTAACATTATACCCCATTTCAAGAAATTTGTCAAGCGATAATTTTTTCACGATTCCATATTTTTGAGGGGGAATTTGACCTCCCAATTGCCTTTTAAAATTTCTCCGCCTGTGACATATTCCGCATAGACCTGATAATGTTTCAGCTCTTCGGGCTTAACTTCAAAAAAAGTTTCAAAATATTCTATACCGTTTTCTTTCCAGTTTACTTGAAAACAATCCAATGTATCGCCGTTTTCAGCTACTAAATAATATCCAATATGTGAATTTCCATTCCAGTTTTCAATACAATTTTGAATGTGCAAATAGCCGTTTTTCCAGCCGATTCCTGTCAATTGGATTTCATCAATGAAATCCTGCGGAGTTTGCGGAACAAGATATTCCGCTGAATATTCATCAAAATATATTGCTCCTGTTCCTCCGCTTCCGTGACCTTTTTCGTTTAAAAATGCCCCTGAAACGGTTTTCGGATTGTAATCGACCTGTGTCAAATCAATGGGAACAGGGACTTTTTCACGGACAAAATTCATCCCATACATAATTTCAGAGACGGAAAAACTCAATGTATCGCCCCAAAATTTTCCTGCATTGGGTTCATGGGTAAAAATATGGTATCGTCTTTTTTGGGTTTCAGGGTCATAGCCCAATCCAGCGCAACCATATGACGACATATCAAAATAGATGGGACGGACAATATGATAACTGTCGTTCAGACCTGCGGATTTTGAAATTCTGTCGCCTTCGAGGTCTTTCAGGGAAATGATAAATTCAGCATCGTCGCCATTGATATAGACCGCTTCGACTGTCATTTGAATGCCCTGACTGACATCACTCATCATCACAGGGCTGAATAATGCCCCCACCCTTGGCGAAATCGAATACAGCATATCCCGAAATTCTGCGCTGTTATCAGATGCTACAGTCAATGTGGTGGAACTCAATGCCACAACCAGAACTGTCAATATGGCGACTTTGGCTGATTTCGGAAGTCTGGAAAATCTGCCGAACAGCGAATTTTTCGGTCTGGTCTGTTCAATGAGCTTATCAATGGTTTTCTGTCTTGGGTGCAATTGTTCATTCATATGAATGTAAACAGAGCGTTTCATAAAAATTCCTCCTCTAAGATTTTTTTGAGCATATCTCTTGCACGGCTGAGCTGTTTCCGGATGGTATCCGGCTTTCTTCTCAATATTTCAGCAATTTCTTCTGTTTTGTATCCTTCATAATAATGCAGATGTACCACATCCCGATATTTCGGTGGTAATTGCAACAACGCTTCTGAAAGCCGATTTTCCTCCGGTTCTTGAAAAATCTCCTCTTCCAACGGGACGAAATAGCGCATCCATGCAGATGTTAAATAACTTTTAGCACAATTTGCCGTCACCTTCAAAAACCAACGTTTTTCATGCTCTTCATTTTCAAATTGTGGATGTTTTTTCACATAACGTAAAAATACTTCCTGAAAGATGTCATCCGCATCAGAATGACTGCGGACGTGGGCGAATGCCATCCGATACACCATGTCCGCATATTTTTTGATGATTTCTTCATCATTCTGCATGATGTTCCCCCCTTTCATGAGGTATACTTTCCAAAGTGCCGAATTGTGACAAGAATTTCAGAAATTGTAAAAATCTATCATCATTTATGAATGATACACAAAAAATTCATGTAAACTTTGTGCAAGATTTTCCATAAAAATCCCCCCTGAAAAACGTATCAATGACAAAAGCACATCAAAAAAATACAATCTGGTAAAAGTGATTGATTTCGGTAAGAAAATGTGCTATGATGAAATCAAGGAGGAATTGTTATGAAAAAGATGAGAATTTATGCTGTTTTAATGTCAATGCTGATTGCTATGGCTTGCACTGGTTGCGGTGGAGCAATGGAAACAAACGAAACCGCTCCAATGGATTCATCTGTAGCCATGGAAGCCCCTGCTAAAAATGAAATTGGTGCGCTTCCTGATATGGCGTTGAATGATATTGCTGGTGATGATGCAGACGGCGGTGAAGAAGTCGCCTATGCTCCAGAGTACGCAGAAGAAGCAGAAGCCGTTGACGGCGGAGACGCTGTAGCAGATGTCAGAGACAGCAAGGTATCATTTGGCGCAGAAGCAGACGGCGTATCCAAGAGTATGGCTGCACCTTCTGCCTCTCCATCCCTTTTCGGAGCTATGGTGGATGATGCCAGAGACATGGAAGCAATCAACGGGGCAGCAGTCGAAGATATTATTGACGAACCCATTGACGAGCCAATTGCAGAAGAGCCGGATGTTGTCGCAGAAGCTGGAATGTTGACGGCTGGTGAATGGAATGACAATGATAATTGGGGCTTTTTCTCTGGAATTGTCAATAAAGATTTGGTGTCATTCCCAAGCTATGGGATTGACCCCACGCAGAGAATTGCTGTCACGGTCAAGAATGAATCCGGCGAAAATTTACCCAATGCCAAGGTACAGCTCCTTGCCGAAGATGGTAGCGCAATTTGGAACGCAGTCACCAACAAGAATGGTATTGCCTACCTGTTCGAAACGGACGGCAAAAAGGGCGCATCTGTCAAGGTGAATTCCCCATCAGGTGCAGAAGCAAACGCCACTGTTGAAAAGCATTCCGATACTCAAAGCGAAGAGGTCAGCAAGGCGAATAATGTTGATGTTGCTGTCACCGTTGCCGACAGTCCTACATGGTACAATGATACACAAGTAATGTTCATTGTAGATACCACCGGTTCAATGGGGGATGAAATGTTTTACCTGCAAAGCGACTTTGGAAGTATTGCCGAGGAATTGAACGACGAGAAAATTACATGGTCGGTATCCTTCTACAAAGATACAGGGGATGAATATGTTGTCAAGGGCGAAAATGCCTTTTCCAATGACCCTAAATTCATTCGTTCCCAACTCAATGCAGAATCTGCGGACGGTGGCGGAGACAACCCCGAAGCAGTCGCAGAAGCCCTCACAGATGCTTTCAATAACCACGAATGGAAAGACGATACCGCAAAAGTGGCATTTTTGATTTTTGATGCACCCCCTCATAATGAAAAAGAAACTGAAATACAGAACGCCATCAAATTGGCAAGTGAAAAGGGGATTCATCTTGTCCCAGTGGTTTCCTCAAATGCCATGAGAGAAACGGAATTATTTGGACGTGCAGTGGCTATTTGTACAGGTGCGCCGTATGTATTCTTGACGGACGATTCTGGAATTGGCGGTTCACACTTAGAGCCAATCATTGGGGATTATGAAGTAGAAAAGTTACATGATGTGATTGTGAGAATTATCAACGAGACAAAGCAATCATAAGGAATCAACCCATGAAAAAATTATCTTTGCTATTACCAATCATTTCTATTTTCTTGTTTGGATGCAGTCAGGCAGTCGAAACGGAAACAACAGCTCCCTCAAACATCACCATTGAACCCCTTGAATACCAGAGCATGGGCGGAAGTCTCTACTATACAGAATCTCTTATTCAAGAAAAAGCCCGTGACGGTGACGAAGACAGAATTCTCCGCTGTATGAAAACTATCTGTGATTATTTCTCACAGCATTATGATTATGATATTTTGATTGCCAATTTCAATTATGACAGTGAAAATAATCTTGTTTTCAATGGCTATGCTATGATAGACGGTGTCAAGATTGAGGACGTATTTTTCTCGGTGGATATGTATGGCATGGAAATGGATGAGGATATTTATTTCCACGGACGTGACGAATTTTTCAACCCTGATAAAATCCAACTTGACAATATCATTTCCCCCTCTCAAATGCTGGAAATCGCAATTCCCGTTGCAGAAGAGCATAAAGACGAAATGATAGACCGCTTTTCCTCTGAAAAAGATATTCCCATTGATGGCATTTATTTTCTGGAATACGATTCTGAAAATGGGCTGGTGTATCATATCGGATTGGGGACAAATGGCTGGCATGATAGCTATATTCTGATTGATGCCCATACCGGAGAAGTCAAAGATTCCCTATTTTTTGACGGCGTAATTGTTGATTAAATTGCAGTTTTTCACCCTCTGGACGTTCTGCCGGAATTATCCGGCGGAGCTGTCCGTTTTTGAGTTTTTTCACACAGACGAAAAGAAAGGATTATCCCCATGAAATCAATCAAAATTCTGACAGCATTCTGCATTTGTCTGACGTTGACAGGATGTTTTCGACACGTTCCCGAAAACTTAGAAGATGAGCCGGAAAATATTACCATTCAGATTTCCAATGCCTATGCTGATTCTGATTTCGAAACCCAACACGGCGCAGATATTGAACTTGTTCAAACGCTGGACAGATTATATCAGGATTCCGGAAAAATAGACCCTGTTGCAAGCAAGAGCCTTTTCGCTGTCAATTTCAGCCGTGGCTATACCAATTGTACCTATGCATATTATGGTAATCAGATTTGGGCGTATGCCGTCAACCACAGAAACCCGAAGTATTTTATTCCCAATGACGGAAAATTTTCACAGGAAATTGCAGATAAACTCTGTACTTATGGGGCATTGAATTGCCTTTCAGAAGGTGAAGAATTTACCGTTGATTTCTCCCAGATTGACAATGTTTCCATACTCCCTGAACATGACCCCAAAAACACCAGTGAAACGCTGTATTTTTATCAGAATGACAGAGATACCATTTATTATGATTATATCATTGACGGCAACAATCTGTATTATTATCAGGAAACTTCCGAATTAACAGATGTAGAAGTTGAGGGAAGTCCCCTTTACAATTCCTCTGGTGAATACGAATATGCAACGGACGGAAAAGAATCGTGGTATCGTAAGGAAATGTATGATATTTTCTATCCGGCGGAAATTTTCGAAGGCGATTATCAGCCCGAATTTTTGGCGGATAAACTCAAAGACGAATATCAATTCGAATACGGCTTTCCTGTCCACATAGAAATTGATGAAGACGGAATGACCCCCATCATTGGAAACCGCTGTGAAGTATTCCGCAACGGTGAAGAAACGGCAATAGTCCTCCTGAATGAAAATATTGTTTCTGCATGGTTCTATGACAACGAAAATATGAAACTCCTTTCAGCTATGAGGAGCTATCAAAGTAACTTTGATATGAAAGAATACATGGAACACGCTCATAGCCATACCGAAGAAATTGAAAACCAGAGAAAAATTGATGCCAATAAAACCGCCGAGGAATGGCTTGCTTCTGATTTGGATAAAATTGGGATGTATGGAGTTTATCAGGATTTTCAGTCGGCATTATTGCCGGATACAAGCAAAATCAAAAATTTGAATACACAGCCCGATACCGTTCAGAACTATATTGACCGTATCGAGAATAATGAGCCGTTCACTTATGGATTCTGGACAGTTTTTGATTATCGCCTAGAATATAATACCATAAGTTCGGACGGAAAAAACAGCTATCTTTATTCGGATGTATCCAGCCATGATAATTCTTTTGATTATGAAATAACATGGATTACCCTTGACGACAATGTGTATTATTTGAAAGATGACAAAAGCGGGTACGATTGTTACGCTGTCAGCAATCCGGAAGAAAATGACGCTCTCTATTCCGTGCCTGAACCCTTTATCATTTCAAGAGAAAGAGAATATATATCCGCTTATGAATACCAGATGGACAATATCAATTATACCGTTGAAACATGGACTGTTGGTCATGAACGTGTCGATTTTCTGTGCAGAGACGGCGGTATTGTTGCCATTCGCTATCGGGATTTAGGAAAATGGAAATATGATTTCATTGCTCGTTATGAAATGGAAGCCGATTCTGATTTAATACAGCTCCCTGATGATGCGGTCATATTCAAGCACAATATGGAAGATGATAGTGTCACAACGGAATACTATCAGGACTAAACAAAAAACGCTGGAAATTTCCAGCGTTTTTTTGATTCAATAATGTTTCTTATTTCGGATTTGCTGATATTCCGCAAAGACTTCCAGACATTCCGGACGGTCTAATTCTTCCGAAATATCGAACGAATTCGAGAAAAATATTTTATCCCTGAAACCGATTGCATCCGTATCAGAAATATTACAGCCGTAATAGACTTTTCGGATATTCGCCCACAAGATTGCTCCCAAACACATGGGACAAGGTTCAGCAGTGGTATATAATTCACAGCCTGTTAAATCAAATGTTTCCAATTTTTGACAAGTGTCATGAATTGCCATCATTTCGCCGTGACAAGTGGGGTCTTTCTGTTTAACAACTTCATTGTGACCTTTTCCGACAATTTCGCCATCTTTCACAATGACACACCCAAAAGGGCCACCATGACCGGAGCGGATTCCATTCTGAGCCTCTTCGATTGCAATTTTCATAAATGGATTCATCATATCACCCCATTAAGGATTTTTTGAGCAAAGCCAAATCAATGACATTCACGGAGCTGTTTTCATCCATATCAGCACGGTGGAATTGTTCCTCAGTGAAGGTATCCATTTTGTGAATATACCGTTGAAGAGCAATCACATCCAATACACTCACAACACCATCAAGGTTCACGTCACCTTTGGGATTGACAACAATGGGTTCTGTTGGATTCTCTTCAGAAATTTCCGCAAGGCTGGGAACGCCATCACCCCACCATTCCCATACATTGCCCTGACGGAATTCATCAACACGCTGGTCACCTGTCCAAGTGAAAACCTCATCATAGAGATGACCATTTTCATAGTACCATCTTGCAAGGGAGATAATTTCATCAGGATAATTTTTATAATAGCCGTCATTATCACCGGTATAATTTGACCATCCTGTGTTAAAGCCCTTCAATGCACCTCTGACAACCTGATCCCCTTCCAAGCCGTCCTCTGTCATGCCGACATGAACGAAATGCATAATTTTTCGGATACCCATATGGTCGGAGATGATTGCATCATAGAAATTGGATTCCGTCAAAGAATACTGATACATTTCGGGAACATCTTCTTCCTTCATGAAAGTAGGGTCTGCATCAGCAAAAGCAGTAACTGCGGTCTGTAACGTCCCATACGCATGAGCGGAACTCACCCCGAACCCCTGTGAAAAAGCGGTTTCAATGTCTGCGCCGTCACCGTTTCCGCCGAGGGTACTTTCACGAGTTCCAATGCCAAGGAATAGAGCATAGACTTTTTCACGGTCAGTTTGTCCCAAACGTGTAGAAATCAAATTCCAATGCTCATCAATTTCCTTATAAAGAGCATATTTGACTTCCTGCACGCTCATGGCGTGATTGATAGCCCTGATTTCCGCCGTAGAAGCATTTTCAGGGGTATTTCGTTCGCCATAATTGCAGGGATTGCCGACACCTTCCGTTTGAACATCTCTGGATGTATCGTGAAGAGGTTCATTTGCAGAAACCGGCATTCCTTGAAATAACATCATTCCAGCAAGCATAAGACTGCCGATACCTGTCAATAATTGATGTTTCATGGTCATTATCCTTTCGTCATTACTTTTTATCAGAGAGAGAATAAATCCTTGAACCCTTCAAACGCTTTTCGAACTCATCATGTGGGAGGGGCTTATCAAATAAGAACCCCTGTGCCATATTGCAGTGAACACGTTTAAGGAATTCCGCCTGATGAGATGTTTCCACACCCTCTGAAATAATTTCGAGGTTCAATTCCTGCGCCATACGAATAATATTTTCAATGACAATTTCGTCAACTCGATAATCTGCAACGTTTAAGGAAATACGGTCAATAAAAGATTTATCCAATTTGATAATATCCGCCTTGAATTCACGGAGCATATTCAAAGAGGAATACCCCGTTCCAAAATCATCAATAGAAGTACAGATACCATTATCACGCATTTTCCGCAAAAATTCAAGCAATGCATCATGATTTTTCGAGCCGGACATTTCCGTCAATTCCACTTCAATGTATTTGCTGTCAACATGATATTGATGCATGATACTGACAATCTGTTCCGATAAACGGCTATTTTGTAAATGCTGTTGAGAGAAATTCACCGAAACACGAACTGGTTCAATCCCTCTGTCAAGCCAATTCCTAATATCACGACATACATGCTCAAACACATAAAAATCCAGCTTACAAACAGTTCCCTCACGTTCCAGAACCGGAATGAAATCCATTGGCGGAACAATTGCCCCATTATGAAACCATCTGACAAGAGCTTCACAACCACATAATTTTCTATTTCCCAAATTCACTTTTGGTTGATAGTAAACCAGAAATTCTTCCGCCATCAAAGCTTCAGGGAACAATTGAGAAATCTGCTTATCATGCATAGCCTTTTCCTTCATAGAAGGGTCGTACCATGCTTGTTCAGTGGCTTTTCCGGAATGTTTGACCGCATTCAAAGCGATAGTACAGCAATTCATAGCTGTATTCAGGTCTTCACCTTCCTTGATATTATAAGCCCCTGCATGACAATGAACGCTGAACGACATTTTTTCCCCATGAAAGAGAATCGATACTTTCACTTCACGAATCAAGGAAAGAAACATTTCCGCACGTTCCTTGCGGATGAGTGCAAAAAAATTGTCTCCTCCGGGTCTTGCAAGACGTTCATCAGGAAGTAAAGCCTCCTGCAATTTATGACAATAGCCGATGAGAATTTCATCACCTTTGGACTGTCCCACCTTAGAATTGATATACTTGAAGTTTTTGAGATTCATGAAAACTCCGGTATAATCGGAAAGTCTTCCAGAAGCGAAAAGCCTTTCACCATGGGACATCAAACCTTGGGTATTCATTGCACTTGTCATATAATCCGTTGTATAAGCCCGAATCAAAAGCTTATACATTCGGGTACGACTTCCCAGCAAAAAAATATTACTAGCAAGAAATTTCAAATCGTTCTGTTCACTTCTGCTCCAAACATAGTCACTTTCTGGATATATCACAATCAAAAATGTACCACGTTCCGCCGTTTCGAATTGATATTTTTTCATATGGGCTTTGGTACGTCTCTCATGATTATCGAACAAAATCATTTCAGAAAGCTGTCCATTTGGTGCAAGCATACTTTTAGGAGCTTCCAAATGAACAGAAAGAAAGCCAATATGCAGCATTTTTGCAATGGGAATAAGAGCCTTAGACATTGCCGCACAGAGTTCTTTTTCCGAACGATAATAACCGCTTGAAACATTCATAAATTCTTGATATTCCAGTGAACAAATTCTATTTTCATGACTATTGACAGCCATTTCAAATCCCCCTTTCATACCTCTTCCATTACTATATACATCTATTGTATCATATTTTTGGAATAAAGTAAATGCTTTTATGAAAATATCCTGTAAAAATCGGAATCTTGCAAAAAAAATTACAGTCATAATTATGAATGTTGCACAATAAATCTCATCCATTTTTTTTTTTTTTGTGAAATTCACTGCTTTTCCAACCACAAAAAATGCACTGAAATCAGGGATTTCAGCGCATTTCGGAGATATGAAAATTTAGAAAGAAGTAACCAAATCAACAAGATATTTCAGAATCTGTAAAGCGTCTGCATCATCAGGCTTTCCATTGTGGTTGACATCAGCATTCAACATTTGTTCTTTGGTCAGGTCAAAAATTCCCAACAAATGTTGATTCAATGTCAATACATCAGCAATATCAATTTCGCCGTCACCATTCACATCACCATATGTTACAGCAGGCTCAGTGGTAGGTTCAGGGGCTGGCTCAGTAGTAGGCTCTGGAATGGGTTCAGTAGGTTCATGGATAGGCTCAGTAGTGGGTTCGGGAATGGGTTCAGTAGTAGGCGGTTCAGTAGGTTCAGGAGCGGTTTCTGTGGGGGCAATTTCGGAAGCATCAGAGAGGAACATGGTATAATTCACACAATAAGCCGCCTGACCATTTGCACCCAATTCAACGGTATCACCAGCATTGAAATTCTTCTGATAAATGACGAAAGTTACATTATTAGAAGACTTCATTGTCATGTCTGTTTTGGTATAATTCGCAAGGAAAGAGGGCATAGTTTCGACACGTTCATCCACAGCAACACTAACAAGGATATTTTCTGTCGCCTTGAAAGTTCCCGTCATATCCATAGCATTCTTAGAATCGCAGGCAGTCAGGATTTGTTCAGCTCCTGTCAAAGACTCTGGTAATTCCGTGATAGTGAAATCACGGTCTCCGAAAACCAGAGAACCCACACCAGCATTTTCAGCAAATCTCCAATCGTTTCCATTTTCCGCATCAGAAACCTTCAAATTTTCGCCTAAAATGCCATTCACCGGAATACTGTCTTTCCCAAATGAGAAGAAATTCAAATTTATGAGGTAGCCTTCTCCCCCTGTGAACTTGATATATAAATTATGCTGTCCCTGAATGGTAGGAATATTGAAAGAAACGTCTTCCCACTTTGCAAAATTTCCGCTTCCTGCATAAGGAATGGTTGCAACAGGCTGATTCTCCAAAGTATCAAGGTACAATTCCATCTTGCAAGCGTTACCAGAAGCACGCACTTGGAAGCTATTAGCTCCCCCCTCAAAATCGAGGTACTTGTATAATACATAATCACCATTTTCGATAAAGCCGATATTCTGACCGCCTGTGCTGTCGCTGGTATCCTCTGTACGGATTCCGGACTGGTCAGAGAAATTTTCCGCTTCCATCTTCTGGAATGCTGAAGTATATTCAATAGAAGCCGTTTCCGGAGAACGTTCCACCACGCCTTCAGGGAATGCATTCACAGTCAAGTCATTGATATAGTATTCGATATTGGTGTAACCTTTTCCGCAGTAATCGCCGTTAATATCTTTAGGGTCGTTAGGATTCAGCCCACGCAGAACTTCCCAATCGTCGTCCATACCATCATTATCATTGTCAGTGATGGTCTTTTTGGTAACAGCGGAGGGGTATGTATAGGTGACACCGCATTCAATATGATATTTGTCGATATTGGTTTGATTAGCGTCAGTCGCCTCAGAATAAGCAGCTGTTCCGGAAAGATTACCTGTTCCGGTTTTGGCTTCATAAGCGCATTGCTGGTCAACAGCGGTTCTTGTATCGGAGGAAATGCCATTTCCGGCATAAGTCACAACGTGTTCAAAGGAAGCCTCTGCACTTTCGCAAGTATCCGCAGTCGATACATTAACCCCATTCACAACCGTCTGGAAAGAAGTGCCACTCTTCAAAGTATCCTTTGTGATACCATAATCAGTAGTTAAGGCTGCTTTAATGTCGATACCATTCCAGTTATCAGAGGTAACAGTATCATATACAGAGCCGTCTTTATTGAGCATTCGATTGCCCTGCAAGAAAATCTTGAAATTTTGTGGTTTGGTGGTACTATCCACATTGACATAATGTTTACCGCCAGTTGTACCGTTACCCATTTTGAGGGTATTATTGACATAATTCAAATGACCGATAGTGCCGTATGCAGTTTGATAAGCCCAGTTATAAATGACATTATTGGTAAAGTCAGCAGTTTCAGTGCCTTCAATCTTACCACGGAAATTTCTGGAAACATTATGAACAATCAGATTATGGTCAAAGGTACTATATCCTTTCCCCATCATCAAGCCGAAACCATGCAAGCCCTTTTTATGTCCGCCCCAAGAATCCGCAGGACCAATAATAGAATACTGCACGGTATAGTATTCATTGTTGGAATACAAGCCCCATTGTTCATCTGTTGTCCAGCTCATTGAGCAATGGTCAATGATGGAATTCGAACCTTTTGCACCGCCCCAAGCATCATTACCGGAGCTGGTAGCCTTATATGGGCCCGGTCGGGAGCTGACAAAACGGCAGATGATATTATCACCGCTCATACCCATCTTATAATTTTTGAGGGTAATTCCCGAACCACCGGGGGCAGTCTGTCCGGCAATGGTAACATTGCTTTGTACGAGGATATTGCTTGACAATTCGATTGTACCACTGACATCAAATACAACAATTCGCCCCGACTTGCTGACAGCATCACGGAATGAACCTGTTCCGCTGTCGTTCAAATTGGTAACGTGGTAAACTTCTCCGCCACGTCCGCCGGTTGCATATCGTCCAGCACCAACCGCCCCCGGAAATGCTAATACCGTATCAGCTGCACTGACTTTCTGTAATTGTTGCTGACTGATTGCAGTAGGAGTGAACGCCATCACAGCCGCCAAAAAAGCTGCAATGCCACTTTTGATTTTGTTTTTCATCTTCGCCAATCCTTTCATTGTGAATAAATTTACTGTAACGATATTGATTTAACAAATTCCTACTTCAAGTATAGCACAAATATTTTCCATTGTCAACTATTTTTTGTGGAAAAATGCCACATCCTTTTAATGAAGTTACTGCTCTTCAACCGGCATTTCTTGAATTTCTTCCTCTGGAGGAGTTTCGGGAGAAGGTTGCCCCTCTGGTTCAGGCAGAGGATTTCCAGACCATCCGCCCAGACTTTCCACAACGTTCTTAGAGCCGATACTTACATTCAGCCATACTTCCGTATGAATGGGGAGAATTGTTTCAGGGGGGTAATTTTGTTCCAACACAGTATCAATCTCATGTTCATCATCGGAAACGTAGCAAAGAACGCATCTCAAATTAGCATCTTCAATGGCTTCTTTTGCCTCTTCCGTCGTCATGGAAACGACATCAGGAACGCTGGTTCGTTTTGCGCCCAAGCTAACAACCACACTCACCGTTGAACCCTGCGAAACGCTTTCACCAGCCTGCACACTTTGGGAGACGATTTTTCCGGCTGGAACTCGATTACTGAAAACCCTGTCTTCCAGCGTAACATATATCAATTGTTCTGAAAGGGTCGTTTTGACTTCTTCAAAAGTCATATCAGAATAATTTTCTATGGTGACAGTTTGAGAGGAATCAATATCTTTTCGTCCCACAGAAACCAACAAATGAATCACAGATTCTCTTTCCAGCTTGCTTTCCGGTTCGACATCTTGAGAAATCACAGAATCCGGTGCAATGGAATCACTGACAGCCTTTTCCACCTCGACAACAAATCCTAATTTTTGCAATTTTTCGGTTGCTTTTTCAATATTCATCCCCGCCACATCAGGAACGACGCTTCTCCAGCCTTCACTGACAGAAAGTATCACGGTATCACCTTCTTGAAGAATTGCACCCGCATGAGGGGATTGTGTCACAATGCATCCCTCTGGCACGGTAGGATTTTCCACTTTTTGGGTAACAATCGAATGCAAACCCAAATGCCCCAAATCCTGAATAGCCTCAGTTTCTGGAAGGTAAAGCAATTCAGGGAGCTGAATTGTATTTTCTGGTACATGATAACTCACATCAGGAAGGGTTTGTTCCGCCTTTTGGTAAGAAGTAATAGAATGTGTATTTTTAGCACTCCATTTCCGGAATGGATTGGTTGAAAGGTAGAAGCAACCGGCACAAAATAGGATGGTAGCCATCACAGGGATGATTTGAGATTGTTCCCAAACAGGCTTGACGGACTGAATTTTTTTGGCTGGTTTTTGGGAGTGGAGCTGATGCCATAGTTCCATAATGCTCAAATGTGTATCATAAATCCCATTATACAAAGCATTCCGGATAGTTTCAGGGAGCTTTTGCGCCGTTGATTCATGAAATACAGTTTCTCCAGTCATAGCACGATACAAGAGAAGACTCACCGCCCGAACGTCCTCTTGTACATCAGAATGGAGCGCACTACTCAGCCAATCATCAAGAATACATTCCCCCTCTTCCACAT
This sequence comes from Oscillospiraceae bacterium, assembly GCA_036373775.1. Lineage (GTDB taxonomy): Bacteria > Bacillota > Clostridia > Oscillospirales > Ruminococcaceae > UBA3855. The sequence goes on along the minus strand of JAZAUD010000013.1, from coordinate 8,965 downwards.
GAATGGCAGTATCTGTAATCGCACCATGACAGATACCCACCTGATGCAATCCAGCCAAGGTATCAAGAATGGGAGTAAACAATTGCATCGTATCCTCAGGAGAAAGAACCCCTTGTTTCAGCTGTTCACGGAGCGAAATATTCCGCTGAAATGGCATAACATAGAAAATAGTTCCATATTCCTCAAAAATAGCAAGAATTCTTGAAATCGCTTCATCTTCTGAAAGAGCCTGCAATTGTTTCAGCCGTTCTATCATAGTATTTCGAATTGCTTCCCATTGAATACCAGATTCTTTCCGCAAAGGGACAAAATTCCCTTCATAATCGAGACTACACCATTGAAAGGGCAATAATTCCGCAATCAAAAAATGCTCATTGGTTTGCCTATCCTGTACATGGTAATACAATTCTGAACCGCTGTAGTGATGGAATTCCAGAATACAATACCTTTCCATTAAAAGGGTTTCGTTTTCCAGAATCGCACGTTCCACAGAGATAGGGAAATTATCATGATGTTTGAGATTCCATGCCATTTGAATCACCTCTTTTCCTGTAAGATACCGCTGTCAAGCTTCAAACCGCTCAACACCTGTAAAGCCTGATGGGTATGCAAAGCCCTGACCACCGCATCTTCATGCAAAGGTAATGCAATATCATTTTCTACGAATAGAATCGTCTGAGCCTCTTCCGTCAAAAGATACTGCAACCATAGCATTCCGACCAGCTGAGTATTTTTAGCGCATTCCTGATTAACAGTGCAGTAATATTCATACTGCAACACACAAGCATCATCTGAAGTCACAACAGGTATCATCTGAACCGCACCAGAATTCTGACCATTTTCCTGTATTTGTGACAAAATATTAGTACTCCCAAGCATAGGATGTGAACCATCCGCAAGAAAATACTGCAACTGTTCCTGTGGCTTGTGGGTAGATTGTCTGGTGATAAAGTCATCTGCACTGACATCATACAAGGTATCGGAAGGCAATTCACCACCGGAAATAGTATGACTGCGACTAGTGGTATAATGCTGATTGCAATACAAAACCGGAACACTGCAACCAATCGGCAGTACATTCCCGAACCCTTCCAAATCGGTAATATAATGGTTATCAATGGAAAACTCCAATGATTCCAAATCCGCAGCCTTTCCCGTGGCTCTTGTATCCAGAGTATTCATGAAAACAGCCGGCATATTTTCGGGAGTCATGGAATCCAGCGCAGAAGAAAAAGCAGTTTCATCATAAAGCTGAATCTTCACACCATAGCCCTTGTGTTCACGTTGGAATCCCTCTGCTAATTTCTGATACATTTTGCTTTGTTGTTGCTCGTCAAGCCTTTTATCAAGGGGAATCCAAACGGAAATAATTTCCGGCTGAATTTCTTCCAGACTGATTTCCTGAATCACTTTTTTTCGGGGAGCTGGATTTAAAAAGAACATCCCGAAAAGTGCAAACCCAAAGCACAACACACAAGCTATTGCTAAAAATGGCTTGATATTCTTAGAATGCTTGACAGGAACACCAAAACCATTTTCACCAATCAAAGCAGATTTCAATAATTGTGCATCCTCATAATGATATTGCAAGGCTTCTTGTGTGACAGTCAATGCAGGGCGGTTTCTCAAATTTTCTTTTGCTTCCACCGTTTCAGAAAGCAAATTCCGCAAAAATTCCGTTAAGCTGTGTAAATCCTCGGCTTTTGTACCATTTTCAGTGAGATGGGGTTCTAAAATCAATTTGCCTTTTTCGGTGAATGTCAAGTCACTTTCATAAATTGCCCCATAATAGAAATGATTTTCATGCAGTTTGGAATACATATCACAAAGCATAATTCCCAGACTTTGTACATAAGTCGCCGTTGGGATGGGAATTGTCCGCCGGAAGGAATCACCATCAGAAGATGTAACCGCATAATAAGCCGTATGATTCTCATACCAAAAATCAAGCACTTTCTGCATATGGGGAACGCCCTCTTTCAAAAGCATTCCCATTTTTTCGAATTGTTGCAATCCGGAATGAAATGTTTCCTCATGTTCAGGGCATAACAATTCCAGCCCTTCACGCTTGCTGATACCAGAAGGACAATATTCCTTGATACTGATTTCTTTACCATTTTCAGTATATTCTGCAACATAGACAATATCATTTTCATTGATAGTTTCCGTGTCAAGTATTCGGATAGCATCATGTAAAATGGTATCCGGCAGAAGTGCAAGTTCCTCTTGCTGTTCTACATCAAACTCCATAATTCCGCTCCTTTTTGATTTGCTTTCATTTGCTTTTATCTTTTATATAGTATAGCACATTTCAGGGAAAATGTCAAATTTCGATACCACTCCTGTTTTCATAATTTTTTTCACTGTTGCATAAACTATTCATGGAAAGCAATGCTATATTCTCAAGTGAAATGGAGGAATACAATGCAAAGAAACATTCTGAAAGACACATTGCTATTAACAATCATTCAAATGCTCCTCGATGGCTTAGGACTTTTGTTAAATATATTCATGACAAAATACCTTGGAACGGAAGCAATTGGAATATTGACATTGACAAGCTCATTTTTTCGGCTATTAGCCGTCATTGCAAACGGAAATGTATTCTTATGTGCAAGCCGTTTCATCTCCGAAGAATTAGGCAAGCAACAGCGCAACCCCCGAAAAATACTGATGCACTGTATGGCGGTTAGTCTGTTAATGTGTGTGATTGTATCAGGAATTGTCAATTTATTTGCGAAAGAATGCAGTATATTTTTCTTGCAATCGGATAATTTGATAACCTCTGTACGAATCATGACAGCAGCATTACCATTATTAACCATCACATCGTGTATCAAAGGCTGGTTCAATGCCTGTTGTCAGACGGCAATCTGTGCCATTTCTGACGTGATAGATTGTATTGCCCGTACCATTTGTATGGGAATCATGATAGGGATAAAAGCCCCGACCAATCCACAAGAACTTTGTCATATGACCATTATGGGAACAATTGCCGGAACAATGGCATCTTTGCTTTTAATGTTGTGCAATTTCCGGAAGTGTCATGCAGAAGCAACCGGAAAAGCCTCTTTGACATGGAAACAATACTTGATATTAGCCTTGCCTGTGATGGGTGGTTCAGCATTGACCTCGTTTTTGAGTTCAGCAAATGATGCACTTGTTCCCATGACCTTGCGCCAAGCAGGGAATTCAGCCTCAGAAGCATTCAGCCAATTTGGAATATTTGAAGCGATTATCATTCCCACATTATTTTTTCCATCCACAATTTTATGTTCATTGGCTGGAATTCTTGTCACAGAAACCGCAAGGGAAAAAGCAGCCAATCATTCCGCAAGAATCACAGAACTTTCAGAAAAGACCATCCGCCAAACAATTGTATTTGCAGTATTCATTACCATGATACTGTTGAGATTTGGGGATGAAATAGGGGTATTATTAGGGGGTGGAGAAATTGCCGGAAAAATGATAGTATTGCTTGCCCCTGTTGTACCATTCATTTATCTGGAAATTGTGTCAGAAAGTATTATCAAGGGAATTGGCGAACAGAATTTTTCCTCTGTGAATTACTTATTAGAATATGTGATACGAATTTCATTTGTATTGATATTCATTCCCCTGATGGGATTTTATGGAATCGTACTTTCCTATTATGCAAGTAATATATTTGGGAATGTAGGGCGAATCATTTTGATTATCCGCAAAACAGGCATGAATCCCGAACCTGTGAAACTATTAGGAATACCGTTATTTTCTGCAATTTGTTCCTCACAATTTCTCAATATGATATTTTTATTGCTGCATATTCATGCAGAAAGCCATCCCATTTGGATGATAATTTACAGCCTGTTTTGTTGTGGGGTATATCTGCTCATTCAAAGGGAATTATTCAAACTTTATGGAGTTTATCAAGAGTCAATTTTTTGCAAGCCTTAAAAATTTTTCTTCAAATTCACGAATCACCGCCCTGATGGAGCTGTCAATTTTCAAGTCGCAGAATTTCCGCACAAAATCGGGAATATCCCGATAATATGCCTCTGCAATCCCTCCAGCAATACAAGCCATTGTATCAGCATCACCACCAAGAGAAACAGCGTTTCGAACTGCGCTTTCAAAGTCTGTCGATTCCAGAAAGCAGACAATCGCAGGAGGAACGCTGTAATTTGTCCGGCTGTCGAATTCATAAAGTGGTCGGATGTCATCAAGCCGGAATGCAAGAGGATAATGGAAACGCTTTGACAATTCCGAACGGATTTGAGTTTTATCAGCTCCCATTCTTGCCAACCAAACCGCACAAGCGACAGCCTGCGCCCCCCTGATAGCTTCATGGTGATTGTGAGTACAAATACAGCTAGCCTTAGCTTGCAGTAACACCTGTTCCATGGAATCATAAGCCCATCCAACAGGAATGACACGCATCGCCCCGCCATTTCCATAGCTTTTTTGTTTCCGCATAGAATGGGAAGAAGCCCACGAAACGAATAGATTCCCATATCCGGCATGAGGAAACCACGAAAAATATTGTTGATACTGTATCGCATATTCCCTGCAACGCTGATGGAGTTCCCATCTGGTAATAGGTTCAGGATGCAACAAAATCGCCTTTGCAGTAGCCGTTGTCAATACACTATCATCCGTAAAAGTAGAATCTTTCTGAAATGGGAAATCATAATCTTTGGTACAATGTACCTCATAATATGAGCCGATAATATCTCCATAAATTGCCCCCAACAATGCAAACACCTCCTGAATCAAATTATTTCCATTATAACATACTCTCATATGAAAAGCAAGCCATCCAAAATTTTTCTGTCAAAATATCTTGACTTATCATGATAACTATGCTATAATGTTAAAAAATGAAAGGAATGAGTAAATTGAGTTATTTCCCACTAAAAAACGGCATGAAATTGTATTATGAAGAGCATGGAACATCTGGCGAAACAATCATTCTGATGCACGGCTGGACAAGCAATCACACCGTCTACCGTGAACCCATGAAATATCTGAAAGACAAAGCCCACTGCATCATTTACGACCACCGTGGACACGGAAAAAGCAAATCAGCCAATACTGAACCTGTGAAAATGGAAACGCTTGCAAGCGACTTGCACGAACTGATAACAGGGCTTTCCCTTTCAGAAGTCACGCTGGTAGGCTGGTCAATGGGTGCAGGTGTCGCCATGAATTACATCAGACAATATGGCTGTGAGAAATTGAAGCAAGTCGTATTATGTGACATGACCCCGAAACAATTGAATGATGAAAATTGGAATCTCGGCTTATATCAAGGCAAATACACCGCCAAAAATATGCGTCAGGACGCTGGAAAAACATTCATTCAGCTATATCAATCCTTTGCTTTGGGAGCATTGCCGAAATTGAATCAAGTCCCCCATGGAATATTACGCCTGATTTTAAGGTGCAGACTCCGCAGTTGTGACAGGAAAGTACTCACGAACCTGTCAGCCTCCATGAAAGCGCAGGACAATCGGGACGTCATGGAAAATATCACCGTTCCCCTTGCCTATTTTTATGCAGTACCGGGTTCACTTTTTTCACCGGACTTAGCGAAATGGTATCAAGAACATGTCAATTGTCCATTCAAAGCAGTAGCATTTCCGGAAAGCACGCATATGATGATTGCGGAACATCCGGAGCAATTTGCAAACGAACTTTTGAAATTATGCTGATATTACGAAAAAAATGCCTGATATTCTCAGGCATTTTTTTGATTTCACGACAAAGATTCACTATCTTTTTCCTTCAACCATTCCAGCATCAATTGAAACCCCTCCTCAGAAAGAGGAAATTCCTGTTCTCCCTCCATTTCCGCAAGGTCAGAACATAAGAACCCATGCCAAAATGTAACATATAGAGTCTCATCTTTGGGAACAATCTTAAAATTGAAATTTCCCTTACTTCCGGTGAAATAGTTTCCACTTTCGAAATAAAACGGTCTGGGAATATCGAATTCATTAGGTTTCGGCATGGTTACTCTCCTTTCAGAATGTCAATCACGTCTGCCAATGATGGCACACAAGCATACAATAAGGGCTTGAGTTCCTCATCTGGTTGGGACAAATCCGGAATCATCACAGCCTTGCATCCGGCGGAATATGCCGAACGAATCCCATTAGGGGAATCCTCCAAAGCCATGCATTCCGCTGGTGGAAATCCGACTGCTTGACAAGCAGTCAAATAAATTTCAGGGTCAGGCTTTCCAATTTTCACCATATCCCCACATACAAACGTATCGAAATATTCATAAACACCGACTTGTTTCAAATAAATTTCAGTACGTTCTTTATCAGTAGCCGTTGCAACGGCAATTTTCCGATTGCTGTCTTTGAGGTACTGTAACAACTGGTCAAGCCCCTGTTTTTTCTCAATGCCATAAGTTTGGAGGTGTTCAGCGGTCAATTGTCGCCTTCTTGCACGGATTTCTTCATAATTGAAATTTTCGCCAAAAATCGACTGCAATTTTGGCTTTGCATAGTTCGCAGATAAACTGCGAATCTCCAAAACTTGTTGTAATTGCATGGGAAATCCGTATTCATGGGCAGCCTGCATCCAGTAACGAGCTAACAATTTTTCAGTATCCAACATCAGACCATCCATATCAAAAATCACTGCTTTTGTCATGATGTCCCCTCACTTTCTTGTTTTATGGTGAATATGTTCATCTGCAAATTTGGAATAGTAAAATCTCTGTTCCCGATAAAGCCCGTAATAGCCGGATAACAAGTAACTCACAGCAATTCCTAATAAGCAATACGGCACACATTCCATCCCGAATAATTCCGCTGAAATGAATAACGTAGCAAGCGGACAATTTGTCACACCACAAAACAGCGAAGCCATTCCAATCCCTGCACAAAGAGAAGGCTCTAACCCTGCAATTTGTCCATAAACACAACCAAATGTTGCACCCACAAAAAAAGAAGGCACAATTTCTCCGCCTTTAAATCCTCCTCCCAAAGTAATCGCAGTAAAGAGAATCTTGAAAATGAATGCATACCATACCGCTTGACCATTGACCGCCTTCACGATAATGTCTCCACCTGTTCCATAATAATCTTGTGTACGAAGAATCAGCCCTAATAATATCAAGACAATTCCAGATAGTGCAATTCTCAAATAAGAATTTTGGAAGCGTTGTTTCATCCAATGTTCTGTTTTATGTAAAATAATACAAAAAATAATACTCAACCCTGCACAGAAAATCCCTAAAATAATCGTTTTCACAGCATTGATAGGATTCAATGGCGGAATCGCCTTAATTTCATAATGCGCCAACGGAAAGCCCAATAAATCCGCAATATAAGAAGCTGTCAAAGATGCAATCACACAGGGAACTAATGCCGCATATTGCATAGTACCAACACACCCAACTTCCATAGCAAAAACAGCAGCCGCTGCTGGTGTCCGGAAAATTGCCGAAAATGCCGCACTCATTCCGGTGATAATCAAAGTACGGCGGTCTTTTTCACGCAATTTCACAGCTTTTCCGAATAAATCGCCCAAACTGCCACCTAATTGTAAAGCCGCCCCCTCACGTCCGGCACTTCCACCAACAAAATGTGTAATGATAGTGGTGAGAAATATCAAAGGAGCCATCTGTACAGGTAAATTCGCCTCTGAACGAATGGAAGCCAATACCATATTTGTCCCCTTATCATGCTTGTCATGTGTAACTCGATAAAGCCATACAATCAATAACCCCCCTATCGGAAGTAGCGCATAACACCACCAATGCGAACGGCGGTATTCCGTCCCCATATGAATGCATTCCACAAACGCAGCACCCACTAAACCAAGAATGCCCCCCAGTATCACAGAGAGAAAAATCCACCGCAATAATAGCCGAAGATGCAATAATGCATGTATCATTCCATGCATCACCAAACCACGAAGCCAATAGAAATGCCCTGCCTGTTTGTGACGGAGCTTTTCAAAAATATTCAAAATTTTCACCTTCCTTTCTATAGTTCTATTGTATGATATTTTTTGATTTTTGTCAAGCCTTAATAAAATAAAAGGGGGCTTGGGGGAAATTGCGCCCTTAGTGCGTTCTGCATCAGTTTTTTGCAGAACGTGCTAAGACTTCACGGCGCAATGTCCCCCATTATGATAAAAAAAGGGGGCTTGGGGGAACGCAATGCACTTGACACAAATTCAGACAAAAATCTTGTTTTTGGCTGGATGTGTCAAGCCTTATTGCATTGCATCCCCCATTATAATAAAAATAAAAGGGGCTTGGGGGAAATTGCGCCCTTAGTGCGTTTTGCATCAGTTTTTTGCAGAATGTACTAAGACTTCACGGCGCAATGTCCCCATTATAATAAAAGGGGCTTGGGGGAACGCAATGCACTTGACACAAATTCAGACAAAAATCTTGTTTTTGGCTGGATGTGTCAAGCCTTATTGCATTGCATCCCCATTATAAAATATCAAAAATATCATCAAAAGTCACATTTAGAATTTTCTTAATGAGAATAATTTCATCAGGATACAAATGTCGTTGCCCCACTTCAATTTTAGCAATAGCACTTCTGGTAATATCACAGCCAGCAAGTTGCATTTTAGTAGCAAGAAATTCTTGTGTCAGATGTTGTTGTTCTCTCAGCATTCGGATATTATTTCCAATTCTGCATTCAATTTCCCTATTCATCGAAATTCCCCCTTTTTCTAATGATAGTATAGCAGATAACAACAAAAATGTCATTGGTGAAAATAGCTAAAAATCAAATGAATTTTCAATAATTCTTCTGCTTGACAAATGGGAAAAATTGTGTTATAATAATAAAGCTGTCGGACGAAAGCCCCACAGCCCACAAAAGAGTGAAAAAAGTTTTTGAAAAATTTTTGAAAAAACACTTGACAAACTTCTGAAAATGTGGTATAATAAATGAGTTCGCTAATGAACCGGACGGGAGTCAACGAGTACAGGAGCGGACAACCC
>JAZAUD010000012.1:0-71492 GCA_036373775.1 Oscillospiraceae bacterium | reverse complement strand
TAGAAGTTGTGGAAGTAGTAGCTTCTGTAGAAGTTGTGGAAGTAGTAGCTTCTGTAGAGGTTGTGGAAGTAGTAGCTTCTGTAGAGGTTGTGGAAGTAGTAGCTTTTATAGAAGTTGTGGAAGTAGTAGCTTCTATGGATGTTGTGGAAGTAGTAGCTTCTGTAGAGGTTGTAGAAGTAGTAGCCTTTGTAGAGGTTGTGGAAGTGGTAGCCTCTGTGGAAGTAGTAGCTTCTGTAGAAGTTGTGGAAGTAGTAGCTTCTGTAGAGGTTGTAGAAGTGGTAGCTTCTGTAGAAGTTGTGGAAGTAGTAGCTTCTGTAGAGGTTGTGGAAGTAGTAGCCTCTGTGGAGGTTGTAGAAGTAGTAGCCTCTGTAGAGGTTGTGGAAGTAGTAGCCTCTGTAGAAGTTGTAGAAGTGGTAGCTTCTGTAGAGGTTGTAGAAGTAGTAGCTTCTGTAGAAGCTGTTGTTTCAGCAGTTTTGGATTTATCCTGCATCACAATATTGTTGTCAGTTTGATTTTTCACAACGCCTTCAACAACTTCAAAAGTAATGCTTTCAGCGACTTCATAACCATCAGGAGCGGTAATTTCTGTCAATGTGTATACACCATTCTGTAAACCTGTAATTGTCACTGTTTGAGAATTTGTGATGTAGCTGATTTTATCAGCAGTAACAGAAAGTGCATTTGGTTTTGTATTGTCTTCCTGCAATACGGTGACACTATCAACATCAAAATGTCCAGTTAATTCCAATGTTGCGCCTGTCAACTGTTCACTATTTGCAGCATCAACCTTGCTGATGGAAACAGTAGCAGTTTTTTCAGAGCCAGCATCTGGAAGTTCAGAGTACACGAAATGCCATTCACCGCTAGGATTCTCAATATAACCATCTGTGATAATCCAGCCGGTACTTGTACCGGTAACGGTTGCAACGGAATTTTCATCAGGGAGGAGGAAAATACCAGAAGTTGCTTCCAAATCAACCTTTTCCACTGATGACAGATTCCAGACAATGTGACGAGTTAAGCGGTCAAGCCATTGGTTGGTAGGACTGCCATTTTGTGTGTCAGATGCGCCGTAATTTGCACCACTGTCAGTCATTGTACCGTTTTCATCATAAATTTCTACAATTGCTCTGCCCAATGTAAGAGATTGTGTAGAATCGAAATTGAAAACAAGTGTTTGATTTTCTTTTTTCTTGATTTTCAGACCACCATTGATGTTTCGGTTCATCAATTCAGCGAGTTGGTCGCCATCAATGTAAAGAGTAACATCTTCAGGGAAAGCAGTCGTATCAATCAATACTTCATTTTGACTGACTTTCATAGGGGTAACATTTGTCTGGTGTCTCAAAAGTTCATCAGACATTTGTTCCATATGCTTAATGATGGGTTCAATGGGATTATTCACCATATCTTGGGGAACATGAGTTTTAATGGTGACAAAATTTCTGGGGTCTTGCAGTCTTTCAGGAGAATCGACATTTAATACAATTCCCTGTTCATTGTGGGATTGACCGATAAAGATTTTACCTTCTTGTTCTCCCGCTTCATAGAAGATTGTTTCATCATCCACAATTGTTTTCCCGTTGAAATTCACAAAATAAGGCAACCAGAATGCGCCGGAAGATTTACCAGAAAGGTCAGGTTCAATCGGGTTATTGTGGGATTGATAATAATTAGCTGCTGCATTGGTTTGTGCATGGTTGGTTTGATTGAATCTATCTGCTGTGATGCCATAATATAAGCCATCACCTAATATCGTCTTGAAATCATAATCATTGGTAGCAGTAATAGAAGAAAGATTGATGTAATCTGTGTATACTGTCACATGAGTAGATTCATCACGAGTTTTCTTTCTTTCTCCATAATGAACTGTGAAAGTTTTAAGGGAATTGCCTTCTTCAATCAAAGTACAATTCGTTAAGGAAGTAATATTATTAAGGTTGATTTCTTGTGTGGACATTACCAACTTCACGGAAAGTGTTTCATTACCTCTGAACTTTTCATGTTCATCAATATTTCCGTTGCCATCCATCCAATTTTCAACATCAATTATCAGCTCTGGAATTGCATCCATAGTGATTTGTTGATAGTAGTAGGTATCACCTGTTGACTGATGCTTTACATCTACAAAGAGGTAGATATAATCACTATCTTTGATGGTAATTGGAGCATCTGCTTCAATATTCACATGATACTCTACAATATCCTTAATAATTGAAAGGTTTGTCAGACTGCCATTTTTGGAACTTGCAAAGCGATAATCCGGAATGGAGTCAATACCCTTTTCAACACAATCAGCGTAAGTTTCAAGAATTTCATCTGAACGGTAGACACGAATATTCATATCATACAAATTAGGATTGTATGTAAATGTGGTTTCATCTGTAGTAGAACCATCTTCCCCAAATGGATAGAAATTCATGAAACTAATGGAGCTAGAAGCATCATTTTCAGGGTTAAATTGCTGAATTGCCCATCCTTGCACGTTTTCTCTGGATGACCCTTCTCCCTTAGGGGTGAGGTATGCCAAAGTAAAGTAATTGGAGGGGGCATCATTCGCAAGAGGAGCAAGGGTCGAACCATCATAATCGTAAACATTGATTTGTACACCGCAACCCAGTTGACCATCAATCACAAATGTATCATTTCCCTGATAGCCTGTTTGTGCTGCAAGACCTTGCGAAGCAAGATTTGCATCTTCAATGGTGGTAACTGCGGAACATCCTGTTCCAGCAATCGCATTTTCCAGCGTTAAATCTGTAGAAGGGTCATCATTTTTCAGAACTGTACCTTCTACAAAGACGGTTTCTGGAACTACTGTTTCCCATTCTGATACCATCTTAGTTGGCAGAACATCGAATTTTCCGGAATTCCATGTTTCAGCACCCTCAAGATTGATTTCAATCAGCTGGTAATGGTTGTTATCTTCACCCTCCTCGTAGGTGAAGCCCTCTGTGGTGTTGTTATTTCCCACCGCATGAACCAGAAGATAATAGGTATTTTCAGGAATCGACATCATATAGGATTCTGTCCTGAACACATTCTGGAAATCAATGCGTGTATATAAATCATTAGCCCCAAGCCCATTCCCACTAATTGAAGTACCATCAAGGGAAAACAACGTTGTATCAGTTGTCGGCGAATCAGAATCTTCTGCAACAATTGATACCGAACCAAGTGAAACACTACTTAGGCTCATTGCCATTGCGGTCGCAAATGACAGAAATCGCTGTTTCAGATTTCTTTTCATAAGTATCCCTTCTTTCAATTTTCAATAGAAACGGCTATTTTTCGCCGTTTCTTTTTATGTTCATCTTGTATATTGCATTTGGCTTGGTTTGAGGAAAATATACAAAATGATACACTTACAGTATACAACTTTTTTACCAAATTGTCAAGTACTTCTTGAACAATCTGTTGACGATTCCACCGAAAAAATCGGCTTTTTTTGTGTAGATAGACAATAAAAATATACTTTTTGTAAATAAAATAAGGCAAATTTCCGGCATTTTGTAAAATGATTTTGTTTCCTGCCTATGCAGTTTACACAAAATTTTAATTTTGTCCAAAAATTCATTTTTTTCATATCCTGATAATATCTCACAATATCTCCTATCAAAAAAAACTTTTTTTTGTCATATTCGTACTTGACAAATTCCCTTCTTTGATGTATAATAAGTAGTAAGAATTAGCACTCATATCATTTGAGTGCTAAAAATCATTGAATCAAGAAAGAGAGTGTGCAAACTATGGAAACAAAGGCTTTTCAGGCAGAATCTAAGAAACTGCTTGACATGATGATTCATTCAATTTATACACATAAGGAAATTTTTCTCCGTGAATTGATTTCCAATGCTTCTGATGCAATTGACAAGTTGTATTTCCGTTCTCTGACAGATGATTCTGTTGGAATGAACAGGGAAGATTTCAAAATTCGCATTGACCTTGACAAAGATAACAGAACCATTACTATCACTGATAACGGTATTGGCATGACTGCGGAAGAATTGGAAAGTAATCTCGGTACAATTGCAAGTTCTGGTTCGTTGGCTTTCAAGAATGATAATCAGCTTGGAGAAGACCAGCAAATCATTGGTCAATTCGGTGTGGGCTTCTATTCTGCGTTCATGGTGGCAAAGCGTGTGACAGTGTATTCAAAAGCATTCGGCACGGAACAGGCGCACAAATGGCAGTCTGAGGGCGTGGAAGGCTATACCATTGAAGAAACTGACGAAATCAAGGAACATGGTACAAAGATTGTTCTTGAATTGATGGAAGATTCTGATGAAGAAGGCTATAGCGAATTCCTCGAAAGCTATCGTATTCAGGGGCTTGTCAAGAGATATTCCGATTATATCCGTTTCCCCATTCAGATGGAAGTATCTCACCAGCATTTGAAAGACGGTACAGAAAATGAGTACGAAACAATTACAACGCTTGACACATTAAATAGTATGACACCCCTTTGGAAAAAGAACCGTACAGAATTGACAGATGATGATTACAATAACTTCTATCAGGAAAAATTTGTGGATTATATGCCACCAATGGTTTACAAGCACGTTCACAATGAGGGAACACCTTCTTATGATGCATTGCTGTATATTCCGTCAAAAGCTCCCTTTGATTACTATACCAGAGAATATGAAAAGGGCTTACAGCTGTATACCAATGGTGTTCTGATTATGGAAAAATGCGCTGACCTTCTGCCGGATTACTATAGCTTTGTGCGTGGTCTGGTGGATTCAGAGGATTTGTCCTTGAATATCTCCCGTGAAATGTTACAGCATGACAGACAATTGAAACTGATTGCAAGAAGCATTGAAAAAACAATCCGTTCCGAACTCGTTCGCATGATTAAAAATGACCGTGACAAGTACGAACAGTTCTTTGAAGCATTCGGCACACAGTTGAAATATGGTGTCTACAGTGATTACGGTATGCACAAGGAAGATTTGCAGGATTTGTTGTTATTCCGCTCTTCTCGTGGAGACAAGCCCATCACATTACAGGAATATGTGGATGCAATGCCGGAAGACCAGAAGGAAATTTATTATGCATCTGGTGCAAGTCCCGAAGCAATCGCAGCATTGCCACAGACAGAAGCTGTTCTTGCTAAGGGGTACGAAATTCTTTACTTTACAGCTCCGGTTGATGAATTCGCAGTCAAGCAGATGATTGCTTATAAGGAAAAAGTATTTAAGTCAGTTACGGCAAATGACCTCGATTTGAACACCGAAGAGGAAAAGAAGGCTCTTGACGAAAAGCAGGAGGAAAATAAGTCCCTCTTAGATGAAATGTCTTCCGCATTGGAAGGGAAGGTGGAACGTGTGGTTCTTTCCAGCCGTCTGAAAAAGCATCCGGCTTGTTTGACCAGTGAGGGAGATTTGACCCTTGAAATGGAGAAAATTCTCAATTCTATGCCTACAGATAAGAAGGTACAGGCAAAGCTTGTATTGGAAGTCAACCCCGAACATCCGGTATTTGCTCACCTGACTGCAATGAAGGATTCTGACAAGATTCAGAAGTATGCAAAATTGCTCTATAATCAGGCACTTTTGCTGGAGGGGATGCCGATTCAGAATCCGGCTGAATTTTCTGAACTCATCTGTGAATTGATGTAAGCGACAGAAAGGAAGTTTATGTTTGATAAAATTTTACAGTTTTTCGTGAAACTCCTTCCCCCACCGCTGAAAAAGTTGTATGACAAATTTGAAGAACTGATTATTTATGTCTATTATGGACTTCTGACGACTATCCTGAACTTAATTGTTCAGGGTATCAGTCAGAAAATCCTTGACCCTTTGAATATTCCGGCTTTGAATATTGCCGGTCTTGTCACATGGGATTCTATTAAAGTCAAGACAACAATAGCAACATCAATTGCTTGGGTTGTGGCTCTGATATTCGCCTTTTATGTCAATAAGAAATATGTATTCAGGAGTGTGACCACTTCCAAACAGCAATTATGGCATGAAATCTGGACGTTTGTTTCTGCAAGAATCGGTTCATTCCTGCTGGAACAGGTGATTATGAATATTGGTGCAAACTTCTATTCCGAAGACGGTCAGACCGTTACCAATATGTTAATGTACTGGGTATTCAAATTTATGGCTCAGGTAGTTGTCACATTGGCGAATTATTTCTTTAGTAAGCTGGTTGTTTTCAAGAAAAAGAAAGAACCAGAAAAGGAAATTGAAACAGAAACGGAGTAAAACAGATGATTTATGTCAGGACTCCGCAGTATCATGAAACTGCTCAAACTGGTATTGTGCATGATGTGAATATTCTCTGTTGGTTTGAGGAAGCAAGGGTGTATTATCTGGAAAAGATAGGATTTGTTGGAATGAAACTGACAAGTTCCCCCTTGATTTCCCCTGTATTGGCAGCAAGCATTAAGTATCATATACCGATTTTACTCAAGGATTATATACAGGTGATTACCCGATTAACGATGTATAATGGATTTCGATATATTTTTTACTATGAAGTACAAAATCGTCAGACTGGTGCAATTTGTTCCACCGGAACAACTGCACATTGTTTCCTGCATCCAAACGGAAAACCCGTCCGCATGAAACGAGAGTTTCCAGAATTACACGAAAGATTGCTACAATGTGTGAAATATGACCGCAAAGAATGGGAAAGTCAACTTTTTGGGGAATATCTGTAAAGGAAGGATTTTTATGGTAATTTATGAAAGAGTTCCATTTTATTATGAAACTGACCAAATGAAAATTATTCATCATGCTAATTATATTCGCTGGTTTGAGGAAGCAAGGGTTTATTACCTCGAAAAAGTAGGCATTGTCTTTGCGGAACAAGAAGCGAAAGGGATTGTCTGCCCTGTCCTGACAATGGATGCACAATATAAAAAAATGGTGCGTTTTGGTGAACCTGTCGAAATTGAAACAAGGCTGAATCTCTATAATGGGTTACGGTATGGATTTTCTTATGTTGTGCGTAACGAAAAAACAAAGGAAATCTGCTGTACTGGTGCAAGCACTCACTGTTTTATCAATCCACAGGGAAATTTGATGAAAGTCAAGAAAGAATATCCCGAAATGCATGCGCTTTTAACGAAGTATCTTGCAGAGGATTCAGAAAATTAGGATTCTTTTGTGCAGGCTGTCCATTGATTGCAACGGTCAGCCTTTTTCCATTGATAAGGAAAATTTTTGCATTTATCAAAACAGTTCGTATAATTTCACGCATTTTCAACAAAAATTGTACAAAAATTTCTCATATCTATACAAATTGTAATGAAAGAACACACAATATTTGTAGAATTCGTCAATTGCAACAAAGGCAAAAATAGGGTATACTTATACTATGGGGCTGTGATGGCTGAGAACGATTCATGGCTGCACACCATTAACACTATGGAAAGGAGAACGCTCCGGAATTGTATGGAGCGTGAACGAAAGTATGGCAACATTTGATACGATTGAATTCAAGAAGTTTAAAACCATGTTCAGTGAGAGATTGCAGAACAAATTCAATGTCTCTCCTGATGAAGCATCCGACCAACAAGTATATGAGGTAATTTCCTCTTTGGTTGTGGAATTCCTGAAAGGAAAACGCAGAAAGTTTATCAATCAGGTACATTCCGCCGGAAAGAAGCAGGTATATTATCTCTCTATGGAATTTTTGATGGGACGTTCCCTCAAAACAAGCCTGTACAATCTGGAAATTGCTGATAAGGTCAAGCAGATGCTTGCTGATTTCAACATCAACATTGATAAAATCTATGAGTGCGAACCAGATGCCGGACTTGGTAATGGTGGTTTGGGACGTTTGGCGGCTTGCTATCTGGATGGTATGGCAACTATGGCAATGCCTGCAATGGGGCATTCTATCTGCTATGAATATGGTATTTTCAAGCAGAAGTTAGAAGACGGTTGGCAGACAGAATTACCGGACAATTGGCTTCCGGGGGGTTCTGTATGGCTTGACCCGAAGCCAGAAAGAGCAATCGAAATTCACTTTGAAGGCGAAATGAAAGAATATTGGGATAATCAGTATCATCATATTTCCCATGTCAACTATAATACCGTTATGGCGACACCTGTTGATATGTATGTATCTGGTTATGATTCCCCTGGTGTATCTGTATTGCGTCTGTGGTCTGCAAAAGCACCGTCTTTCAATATGGAAATGTTCAATCAAGGTGACTATGCAAAGGCATTGGGACAGAATTCTATGGCGAATGCAATTTCTAAGATTCTGTACCCGAATGATAACCACCTTGAAGGAAAGTCCCTCCGTTTACGTCAGCAGTATTTCTTGTGTGCTGCGGCAGTTGGTGATATTGTCAATACCCACATGAATGTATATGGTACATTGGATAATCTGCATGAAAAGGTTGCTATCCATATCAATGACACTCACCCGACTTTAGCAATTCCGGAATTGATGCGTATTTTGCTGGATGATTGTGGTTATGGCTGGGATAAGGCTTGGCACATTGTCACCAATACTTTTGCTTATACCAATCATACTGTTATGGCAGAAGCCCTCGAAAAATGGGATGTCAACATGGTCAAGCATATCATTCCTAGAATTTTTTCTATTATTGTTGAAATCAATAACCGTTATTGTCAGTCCCTCATGGACAGAAATGGAAATGATTCCGCAAAAACAACCAGAATGTCTATCATCAAGGATAATACCATTCATATGGCTACTCTTTGTGTGGTAGCTTCTCACAGTGTCAATGGCGTTTCTAAGCTCCATTCTGAAATTATCAAGACAGATGTATTCAGAGATGAAGCCGCTGATACTCCTCATAAGTTCAAGAATGTCACAAATGGTATTGCATACCGCCGTTGGCTGTATCAGTCTAACCCCGGTTTAACGGAATTGCTGGTTGACAAAATCGGCAGAGGTTTCCTGCGTGATGCTTCTGAACTTTCTAAGTTGAGCGTATTTGCAGATGACCCTGATGTACTTGACCGCATTACACAGGTAAAGAAGCAGAATAAGGAACATTTTGCAAAATTTGTGAAACATTCCTCCAGAGTGATTCTCAATACTGATAGCATTTTCGATGTACAGGTAAAGCGTCTGCATGAATACAAGAGACAGCACCTGAATGTGATGAATATTCTTGCACAGTATAATTACTTGCTGGAAAATCCAAATGCTGAATTTACTCCTAAGACTTATATTTTCGCTGCAAAGGCTGCCCCCGGTTATTACCTCGCAAAGCAGATTATTAAGATGATTTGGGCAATCAGTGAAGAAATCCGCAAGAATCCGAAAATTGCTGATAAGCTCGCTGTGCATTTCGTAGAAGATTACAGTGTTACCATTTCAGAATTGCTCATGCCGGCTAGTGACATTTCTGAACAAATTTCTCTTGCTGGTACGGAAGCTTCTGGTACAGGTAACATGAAGCTCATGCTCAATGGTGCAGTAACTTTGGGTACTTTGGACGGTGCGAATGTAGAAATCCGTGATGCTGTCGGTGATGATAATATCATTATCTTTGGTATGAAGACCGAAGAAGTAAATGCTCGTAAGGATAACTACAGACCGGAACAACTTTACAATGAAGACCCGATGATTCGTGATTGCATTAACAGAATGTATCATGGTATCAATGGCTGTACTTTTGCAGAAGTGGCAAATTCTCTCAAGACCGTTGACCCTTATATGGTTTTGGCTGATTTCCAAGATTACCGCAGAGCGCAACTTTACAGCACAGAGTGCTACAACGACCAGAAGAAGTGGGCTAGAATGTCCCTCATGAATACTGCTGGTGCTGGTATCTTCTCCGCTGACCGCAGTGTTGCTGATTATGCTCGTGATATTTGGGGTCTTTAATCCCTTTTGACGATTTGTCTTTTTAGTGAATCTATCAGCGTGTTTGACCGAATGCCGAACACGCTGATTTCATCATCAGAAGTTTTCGACACTTGTCGATTAAAATGAGTAAAGGAGCTGAAAATAAGTGAGTCATTTATATGATAGCTGGAGTTCAGAATACAAAACGCCTTTCGGGGCTGTCCGTCAAGGCAGAGTCTGTTATTTTTATATTCGCTTACCAAAAGAAATCAAACCTGATTTTTCTCCCTGTTTGGTGTTGTTCCGTCCCAATTATAAGGAACGTTTCATCAATATGAAATTTGTACAGGAAGAAAAAGATTGCAATGTATGGGGGTGTGGTTACATTCCGAAATATATCGGTGTACATTACTATTACTTTGCATATACATTCAATGGACAGAGATTCTATATTAAAAAAGTTGCCGGACATATCGGAAATCTGAATGACGGGGATTTGTTCCAATTGACAGTTTATGATGAAGACTACCATACCCCTAATTTCCTGAAAGGTGGGGTCATGTATCAGATTTTCCCTGACCGTTTCGCAAAATCCGGAAAGGTGCATGAAAATATTCCGGAAGGGCGTGTACTTCGTGAAGATTGGGGAGGAACTCCTTATTATAAACCCGACCAGAACGGACACGTTTGGAATAATGACTATTTCGGTGGAGATTTAGCCGGCATTCAGGAAAAGTTACCCTATTTGGCGGATTTAGGGGTTACTTGCATCTATCTGAATCCCATTTTTGAATCTCATGAAAACCACCGCTATAATACCGCCAACTATCGGAAAGTTGACCCTCTTCTTGGTACAAATGAAGATTTCAAGGAACTTTGTACAGAGGCGAAAAAATACGGAATTTCTGTGATTTTAGATGGTGTATTCTCGCATACAGGTGCAGATAGTATTTACTTTAATAAGTTCGGTCGTTATGATACTGTTGGTGCGTATCAGTCCAAAGAGAGCCCCTATTACCCTTGGTATACGTTCTGGAACTATCCTAATGAGTATGAAGCATGGTGGGGATTTGAAACACTCCCCAATGTCAAGGAAAATAACCCTGATTATACCAATTATATTTGTGGGGAAGGCGGAGTATTGGATTATTGGCTTTCTTTGGGGGCTGCCGGATTCCGTCTTGATGTAGCGGACGAATTGCCGGACGAATTCCTTGAAAACCTCCGTACTCGTGTCAAGAAAAATGATGATGATAAAATTGTCATTGGGGAAGTTTGGGAAGATGCTTCCAATAAAGAAGCTTATGGCATTAAACGTCGTTATTTATTGGGTCATCAGTTGGATTCCGTCATGAATTACCCTTTCCGTGAAGCGATTGTGAATTATATCAAGGGCATGAGCAGTCGTGATTTCCAGCTTGGGATTATGACCATTCTTGAGAATTATCCTCATGCAACAGTTGACGTATTGATGAATTTCGTTTCTACCCATGATATTGAAAGAGCTATCAACCGTTTTGGTGGGGAAAATGGCGATGATAAGTCTAAAGACTGGATGGCGGAACGCTATCTGAATGAATATGAATACAATAAGGGAAAATCCATGTTAAAAGCTGCAATGGCTTTGATGTTCTTCCTCCCCGGAGTGCCTAGCATTTATTATGGTGATGAAGCAGGTTTGCAGGGCTATAAAGACCCCTTCAACCGCCGTTGTTATCCATGGGGGCATGAAGACCAAGATTTGATTGCTTATGTGAAAGAACTTGCAAGAATTCGCAAATCTCACAAGGTTTTCCGCAATGGTCAACTGTTCTTCATTCCAGCACAAGATGATGTTATGGCATTTGCGAGAGTGCATGAGGGTGCTGGTTATGCAGTACAGATTTATGTCAATCGTTCCGAACATGAACAACATGTTCCCTTCCAAGCGTGGTCATATGATTATAAACCTGCTCAGGTGGAACGTGGTGTGGTAGAAGATAATATTGTGAAAATTCAGCCTAGAGATTATGCAGTGATTATTTGCAGAAGAATTTGATTTGTTATGGGTTCAAAAGGTTGTTGTATGGTTTCATGCAACAACCTTTTTGTGAATAAAATGTAAATTTTTTAAAGAAATTATTGACAGAATTTGAAATTTACGGTATAATCATATGGGTTTGGTATGTAAAATATGTCCAAAATTTCGGTAAGGAGAATATAAAATGAAGAAAAAAGCAATGTTAGTGAGTGTATTGATGGGATTTGTGATGAGTTTTTCATTATCTTTGACAGGGAATTTATTATCAGGGCATTTTTCCGTTGCAGGATTTTTGTTAAGTTTTGCAGTAAGCTTTGTTATCAGCTTAATCATTGGAATGATTGTGCCTATGAAGCCTTTGGGGGATGCCGCTTGTCGGAAATGTAACATTCAGCCGGAAACTTTCAAGGCGAACTTATTGACCTCCTTGATTTCGGATTGCATTTACACGCCTTTGATGACTGCAATTATGGTGTGGTTAATGACAAGCCTTTCTGCTACGCAAATTCGCAGACAAATTGCTGAACTGCAACAACAAATTCAGTCAGTCCCTCCGGAACAGACCGGTCAAATCGCTGAAATGCAAAATGGAATTGCACAAATGCAAGAGGCGATTCCGCATTTTTTGCCGTCTTTTCTGCCTTCCTTATTGGTATGTATGATAGTAGGGTATATTTTGATTATGATTTTCCAGCCGATTTTTGTAAGGCTGATTATGAAACCGCAAATTCCGCCACATTCTACATCTGAATCCTGAAATTTCAAAAGGGCTGATGCATTACATACATCAGCCCTTTTTGTAATGGTATCAATAAAATGTTGCAACTTCTTGTTCAGGTGCGCCGGTGAGGGTGACAGCCTGAATTTGTAAGACAGGCCCTTTTCCCTTGTAAAGTTTATGCTTTTGAATGGAGATTTTCGCAGTTATGCGAATCCATTGACGGTTTTCCATTGTTTGGGCTTTGTCCCATTCTGCAACCAGCCAACAGTATTGAATATCCTCCACACAGCAAGTCATTACATGACGACCGACTGCAAAAACATCTTTTGGAAATTTGGGGTCACGGGCAGCCACACCACGGAATGTGAGCATTTTCCCATTGTATTTGTCAGGTTCTTCCATAATGTCACGGTAAAACAGCGCAAAATCTTCATCCTTGATTTCAATTTCATCTGCATTGACATCAAAGGGGAGCGGGTCTTGAATGTCATCATAAGCAACCTGACCATCTGTGGTTTCATAGGCTATCTGGGTTCTACGACTTACCCCACGGACAATTTTATGAAATTCCATTTGATTCATATTTTTCAGGTCAAAACGATTGAAAACGACTAATTCACTGACATTGATTTTGTCAACCACCAAACTGCGCATATTTGCATTATAATTGAGAAATGTATTGGAATCTACGAAACACATTGCCTGATAGACAGCCCATTCAATGGGGAGACTTTCAAACATATTGGCAATTGTCCACATACCATTATATTCCAATACAACACGAGTCGCACCGCATTCCTTGCGGATTTTCTCAAGATTTTCTTCGTTGAAGTCTTCCTCATCCTCAATCACGTGCATGAGCACATTTTTTCCTTTGGATGGAAAACGAGTGAAATCATACTCTTCTTCGCCCTCTTCACAAACAAGGAGGAGAGTTTTTTCACCATTATTGAAACGCTTGTCCTCTAAAGTTTCCTGAATGAATTTGGTCTTTCCGCCTTCCAGAAAGCCAACAAACAAGTAAACGGGAATATCTTCATTTGGTTGATTGAAAGGCATACAATTTCCTCCAATTATTTCTTAATGCGGAAGAGTTCGGAAATGGCATCTTCCTTAATATTCGCACCAATGACACAAAGTCTACCAATGGTAATCGCACTGCCATGACGTACATCAGGCATAGCCGGAACATAATCATAGTGAATCCACTGTCCGTCAGTACCAGCAACAATGCCCTTGGCACGGAGAATCATACCATACTTTTCCTCATCCTGTAATGCTTCCAAAGCGGATTGAATTTCTTGAACCGTGTACTGCTGTGCGGTTTCTGCGCCCCAACTCTGGAAAATTTCGTCTGCATCATGGTGGTGATGGTGGTGTTCGTGGTCATGTTCGTCATGGTCATGATGGTGATGGTGTTCATGTTCGTGTTCATCCTCGTCATGGTGGTGATGGTGTTCATGTTCGTGTTCATCCTCATCATGGTCATGATGGTGATGGTGTTCGTGTTCATCTTCATCATGGTCATGGTGGTGGTGGTGATGATCATGTTTCGCAGCTTCTGCAAGCAGTTCGGCTAACTCGTCATCAATGGTATTCTTTTGGGTCATAGCATCGGTAAGCTGTGCGCCTGTGAGTTCATCCCAATCAGTGGAAACAATGGGGGCTTTGGGATTCTTTTCACGGAGTCTTGCAATAACATCATCAAGCTTTTCCTGTGAAAGTCCCTGTGTATGGCTCAAAATCAGACAGGAAGCATAGGTAATCTGATTATCGAAAAATTCACCAAAATTTTTCTGGTACATCTTGCACTTCTTTGCATCTACAACGGTGGTGAAACCGTCTAACTCAACATCATGCATTTCCAGATTCTGCACAGCACGGATAACATCACTTAACTTTCCAACGCCGGAAGGTTCAATCAGAATTCTGTCAGGGTGATACTGTTCCAGTACCTGCTGCAATGCTGTGCCAAAATCGCCAACCAGTGAACAACAGATACAACCAGAATTCATTTCTGTGACCTCAATTCCTGCATCTTGCATGAAACCGCCGTCAATGCCAATCTGTCCAAATTCGTTCTCAATCAGAACCAACTTTTCATTTTTATAAGCCTCAGAAATTAACTTCTTGATGAGTGTCGTCTTACCAGCTCCAAGGAAGCCGGAGAAAATTGTAATCTTTGTCATTAAAAACACTTCTTTCTCTTGAGATATAATACAGTTTCCTGCACAATAATAGTATACCACATTTTTCCGATTTTTGCAAGGGGTCAAGAAGATTTTCAGAAACTTTTCACATTTCCCAGTATGAAATTGATAGAAATTATTTTTATATTAGTTTTTGCAATCATTTTTTGGTGCAATTTTGATGGAAATGTATCATTTTTGATACAATAAAAGGTTTTTTGCTATTGTTCTTATAATATTCATATTTTTTATATATTTTGTTCATAATATTGTGCTATAATCAGCACATAAACCGGTTTAAAAGCAAAAAAAGTGTTCAAAGTCGACAATTTTTTTAAAGGAGCGTGTATCATGATTTTAGACAACAGCAAAAGCGCAAAGGAATATATTTCCGAAGCGTACGTTCAGGAGCTTGCATCCATTCAGGCAAAAGCAAAATTATTGGAAACTCCTGCAAGCATTATTGAAAAGGAAAAAATCGAGAAAACTTTCCAGATGGTTGAAGCCCTTCTCGGACGTGAAATTTTAAGTGAAGAGGTCACGGGAGAATATTCCGAACTTTTGACGGCTATCGAAACCAAAAAGGAAGAACTCAAAAAGCTGTACGGCATTGAAGTTGCTGAGGGTGCTTTACAAGCTGTCAAAAATGCGCAAAAGTTCGTTTCTGAACAGTTCTCAAAAGAATTGATGCAGAAAGAAAATGATTTTCAAGAGGAATTGCAGAAAGCAGAAAATGCCGTTCAGGAACAAATCGATTCCATGGACGCTGAAACCGTGGAGCAAGTGGATGCTCTCAAAAAACAGGCTAAGGATACCCGTGCTGCTGCTGAACAGGAAGCAAAGCGTGAAAAAGAACAGTACGATTATGACCTGAAACGTGCTAGAAAACAGGCTGATGAAGAACGTGCGAAACTCGTCGCAGAACGTGAAAAAGCCCTGCAAGAAAAAGAACAGGCTGCACAGGATGCAAAACAGGCTTGTTTGGATAAACTCGCTGAAATTGAGGCTCTTTCGGCTAAGGTTGAGGGAATCCCTGCTGTATTGGAATCTGCTAAGGCAGAAGGCGCAACTGCTAAGGAAAAGGAACTCAAGAAAGATTACGGCTATCATAAGTGGATGGCAGATAAGGAAAATGATACCAGAATCAATGAGCTGAAAGATGAGTTTGAGGCTTTACAGAAAAAGTATCAGGAACTCTGCAAGGAGAAAGAAACCCTCTCTGCTAAATTGGATAAGGTCAATGCGGAAAGCCGTCAGCTCACAAGCGATACTGTTAAGTCTATCGGTGGTATTAATATTCTGAATTCAGATACCTACAACGGACAGGGCAAAAAGTAAGCCCATTCACGCTGGAAAGGAAGGTTTCAGAACATGATAAGCGAAAAAAGCACAAAACAGGAACTCCTTGACGAGTACAAGCGTCTCATTGAGGATGCCAAAAAACAAAAAGTGACAATTCCCGAAGATGCTAAGGGTGTGAATTCCAAAAATACAAAGGCGGATATTCTCAATGCAATCAGGGCAATTCAAAATGCCCTTCTGGATAGCAAAACGGTTTCCGTTTCATCAAATCCAGCCCCTGCACCCCCTGTACCTGTCACCCCTGAAAAAAACGAACCCACTAAAACAACAGCACCTGCTGTCACCAAAGAGGAGGATATTGAGTTGATTTTGTTAAAGCAGGAAATTAAGGACGAAATCGCTGCACTGGATGCAGCAAAAGCCCTCAAAAAGAAGGAGCTTGCCGAATTGCTCGAAATTGAGCAGGAATTGACAAAGTTTGTCACAATGATTAACAGCTCTAAAAATGACAATCTCACACAGGAACAGGCTCACGCTGAACAGAAGGCGAAACAGGAAGCCGATGCAAAAGAAAGCCTTGAAACTTGTGAAACTGAAAATCAGGAAGAACTTGATGATGCTAAGGAAGCATTGGAACAGGTGAAGGCGGATATTGAAGAGAAAAAACAGGCTCTTGCTGAAAGTCGTGCTGTCGAAACCGAACAATATACATATGATAAGACCAAAAAACAGAAAACCGAAGATGATGCTTGGGCTGATGATTCCGCTAAACGTGAAGAAGCCATTGCAGAAATCGAAAAGGCTACTGCTGATTTACAGGCTGAAATTGACAGCAAGGCGCAGTTGGTTGCCGAATTGACCGCTAAGATTGACGAAATTCCCTCTCTTATCGAAAAAGCTAAGGAAGAGGGCGCAACTGCCAAAGAAAAGGAACTCGGCAAAGAATACGGCTACCAAACCAATATGGCAAAGAAACAGGCGGAAGTGGATGCGCAGTCTCTCCAGAAACAGATTGACCGCCTGACAGCTGATTATAATGCCGTTCTCGCTGAAAAAGAAGCCATTCAGGTGAAACTTGACAAGGCTTATGAGGAAAGTAACAAACTCTATATGCAGACAGTTCAGTCTACTGGCGGTGTCAAGATTCTCAATAGTTCCGATAAAAATTAACCGTTTTCACAAAATACAGCCCTTTCTCATGGACGGGCTGTATTTTTGTACTTGATGTTTTGGAATTATATTGTTTTTTTGCTTATTTTTCGATGTAAACGGCTTGTTGTCCCATTTCGATATATCGTTGCTTGATTCTCTCATAATCATAAGAAGTATTTCCAATCAGTGGGTCAGAAACATCAATGAAACCATTATCTTTGTCATATCCAGTCAGGACAACACAATGCTCATATGCACGCCATTGAACTTGTTCGCCTGTTGGGGTTGTCCAGATGGAAGTTAATCTCGATTCATGCAGATTACTGCTGGTAATCCAAATCAAGACAGGAATATCATTATCAATATAATTGGAAAGCAGGCTGTCAAAGTCCGTTCCCGTCAAATCAACCGCTTGCGCAACATAGCCATTTTCTGACAAAAATCGATTTGCAGTTGTCACAATACACGGCGCATAACACCCATAAGAATGCTCTGATTCCGGATTTCCTGCGAAAGTTGTCCTGAAATCAGCTCCATAATAAATCCCATTATACCAATAAAAATCCATTTTGGGTAAGTAATCCCTTGCAAGCGTGACTTTATCCACGAAATAGCCGAGATGATTTAACAAGATAGTCAACGATACACATTCACAGCCTGTCGGGAGTTCTGGATTCTGTAAAATATTCTGTACAGGAATTTGTTTGACATTGGGGGCGGGTGGAGTTACTGGAATATCTGGCTCTGGAACATCTTGGGAACTTTCCCATACAATCGGGCAATCCTGATACGCATTTTTGGGAATGGTGACTTGCACCAGCAACATGGACATCACATCTTCTTTTACTTCGGGAATTGACCATTTTCCAGATACCTTCAATTGCCCATCTTGATAGGATACATCACTGACCTTCAAAAGGGGATTTGCTCCGCTTGACTGGTATAAAGTATTGAGCAAAAGCACATTCTTCTCAAAATATTCTTCGGTATAAATGGCGGTATAATTTTGTACTGTACTTTGATAGAAAAATGAATTTAAGTAATCCTGCAATTCTGTTGTGGAACGAATCGCAGTCAGTGAACCAACCTGTTCATTCATCCAAGAAATGGGATGGAATATCTGGTCTGTTGTTGTCTGATACTCAAAATTCACACCATGATTGAGCAATTCCTTTTTCATCAGGCTCAAATCAACAATATTCAGCTTGTCATCCTCGCAAAAATCAGCCACTTTCCAATTGGCGATATGTACATCAGGAGAGGCGGAAAGCCATTTTTGCAATGCAATCACATCAGCTTGATTGAAAACACCATCCTGATTCACGTCACCTTTGAGAGGGGTATCCTCTGCGTTCACGGATAATCCGACCACATTGGAGAGCAGTGACAATCCCAATAATGTAGATACGATTTTTTTCATTTTCATGTAGTTACCTCATTTCTGTTATTTTGTCGATAGATGCTGGTAATCATCTATCTATTATAACGGACGAGCATGGAAAAATTGACATGGAAATTGTAAATAATTTGTGAATTTTTAACGGGTATTTGTATTATATTCAAAAAATTTTATGATAAAATCTCATTTTTTTTGTAAATTCTCTTGCAAAAATTCTGATAGTATGATACAATAAAAGCAAGTGTACAACACTTACAAATTTTTCAGAATTTACAAAAAGGAGAGGAATACCTATGAAGTATGGATACTTTGACCTTGCTAATAAGGAATATGTGATTACAAGACCTGATACCCCTGCACCGTGGGTCAATTATCTTGGTTCACCTGAATATGGTGCAATCGTTTCCAACAATGCTGCTGGTTATAGTTTTGTGCAGTCTGGTGCAAACGGCAGAATTTCCCGTTTCCGTTTTAATTCCATGATGGCACTCCCAGGGCGGTATATTTATTTGAGAGATGCCGAAAATGGCGATTATTGGTCTGCAACTTGGCAGCCCGTCGGAAAACCTCTTGACACCTATAAGAGTGAATGTCGTCACGGAACTGCTTATTCCGTTATGACTTCCGAATATGCCGGAATCAAGACAGAAACAACTTATTACGTTCCCGATGGTCAGACCTATGAAGTATGGCGCATGAAAATTACCAATACCAGTGATAAGGAAAGAAAACTTTCTGCATTTGGTTTTGTGGAATTCACCAACGACAGCAATTATGAACAAGACCAAGTCAATTTACAGTATACGCTTTTCATTACACGGACGGAAAGAATCGGCAATAAAATTCTGCAACATATCAATGAAAATGCGGCGGGTTCTGATGGACATAGCCATGAACAGCGTTTCTTTGGGGTTGTAGGTGGTGAAGTCTCTGACGGTTGTGGAAGTCTGGAGAAATTCATTGGTGCTTACAGAACTTACAGTAACCCTATCATGGTAGAAGAAGGAAAATGTGATGATTCCATGAATTTCAATTCTAATTCTTGTGCAGCTTTGCGCAATGAATTGACCCTTGCAGTTGGTGAGACAAAAGAATTGATTTACCTCCTCGGACGGAAAAATGATGCAGAATCCAAAAAAATCATGAAACACTATGAAAAAGCCGGTGTCGTAGACGAAGAATTGACCGCTTTAAAGTCCTATTGGCATGGAAAGCTTTCTAATTTTGAGGTGGAAACTCCCTCTGAAGAATTCAATAATATGATTAACGTTTGGAATGCATATCAATGCTTTATTACCTTTATTTGGTCAAGAGCAGCATCCTTTATTTACTGTGGTCTGCGTAATGGTTATGGATACCGTGATACCGTTCAGGATATTCAGGGCATTATTCACCTTGACCCTGAAATGGCAGCTGAAAAAATCCGCTTCATGCTTTCCGCACAGGTCAATAATGGCGGTGGCTTGCCTTTGGTAAAGTTCACACACAATGCAGGTCATGAAAATACCCCTGATGACCCTGAGTATGTCAAGGAAACAGGGCATCCCTCTTACCGTGCAGATGATGCGCTGTGGTTGTTCCCTACCATTGTCAAGTATATCGGTGAAAGCGGAAATAAAAAATTCCTGAATGAAAAGATTGTCTATGCCAATGGCGGAAAAGCGACAGTTTATGACCATCTGAAAAAAGCAATCGAATTTTCATTGAATCATATGGGTGAACATGATATGCCAGCTGGATTACATGCCGATTGGAATGACTGCTTACGACTGGGTGCAAAGGGGGAATCCACTTTTGTAGCATTCCAATTGTATTATGCATTGGGAATCATGCGTGATTTTGCCGCTGAACGTGATGATATTGTTTATGTGGCACAACTTGACAATGAAATCGAAAAGCTGACAGATGCGCTTGACCAGTGTTGGGATGAAGACCGCTTCATTCGTGGCATTCGTGAAGATGGCGTTCGTGTGGGCGCAAAGAATGACCCTGAGGCAAATATGTGGCTCAATCCGCAAAGCTGGGCTGTTATTTCGAAATTCGGCACGAAAAAGCAAAAGGATACTGCTATGGAAAGTGTTCACAGCCTGCTCAATACTCCCTACGGTGCAAAGCTTCTCGAACCTCCTTACAAGGAACACTATTTTGACGGTGCATTGATGCATATTTTCAACGCTGATACCAAAGAAAACGGCGGTATCTTCTCACAGTCACAGGGCTGGTTGATTCTGGCTGAGGGCTTGCTTGGACATGGTGACAGAGCGTTTGAATATTTCATGGAATCTGCTCCGGCTGCAATGAACGATAAAGCGGAAATTCGTGTGATGGAACCTTATGTACATGGACAGTTCACAGAATCTAAGGCTTCCCCATTTGAAGGGCGCAGTCATGTGCATTGGCTCACAGGTACGGCTTCTACGGTCATGGTGGGCTGTACAGAGGGTATCTGTGGAATTCGTCCGGATGCTGATGGGATTAAGATTATTCCGTCCATTCCGTCCGCTTGGGATGGCTTCAAGATGAAAAAGGTATTCCGTGGAAAAGTCCTGAATATCACCGTACAGAACCCGAAGCACATTGAAAGCGGTGTTCGTGAAATCACTCTCAACGGTAATACCATGAACGGCGCATATATCAAGGCGGATGACCTTCAAGAGGTCAACGAAATTTCTATTGTTTTGGGTTGATTCCTGAAAAACAATCATTCATCAAAAAACCGCTGTACTTTCGAAAATACAGCGGTTTTTACTATGAAAAGGGTAGTAAACGTCTTTTTCAGATAACTCCTTGAATATGATATTTTTGCTGGAAACGTTCGAAATTGTCGTTGAAATTCTTGTTTCCAAATTTGACTTTATTCAAGTAATCGTGAGTTTCAAACATACCGTGAGAAGTTTCAATGACAGATACAGCAATATTAGAGCAATGGTCGGATACACGCTCATAATCATTGAGAATATCCGCAAGGACAAACCCCATTTCAATGGTACAAGTACCCTTTTGCAGTCTCTTAACGTGGTTTGCCTTGATGTCTCTTGTGAGGTAGTCAATGACCTGTTCAAGGGGTTCAATATTTGCAGCATCTCTTTGATTGAGGGAAATATAGACATTATAGGTATTTTCAAGGATTTCTTGAATGGCACTTGTGAGAATATGCATTTCTTCCTGTGCATTTTCGGAGAAACTCAGACCTCCATCATAAATTTCCTTCGCACTTTGTGCGATATTGATAGCATGGTCTCCCAATCGCTCAAAATCGCCAATTGCACGGAGAACACGGGACGAAATTTGGCTGTCATGTTCGGAAAGGGCTTTTGTATTCAATTGAACAAGGGTTGAACCGATTCTATCTTCATAATTATCGAGCTTATCTTCATTTTTGTAAACTTTCTTGACGGTTTTTTCGTCATAGTCCGTTAAGAGGGAAATACTCATCAAAACCGTTTCTTTGGCGAGGAGTGCCATTCTTCTGGATGCCTCATCACATTCAGCCACAGCAACAGAGGGAGTTGTCAATAATCTCTTGTCAAGCAAAGTATGCTGGGGCTTTTTCGGCTTTTCCTCTTCCTCTTTGTCGGGAAGAATCCAATTTGCAATTTTCTCCAGACCTTTGGCAAATGGTAACAGTAAAATTGTTGTCAAGACATTGAAAACCGTATGCACAATTGCAATTCCCACAGAGTTGATAATCCATTTCGAGAATGCGAATCCAATTGTCATATCCAAAATTTCATACACAGTCAGGAAAATCACTGTACCAATGATATTGAATGCAATGTGAATGACACCAACTTTTTTCGCATTGCGATTAACCCCAAAGCTGGAAATCAATGCAGTGACACAAGTACCAATATTTTGACCCATGATAATCGGGATTGCCATTCCAAAAGTAATTGTTCCGGTATTCTCTGCTAAAGTCTGCAAAATACCAATAGAAGCTGCTGAACTCTGAATAACACCTGTCACAACTGTACCAACCAATACACCCAACAGAGGATTATCAAACTTCAATAAAAGCTGCTGAAATTCTGCGGAATCCTTCAAAGGCTCAACTGCATCCTTCATCAATACCATTCCATACATCAGCACCGCAAATCCAACCAAACAACTGCCAATATCTTTCTTCCGGCTGTTTCCATCGCTTTTGGACATCATCATAATTGCCCCAACCAAAGCAAATATCAATGAGAAATATTCCGGATTCAGGAGCGATAACCATAATGGTCCTTCGGTATCCACTCCCATTAGACATAGCAACCACGTTGTAAACGTCTTTCCGATATTTGCACCGATAATCACAACAACGGTCTGACTAACTTCCATCACTCCACAATTCACAAGCCCTACCAACATAACCGTTAAAGAGGAAGACGACTGCAATACAATGGTAATCCCTGTCCCAAGCAATAAGCTGAAAAACCAGTTTGATGTTAATTTTTTCAGTGCCTGTTCCATTTTACCGCCTGCCATCTTTTCCAAGCCGGACGACATGACATTCATACCATAAAGAAAGAATGCAAGCCCTCCAATGACCATTATCACGGCGAGAACGATGTCTTTGACCTCCATAAAAACCACCCTCCATGAGCATCAGATTCCACTGACCCCATCATATTTTACATCTATTATAAAAGAGAAAACTTAAAATAACATTGAGAAATTTCAGTTTTCTCTGATTTTTTTGTTTCCCTTTCTATCATAGCAAAGCAATATCAAATATAATAGCACTTTTATGTTAAATTGATGTTAAATCCTTTCAATTTTGCTTTATATTCTGTCCGTCTGACGTGTACAGTAGTATTTACCAAAAGAACACTTTTCAAACCTGAAAAATTTGTACTGATTTCCAATTGATTTTTGCTTGAAAATGGAATATAATAGGTAATGTAGTATATTTTTTATAAAGGAGTAACATCATGGGAATCAAAGTAGTAAAATTTGGCGGAAGCAGTCTTGCAGATGCGAACCAAATCAAGAAGGCTGCTGCCATTATAAAGAGTGATGCAGAAAGACGTTATGTTGTACCTTCTGCCCCTGGAAAGCGTTTTTCCGACGACATTAAGGTAACAGATATGTTATATGCTTGCTATGAAAAGGCTAGCCTTGGTGAAAATTTCTCTGAGGATTTCGAGAAAATCAAGAATCGTTATAATGAAATCATTGCCGATTTGGGCATTGACCTTTCTTTAGAGGAACAGTTCGAAAAAATCCGTGCAAACCTTGGGACGGCTGGTCGTGAATATGCCGCAAGCCGTGGCGAATATCTCAATGGTATTATCATTGCAAAGTATCTCGGTTATCAGTTCATTGATGCGGCTGAGGTTATTATTTTCAGTGATGAAGGTGTCATGATGCGCCGTGAGACAAGAGCTAAACTCCGTGAACGTCTGACAGGTGTGGAACGTGCAGTCATTCCGGGGTTTTATGGAAAGTCTCTGAGTGGTGTCATCCGCACATTTTCAAGAGGCGGTTCAGATGTCACTGGTTCTTTAGTAGCTCGTGCGGTTCGTGCTTCTGTTTATGAGAACTGGACGGACGTATCTGGTATTTTGGTAGCAGACCCAAGAGTTGTAGATAATCCGATTGTGATTCCGGTTATCACTTACAAGGAATTGCGTGAGTTGTCTTACATGGGCTTTTCCGTTTTGCATGAAGATGCCATTTTCCCTGTCCGTACCGTTGGCATTCCGATTAACATCAGAAACACCAATTCCCCTGAAGATGCTGGTACTATGATTGTACCTGACAGCGATACCGCAGAAGATGTGGCAACCCGCACTATCACCGGAATTGCAGGAAAAAAAGGCTTCTGTGCTATCAACATGGAAAAAGGCATGATGAATAGTGAAGTTGGCTTTGTTCGTGACGTTTTGAATGTATTTGCTGACCTCGGTATCAATGTGGAGCATATGCCTTCCGGCATTGACACACTTTCCATCATTGCAGATGCTTCCTCACTGGAAGGCAAGCAGGAACAGCTCCTTTCCGCACTCCGCAGAGCAGTGAATCCGGATGTATTGGAATTTGAGCCGGAAATTGCAATGTTGGCTGTTGTGGGACGTGGTATGAGAAAAACCAGAGGTACAGCTGCAAGAATCTTTGCATCTTTGGCACATGGCAGAATCAATGTTAAGATGATTGACCAAGGGTCTTCGGAATTGAATGTCATTGTGGGCGTACATGAAAATGACCTGCATCAGGCAATCCGTTGCATTTATGATGCTTTCATCTCTTCCACACTGTAAATTCTTTCAAGTCATATCAAGGCGACTGAGAAACGTTCTCGGTCGCCTTTTATCATGCCATCAAAATAAAAAGAGACGGTTTTCCGCCTCTTTCATTGTAATTGTTAAGGATTTGCAGGGTCAAAAACATCAGGAGAGAACACTTTTTCTGTTTCGGGTTCTTCTTTTTTGTCCTTTGCCTGTTCTTTCTCCAATTTCTTCATCAATTTTCTTCTTTTATTTTCTTCAATCAAAGAAATCACAAAGCTACCGCCAAAGTACAGCACGAAAGCCAAAGCTTCCCCAATTAAAATCGGCTGCATAGAATATTGAATGACATTCTTTGTGCTGTGCAACCCTGCGCCACTTGCCGGAACAAGAATTTGATAGGAATTAGAAAGGAACACTGTCTGATAGTATTCATCTGCTGTCACATTGACCTTATCAAGCAAATCATTGACTTGTACATCCAATGCTTCAAGGTCAGCTTCCGTCTTATCAATTTTATCTTGTGTTGCAACACTCTTGCCCTTCAATGCAAGAATTCTTTGCTGATAATTATTGATTTGCTGTGTGCGAGTTGCAACGGTTCTCTGTGCTTCTACTCTCTGATTGACCAGATTATCGTACTCTTCCGAACCTTGAGAATACTGCAAATTTCCTGTGGTACTGTCACCAGCCCCCATTACTACAACAGTATCTTTTTCATAATTTCCCAACGCATCAGTAACAGCCTGTAAATATTCTTGCTGAATGTTTCTGTCTCTGGTGAGAACTTCAATTCGATAATTATAATAATCCATCAATGCATTAGCATCTTTGGTGACATTATTCACTGTGACATAGGAGGAAATCAAATCGAGGTTGACTTCTCTGATGGTTTTAATTGCTTGAGAAAGGTCTGCAAAAGTATACCCTGTCTGACTGGAACGGAAACGGGTTGTATCCGTTTTCGAAAGATTGCTAACATAATCCTGTAATGAACTCAATGTGGAATCAAATACGTCAATTGCTTCGGAATAATCATAATTTTTGTAGTCAATTGCAGTCACTGCACTTCCCAGAGCTTCATTGAATCCATAAGTTTCAAAGAAATATCTCCGGTATTTTTCCAAGATGGTATTAAAAAGCTCTACTGCCTGCTCCCCTTTAAAAGTAGTTTTAGAATAATTGAAAGTCAGAACATATTGTGTTGAAAAATAGCTGATAGCATTGATTTCTTCCAATGCCTTGATACTGCCTTGCTCAAATAAGCTCTTATAGCCTGTTTTTTTGTCAATGATATTATCTGGAACAACGCCCTGAATGGTAATCCCCTGTCGAACTTTTTCCAACTGGCTAAGGTCTTCTCCAATTTCCGTCAATGCTGCTTGTACCACAGCCGGATTTTTCAGCGTATAAACATCAAACTCGCTCCCATCTGGGGCTTTTCCGTTTTCAATTCCAGAATAATTGAAACTAATCATTGCACGCAAATTTTTATACTGGTCTGACTGGAAAAGTGTCACATAGGCGGGAACAATTGCAGCAATGATAATCGCAATGACAAGCCAAATCAGCAAAAACCGCTTCAAAACCTTTAAAAATGCTGAAAGGGAAATGACGACTTCCTCTTCTTCATTTGCCTCATTGTTTTTCAGTGTGACATTCAAATAATGTTCATTCTTTTTTTCCATCATATCCTCCTACAAAATTATGATAAAAGAAAACACAACACAGGAACTTCACCTATCCAGATGAAGTACCCATGAATCAATTTTATTTCCAAAAAATCAGCAGTTCTTTCCTCCAAGAACATGGAGAATCGTTTTCCCAACAATCTTAATATCTGTTAAAAGGGAACGCTCTTTGATGTATTTTCTGTCAAGTTCAATCTGTTCAGTCACAGAAAGCTTATTTCCGCCACCGATTTGCCAATAACATGAAAGCCCCGGTCTTACTAATAATCTATCTTCCGGCAGTCTTTCCTGTTCTTCTGGAATGAAAGGTCTAGGACCAATCACAGACATATCCCCTTTCAGGATATTCAATAACTGTGGCAATTCGTCAATCGAGGTCTTCCGCAGGAACATTCCCACTTTGGTAATTCGTGGGTCATTTTCCATCTTGAAATTGACGCCTTTTCCCTCATTTTGTTTCATGAGTTCTTCTTTTCTTGCATCAGCATCAAGATACATACTGCGGAACTTATAGATTTTGAATTCACCGCCATTTTTTCCGATTCTGGTCTGTGTATAAATCGGATTACCAAAATCATTCAGCATGATTGCGGCAGCAGTCACCAGAAACAGTGGCGCAAGCGCAACAAGTCCAGCAACAGCACAAAACACATCACCAACACGCTTTACTCCATCATAAATGGGTTTGGCAGGCAGCATAGACATTTCACGTTCTGCACGAATCCGTTCATTAGTATGTACTGTAATGACCGGCGGAATGGTCTTTTCTGCTGTTCCTTCTTTGTATGCCAAATTCACTGTCTTGACCATTTCTAACTCCCCCTTTAATTGTATCCGTCACAATATTACGGACACTTTTATGATTATCACCTCCATACATGTCCCTTCCCACGGAACGGATTACAAGCTGTCCCTCTCAATCAACAACTTCTCTTAAGCAATACAGAGGTCATATCTCTGCTGATACAGTTGGCACCCTGCTGTACAGCAATTTTACATCTTTCTCTTCATGTGGGGATTTTCCTTATTTTTCCCACAAATGATATAAATTTATCAAAAAGTCCGGATTTCTCCTAATCATACTGTTTTTCTGGAACATCTTCATTATACACGATTCTTTTTTCTTTGTCAATAGATAACAAAATGAAAATGTTTATCTTTGTAAGAAGTGTATAAACCACTATCCAAAACATTGAGATTATTGACAAATTTTCAATCTATCCATGAAGGAAATTCCATTTTCGGAAATAACTCCCCTGATGCCATAGTTTGTTATTTCCGTCAATTATCTCTCATTTATTATAACAATATCATTCCCAAAATATTGGCTTGTTCATAAAATGTTTACAAATTTTCACGAATTGTTCACAAATAAATCCCCCTTGCGAACACTTTCACAAAGGGGAAATCATTACATTGTCATCAAAAAGCGAATCCATGAACCTTGTTCACAAGTTACCTGTATCCTAATTTTGTGTACATCCATAATACTTTTAGCAATGGCAAGACCTAAGCCGTAACCGCTTTTTCCCTTGTTATTTCGTGCTTTATCGCCACGATAGAAACGTTCAAAAATCTTTTCCGTTTCAGAGGGAGAAATTTCACATCCAGTATTATAGAATTCCAAAATTTGGTGGTCGCCTCTTTGCAGGAGTGTGACTTTAATTTTTCCATTTTCATTAGAATACTTGATAGCATTATCAATGAAAATAGCGCATAACTGCCGGATATGTTGTTCACTGCCATTATATCTTACATTGGGTTGAACATCAATTTCAAGGTTTCTATGCTCTTCAAAGGCACGGCTTTCAAAGGGTAATGCCGTTGCCGCCACAGCAAGGCTTAAATCGAAATCTTCAAAGGTATATTGTTGGGTGGCATTATCCATTCTTGCAAGCCTGAGCAAATCACCTACCAATTGGCTCATACGTCCAATTTGTTCCTGCATATAAACCAGCCATTTATTTTCACCAATTTCATCTTGCAAAATATCTGCATTAGCTGTCATGACAGCCAGAGGGGTCTTTAATTCATGTCCAGCATCAGAAACAAACTGTTTCTGTCTTACAAAGGCTTGTTCTACTGGATTGGTAATCAATTTGGACAGTATGATTAAAATGACAAGCAAAATCAAAAGCATCAGTAAACCAATAATCACCGTAGTTCGGAATAAATTATTCAATAATCCTTGGTCAGAGGTCTTATCCGTCACAACAATCACATTGCCATAATCTTTCTGGGCAATATAATATTGCAACCATCCATACATCCCCTGTTGTTTATTTTTGCCAATAATTCCCTTCATAATTTCTACGGCTTCATCTTCGGTATAGTCTTCCGTATTGCGCAAACTCACGAAATTTCCGTCTTCATCCACTAAAATAGCGAAATGGTCAATATTGACAATCATATTCCAGCGGTCACGGCGCATTTCACGGCGGAATTGTCCATTATTTCCACCGTTTCCGCCATTCCCGACACCATCCGGCGGAGGGTCTGACCCATTCGGCATAGGGGGAGGAGTGGTCAGTTCTGTAGTTTCAGTAGCAAGGGTTTCTGTAGAAGTCATTTCGGTGGCGGTCGTCATGGAAGTGGTTGTTTCTGATGTTTGCAAAGTGGTGGTGGTTGCAGGGGGTGCAGATTCCGCCGGAACAGGCGGAGGAACGTCCTCAGCTGGAGTATTTTCCGGAGGGGGTGTATTATTGGCAGGGGCTGGATTTTCTTCTGGAGGAGGAGCATTTACAGGAGCAGGATTTTCAGCTGGTGCAGGTTCTTCAATGGGTGCAGGGTTTTCTACTACGGGTTCTGGACTTTGAACCGGAGCAGGGTTTTCAGGAATGGGAGTATTTTCAGGCGGAATTTCGAGGGCTTCTGTAGCAAGAACTTGTTCTGTGGGAATGGGTTCACGTAAAAAAGGCTCACCCCATTCTGGGGGATTCCAATCGTCGTCATCATCCCAATCGTCATCCCAGTCATCATTATCAAAATCATGATTGAACGGCGGATGAAAGGGGGCAGGATTTTCCCACCATCTGTCATTTTTTTCCCTATCCTCCATTTTTTCCTTTTGTTCCAATTTCAAAGGCATGACAGCACCTTCGAAAGCAAAATCAACATTTTCAATTGTCTCTGCTTCCGTTGGGTCAAGGGGAGATTCAGGGGGAAGCATCCCACGGAATTCCGGCGGAACATCATCTTCCGGCTTTTGTGGGGGCATTCCATCAAAGGGCATTTCATTGACATTATTATAACGTTCACTTTCAGCGATTTGTTTCAATAGTGCCATGGACTGCGATTCACTGACAGTATTCATAATCATATTGATGGAACTCAACATGATGAGAAATACCACAATCAAAATCCCCATGGATACGGCGACAAATTTTAACCGCATCATGCGAATGACATCACGGCGGAAATCTAAAATCCACCGCCTTATATCGTGCATGGTTGGAATTTTGATTTCTTTCAAATTGGGGAGTTTTTTCATTTAAGAACCGCCCTCCAGAAAATAGCCGATTCCACGAGCTGTTTTAATGGTGACATTTGAACCAATTGCAGAAAGTTTTTTCCGCAGGAAGGAAATATAAACTTCCACATTGTTATATTCCACATCACTTTCATAATCCCATATTTTCTCAATAAATCGCTCTTTGGGAATCAATTGACGAGGATTTGCAATGAGCAGCTCCATAATCTGGTATTCTTTCAGGGAAAGTTTCAGATACTGTTCATCCCTGCTCAAAGAAAAGGTACTCTTATTCAAGGCAATATCCCCGAAAGTGAATTCATCTGTCACAACTTCACCCTTTCTTCTGGTGAGGGAACGCACTCTTGCAAGCAATTCCCCACTCACAAAAGGCTTGGTTAAGTAATCATCTGCGCCACTATCCAGACCATTGATTTTATCTTCTGTATCAGATTTTGCAGTCAAAAGCAACACAGGAGTGGAAATTTTGCGCTTTCTCAGGCATTTCAGCACGTCAATTCCGTTCATCTTAGGAAGCATAATATCCAGAATGATACAATCATAAATATCTGTCAGTCCATAATCAAGCGCATCTTCCCCATCATAGACCGTATCAACGGAATATTTGTTTCTCTTTAAAATTTCGCTCAAAGCCTCTGCAAGGGCTTCTTCATCCTCTACGACTAATATTTTCATATGGTACCTCCTTCATAAAAAGACTTGTCTTTTTTGCCAAATCATGTTATACTATAATCATAGCATAATTTTCAAAAAATAGCAAGATGTTACGAAAAATTTCACAAATGATACAAATAAAAGCCCGTACTTTTGGGCATACTTCTAAAAAAGAAAGGAGCATTTTCGAAATATGAACATTACACCAGAAGTATATCAGGAAATGCAGGAACGTTCTGCACCCAAATCCAACAGCAAAGTCAATGTGTTGACGGCTTTTTTGGTAGGTGGAGGAATTTGTGTCATTGGTCAAATGCTATTAGAATTATATGAAATGATGGGCTTTGAGGAAGCCACTGCTTCTGCATGGGTATCAGTGACATTGATTGTGTCAAGCATGATTCTGACAGGGCTTGGGCTTTATGAAAAAATAGCCCGCCATGCTGGGGCTGGTACACTTGTACCAATTACAGGCTTTGCGAATGCAATTACCTCTTGTGCGATTGAAGCCAAAACAGAGGGGTATATTTTAGGCATTGGAACGAAAATTTTCACGATTGCAGGTCCTGTGATTGTATACGGTTGTACAGCATCCGTTATTTATGGAATCATCCATTACGCATTCCATCAAATCATATAACCGCCGGAATATTCCGGCATACATCCAAAAGGAGGATTTTCAATGAAATTATACGTTACCCGACACGGCTTGACAGAATGGAACGAACTTGATATTATCAGCGGTATTACAGACATTCGCCTTTCACAAGAGGGCTTGCATCAGGCGGAATTATTAGCTGAACATTGCGCCCAATGTGGAGATATTGACAGAATTATTGCCTCTCCTATGATTCGTGCGCAACAGACCGCCGGAAAAGTCGCTGAAAAATTGGGGCTTCCCATTCAAACAGATGAACGTCTGAAAGAGTGGGATTATGGCTCATTTGAAGGAAAAAGCCGTCATACTGCCGGATTTTCGGAAGCAAAGTCTTTATGGGGCTGTAAAATGCCGGACGGCGGAGAATCGGTCTTTCAGATTGTGCAAAGGGCTTATAATGTGATTGATGATGTCAAACGGCTTTACCCGAATGAAAATGTATTATTGGTGTGTCATGGCGGTATCTGTCGGGTGATTGACAGCTATTTTCATGATATGACAGTGGAACGGTTTATGAATTTCTTCATGGGAAATTGTGAATTGAGGGTATACGAATTATGAAAAGAAATCAGATTTTTACATATGTGAAGGAAACACACGGCACACTTCCAGAGTACTTATTCCAGAAATATCCAGATATTGCTGTTTTACGCAACACCTCAACAAAAAAATGGTATGGTGTCATCATGAATATTCCGCAAAATAAGGTTGGAGTATCCGGCAATCAAAAAATTGATGTATTGGTCATCAAGGGCAATCCTGATAATATTGTGCATCTTGTAGAAATGGAAGGCTTCGCTCCTGCGTACCATATGAATAAAAAACATTGGTTATCCATCATTTTAGACCGTTTCACAGGCACACAAGAAACAATTGTCATGAATTTACTTGATGAAAGTTACCAGCTATCAGGCAAATAAAGAAAATTCCGGAAACCTTTTCAAGAGATTTCCGGAAATTTTTCTCATGCTTCTGCGTTTTCGGTTTTGTTCTTTTTGGAAAAGATACTTTGATGTACAAAGAGAATATCCGAACTGTAAAGCTTTAATGCAATCACTACCATTGCTACAAGGAAAATGGTTTGATATGCCAACCCTCCAAAGAATAGCGGTAAATCATGGAAACGGAAGTTTGCAGTAGCAATGAATGTGTGTGTGAAGGGGATGCAGTACAAAAGCCATTTGATTGCACCCATATTCCGAATATCTGAAACCATGGAAAGTACATATGGGAACATGGTGCAAAGCATAATGGGAAGGCTTGCATATTGGGTATTTTTAGCATCTTCCACCAATGCACCTAAAATAATGGATGCAGTCAATGTGATACCCAATGTCAATGCCAATTGTGCCAATACTCCCACCCATCCCATAGCAGGAATCTGCAATAATAATTCTTCTGCATAATGGCGAGTGGTGACAATATCTGTGAAAGTTTCTCCCAGATTCATATTTTCTGTCTGTCCGCTGATTGTTGATAATGCCGTTGTCAGGAATGCTACCCCATATGTCACGGCATAAATCAAGGCGACAATTAAAGCTGCTAACATTTTCGCTCCAATAATGGTTGTTCTTGGAACAGGAGAAGAAAGCAATGTTTCAAGGGTCTTGTCTGCTTTTTCGGCGGCAATCGCTGTAATAATGGTCTGTGCAGTCAATACCACCAACAGGAACAACAGCAAAGGCATTAACTGGTCAAATAGCGTGAGGGAACTCAATATCAGAGATGGATTCGCTTGGACAGTTCGATTATTTGCTTGTGTATAGGGAACGGCTAAAATGGGATTTTCCAGAAATGCAAGGTCTCCCTGCAAATATTCTTCTGAAAGCAGTGCATTGATGACATTCATGACAGTTTCTGTACTGCTATCACCCATCATGGAAAGCGATACACTAGAAGTTGTCTTTAACAGGGTATAGCTGTGTACCTGACACTGTTCATGCTGTACAAGCAATAAATCTGTCATGCCTTCCGGCAACAAAGTGGCTTCACTCCAATGTTTTTGGTTGACTCCCTCTGTAAAATCGGAAGCCATTTCCACTGTGTAGCCATCCTCTTGAAGCCTGTCAATGATTTGCTGTGTAAATTCCGTCTGGTCTTGGTCAATCAAGCGAACTGTCCCATAATCCGTGAATTCATCCGTCAAAACAGTCGTCATCAATGAACCCAACATGGAAATAATCACAAAACTCATCACAAGAGAAATCAGCATCTGTTTATTGATGAGTTCGGAAAGTTCCTTTCTCAATAAGTGCATCATGCGCCTTTCACCGCCCTTTCAAAAGCTTGTTCGAGGGTTTCAGCCTGATATTTCTCTAAAATTTCGGCTGGTGTTCCCTCCGCCAAAAATACACCATCTTTCATAATTGCCCCCCTGTCAGCAGTGGTATGCACCTCCTGCATATGGTGAGACGACAGCAGAAAAGCCGTACCATATTCTTTCGCACAACGTTTGATAGTGTTCCGGATGTCAAGCGAATTGAGAACGTCAAGACCGCTTGTCGGTTCGTCAAGAATTGCCAATGCCGGACGGGTCATGACTGTGCGTGCCAGAACCAGCTTTCTTGTCATTCCTCTGGAATAAGTGTTAATTTTTCGGGAAAGCGCATCCCCTAAACCACAGATTTCCTTTCCCAGCTGAATACATTCGTCTTGTTCGTCTTCATCCTTGAAATAAAGTCCAGCGATAAAGTCAAGGTATTTTTCACCTGTCATGCTTCGATAAGCTCCAGCCTCATCAGGCAAATAGCTGATATGCGCCCGAACTTTGTCGGGGGCTTTGACAATGCTGTGACCTGCTATCAGGGCATCACCAGAATCGGGGGTCAAAAGCGTTGCAAGCATTCTGAGCATGGTGGTTTTCCCTGCGCCGTTCATTCCCATCAAGCCGAAAATTTCGCCCTCCTGAATCTGAAATGAAACGCCTTTGACAGCTTGCTTTTTACCGTAAGACTTGGAAAGTTTCTGTACATCCAATGCCGTCATGGTATTACCTCCTTAATAATATTATATGAATTTTTTTCAAAAAACAGTTGATTTTTTATCCATATTATGATAAAATAGAATTGTACCGCATCAAAGCGGTCAGAAAGGAAGTGGTTTTATGTCATTACATGAATCCGGTGAAGACTACCTCGAAACCATCTATTTATTAACCAGCCGTATGCCGTTTGTTCGTTCGGTAGACATTGCCAACGAATTGGGCTACACCAAAGCCAGCGTGAGCCGTGCCATGCGCATTCTGCGTGAAGAAGGCTTTGTGACAGTGGCTGAAGATGGAGAGGTCAAACTCACCAAAAATGGCAAAAAACGTGCGATTTCGGTCTATGAGCGTCATACCCTCATCACGGATTTTTTCAGCCAATATTTAGGGGTGAACCCTGTCACGGCTGAAAAAGATGCCTGCCGGATTGAACACGTTATCAGTGAAGAAACGTATCTGCGCTTGCGCACCTACATGACCGACAAAGGCTATACCCCAAAGGAGTTGAAATGATTGTGAGAAGGTTACTTTTGCCGAAAATGTACGGCTCTTTATATGTCTGTCCTGCTGGAAATTCCCCAAAAGAACAGCATGAAACAGCCTATCATCTGTTGCGTTTATGTGTGAAAAATCGGATTCGTGGGGGGCGTGCAGAATTGCCGTCCCTCTCACGGACGGAATCAGGAAAGCCCTATTTCACGGATTTTCCCGAAATCCATTTCAATTTAAGCCATTGTGACGGAATGGCGGTTTGTCTGGTATCAAAATATGAATGTGGTGTTGACGTGGAACAATGCCGGACACTCCGCCCCAGAGTCGTGGAAAGGGTTTTTACCCCTGAGGAACAGCAGATACTGCAAGCATCTGATAACCCTGATTTCCTGTTTACCAGAATCTGGACATTAAAAGAAGCTTATGTGAAAGCCATTGGCAAGGGCATTGCTTATCCCATGAATACGCTCAATTTCCAGCTTTATGGGGATTGTGTCAGTTTCAACCGTCCCAATGCCTATTTTTGGCATACCACAGAAGGCAATTTTGCAATCAGTGTGTGTATTGTCAAAAGCTCATTTAGATGAGTGCAGTATCAAACTGCACTTTCTTTTTTCTGCTGTTCATCCAATTGATGGGAAATCATTGCCAATGACACCGCCAAATTTTCATTATGAACGATAATATTCTCCGGCACGTTCAAAAGTGCCGTTGAAAAATTCCA
The DNA here is from genome assembly GCA_036373775.1 of Oscillospiraceae bacterium. Taxonomy (GTDB): domain Bacteria; phylum Bacillota; class Clostridia; order Oscillospirales; family Ruminococcaceae; genus UBA3855. The sequence continues at coordinate 36,016 of JAZAUD010000012.1, read as the reverse complement.
GATGGCAAGAATGCCACTTTCCAGCATCCAATTACAAAGTTCCTGTGCTGGTTCGGGTCTTGTGGTCAATATTCCAATATGAATCTGTCTTTCCAGACAGATTTTTTTCATTTCATGCACGGAAGCGATGGGAATGTGATTGATTTCCTTCCCGATTTTTTCGGGGTCATTATCAAACGCACAAAAAATCTTCATGCCAAGTTGCTGAAACCCTGTAAAAGACAACAAGGCAGTTCCCAATTTTCCAACCCCAATCAAAATGGCTTCTTTTGGGTGATGGTATCCGAGAAATTCTTCCAAATCCTCTTTGAGTTGTTCCACTTCATAGCCTGTTTTGGGCTTTCCGCCGTTTGGACTTGCAACAGAAAGGTCTTTCCTGACCTGCACTTCATTCAAGCCCAATGCAAGCGCAACTTGTTTGGCAGAGGTCGTTTTCACGGATTTCGGCAAGGATTGCAGATAATTCAAGTAAATCGGCAATCGCTGTAATGTCGGTTTCGAAATTGCAGGTTTTTCCATGCCCGTTCCTCCCTTTCTGGTGAAATCCTAACTCTATTATAACGCAAACTTGCTAGAATGTCAATATAATTTACTTTTTTCATGCAGTTTCAGCAGAATGCATAATTTTTCGGGACGGAACAGCGAATTTTTGCATACAAAAAGCCCCCTGTATGATGCACAGGGGAACTTTAACAATACGAGTATATGTCATTATCTACCTAACCAAATGAGGTAACCAACACCAGCAGAACCTGCTGCCCAAAGACAACCACCGAGAAGACACAATGCGCCACCTGTCAACATACCTAATTCCCCCTTTCAAGATAAACCTGTGGCATCATCACAAATTTACAAAATAAATCATTATCTAATGACTAATGATTTCAAAAACCTAATTTGTCACACCACCAATTATAGCAATAATTGCAATATGTTTTAAAAAGCCACCACATAAATTTCACCTCCTTTCCAAATTATTCCAATTATCTCTTGTAAATTTGTTAGAAAAGTGTTATAATATAGTATTAGACATTTTGTGCAGAATTTTTACTTAGCTGTTAATTATATTATACTCATTCCAATGAAATTTGTCAAGCATTTATTCTCATTTGAATGATAATTCTACTTTCTGCACAAAAACGAAAGGAGAAATTTGTATGTTTTATGAAACACTGAAAATGGTATGCAAGGAGCGGAATACTTCTGTTTCGGCAATGCTGAAAGAATTAGGATTAAGTACAGGCAGTACCGGAAATTGGAAAAATGGACAGCTCCCAAAAGGCGAAATCTTAGCCCTGATTGCCAACTACCTTGACACCTCGATTGATTACCTGATTTTCGGCGAATACCGCACCAACCTGACAGAGGAACAGCTCCATTTATTGGAACTCTACGAACAAACCCCCGAACGTGCCAAATATAAAGTGGTCTGCGATTTTGAACGGATTGTTTTGGAGGAAATCGAAAAATTCGCCTTAAAACAAGACGCAGTATAAAAATACATCGGAATATTGAAAAAAAATAATTCCCCCTCTGAAAGAGGAGGAATTTTGACGTTTTATAAAGGTTTAAGCGGTTGCATGGTCGCCGACGGTAACAGCTCCCTGCTTTTCGTTCCACCATACCCACAAAGTCGGAGCGATGCACTGGGAAGAATATGTTCCGGCAATCAATCCGAATGTCATCGGCACGGAGAAGCTCAGAATGCTTTCCACATGGAAAATATATGCCACTACACTAATGATAATCATAGTTGATACTGTGGTAATGGATGTTCTGAGAGAACGGCGGAGGGTTTGACTCGCAGACACATTGACAAGCTCGCTGATGGGGGTAGATTTTGGCATAATCATTTGATTTTCACGGATTCTGTCATATACAATAATTGTATTGTTGATAGAGTAACCGAAGATTGTCAGGATAACCGCCATGAAATTGGAGTTAATTTCAAATCCGCACAGTACAAAGCTACCATAAGTAATGATAATATCATGCAACAATGTGATGATGGTAAACACACCAGCAGACCAGCCGGAAATCTTCTTGAATCGCAATGCAATATAGATAATCAGCAAAATTGCTGCAAAGATAACGGCTACAATGCACTTACCAAAGAATTCACGACCAGAAGAGGGGCTAACCTCATTGCTTTCGAGTTCTTCCACGTTGTTATCAGGATAAGCATTCTGTACAGCGGTGAGAAGTTGTTCTTGTTGTTCGAGTGTTAGGCTCTCGTCATAGGAGAAAGAAACCGTCAAGATGTTGGTATCAGAATCGAAGCTTTCACCAGCCTGCAAAGTAACAGGAGTATTCAAAATGCCCTCAATATCGCTCTTGCAAGCGTTCGGGTCAATGTCACCACTGTAAGAGTAGGATACAATTGTACCGCCCTTGAAATCGATAGCAACCTCAACACCAAGGAATGTTGTACAAATGGACAGTACCACCAGACAAGCAGAAATAATGAAGAAAGTCTTCTTAGTTTCAGAGAATTTACGTGTCTTGACTTCTTTGTACTTACCGTCTACATAGCCGAACAGTGAAGGCTTCTGGAATGCCTTAAATCTTGCCAGAGACATGGACATCAGACGAGCTGCGCCCACACCCATGATAAAGTTAAGTACAACACCGGCTACCAAGGTAAAGCCGAAAGAATAAATAAATCCTTCTGTGGTTGCACCGAACGGACGGAAAATAGTTGCATCCAAGAATTTTGTGATAGGGTTGGTATTCGTACCAAATGCGCCCATCAGGATAATGGCAACGATTGCCAATGTCAAGTTACCGTCAAGGATGGCGGAAAATGCGTTTGCATAACCAGCTTTCAAAGCGGATTCAACGGATTTCCCCTTTGCAAGCTCTTCCTTGATACGTTCAGCGGTAATAATGTTACAGTCAACACCCATACCAATAGAAAGGATAATACCAGCAATACCCGGAATGGTCAGGGTTGAACTTGGCTGGAATCCCAGATAACCGGATACAGCAGCCAGCATTCCGGCAGCCTGTCCAATCAAGCCAACTACGGCAATAAAGCCCGGAACTCTGTACAATACCAGCATATAAATACAAATGAATCCTAATGCAATCAAGCCACTTAAAACCATTGCACGAAGCGCACCAGAACCCAAAGTCGGGGAAAGTGTCTTTGTGCTGGTTGCAGCCAAAGAGAATGGCAATGCACCGGAAGTGATTTGGTCAGCCAATTCCTTTGCAGATTCAGCGGTGAAGTTACCAGAGATAACCGCCTCACCATTTGCAATGGCTTCATTCACGGTTGCACTGGATACACAAGTATCATCCATCCAGATGGAAATATAGCCACTATTGGCAGCCTGTGTAGAAGTTGCAGTTGCAAAAGCTTCTTTACCAGAATCATTCAATTTCAATTGAACGACCCATTTTGAATTCTGCTGGTCATAACCAGTGGTAGCAGTATCCACACTTGAACCGGTTAAAATGACCTCTCCGTCTGCTTCTGTACCATAGCGGAAAGTGAGTTCAGACATTTGACCGAGTTCATTGACAGCAGCGGCAGGGTCGAAATTTTCTTCACCGGACTGCCATGGAAACCGTACAATGATACGACTATTATTATAGTCAACATAGGTTTCACTGTCGTTAATGTTGAGATTGGTCAGACGGAGTTTAATGACTTCCATTGCCGCATCCATCTGCTCATTTGTTGCGTTTTCGCCGTCTGTGGGTTCAAAGGTCACGTCAACACCGCCCTGAATATCGATACCAAGACGAATGTCTTCCAGCCCATGAATATATGTTGTCTTAATGTCACCAAAATAGCTATGTACACCGACCAGCGTCGTCACAGCAAACAAAACGATGACAAGGAAGACAACAAAAAAGACGGGTTTTCCTACTTTTTTCTTGTTCACAAACCTAACCTCCTGTGATTGTCCGCTATCCGGAACAAAACGGACACGAGCGGAACGGATTTCTCTTTTTAGCCACATTTCTGCGACATACACATTTATTATAGTATAAAACCGGAAAAATGTCAATAGTTTCTGAAAAAATTCTGCAAAACATACAGCCCCTTCGGGAATCCCATCAGGGGCATTGTAACAAAATTGTTTCAAGGAAGCATTTCAGCAATCACGTCAACAATCAATTCTATGATATTTTCAGCACTGAAAATTTCACTGAAAATAGATTTTATCAGCTTTTTAGTTTTCTTTTTCCGGTAAAGGGAATTCATTGTTTACACTTCACCTCTTGCGGCTCTTGCATTGGCAAGCATCAATTTAATACGGTTCTCCTGATTGACACGAGTAGCCCCAGGGTCATAGTCGATAGCAATAATATTGGCATTGGGATGATGTTCCTTGACGGCACGGCTCATGCCCTTAGCAATGATATGATTTGGCAAGCATCCAAAAGGTTGGGTACAGATGATATTTTCCGTACCGCTTTCAGCCAATGCGCCCATTTCTGCCGGAATCAACCAGCCCTCACCCATATTGACACCCAAATTGATATATTGGCTCACGGAGTGCAACAAATGCAAGAAATCATGAGGAGGTGTGAAAACTCCATGGTCTTCTATGACCTTGACAACTTCTTTTTGTTTGCCTAAGAACATCTGGTACAGCATGGCATAAACTGGAGTGGCTGCGGAATGTCTTCCGTAGAGTTTCGCCTCATTCACTTTATTATAGAGGTAATACAGAACAAATTCCAGCATAGAAGGCACAACCGGTTCACAACCTTCTGAAATCAGGAAATCTTCCAAATGATTATTTCCCAATGGCGAAAACTTCACATAAATTTCCCCGACAATGCCGACTCTAATTCTTGGCACGCTGGAACGCTCCACTTTTGCGAAATCTGCAAGCATTTCCTTATAATATTTTTTGGTATTGGAATAGGAACTACTTGCCAGAATATCGACTGACTTTTTAATCCACTTGTCAAGGACTTTTTTGGAACTGCCCTTGACTAATTCTGAAGAACGGCATTGATTATACAATGACATTAACATATCCCCATAAATCAAAGAATACACACTTTTGATAATCATAGGCATTGACATATGCCAGCCGTTTCTAGGGTCTTTCTCCAATCCGACAAAGTTCAGGGAGATAACCGGAACTTGTGGGAAGGTATCTTTCAATGCTTTTCGCAATAGATAAATATAGTTAGAGGCACGACATCCGCCACCAGTCTGCGGAAGCATCAAAGCCACCTTGTTAATGTCATATTTTCCACTTTTGAGCGCATCCATGAATTGACCAATACAAAGCAATGCCGGATAACAAGTATCATTATGGACATTTTTTAACCCCTCGTCTACGACGTTTCTTGACTCGTTTTTCATGATTTCGCAGTGATAGCCATATTGCCCGAAAACGCTGATTAACAATTCAAAGTGAATGGGTAACATCATAGGAATCAAAATGGTATGTGTTTCTTTCATTTCAGGGGTAAAAAGCGGGTAGCCGTCTTTCATTTCAATTTCCATAAAATTCCTCCTTTCCTTATTGACTCATCGCAGCAAGCAAACTGCGGAGACGGATTTTTGCAGCACCAAGGTTATTGATTTCATCAATTTTGAGTTGTGTATAGAGTTTTCCGCCATCTTCCAAGATTCTGCGCACTTCATCCGTAGTAATGGCATCAATACCACATCCAAATGATACCAACTGTACTAACTGCATATCTGGTTGAGTGGTGACATATTGTGCGGCACGGTATAAACGGCTGTGATATGTCCATTGATTGTGAACGTGCAAATCGGGAGTATCGCCCAACATTGCCACGCTGTCTTCTGTAATGACTGCAAGCCCTAAACTTGTGATAAGCTTATGAATGCCGTGGTTGATTTCCTTATCAAGATGATAGGGACGACCAGCCAAAACAATCATTTTTCTGCCTTCAGCCCTTGCCTGAGCAATGACTTCTTCGGCTTTTTGGGTAACATCTTTGTGGTAATTGTCAAGAGCCTGATAAGCGTCATCCAATGCGCTGGCAATCTGACCACCAACATTATATTTGGCGAGGAGCTTTTTCATGACCTTGACAACATGCTTTTTATTATTCAAATCAAGATAAGGGTACATGAAATTTTCCTCATTCAATCCGCTATGATTAGCGTGCATGAGTTCCGGATAATATGCCACAACTGGACAATTAAAATGGTTATTGGTTTCGGGTTCTTGCAGATTGAAGGTCATGCAGGGCCAAAAAATGAAATCCACATTCTTTTCCAGCAAAAGTTCAATATGTCCGTGTGCGATTTTTGCCGGATAACATACCGTATCAGAAGGAATGGTATGCTGTCCCTTGTAATAGACTTTTCTGTCACTTTCGCCGGAAATCTCCACTTTAAAGCCTAACTTTGTAAAGAAGGTATACCAAAACGGGAGCAACTCATAATAATTGAGTACCATAGGAATACCAACAGTCGCCTTTGGTTTGGCTGGTTGTTCCTTGACAAGCTGGAATAAGCTGTCATATTTATAGGTGTACAAATCGGGGACTTCCGTTTTTCGTTTGATACCTGCGCCCTTTTCACAGCGATTTCCCGAAACAAACCGACCGCCGTCAGAAAATCGGATAATGTTCAATTGACAGTTTGCCGTACATCCTCCACAGCGTACATTTTTAGACGTATAGGAAAATTTTTCAAGGTTTTCAGGGGAAATCAAAGTGCTTTCATGTTCGTTTGCCCGTTCCTTTGCATAGAGTGCCGCACCGAATGCGCCCATCAAACCGGAAATTGCCGGACGGATAACATCTCTGCCGATTTCTCTTTCGAAACACCTCAAAACGGCATCATTCAAGAAAGTTCCCCCTTGAACGACAATATTTTTACCAAGTTCGTCAATACTTCTCGCACGGATAACTTTATAGATTGCATTCTTGATAATGGAAGACGACAACCCAGCGGAAATATCTTCCACGGTTGCACCGTCTTTTTGCGCCTGTTTCACGGAACTATTCATGAATACCGTACAGCGTGACCCCAATTCAACTGGATGTTTCGCAAATAAGCCCATTTGGGAAAATTCCACAATATCATACCCCAAAGCCATTGCAAAGGTTTGAATGAATGACCCACACCCAGAGGAACAGGCTTCATTTAACATGATGCTGTCAATTGCACCATTCTTGATTTTGAAGCATTTAATATCCTGACCGCCAATGTCAATGATAAAGTCCACATCTGGACAGAAAAAGGATGCCGCCTTAAAATGTGCCACCGTTTCCACAATGCCAAAGTCTACCGATAATCCGGCTTTGATTAAATCCTCACCGTAACCAGTAACCGCACTGGAACGAATGTTTAATTTTGGGTTTTTATCGTGGTAAATCTGTTTGAGTTTGGCGGCGATTCTGTCAAGGGGTTGCCCTTCATTGGATGCATAATGGCTGTACAATAACTTACCATCTTCTGTGATGAGAACTAATTTTGTAGTAGTTGAGCCGGAATCAATACCAAGATAAGCATCACCTTCATAGGTATGCAGGTCTGCAAATTCCAAATCGCATTGTTTATGCCGTTCCACAAATTTCCCATATTCTTCTTTTGAGTGAAATAATGCATCTCCTGTCACAACATCAGAAGTTGCATGAGCATTGGTCACTTTTTCCAGCAATGCACCGGCAGTTTTCGGGGAGTCCTTGCTTTTTTCGGCATACAATGCACTTCCCAACGCAACGAAAACAGGGGCTTGCTCCGGAAAAATTGCCTGTTCTTCGGAAAGTCCCAACGTATCTACAAAAGCCTTTCTCAAGCCCTTCTGGAACGACAAAGGGCCACCTAAAAATAATACATTCCCCTTAATTTCACGCCCTTGCGCCAAGCCTGCAACAGTCTGGTCAACCACTGCACGAAAAATGCTTGCAGCAACATCCTCACGAGCTGCGCCCTGATTCAAAAGGGGCTGTATGTCAGACTTCGCAAAAACTCCACATCTGGAAGCGATAGGATAAGTTCTGGTCGCCCTCAAAGATGCCTCGTCCAGCTCCTGCACGGTAATACCGAGGAGCGTTGCCATCTGGTCAATGAATGCACCAGTTCCACCAGCACATGAGCCGTTCATTCTCTGTTCCACTCCACCAGTCAGGAAAATAATTTTTGCATCTTCACCGCCCAATTCAATGACGGTATCCGCATTTGGATAACAAGTCTTGACAGCTAAAAACGCTGCATGAACTTCCTGTACAAAATTGATATTTGCTGCATTGGCAAGTCCGAGACCTGCTGAACCTGTCATTGCAGAACGAAATTGAGCATCCGGAAATTTCCCCTGAATACTCTGTAATTGTTCTGTTACGGTTTCTTTGACCTTCGAAAAATGCCGCTGATATGCGGAATGCAGAATTTTGCCGTCCTCATCGCAGACCACCGTTTTCACTGTTGTTGAGCCGACATCAATTCCCAAAGCGTAAATTTTCATTCATTTCCTCCAAATTCCATCAATCGTCAATATACATACTACGACACACATTCATACGACTAGTGTCTATCATGATTTCTATTAGGTTAGTACCGTCTCAACCTATTTCGTTACAAAAATGACCGAGTGAACATTTTTTCGTTATAACAAGCTATCCTCATGAATTTGTCTGCCATTTTTCAAGAAAATTCTAGGGACACGTTTCGAAATATTGCAGGTAATCTCATAACCGATTGTTCCGCAGATTCCAGCAATATCATCAGCGGTAATAGTTTCATTGCCATCTGTTCCAATCAAAGTGACAATATCACCAGTTTGCACTTCCGGCACATTGGAAACGTCAATCATCATCTGGTCCATGCAAATCCTCCCGACAATAGGACAGCGAACCCCTTTCACAATGACTTCCCCACGGTTGGAAAGCTGTCGGCTGTAGCCGTCTGCATAGCCAATTGTCACCGTTGCGATTTTTTGGGTATCGGGGGTAGTATAGGTACGCCCATAGCTGATACAAGTACCCTCCGGAACGGTCTTAATATGGCTGATACGGGAACGCAGTGACAAAACCGGAGTCAGGGGAATGGGTACTTCTAAATTGGCATTGGGTTTCAAACCGTACATGATAATACCAGCCCTTGCCAAAGTACTGGGTAATTGATTCCGGTAAAGAATCGCTGCACTATTCATGCAATGAACTTGTTTCAGGGGGGCGATTTCCGTTTCGAACGTTTCCGCCATGTCAAAAAATTCTGTTTCCTGCTTGATGGTATAAGCAATATTATCCTTGTCGTTTTCATCTGCAACCGCAAAATGCGTAAAAAGCCCTTCCACATTCAAACCAGACAAGCCAGAAATCTCTTTCAGTCCCTGAATACAATGTTCCTTTTGGGAAGTCTCCAAACCAATCCGCCCCATACCGGTATCTAATGCAATATGACAGCGCACAGGAAAACCCACTTCGGCAAATTTCGCCAATTCTTTGGCATATTCTACAGAAACAATGGTTTGAATAATATTATGTTCCGCCAACATGGGCGCACATTCGGGCGCAGTATAGCCAAGGATTAAAATTTCCCCTTCCGGACACCATTTCCGGACACGGAGAGCTTCTTCAAAACTGGAAACCGCATAAAAACGAATTCCCATTTCATAGAGATGTCCACAAACAAATTCTTCCCCATGTCCATAAGCATCCGCCTTGACGACTGCACAATATTCAATATCTAGGTCTGCTTGTGCAATCTGTTCTTGAATGTGTTTAACATTTTGTGAAAGGGCATCCAGAGAAATTTCAGCCCATACACGTTCACGATACTGCATGAATTGACTCCTTCTTTCTAACTGACATCATCAGGATAGATTTCGAACTATCCAAAAGTTTCGAATTGGTATCGAAAAAGAAACAGAAATGTAAAAATTATGAAAAAAGCAAAATTTTCACTTGTAGTTTATGCTGTTCTGTGCTATAATAAATATGACTGTAACAAAATACCGAATTGGAGGGAAAGAAACATGACACAGTCAGATGCACAAAATGACACTCCGTGGGAAAGTTCCATTTGTATTACAGGGCATCGTTTTGAAAAACTTCCAAAAGATGATTATTTGCAAGCTGTGAAAGATGTTCTCTACTACCATCTTGATTATGCAGTAATGGCAGGATTCACACATTTTTATGTTGGTATGGCAGAAGGAATTGACTATATTTCCGCATTGCATCTTTTTGAACTGCGCAGTAAGAACCCAGAAATCAAGGTCATTGGAATACAGCCCTGTACAGATTATGAGGAATTTTTCAAGGTCATGCATTATGACCTCTCCCACCTTAGGGAAATGCAGAACCGGCTAGATAAAATCATTGTACTTTCCGGCACATGGAAAGATAAGGGAGTATTTCTGCGCCGAAACAAATTTATGGTACAGCGTTCTTCTGCTATCCTTGCAGTATGTAAAAAGAGTATGCATTCCGGCTCAATGTACACATTACATTACGCCAGAAAGAAGGGGTTAGCTTACTGCTGGATACGGTTGGATTTGCTTCCCAAACTTCCCGCAACGCCGAAAATGTGGACAGTCGAACGTAATGGGTTTTAGCAAAAACAGCATACATATTTATTATAGCACTTCTTTTATAAAAAAGCAAGTAGGTATATAAAACTTTTACAAGGAGGATTTTTTATTATGGCAAAGGCAAAGAAAAAGAGCGGTGGACATGTTGCAATCCCATTCTTAATATCATTTCTTCTGGGAATTGCGGTGATTGGTGGAATTGCTTGGTATGTTTTCCAGAATTTAGGCATGAACAAACAGGAAATTGTACAAATGAAAACCAACGTCGTCAAGCCAACAGAAGCCGATAACATGACATTGCTTTTTGTTTTGAATGAAGAAAATGACCCTGTTCAATATACTTTCATGATTGCAAGAGTCATGCCCATGGATAAGAAGATGGCACTTTTTGCATTTCCTTCCAATATGTTGGCGGTAGTGGATGGGAGACAAGATACCCTTGCAGGATTTTTCACACAAAGTGGCATTCAGGCAGCGAAGGCAGCCATCCAAAATGAATCAGGGATTTCCATTGACCGTTATGTTGTGGTAAAGTCGGAGGGTTTCCAGAAAATCTGTAATATTTTCGGCGGTGTTTACTATTCTGTTCCCATCAAAACCAATGGTTTTGAGGACAGTGCAGAACCGCAGTATTTGGGCGCAGCACAGATAGAAAAGCTCATGACCTATCCATTATTTAATGAAGGTGGCGGATATGGTGAAATTGAAAGAAATGCAGTTGCTTCTGATATGATTAGCGAAATGATTAACCAAACAGACACAGAAAGAATCACCGCTTCCATGGATGCCGATTTTGTGCGTTTAGTCAACCTCATGGATACAGATATTTCTTCCGTGGATTATGCAGACAAAAAAGACGCTCTCAAATATATGTATACTTACGGGAATGACATTGCCTCTTTCCGTGTGGTAACTGGAACATTGGGCGAAAATGGTGAAGTATTCTTATTGAGTGAGAATTTCTCTAGCTCTGTGGCTGAATACTTCCGCACCTCAGGGAGCTAATCGTATGTATACAAATATCTTTGATACCCATTCCCATTATGCAGATAAATTATTCAACAAAGACAGAATGGAATTGCTTGCAAGCCTTCCGGAAAATGGTGTCACCCGAATCATGTTAGCAGGATGCAAAGTGGATGATTGCACCAAATCCATTCAATTGGCGGAACAGTTTCCATTTGTCTGGTGTGCTGTGGGGATTCATCCCAATTGGGTCAATGCGGAACACGAAACAAGGGACTTAGAAAAAATCACTGCAATGACTTCCCATGAAAAAGTAAAGGCTATCGGGGAAATTGGTCTTGACTATTACCGCAAAGACGATAACAGGGAATTGCAGAAAAGGATGTTCTGTGAACAATTGGAACTTGCCAAAAGTCTGGACTTGCCTGTGATTCTGCATATTCGTGATGCAATGGCGGACGGTCTGGAAATCGTGAAACACTACCAGCCAAAAGGCGTGGTACACTGTTGGAGCGGTGCAGTAGAAATGGCGAAAGAATTTGTCAAATTAGGGCTGTATCTTGGGTTTGGTGGGGTTGTCACCTATGAAAATGCAAGAAGGGTGATTGAAACATTGCAATGGATTCCCCCTGAATTCATGCTATTAGAAACAGATTGCCCCTACCTCCCCCCTGTGCCATTCCGCAGACAGCGTTGTGACAGTCGCATGATTCCTTATACTGTCGAGAAAATTGCAGAAATCCGAAACACTGACCCACAAGAGATAATTGACATTTGTTGTGAAAATGGGAAACGATTATTTCAGATTCCCTGATAACCCAAAAAGGCGGTGTATCTCCCATGATTTATTTTGTAGAAGATGACAGCAGTATCAGGGAATTGGTTGTATATACTCTGACAAATTCCGGCATGAGTGCAAAGGGCTTTGAATATCCATCTGCTTTTTATCAATCCATAGAAGAGGAACTCCCTGATTTGATTTTGTTGGATATTATGCTACCAGAAGAAGACGGTCTTTCCATTCTGCGGAAACTCCGTCAAAATCCCCTGACGGCAGAAATTCCGGTGATGATGATTACAGCCAAAAGCAGAGAATATGACAAAGTCGTTGGATTGGATTCCGGTGCAGATGATTACTTAACCAAGCCTTTTGGCATGATGGAACTCATTGCAAGAGTGAAAGCACTCCTGCGCCGTACCCGAAAAGAAAACGATTCCGACGGATACCAAATCGGCTGTTTATATGTCAGCCCTGAAAAACATATTGTACAAGTTGACGGAAAAGAGATTTCTCTCACCTTCAAAGAATTTGAAATGCTGGTTCTCCTGTTCCGAAATCGGGAATTGGTTCTGACAAGGGAACAATTTCTCAATCAAGTATGGGGCTATTCCTTTGATGGCGAAAACAGAACAGTGGATGTACATATCCGCACGTTACGCCAAAAATTAGGGAAAGCTGGTGCATACATCCGGACAATTCGAGGAATTGGCTATAAATTGGAGGAATGCAACAATGCGGAATGAATTGACAAAACGAATTTTTGCCGCTTGCATCACAGTATTCTTGTTGAGTTTTTCGCTCATCCTGTTTGCAATGAATACTTACTTAGCAAGGCGGAACATTGGGGAACTGAAAGACAAATGCCTTTATATTTCTTCCGTTATCAATCAAAATGGCTGGAACTTTCTGCATGAAATCCGTGACGGAAGCAGTACAAGAACCACAGTTGTCGCCAAAGATGGAACAGTATTATTTGACAGCATTTTCCAGCCGGAACAAATGGAGAACCATTTACAACGTGAGGAAATTCAGGAAGCTTTACAGACAGGTGAAGGCGACAGTGCAAGATATTCTGAATCTTTGTTACGCACAACGGCGAATTATGCCATTCGTCTGCATGACGGAAATGTTGTTCGTGTCTCCATGACACAGGATACTATTTTTGTGCTGATATATCATATGCTGAATCATATTGTGATTATTATTCTTTTGAGCATTATTATCTCTTTTGTATTGGCAACAAGATTCTCACACAAGATTATGAAGCCCATTAACCAGCTGGATGTTGAAAATCCCGACGACAGAGATATTTATGACGAAATGAAGCCATTTATCCGCCGATTGATTTCACAAAATCAACAGATTCACAGACAAATGGAAACCCTGCAAATGGAACACAATAAGCAAGACTCCATGAGACGTGAATTCACGGCAAATGTTTCTCACGAACTCAAAACTCCCCTGACTTCTATTTCAGGCTTTGCGGAAATTATTCGTGATGGTATCGCCCAAGAAAAGGATATTCCCCATTTTGCGGATAATATTTATAAAGAAGCGCAACGGCTGATTTCTCTCGTGAATGATATTCTCAAACTTTCCCGAATGGAAGACATTGACCAGCAACCCGAAGAACAGCATACCAGAATTGACTTGCTTTCCGTCTGTGAAGAAGTCGAAAAGCGTCTTGCTATCAATGCCGAAAAAAATAAAATCTCCCTGACCTGTGAAGGCGAAAACATCGCCATTATCGGCTTACCCATGACCGTTGAGGAAATTATTTATAATGTCTGCGACAATGCGATTAAATACAACCGCCCCAATGGGTGGGTTCATGTGACGGTGGGAAAAGAAGAGGGTATGGCAGTGGTTCGTATCAAAGATAATGGCATTGGCATCCCATTCCCCGACCAAGAACGCATTTTTGAACGGTTCTATCGTGTCAACAAAAGCCATTCGAAAGAAGTCGGCGGCACTGGTTTAGGGCTTTCCATTGTCAAACACGGCATGATGTTGCATGATGGGAAAATCACCCTCGAAAGCACACCCGATAAAGGCACGGAAATTGCCTTGCATTTTGTACCTGCACCGTGAATTTCAAAAATCTCAGTATATAAAAGCCCCTTCGAAATTGAGGGGGCTTTTTGTGCAGAATGCCGAAAAAATAAAATCTTTGTCAAGCTTCTTGACTTTCTCCCCGAAATGTGGTATACTGGTAAAAGTCTGGAAAGCAGTTTAACTTGACAGGTCCGGAGGTGTTACAAATGGCAAGACAGCAAAATAAGCTTGATTTCCGTTTTGTCCGGATGTATGACTGTTACAAGAATCTTCTGACTGACCGTCAAAGGGATGTCATGGAGCTGTATTATAATGAAGATTATTCCCTTTCCGAAATAGCGGAAATATTGAAAATTTCCCGACAGGCAGTGAATGACAGTCTTCGTCATTCTGAAACGATTCTCAACGAAACAGAGGAGAAATTGAGACTTGCAGAACGTTTGAACCAGATTCGGGAAAGTTTAACCGAAATCCGAGACAATGCACGTTCCGCTTGTCCGGACTTACAACGAATTGCAGAAACGGCAGAAAATGCCCTTGAATCTGCATAACTAACGAAAATGAGGTGTTACTATGGCATTTGAGGGACTTTCTGAAAAGCTGAATAACGTCTTTAAGAAGCTGAAATCACACGGCAAGTTGACAGAAAATGACGTCAAAGAAGCGATGCGTGAAGTTCGTCTCGCACTTCTGGAAGCAGATGTTAGTTATAAAGTCGTGAAAGATTTCGTGGCGAAAGTCACTGAAAAGGCAGTCGGGGAGGAAGTACTTTCCAGCCTGACACCAGCGCAACAGGTGATAAAAATTGTCAATGATGAATTGGTTGCACTCATGGGGAATGATAATGCCCGATTGAATGAAGCCTCGAAACCGCCGACAATTATCATGATGTGCGGTTTGCAGGGTTCAGGTAAAACGACACACTCCGCAAAATTGGCAAAAATGCTCAAAGATGACGGACACCGCCCCATGTTGGTAGCGTGTGATATTTACCGTCCGGCAGCCATTCAGCAATTACAAGTTGTTGGCGAAAAAGCCGGAGTCAAGGTCTTTGAAATGGGGCAGATTGACCCTGTTATCATTGCCAAACAAGCGGTACGCTATGCGAAAGACTACGGTCATGATTATGTCATTTTAGATACGGCTGGTCGATTGCACATTGATACCGAACTTATGGAAGAATTGCAGAACATCAAGACCGCCACTGAACCACATGAAATTATGCTGGTAGTGGATGCGATGACCGGACAGGATGCTGTCAACGTGGCGAAAGCCTTTGATGATGCACTTGGGATTGACAGTGTATTGATGTCAAAATTGGATTCCGACACCAGAGGCGGTGCAGCCCTCTCTGTATTGGCAGTCACAGACAAACCAATCAAGTTTGTTGGAACTGGTGAAAAACTGGAAAACTTTGAGTTATTCCATCCGTCAAGAATGGCATCCAGAATCTTGGGAATGGGTGATGTACTTTCCTTGATTGAACGTGCCGAAACCGTCATTGATAAGAAAGACGCTGAAAAACTCACAAAGAAAATCACATCTGAAGGATTTGACATGAATGATTTGCTTGACCAATTGAAGCAAATCCGGAAAATGGGTTCACTAAAGTCTATCGTTTCCATGCTCCCCGGAGGGGAAAAAATTCCGGAAGATGCCCTTGACGAGCGTTATTCCTATCGTTTGGAAGCAATGATTCTCTCTATGACACCTGCGGAACGTGCAAAGCCTTCCATCATTAACCCACAGAGAAAGCGCAGAATTGCTGCTGGTAGCGGTACTAAGGTAGAAGACGTGAACCGCCTTTTGAAACAGTTCGCAGAAATGCAAAAACTCATGAAGCGTTTTGCCCCCAAAAATGGCAAAAAGAATAAAGCAATGATGAGACAAGCAAGAAGGGCTTTTGCTGGTATGAATTTCGATAACCCCAGCAATCCGCCTATCAAGAAAAAATAAGCTGTCAATGCGGAAATTCCGCTTGATATAAATATATTTTCACATGGAGGTGAAAACAAATGGCAGTAAAAATCAGACTGAGAAGAATGGGTGCTAAGAAAGCTCCTTTCTATCGTATTGTAGTTGCTGATTCTCGTTACCCAAGAGATGGTAGATTTATCGAAGAGTTGGGTTATTATGACCCCACAAAAGAACCGTCCGTTGTTAAGGTGGATGTTGAGAAGGCTAAGAGCTGGATTGGCAAGGGCGCACAGCCGACCGATACCGTTAAGGGACTTCTGAAAAAAGAAGGCGTTCTTTGATTTGTTGGCGAAACGGAGGAGAAGCCGGAAAAGGCTTCATCTCCGATTGTCGCATTTTTGGAGGAAATTATGGAAGATTTACTTTTTACAATTGTAGCTGGGCTTGTTGATGATAAGTCCGCTATTCAGATTACACAGGATGAACCCGCCGAAGATGGAACAGTTGTGTTTCATTTGTCCGTTGCTGAAGAAGATATGGGGCGAGTGATTGGAAAGCAGGGCAGAATTGCAAAGGCTATCCGCACTATCATGCGTTCTGGTGCTTCTAAGTATGGCATGGACAGTGTAGCGGTGGAAATTGGTTGATTCTGGAGTGAACGAATGAAACAGAAGCGTTTTTTAGAAATAGGAAAAATCACAAACGTCCATGGTCTGCATGGGGAGGTGAAAGTCTACCCTTGGTGTGATGATGTGGCGTTTTTGTGTTCTTTTGATACATTATACATGGATAAAAATGGTCAACATCCTGTCAATGTCCTCAATGCAAGAATTCAAGGAAATCTTGTGATTATGGAATTAGAGGGCTGTACTGACCGGAATGAGGCTGAAAAACTGCGTGGGACTATCCTCTATATGGACAGAGAGGAAGTAGAATTAGAAGAGGGCAGTTATTTCATTCAGGATTTAATTGGCTTGCAGGTCATTGATGCCGATACCGGTAAGATTTGGGGAACTATCCGTGACGTGATGCAGACAGGTGCTAATGATGTCTATTCCATTTGGAACGAAGAGAACCAAAAAGAATACCTTGCTCCAGCAATTCCGGATGTAGTTCTTGATACTGACCTTGAAAATGGAACAATGACCATTAGACCCCTGAAAGGATTGTTTGAAGATGCGGATTGAAATAGCTACCCTTTTCCCTGAAATGTGTGAAGCTTATCTTTCATCCAGCATTATTGGCAGGGCGAGAAAATCCGGCGCATTGGAAATCCATTGCCGGAATATCCGTGATTATACCACGGACAAACACCGCCGTGTGGATGATAAGCCCTTTGGCGGTGGGATGGGAATGGTTATGCAAGCTGACCCCATTGACAGATGTTGGAAAGCAGTCTGTGAAGAATTGGGAAAAAAGCCCTATGTTATCTACCTGTCACCACAAGGGAAAACTTTAACGCAGGAAACCGCCGTTCGTCTTTCTCAAATGGGGGATGAAGAATGCCTGTTTCTCCTATGCGGACATTATGAAGGAGTAGACCAGAGAATCATTGACAAGATTGTAGATGAGGAGATTTCGATTGGTGATTATGTCCTGACCGGCGGAGAATTGCCGGCATTGGTCTTAACAGATGCCATTGCAAGGATGTGTCATGGGGTGCTACCTTCTGCATTAGCCTTTGAAGAGGAGAGTCATTTTTCCGGCTTGCTAGAATACCCACAGTATACCAGACCCGAAATCTGGGAGGGAAAAGCCGTGCCGGAAATCTTGCTTTCGGGTCATCATGTCAAAATTGCACAGTGGCAGAAAGCAGAAAGTCTGAGAGTCACACAAGAAAAAAGACCTGATTTATATGAAATCTGGAAAAAGAATCAGGCTTGAAAGAAATTGAATTTTGATTTCTCTTTTATTGCATTCTGCACAGAAATTCAAGTTGAAATTTGTTAGTTACGGATAGGATATTTCACAAAAGACGTTATTGTGATAATATACAAAGACCTAAGAGGTAACATATCTTGTATTTTATCAAACCGTAGAATTTTTACAAAAAAAGGTTTCTTGTGCAAAAAAACCATTGACGAAATCAAAATTTGATTGTATAATAACAGTATACAGGAAGCAAAAACACAATTACATTTTATAACACAAAGATGGGAGAGTTTGATATGTTTGTAAAAGATGTAACAGTTCAGAATCAGGTAGGTCTCCACGCAAGACCAGCAACATTTTTCATCCAGAAGGCTAATGAATTCAAGTCTTCTATCTGGATTGAAAAGAAGGAACGCAGAGTAAACGCTAAGAGCCTTTTGGGTATCCTTTCTCTGGGTATCGTAGGCGGTACAGACATCCGCATCATTGCTGATGGTACTGACGAACAGCCTGCTGTAGAAGCTCTGGTTGAACTGGTTGAAAGTGGTTTCAGCGACGAAAACAGATAAGACGGATTTTGACTTTGCATTCTTGGGGAAATAAGCCCTGAGGGGAAAACTGCAAATAATTGGCACTGCCTGAACTGGCAGTGCCATTTCTTTTACTTTCATGATACGATAGCAAAAGCGGAATCATGCATATATTGATACATATTTTCTGCAAAAATTCCATAGCCCTGTGCTGGATTGCTTACAAATACATGAGTAACAGCTCCAATCATGCGCCCATTCTGCAATAAAGGGCTTCCGCTCATGCCTTGTACAATTCCGCCTGTTTGCTGTAATAATCGTTCGTCCGTGACTTCAATCACCATGTTTCGGGTATCGTCTGTATAATCAATCGAAACAATTTCGACAGTATAAGCTTGTGGAATGTCACCGGAAACCGTTGTTAAAATGACCGCTTCGCCGAGTGTAATTTCCTGCTTTAATGCCATTGGAATAGAGGGAACATTGGGGACTTGATTCAGCTTTCCAAAAACCCCATAACGGCTATTATCATAGAGTGTTCCAATGGGTGCATCCCCTGAAAAATACCCCTGCAATTGTCCGGCAATTCCAGCAGAACCGGCAATTGCTCCGCTAATTGTCACCATATCCGCTTCACCACTTGCGAGGGGAATCATTTCCCCTGTATCAGGGTCACAGATGGGATGTCCTAAGCCACCGAAATAACCTGTTTCCGGCTCAAAATACGTCAATGTGCCAATTCCTGCGGTACTGTCTCTGACCCATAAGCCCGTTTGGAAACATTGCTCCGTCAAGGAATATTCTGGTTTGAGGGAAATTTCCATGCTTTCCCCGTTTCGCTCCACCAGCAAGGATAATTTTTCCCCCTGTGCAACAATTCCCCGAAAATCTGCCGTCGACTGAATCGGTGTATCATTGGCTTGGCGAATAATATCGCCTTCCTGTAATCCTGCGGAAACTGCCGGACAACAATGTCCTGATTTTCCGGCAACTTCTCCAAATCCAATCACCATAATACCATCCATGAGCATTCTCACCCCAAAGGGCTGACCACAGGGAACAAGCCGAACTTCTGAGATGGGCTGAATTTCCGCCGTTTTAATGGGGAAAATTCCAAATAATCGAAAAACAGTTTCCTGAACTGCATCCCCATTTTGTGAAACTGCTGTCACAATGTGGGAAGGTTCAGCTGTCACAGGGAACACTGTGGAAAGCTCCAATGTTTCATTTTTTCGGGTATAATATTGGTCTGCTAAATGGGTATGATAGTAAAGACAAGCACTGCTTGGGAATAACAACATTCCGGCAATGGTAAGCATTGCCAAAAATTTCCGTTTCATGTTTCACCTGCTTTCTGTGCATGAATTGATGCACGGAATTATTGTGAACCATTTCAACCTATTTATGAATGGAAAGAAAAATGAAAAGAGGCTAGCAATGAAAAAACGACTGCAAATCTTTCTGAAAATCATCTTAGTAATTACAACCTTGATTTATCCCTGTTTCATGGTGATGATGTCGGCAACCGGATGGATGTATCAATTTCAATCCGGCAATTATCCGGCTGTTTTCCGCTTGTTTTCCATAGGGATGTATTTTGGTGGGGGATTGCTTTGCATTGGGACGGTATTGTTATTTTTCGGGAAAAAGCCCCGATTCTGGAAATGTAATATCATGGCATTATTGACGGCTTGTATTGGCTGTATGACGTGTTTGGTGATTCTATCGCAATTTTCAGCATATGCAGACCAAAATTTTTCTGGAATCGGCGAAACCATGAAGCCTGTCAGTGAAATGTACCGTGACAGGATTTCTCCTGTAATTGTTCCGGCTTTGTTGCTTGTGGTGCTGTCCGTATGGCAATTGCTGGAAACCAGAGAAGAACGGCTTGGGGAATATTGGCAGAAAGAAAATGCAGAAGCCCCCAAAATCCTTCATGACTAAAATTTGTTAAAACTGCACAAATTTCATGCTTGTTTTTTTCACTTTCCAACATTTAAAAGATAGTTTTATCTATTGACAAAATAGCCCAAAATCGGTTATAATGAAAATGCATATATCTTTTGCAGAGGGGCGAAAGATTATTGTGAAACGTTAGCAAACATCACATATATTGAAAGAGAGGAAGATTATCTATGAACAAGAAAAGAATTGCCGCTGGTGCGCTTGCATTCGTACTGGTATTTGGCATTGGTGTGCCTGTTCTGGAAGAAGCTGGAGTATTGACAACTCAAATCAGCGTTTCCGCAGCAGATGTGAAAGTAGGCTGGAAGCCTACAAAATATTATCAGAGTGATGATGGAAATTATACTTTCCAGTATGTACAGTCTGGTTATATGCAAATTATTACATTTGATAATGATGAATTGACAGAATTTGAAATTCCGTCTGAAATTACTGACGAAAAATCCGGTTTGTCTTTCCCTGTACAGGTTGTTTATAAAGAAGCATTTCAAGGCAAAAAGAACCTGAAAAAAGTAACCATTCCCAGCACTGTCAATCGAATTGGTGTCAATGCATTCAGCAACTGTTCCGGATTGGAGGAAGTTGTTGGTATGGAAGGCGTGACAGTGATTAGTGAAGATGCCTTTGCATCCTGCGAAAACCTGAAAACCATCACACTGCCCGAAGGATTGGAGAATATTGGTACAGAAGCCTTTTCACACTGCACTTCTTTGGAAGATTTAACCATTCCGGGGACAGTCAACCTGATGGGCAGTTACATTGCAAGTGGTTGTACTTCTTTGAAGACACTCACCTTCAATGAAGGGATTACGAATATTGCATCTTATTTCGCATACCTTGACAGCAATCTTGAAACTGTTTCCATCCCCACAACGTGCAAGTCCATTGGAATGGGGGCATTCTCTTACTCTGGTCTGTTGTCCATGGAAATTCCGGATAATGTCACAAGAGTAGATAATGAAGTATTTAACAACTGCAAGAGACTGACTTCTGTGAAGCTTTCCTCTGGTTGTGATATTGTCAATATGAATACATTCTCTGATTGTTCCGCTTTGACAAGTGTCATCATTCCAGACAGCATCAAGATTATCAGCAATACTGCATTCAGTTTCTGTACAGCTTTGAAGGAAATCAACCTTCCTCCGGAATTGACCAGAATCGGCGATAATGCTTTCTATGGCTGTACTGCTTTGACAAGCGTATCTATTCCGGCAACCGTAACCAAGATTGGTGCATATGCATTCTGCAAGTGTACAGATTTGGCATCTGTAAGCCTGCCTGAGGGTCTGACTGGTATCGGAAACTATGCATTCTATGATTGTGATGCATTGAAGACCGTTGTCATTCCTGCTTCTTTGCAGTCCATTGGCGGATATGTATTCTGTGGCTGTGACGGCTTAGAGAGTGCGAAATTTGAAGGCAACCTCGAAAATATTGGTATCTGGACATTTGCCGGCTGTAAGGCTTTGACGGATATTACACTTCCTCCTAATCTGACAAGCCTGACAAACCATGTTCTCTATAATTGCCAATCCCTTGAAACATTGGAAATTCCGGAAACAGTTACCAAGATTGACCAGTATGCATTATCTGGTTGTTCTTCCCTGTCACCTTTGAATATCCCTGCTGGTGTTACTACCATTGGTGAATATGCTATCGGCTATGGTGAAGGTGCTAACCCTGTACCGGATACTAATATTGAAATTGTCAGCGATTCTCCAGCCGTTCAGGAATTCATGAAGGAAAATAATCTCCTTCCTGATAGTTCTGGTAATGGTGATGTCAATGGCGATGGTGAAACCTCTCTGTTGGATGTTATCACATTACAGAAGTACATCCTCAAACAGGCAACCTTCACACAGGAACAGGCTGCTGCTGCGGACATCAATGGTGATGGAAAGGTGAATGTCATCGACCTTGCAATCATGAAGCAAAAGGTATTTGGTACATACATCAATCAGCCGGATGAGCCAACTCCTCAGCCCACTGGAAATGATGACTTGACACCAGAAGAAACAACCGAACCCGAAACCATCCCTGAAACTACAATGATGCCTGAAACAACTCTTGTTTATGAGGAAACCACTGATATGCCCTTTACTGAACCAGTGGAAATTGTCACAATACCCGCTGTTGAACAAGACCCCAGAGAAGAAGCATTTGTTGGATAAGCCAAATATTACAGAATACCGCCGTCTCATTCGGCGGTCTTCTTTCCTTTAAAAAATTACAATCTGTTACGAAATTGTAATTAAATTTTCATTTCATTATGAATAAGAATGTGCTATACTAAAGGTAGACAGTGCTGTTTTCTACTGTCCACCTTTGTGCATTTACTTGGAAAGGATGATGACTTTGCAGAATCAAAAAGAGCTGAATGAGCTAATCAATACGATTATGGAAAATTCTAAGAAGGAGGAACAAACTTCAACAATTGAAGCTGAAAAAGCTCCTGCAACTGCTCCTGTTTCAAATCAAACAGCTGAAAGCCGTAAAGAGAAAATGGCAAAAATTAAGGCTGCTTTGGCAAATGCTGCTGCTCGTGAGGAAATGGCTACACAATCAGCCACTGAACAACAAGTTGCAGAAAATGCGCCTGAAACAGAAGAGACTGAAAGCGTGAATGAAGTTCCTGCTCCGCCTAGTATGACTAGCTCCAAAACCGCTGAACCTGTTCCAACAACAATAGAAGATACTGAAACAACTGAGGAAGAAGACGAAGAAGAACAAGCAACTTCTGAAAGTGAAATCATGGATGATGAAGACTCCGAAGAGGAAGATTTTGAGGAGGAGGATGAATTTGAAGAAGATGAGGATTTCGAGGAGGAAGACTCCGAAGAAGACTCTGTTGCTTCTCCTTTACCGGAAGAAAAGCCGGCTGTGGCTTCCCAAAAATCTGGTACTGCTGTTGCCAAGAAGGGTATCCCCATGCAATTGATAGCAGCATTTGTGGGCGTAGGTCTTGCAGCTTCCGCAGTTGCTAGTTACTTCCTTGTTGCGAATACCTATCATGAAAAGTTCTTGCCGAATACTTATGTCAATGCTGTCAAGATTGATGGTATGGACATCGCAGAAGCAGAAGATGCTTTGATTGATAATGCTGGTATTTGTGAAGTAACATTTGTTGCCGCTGATGGCAAGAAAGCGACATTTTCCTCTGACCAGTTTATGGGGAGGTACTTTGTCCCAAGTGGTGCTTTAACAGATGCCCATGCTGAAAATCCCTATCAATGGGTGAAAAAATTGTTTAATCCCACACAGTACAACGTCAATTTAGATTTCGTATACTCTGAACCAGCACTCCGTCAGCTCCTCACGTCTTATGATTGGGGAGATAGAAAATCAACAAATGCACAAATTCTTTTGAATGGTGACGGTACATTCGACATTGAACCGGAAACCCTTGGTGATGAATTCAATGTGACTCCCCTTTTAGAGTATACTGCAAATCAACTGCGACTTGGGATTACCACCATCAAAATGGAAGAATCTGGTTGCTATGACGATTATCAGCCCGAAATCACAACAGAAGACTTAGCCCCACAAGTAGACATTTATGAAGGCTTCTCACACTGCAATATCACATTTGATTTTTCTGACAGAAAGAAAATCGTGGATAGTGCTATGATTCTGGACTGGATTGCAACAGATGACAAAGGTCATATCATCACAGATATGAATGGTGAAGTTTCCTTCGACCGCAACAAAGTAAGCGCATTTGTAGCAGAAATGGCAGATGAAACAGACACCTACGGAAAACCCCGTGAATTCATGTCAACCCTTGACGGACTTATCACAGTTCCATGGGACGGCAATTACTCCAGTAATTATGGCTGGCTCATTGACCAAGAAGCAACCGTCAACCAGTTAATCAGCATCATGAAAGAGGGAAAAAGCGTTACAGTTGAGCCAGAATATAAATACAGAGGTTATGTCCGTGACCGCAATGATATTGGTGACAGCTATGTAGAGCTTGATATTTCCGCTCAACACGTATGGGTATACATTGACGGCAAAATTAAACTTTCTGCCGATTGTGTTACTGGTACAGAAACCAACCCCGACAGAAGAACGCCTCGTGGTGTGTGCTATATCTGGTCTAAGGAAGAGGACAGAATCCTTGGTACATATGCCGTTCAGGGTTATGAACAGTTTGTTGATTATTGGATGCCGTTCAATTATTTAGGCTGTGGCTTCCATGACCTTTCAAGAGGTGCATACGGCGGTAATATCTATATGTACAACGGTTCTCATGGTTGTTGCAATCTCTCTTTGAGTGTTGCAAAACAAATGTATGAATTGGTAGAAGTTGGTATGCCGGCACTGATTCACGACTAAAATTGAATTTAATTTTACAATACTGCTGTTTTTTTGACAAGACAGCAGTATTTTTTTGTAATGTTTTTCATTTACAAAGCACTAACATAGTAAGAACGTTCGGAAAAATTTTCAAAATCCCCATAAAATCCCATCTGCTGAAACGTATCATCAGTATGGGTATTATCATCATCTCAAGGAGGCGAATTGTTATGAATCAAAAACCTGATGATTATTCCAATCTCTACGGAAAACCTCAGGTACAAGACCCCACAACCCAAAAAGCTGAACCTGTGGTACAATCTCCGTCAAATCCATACGAAAATTTGTATGGAATATCCAATGAACCCATCCCGCAGAAAATCCCTGAACAGGTCTATTTTGCACCCCCACAGCCGAAAAAGCCCTTTTCTCCGATACCATTATTATTGATTGCCGGAGTAGGATTCCTGTTTTTAGGCGGTATCATCTTTTTAACCAGCACATGGGAAATGTTGCCAAATCCAGCCCGTGCGATAGCATTACTTTCAGCGAGTGCCATTGCATTTGGAGCGAACCGCCTAGCAGAAAAAGTCCTGAAATTGCCAAAAACCGGACTAGCATTCTATATTTTAGGCTGTATCTTTTTACCCTTGGCATTGGGGGGAATTGGACAGTTTGAACTGTTCGGGCATTGGTTCTCCTTCCATGGAGAAGGGGACTTGCTACTGAAATCTGTGATATACCTCTGCATTGCAGGAACGGCATATTTAGGGCGATACAATTACCAAAGTAAAGCCCTAGCATGGTTAAGTTTATCAGGTATTGCCGGAACATGGTGGTATTTCACGAAATTTTTAGCAGTTGTGGTATGCCGTGATACTTTGTTTCATCAAGTTTCTGTGGTATTGTTCGCAGTTGGGGCGACGTTCTGGGTAGAATGGTACTTGAAACGGAAATCCGATACCCCCACTGCAAAAGTAGCAGTATGGTTTTTGTATCCGTTGCTGTATGTATTCACATTTGCATTATTCGGGGCTGAACCGTTAGCGAAAAGCATTCTTTCATTGATAATGGCGGTATTATTTGTGAATGAGCGATTCCTCAAACAAAAGCTTCATATGGGAATTGTTGGATTCGGAATGGCAATGATGACATTTGGCTATGGAGTGACAGAATTTCCGGCAATGGATTTCTTAGACGGTGGACAATGCTTTTTATTGGTGACAGGTCTTGTGGCGGTGTTCCTGCTTGCATTTGAGAACATCCCGAAATTACAGCCCGAAACCGTGAAAACCTTCAAATTTGCTGGTTATCTGTTTTCCATTCCTATGATATTGGTAGCAGGTGCGGAAAGCATTTTCAATGACACTTTTGCAAGCTGGATATTCCCCATTTTAATGGTTACAGTGATTGTATTCTTGGTGAAAATGGAAAAGCACTCACTCCCAACAAGTGCCATGCCGATGATATTCCAACTCATGATAGTTTATATTGGTGCGACTTATCCGGAGGAAAATGTATTTGTAGTATTGTTGGCAATGACAGCATTATTATTATTGGTGCAAGCGTTCCTGAACAAAAAACTTTGGTGTTTTGGGGTATCGATTGGAATATGTGCCGGAATTATCGCCATGCAAGCAGAAAACGCATATTTATGGGTACAATGGATATGTGCAATCGGCTTATTGGCAGGAATGGTTTATGCACACTTTCAATGGAGATTTGTGCTTGAAAAAAGTTTCGCCTTGACAGGCTGTGTATTTTTAGTGACGGCATTCCAAACTACACTTGATATATTGACAAATGCAAGCTATCGACATCAAATTTTTATTTTATCCTTGGCACTCGTTGGCATTCTGTATATTGTGGAAAGCGTTTTTTTGTGGCAACAATTACGAACAGTCGAAACAAAGCCCTTTTTAGAGACTATTTCGGTACAATTATCAATCATTACAATTCCTATTTATTTGATTTCATTTGATGAGTCTTACAAATTCACGGAAGAATACGGCGAATTTTTCGCATGGGGCTTACTATTATGTGTGATACTGATTGGATTTTCCGCTGTGTTACTACGGAAAAATAAAAATGCAGTGGCTATCCCTCAATTGGTTTTATTCTTTTTGACAGCACGAGAGATGGTTGACAATTTGCGCTATTTGTTACCCAATTCCAACGGAACAAGCGGGCTGAAAATTGTTCAAATCGTTCTTTTGTTGGCAATATTGGCAACATTGGCTATTTGGGGTAGAATCTTACTCCCACAATTCCGCAATACCGAAGACGGAAAACGCCAAACCGACTGGGCATTATTAACCGGAATTTTCGCCATATTCAGTGTCGCTTCTACAATTGACTGGTACCCATCAATTTTAATTTGTCTGTTCCTGTCAATTTATTCGCTGTTGTACATTGGAAGGGTACAAAATCGCTATATTCCGGCATTATTGGCATCATTATTCGGCTGTCTGACAATCTTCTTCCATAATGTCAATGACCCATTCGATATTATCCACGATTTGCGAATCAATGATATTAACACCCTGCAAATTTTAATGTACCTGTTGCCGATTCACCTGTTTATTTTCTCCCTGCTGTTTATTTTGCCGGAAGTCCACAAAGAAAGCATCCATAAAGCAAGATTTGTGATGTATTGCATTACCATGATGGTATTGCTCATTGCAAGTTTGGGCTATGGAAATGTCACAGATGCAATCTTGCTGATGATATTCAGTTTCGGGATTTTGCTGGGGAGTTTCGCAGTTAAGAGACTGCGCTGGTTTACATTGGGATTTGCAATGCTGGTATTTATGACCATTCGTATGACATGGAAATTCTGGACTTCATTGCATTGGGGGATTTACCTTTTCTTGGCAGGAATTGTTTTAATTGGGCTTGCTTCCTTCTATGAATATTCCGCAAGATATGCCGCCGAACATCCCGACGAACCTAAGAAAAAATTCCAGCTCTTTGCAACATGGAAATGGTGAATGGCTATCGGCATATTGCACATAATCCATGATACATTTTTGTCAGAATGTCCATATTTTACAAAAAAGACTTGTCAATCTTGAAAAAGTATGCTATAATAAAATCCTAAGCTATCCAATGAATAGGAGGTAACAATATGTACAGGGCTACCCGTGAAATTTATGAGGCATTTCAGGATAATGACTTGAAGTGCATTGTGAAGGAATATGACCATTCCAGTATTTTAGTGGCTGGAATGACCGGAAAAACAACAAGTTTTGAGGTGTATTTTGTATCGAAAGACAATGATAATGATGTATCTCTTCGTGTCCCTGACCTTGTGCATATTGACCCGATGCTGATGACACCGCTTCTTCACGCTGTCAATAAGCTCAATTTCAAGTACCGCTATGCAAAGTTTGTGGTAGATGAAGAAGAGCATACTGTTGGGATTGTGTTTGATGTGCCGTTAAATGCAGAAAATACAGGGCCAATTGCATTGGAATTGCTTGCAAGGGCTTGTAGAGCCGTGGACGAGGCTTATCCCGTACTGGTACAGTACGCAGGAGAAGAAGAATAATTATTTGTTGTATCTGAGGAGGTATGAATTATGATTTTCCAAGCAACACAGGAAATTTATGACGCAATGATTGAGGCTGATTTGAAGTGCCGCATTCAGGAAAATGATGAGTCCAGTGCTGTAACTGCTGGTGTAAGAGGGGACAATACCGATTTCGATATTCTGTTCATTTCTCGTGATAATGATGCAGATGCTTCATTGAGAATTTTCAATATCGCTAAATTCCCTGCTGAGAAAATGCCGGCGGTTTGTGCAGCTGTCAATGAGTGTAATGGAAAATACCGCTATCTGCGCTTCACAGCAGATGATGATAACACCGTTACCGCTGCATATGATTTCCCTGTGAATACTGAAAATGTTGGTAAGGGTGCTGTGGAACTCTGCATGAGAGCCATGAATATTGTGGATGAGTGTTACCCTGTTATCATGAAAGCAATCTATAGCTAATTTTGGAAATTTTGCCCCTGATATGCCGTCAGGGGCTTTTTCATAGTTCATTTTTGAAACGTTCTTAATTTATTCATGATTTTTGTGCAAAGTGCTGTAAAACATTGCCTGAATTTCTACCAAAAAGAGATAGATTTTTTTTTTAAAATATGGTATAATAAAGAAGTAAATCCGGAAGCACTGATTTCGCTTAGTTCGGGCAGGGCTTTGGCATCAATCAGAAGTTCCGGAAAAATCATGTTGGAGGTATATACCAATGAGCAAAAAATTTGTTTATCAGTTCACCGAAGGCAACGCTACCATGCGTGAGTTGCTCGGTGGTAAGGGTGCGAACCTTGCTGAAATGACATCCATTTTCGGTAAGGACAGAGTACCGCAGGGCTTCACCATCACTACTGAGGCTTGTACCCAGTACTATGAAGATGGCGGTATCAGTGATGAAATCATGGCTGAAATCGAAGCTAACATCACAAAGATGGAAGAAGTAACCGGTAAGAAGTTCGGCGACGTTGAAAATCCGTTGCTGGTTTCCGTTCGTTCCGGTGCAAGAGCTTCCATGCCTGGTATGATGGATACTATCCTGAATCTGGGCTTGAATGAAACTGTTGTTGATTCTATCGCTAAGAAGTCCGGTAATGAAAGATGGGCTTGGGACTGCTACAGAAGATTCATTCAGATGTATTCTGATGTCGTTATGGAAGTTGGCAAGAAGTACTTTGAAGAACTGATTGACCAGATGAAGGAAAAGAGAGGCGTAAAGCAGGACGTTGAACTGACTGCGGAAGACCTCAAGGAATTGGCTGGACAGTTTAAGGCTGAATATAAGGCTAAGATTGGCAACGATTTCCCTGCTGACCCTAAGGAGCAGTTGATTGGTGCTATCAAGGCTGTATTCCGTTCTTGGGACAACCCCAGAGCTAACGTTTACAGACGTGACAACGATATTCCGTTCAGCTGGGGTACTGCTGTTAATGTACAGTCTATGGCATTCGGTAACATGGGTGACGACTGCGGTACTGGTGTAGCATTCACTCGTGACCCTGCAACTGGTGAGAAGAAGCTCATGGGCGAATTCTTGACCAATGCACAGGGCGAAGACGTTGTTGCTGGTGTTCGTACTCCTATGCCAATCGCTGAAATGGCTGAAAAGTTCCCGCAGGCATTCAAGGATTTCCAAGATGTTTGTGCAAAGCTGGAAGAACATTACAGAGATATGCAGGATATGGAATTCACTGTTGAACATGGTCATCTGTACATGCTCCAGACCAGAAACGGTAAGAGAACCGCTCAGGCTGCGCTCCAGATTGCTTGTGACCTCGTTGATGAAGGCATGAGAACAGAACAGGAAGCAGTTGCAATGATTGACCCCAGAAACCTCGATACTCTGCTCCATCCGCAGTTTGATGCAAAGGCTCTGAAAGCTGCTACACCTATCGGCAAGGGCTTGGGTGCTTCCCCTGGTGCTGCTGCTGGTAAGATTGTCTTCACTGCTGATGATGCTGTAGCATGGGCTGAAAAGGGTGAAAAGGTTGTTCTGGTTCGTCTGGAAACATCCCCTGAAGACATTACTGGTATGAAGGCTGCACAGGGTATCCTGACAGTTCGTGGCGGTATGACTTCTCACGCTGCTGTAGTTGCTCGTGGTATGGGCGAATGCTGCGTATCTGGTTGTGGTGACATCAAGATGGATGAAGCTAACAAGAAGTTTGAACTGGCTGGCAAGACCTTCAATGAAGGCGACGAAATCTCTATTGACGGTACAACTGGTAATATCTATGATGGTATTATCCCGACTGTTGATGCACAGATTGCCGGCACATTCGGTCGTATCATGGCTTGGGCTGACAAGTACAGAACTCTGAAGGTAAGAACAAACGCTGATACTCCTACAGACGCTAAGAAGGCTAGAGAACTCGGCGCAGAAGGTATCGGTCTCTGCCGTACAGAGCATATGTTCTTTGAAGAAAGCAGAATCGCTGCATTCCGTGAAATGATTTGCTCCGATACTGTTGAAGGTCGTGAAGCTGCTCTGGCTAAGATTGAACCCATGCAGCAGGCTGACTTTGAGGCTCTCTATGAGGCTCTGGAAGGCAACCCTGTTACTATCAGATTCCTTGACCCGCCTCTGCACGAATTCGTTCCGACTGAGGAAGACGACATCAAGGCACTGGCTGACGCACAGGGCAAGACCGTTGAAGACATTAAGGCTATTATCGCTAACCTGCACGAATTCAACCCGATGATGGGTCATCGTGGCTGCCGTCTGGCTGTTACCTATCCGGAAATTGCAGCAATGCAGACAAGAGCTGTCATCAAGGCTGCTATCAACGTTCAGAAGGCTCACGCTGATTGGAACGTTAAGCCGGAAATCATGATTCCGCTCGTTGGCGACGTAAAGGAATTGAAGTTCGTTAAGAAGGTTGTTGTTGAAACTGCTGATGCTGTTATCAAGGAAGCAGGTGCAAACCTCGAATATGAAGTTGGTACAATGATTGAAATTCCTCGTGCTGCTCTGACAGCTGATGAAATCGCTGCAAACGCTGACTTCTTCTGCTTCGGTACAAACGACCTGACACAGATGACTTATGGCTTCTCTCGTGATGATGCTGGTAAGTTCCTCGGCGCATACTACGACAAGAAGATTTTCGAAAATGACCCATTCGCAAAGCTCGACCAGACTGGTGTTGGCAAGCTCATGAAGATGGCTCTTGAACTCGGCAAGTCTGTAAATCCAAAGCTTCACTGCGGTATCTGCGGCGAACATGGTGGCGACCCGACTTCTGTTGAATTCTGCCATAAGATTGGTCTGGATTATGTTTCCTGCTCACCGTTCCGTGTTCCGATTGCTCGTCTGGCTGCTGCTCAGGCTGCAATTGCTGATGCAAACAAGTAAGAGTGCAGAGCGTGTGACGTTCACTTGACAAAAAGCTGCTGTGTGTTCTGCATACAGCAGCTTTTCCATTACAAATGAAATGAGGTAATTATCATTATGAATCCTATGAATTTTATGCACTTAAAGCCCATGATTGAACAATTCCGTGACAGACACCCGAAATTTGTCGAATTTTTTGGATATGCCGGACAGCATATCGGAGAAAATAGTTTGCTGGAAATCAGCATTACAGATGCATCAGGGAGTAAAATTGTCACAAATATTCGCATTACTCCGGAAGATTTGGAGTTTGTTGACCAGCTCCGCCAAACTTTGGAATAAGGGGGTATTTTCATGAGGTTTCTGCATTTGGCTGACCTGCATATTGGAAAAAAGCTTTATGAATATTCCCTCCTTGATGACCAGAAAAGAGTATTGGAACAGGCTTTACAAGTGGTGCAGGATTGTCATTGTGATGAAGTTATCATTGCAGGGGACGTTTACGACAAGCCTAACCCCTCTGTGGAAGCGATGCAGGTTTTTTCCGGATTTCTGGCAAGCCTGAGTAATATGGGGATTCCTGTTGACATCATCAGCGGAAATCACGATTCCGCCGGAAGGATTTCCTATTTTTCCGAACTGCTGAAATACCATCATATTACGGTTACAACGGAATTCAATGGAAAATTACAGGCGGTCAAATCTCCGGAAGAGGATATTCAGATTTATTTATTGCCTTTCCTGACTCCCCAGAGGGTACGCTCCGTTTATCAGGGTATCCCCTTTACAACCTATGAAGAAGCCCTGAAAATCGTCCTAGACCATTCCCCCATTGACAAAAGCAAAGTCAATATCTTAGTGGCACATCAATTCATTACTGGAGGAATTACCAGCGAATCAGAGGAATTTTCCGTCGGTGGGCTGGATAATATCAATGCTGAAATTTTCGCTGATTTTGATTATGTGGCTTTAGGGCATCTTCATGCCCCACAGTCTTGCGGAAGGAAAACAGTCAGATATTCCGGCTCACCGCTGAAATATTCCGTCTCTGAGGAACATCAAAAGAAATCTTTCACCATTGTGGAAGTCAAGGGGAAAGAAGATATTCAAATTGAGGAAATCCCAATTCAATTGCCCCATGATGTGCGCACTGTGCAAGGCTCATTTGATGAACTGATGAAAGCCAACCGCACAGAGGATTATGTCCGCATTCTCCTGACAGATGAAACCATTATTCCAGATGCAAGAATCTCTTTGCGCAGTAATTTCCCGAAATTGCTCAATATTCGTCTGAATAACACGAAAATTAAAAAAGATTGGGACATTCCCGTTGTGGAAATGCCCCAGAACCAGACACCGTTGGAATTATTCCGTGAATTTTTCATGATGCAAAATAATCATGCACTCCCCACCGCTGAACAGCTTGCACTTGCAAAAGAAATTTTTGAAGAATTGCAGGAGGAACTACCATGAAACCATTATGTCTGAAAATGAACGCATTTGGAACGTTTGCCAAAGAAACCGTGATTGATTTCCGTACCATTGGAACAAAAGATGTTTTTCTGATTACTGGAAATACCGGTTCAGGAAAAACAACCATTTTTGATGCAATTTCATTCGCCCTTTATGGGGAAGGAAGTGGCGGAAATAAACGCCGTGAAATGAAAAATATCCATTCTGATTATGTTTCCGAAAAAGAAAAACTTTCCGTCAAATTATTGTTCGAACATCAGGGAAAAGAATACACCATTGAGCGTTCCATTAAAATCCGCACCAAAAACGGAAAGCGTGAATCCAGTGTGGATGCCTCTCTTTTCTGCAATACCACTGAAAAATTGATTGCTGACAGAAGTACCGATGTCAATGCAGCGATTGTCAATATGCTTCGCCTGAAACGTGAACAATTCGCTCAAACCATCATGATTGCACAAGGGGAATTTCAGAAAATTATCAGTGCCAATAGCCAAGAAAGAAGAAATATTTTCCAGAGTCTTTTCCATACAGAAATTTATGAGCAGTTTGAAGAAAAACTCCGTATTCGTTCCAACGAACTCCAGAAAAAATATGAACAAGAGGAAACCAGCATTCTGGATTCCATGAAAAGGGGAATATTTGATGGAGAACATCAATTTCCGCTTTCTCTTGAAATTGGCAACGTTCCACAATATCTTGATGCACTCCAACAACAAAATCAGGTCTATGAAGCGAAAAAAATAACCATTTCCGAAAATCAAGCCAAATACCATCAGGAAAATGATGAGCTAATCCGCAACATTGCAGAAGTGAAAACTACTAACCAGCAATTGGATGACCTTGCAAAGAGACGTTCCCAATTGGATGCATTGGAACAACAAGAACCAGCCATGCAGGATTATGAAACCATTCTCAAACGTGCAAGGGCTGCCCTTGGGGTGATGAGTTCCGAAAGAGTGCTTATCACTGCACAACATGACCGTGACAGAAAAACGGCTGATTATGAGAAACTCTGCCAACGCTCCAAACAAATTGTGGAAGAATTGCTTCAAAGTCAAACACGTTTCGAAAGGGCTTCCAAAGATGCCCAACAAATGGAATCCCTGCAAAAGGAAATTCATGACCTTGAACAGGCAAAACCTATTTTCCGCCAAATCAAGGATAAAGAAAAAGAACTTGCAAGTGCTACCACAGAATTAACCCGTGTCAATGGTATTCTGGAAATTGCAGAAGTCCAATACCGCAGAATGCAGGAATTGTATTTTTTGGGTCAGGCGGGCTTACTTGCCGAAAGACTGCAAGAAAATCAGCCCTGCCCTGTTTGTGGAAGTATCCACCATCCACAAAAAGCGGTTCGCCCCAAAGGAACACCTTCCGAAGTTGACCTTCAAAAAGCCGAACAACATAAACTCAAACAACAAAAGCTTTATGAAGAACAATCCCAAATCTGTACCAGCCTTACATCTGAATTGAATACCCTCCGCAGAAATCCTTATATTCAAGGACTGACTGAGGATACCCTTGGAAATCAATTACTCGCCAATAAAAATTTACTGTTTGAACTGCGTACCACATTGGAAAAAGCGGATAAGGCTTTCCGCAAAACAAAAAGCGAATCAGATAAGATTTCCGGTCAAATCAAAGAATTAGAATCCGCCATTGAACAGCTGAAAGAAGAAATCAGCCGTGAGGAAGATGCTTTCCGCTATGCCCTTGAAGAAAATCATTTTGAAGATGTCGCAGACTATCAGCAAGCCAAAAGGGATGCCAAAGAAATTGACGCTCTTGACAGGGCTTTGCAAAAATATCATTCCGACGTGAAAGCCGTCAAATCTAATATTGCCTACCTTGAAGAACAAACCGCCGGAAAAAGCTATCATCCAACTGATAAGCTGGAAAATCGCTTAATCATGGTGAAAAATGCTCTCACGGAGTTTGAATCGAAATTACGCACTTATCACAATGCATTACTCAATAATGAAAAAATTCACAAAGAGTTGGAAGAACATCTTTCATGGTTTGATTTGCTCCAAAAAAAGTATATGACCGTTGCAGAAATGTACAAAACCGTGAGCGGACAAATGGGAAGCGGTCAGGCAAAATTGAAATTAGAAACTTACATTCAACAGCATTATTTCCGCCGTGTGGTATTACATGCCAATGAACGGCTCAATATGCTCACAGAGGAACAATTTGCATTGAGATGCCGTGAAACGGCTGTCAATGGTCGTTCACAATCTGGTCTTGATTTGGAAGTATGGGACAGAAACACAGGCATTTGGAGAGATGTCAACACGCTTTCTGGCGGTGAGTCGTTCCTTGCCTCGTTATCGTTAGCGTTGGGGCTTTCTGATGTTGTGCAAAATAATACTGGTGGTGTGGAATTAGACACCCTTTTCATTGATGAAGGCTTTGGAACGCTGGATAGTGACACCCTCCGCCAAGCAGTGAATCTTTTGGGGAAATTGGCTGATGGAAACAGAATGATTGGTGTGATTTCCCATGTGGAAGAATTACGCATGAGAATTGAACATCAGATTCGTGTCACCAAAACCCCAGAAGGCAGTATTGTCGAAATAGTATAACAAAAACCGCCCCCATCCAATGAGGGCGGTTGATTTTATCAAAGGTTAGCAAGAAAACCCCCGCTTCTAAAGCGGGGGATGAATTGCGTCCCCCTGCTTGACAAATGCTGAAAAATATGGTATACTGAAACTGCATCTTGACAATCGTAAAAATAGGCAGTTGTGCTGACGAATCATTCAGCACGTAAAATTTTTAGTGTCAGTTAGACTTTCT
>JAZAUD010000011.1:0-72823 GCA_036373775.1 Oscillospiraceae bacterium | reverse complement strand
TAAGAAATTCCAGAAACAGAAAGAAGTAAAAGCAGCAATTTCTGCATGGAATGCATCTCATGCAGAACCAGATGAACAAATCAAGAAACAAAAATATCTTCTCGAAATTCCTGAAAAAACAGTATCTATCTCTGCTGACGAAATCGGAGTCAAACATCAAAAAGAACACCGTACTCCCGAAAATGAAAAGCAGGGAGCTTTTGTGTGGAATACTGTTGTCACAATAGAAACATCAGAATTCACCCATACGCTGACCAATACCAGAATGCGCAGAACATTTTGCAATCAGTTTCTTCAATCACGGAAGTGGTTGTTTCAGAAGTTGTGCTTGTCAAGCGATTTTAACCACATTTTGACAAAATTTTCATGAGGACAGCACAGCAAAGAAAAGCAAGCAGGAATCCCACAGTCGATTTTTTGCTAATCGCTCATACATTGCTTGCTAATCATTTGTTTTTTATCACATTTTTCCCATAATTCAATCGTCAAGCATCGTCAGCCAGTCTATAAAATGGGTAGTACCGTTTCTTTTGTCGAAACGCTGTGCTAATTCTACGCATTCTTTGCGGAGGATTTCAGCGACTTTTTTTGTATCACCCTCAGCAACAGCAGTAGAAATGGGACTTTCAGGGACTTTCACCAAATCCGTACCGATACCATTTTTCACCATGCTGTCAAATAAATGGACAGCTCCGGAAATGAAATAAAATTTCAACCATGGATTCTTTGAACCCAAATATAAATGATAATTTCGATTGAAAAGCCGAATCCCCTTTTCCACATCCAAACGGCTATACAATGATAAAATTGCTCCGATATGGTGCATATGATACAAGTCACCGTCAACCCTTTTTTCGAGGGGTATCATATAGGGAACGGCTTTTTCAAATTCTTTAGTTTGCAGGTAATGCCAACAAAATGTATGTTGAGTAGAGTGTGGCATATTGACCTTATCTTTAAGTTTCCCTTCAAGAATGGGTTTGGCTAATGTAAGGGCTTTTTCCTCATTGCCGAGGTACAAATTAAATTCAACCATGAAATCGGTACAAAGAGCCTTACCGTCTGACATACTGTCCATAGGGATTTCGAGGAATTTATCATAACTCAATATAGCAATATCTCTGTCCATATGCATATAAACGAGACTGCGTTTCATGTAGTAGTTATTCAAACCATAACCGCTTTCCAGCAAGCGTTTCTTGTAAAGCCGGAAATATTTGTCAATCTCTTCACGGCTGACTTGTGGGAATTCTTGAACGGCTTCGACTATCCACCGCAACACAATGAGCATATCATAAGCGATACGGTCATTTTCGTTAAGTTCGGGGTGTTCGTCAAAGAGTTGCAGAACTTCCGGAAACATAATCATTGCATAATATCTGTCACCGCAGAAAATAGACTCCTCAATATAATCATACCGGAAAATAAACATCCATCTCAAATCTTGTGCGGAATCCGCCTGATGAATAGCATCACGAATGCCGTTCAGCCTTGCAGTACCTCTTTCAAGGGTAGCAAAATCATTTTCCATTTGTCGAAAACTAGCCATAAAATCACCTTCCTTTTGTTATTCAGCAGTTCCCCATTCAATGAGCTGAATCAAATTGTTGTTAAGCAGAGCCATTTCATCACCTTTTAAGGGGAATCGCCCAGTCAATAAAGCCTGTACATAAAGAATTTCCAATGCCGCCTTGACTTTTTCGGCATTACTTAGATGAATCAGCCGTCTGATTAAGGGGTTGCGCCAGTTTAAAAATAATGTCGCTTTATGGTCTCCGATTTTCTCTGCAAAAGCATCCAGCATGGAAGAAAACATTTCATTGGAATTTTCTTTAGAGTGCTGAATTTCTCTCAAAGTTTCGGCGTTTTCGTCCAGCATATAAAAAACAGGGAGCTGTTCGGGGGAAAAGGATTTCAATGCAACGTCACAATCGAAACGCTTAAAAATGCGCTTTGCATTCTGGACAAAACCATCTGCTTCCACCTGTGCATCAATGCTGGGGTCTTGCAAAAATTCGTCAACTGCAATCAGCTCCAGAGGGTAGATAATTAAATTATCATCATATTCCTGAATCATCCTCAACAGTGATGCATCATATACATAACAAGCATTCACTAATAATTGACTTTGCGCCAGCATCAGAGAAGACGTTCTGTGAAATTGGTTCATGTCCTGCGTAAAGGAAATCGGGTCATGACGTGTCAATAAATCCTTTCCGGATAATTCGCCCATGTTCGTTTCAAATTTCAGAAACGGAATGAACGTCTTGAAAAAGGTATCATCTTCACAAGCCATGGACTTAATCGCCATAAAGTGAATCTGAATAATGTCTTCAAGGAGCTGTGAATTTTTCTTAGAAAGGTTAATTAAGTAGCCTGAAATGCATTGGCTCAGTTCTTCCCTAGCCTGCTCTAACATCTCATCTTCATAGAAGCTTTCACGGGAGGCAGTCGGGCGGAGCTGTGAGGTATTCAGGAAGCAACGCAAAAACCCAGACCATTTGGGTAAAATCGCCTCACCGTCTTCTGTGAGGAGCATATTTTTCAGATAAATTCGATGTTTCGTTTTGGAATGCAGAGAAACGGCATGGGGCAGGATATACGCAACACCGCTGAATAATCCGCTTTTGGATTCCAATGGAATACAGTCAAGGAAATCGCTTTCAAAAATCTGTTTTCCGAGTTGCATCATATTTTCATGAGCATTTCTTCCGGTTGCCTGAAACATTTCATTGATTCTGTAGTCACCCTCATCAGATTGCATCATGATAGGAAACGGCAAAGGCAAGCCATAATATCTCACCAGTTCCGCTACTCTGTCCTCATTGAAATATTCCTCACAACCTTTTTTAGCATTCACATACATTGCTGTACCAATTGCAATGCTGTCAACCGGAATTTCGATAATGCTGTAAGTGCCGTCGGGTTTTCCGGTGAACTCATAAGCATGAGAGGGGTCTTTAGCGGAACGGGTGCGGAGTTTGATTTCATCTGTCACCATAAAGCATGATAACATTCCAATACCGAACCTTCCAATATAATCCTCTAAAATTTTCCCTGTCTGTAAATCTCGTTTTGAACTTTGCCCAATAACGGCTAAAAATTGATGAATTTCTTCTTTTGTCAAGCCTGTTCCGTTATCCGTGAATATCATGGATTTTTCCGGCTCAATGGAAATCGTAATACGCCCCTCTGAAAAATTTTTATCAAACATTTTCCGCCCGCTGATGGCATCCGTGCCGTTTTGTAACAATTCCCTGACAAAAACGTCCGGACTGCTGTATAAATGATTTGCTAAAATGTCAATCATACCGCCGAGATTGACTTTAAATAAAAATGGTTCAGCCATAATTTTGAAACCTCTTTTCTTTTAATTTTAATTCACTCTTACTATCATAACACATTTTTCATGAAAAAACAAGTCCCAATCTGAAAAATGTCCTGTTTTTGCAACAATTTTTCACACACCGTACTTAATTTTAATCCGTTCCAGTTTTTCCCCGAAAGGTTTTGCCAGCAACCCCAAGAAAAGAATTCCAGAAACCGCATAAGAAACCGTATAAGGAATGGCTGTGATGAGTGCCGAACGATACAGCCCCCAATCCATCCCCTTGTTGTACCACAATACCGTCCAGATGTCCATAATGAACGAATACAAAACCCCTGCCACAGCTCCATATACCATGAGTAATATTTGATTCCGTTTCAAAGGAGCTGTAAGCATTCCGGCAATATAGCCAATCATACCCCAAGCCAGCATTTGAAAAATTGTCCAAGGACCCTGCCCGAAATAGAAATTTGACAATACCGCCGACAATGCCCCCACCAGAAACCCTGATTCACTCCCAATATAGACCCCAGTCAAGGTGATGAATGCCGTCATAGGCATCAATACCGGAAGAAACCGCCCAATGAAACACATTGCCGTCATCACAGAAACGATAACAATTCGCCTTGTGCCGGTTCTTTTTTTTTCGAAATCCGTCATAAATAAGAGCAATGCCACAATCGCCCCCAAAAATGAGATAGCAAGGTGATATTTTTCATTGAGCATGGTTGACCCCACCAGCACAAAAGCCGGAAAACCAATCACCGGAATACTTTTCTTGAGAAAGTGCCGTAACTGTTCATTTTGAATGATAATCATGAAAAAGTCTCCTTTTTGTGGTTGAGTTTGCAGAGGTTGACAGCATCCTCAACTGTAACAGCATTATCAAAGTAATCTCTTGTCATACGGCTGATAGGGGTAGTATAGAAATAATTTCCCGAAAAGAATTTTTTAGGAGTATCAGCAGAAACAATTCCCCCATGAAAGAACATAGCACACCTGTCAGCGCATTCAGCGGACAGC
This sequence comes from Oscillospiraceae bacterium, assembly GCA_036373775.1. Lineage (GTDB taxonomy): Bacteria > Bacillota > Clostridia > Oscillospirales > Ruminococcaceae > UBA3855. The sequence continues at coordinate 68,472 of JAZAUD010000011.1, read as the reverse complement.
TCCAAATCGTGAGTCACAATGATAATAGTCATGCCGTTTTCTTTGAGTTTTCGTAGTACCTGAATCAATTTTGATTTTGAATGTGCATCAATGCCCTTAGTAGGCTCATCAAGGAGCAATAATTTTGGGTTGGCATGAAGGACTTTTGCAAGTGCTAGGAGCTGTTGTTCTCCTCCGGAAAGGTCATAGGGGTGACGGTCAGAGAGTTTCTGCAAGTCAAAGGGGAGCTGTCCAATCTCAATGTGTTCCAGCTCCTCACGAACGGTATTTCTTAGGAATAGTGTCTGCACATCCTGCGGAAGCATAGCAAGGCAATTTTGATATAAAGCCCCTTTTTTGTAGGATTTGAGCTTTTTCCCGAACACCTGAATACTACCGCTGTAAATTTTCAATAAATCTGCTGTCACTTTCAAGGCGGTAGATTTTCCACTTCCATTTTCGCCGAGGATGCAGAAAATCTCATTTTCATAGACAGTGAGATTCATGCCCTTTAAAATATCCGGTGAATTTCGTTGATACCGGAAAAAGACCTCCTCAAACTGCAAAGCGATATTGTCCGAGTGTTGATAAGGCGCATCCGACAAGGAACGATGTACAATGTCATAATGTGAGAGGTATTCCCTGCCTTGCCGAACAGTCAGAGGGCAAATGCCCTCTGTTTCCAATTCCAGATACAGCCTTGATACAGAAGGCATTGCACAGAGCAAATTTGTTTCATTTTTGACAGAGAGGATGGCTTTTTCTGGGGTGTCAATGGCAATCATTCCGCCGTCCTTCATCATCATGATTCTGTCACACATAGGAATCACTTCTTCTAATCGATGTTCAGCCACAATCACTGTCAAGCCGTCCTGATTCAATTTCCTGATAGCAGTGAAAAATTCCGAAGCAGAAACAGGGTCAAGCTGTGCGGTGGGTTCGTCCAGAATCAACAATTCTGGATGCATCACCATGACAGCAGACAGATTCAACAATTGTTTCTGACCGCCGGAAAGTTCAGAAGTGCTTTTATTATACCAAGACCCAACCCCGAAATAACTTGCCATTTCAGCGGTTCGCTTTGCAATCACGGAAATGGGAGTATTGAGATTTTCAAGCCCGAAAGCCAATTCATGCCAAACCTTGTCAGTAACAATTTGTTGTTCAGGTTTCTGCATGACATAGCCAATTTGAGAAGCCGACATTTCGGGCGAAAGTTCCTGAATGGGGGTATCTTTGAATAGAATTTCACCAGTTTGTGAACCATTGGGAATCAATTCTGGTTTAAGGAGCTGTAAAAGGGTAGATTTTCCGCAACCAGTTTCCCCACATAAAACAATGAATTCCCCTTTTCGAATGCTGAAAGAAATATCATGAATTGCCGGAGTATCGCACAAAGGATAAGTGAAGCTTAAATTTTTGACTGCAAGTAATTCCATTGTTGTTCTGTTCCTTTCTGGATAATAGAAGGCAATAATACGAGAATCGCATAACAAATCATTCCCAACAATGCCAATAAATTGGGTTCAGTCGCCTGAATTTGGGGATAAAATACAAATGTCATTTTGTGAAGAGCCATAGCCATGATGCAAACCCCTGACAATATCACTGTTAGCAAAATCAGAATCACGTCATTTTTTCGGATAGGGTGAATGGAAAAGTGAGAACGTTTCCCGACAGAATAGCCCCTTGCTTCCATGCTGTTGGCGGTAATAATACCATTTTCCAAAGACCACGTCAAAACGATGTCAAACACTCTCATTTTCTGGTGAATACTGTCAATGATATTATCACTCTGAAAGTAACCAATTGCCTTTTGAGCATCACTGACTTTTTGTGCCTGATTTTGTAGCAAAGGCACAAACCGCAGAGCCATTGACAACACAAGCGCAATTTTGGGCGAAATCGCCCCGAAAACGCAGAGAATCTTTTCACTTGTCATCATCATGGAAAACAATCTCAGCCAATACAAAACCCCTGTTATCATCACCGCAGAATTCAACCCATAGAGCAAAGCCTCCAATGTGATAGGATTATCATTCATAACAAATAACACCGTTACCCCATTATGTGAAACAAGCGGATTCACCAACACCAGCACCAAAAACAAAATTGCAAAAGAACCATGTAATTTTACATAACCCTTTCCATTCCGGATAAGAAAATACAAGACAGCCCCCACCAAAGAAATCACCATTATAATAGGGTTAGTGCAGAACATCACAATACCCATCACCGCTAAAAAATAAATGGTCATTGCAATCGGGTGCAATTCTTCAATTGTCTGCATAAAATCCCCCCTAATTCAAATCATTGCCAATATTGCAAGTATAGAGCCATTCAATGGAATCGCCGTCATGCAGTTGGTATTCATTACAGCCCACAGAAGGAAATTCCCCATTGACCCGATACATCCAGCCGGACAAATCCCCATACTGCAACTCATACAGATAATTGATTCCGGCAATATAGCCATTTTCTTTATGTTCCATCTGAATATGATTTGCCTGTACAGTTTCTGTCAGGATAGTATAAACGGTATCGCCCTCCGAAAGTGGAATTTCCGTCACATCAAGAATAATTCCATTTTCGGGGATATATTCAGATTGAAATTTTCCAACCAGCGTATCACAGCGGATAGAAATGGTAACACTTCCCTGTTGTGTTTTTTGGTCAAGCTTATCAGAATAATATTGATTAGCGGATTGAATCCGGATGAAATAGACAGCACTCATCCCAAGTACAGTCACAATTCCAACGAATAGGAAATTTTTCGGGTTACGCTTTTTCAGTGCAAATAATATAATACATACAATCATCCCACACCCCAATATACCCAACATAATCATCATTTTCAAAGGAAATTTTTGAGGATTATTGATGATTTCCCTACTGGAATCAATGGCAGTTGTCATGATGGTAGGAGCTGTTGAAGCGATTGCAAAGGAGCTGACAGACGTGGACAATGTGACAGTTGTAGTTGTCTGTAACTTTCTGGAAGTCGTCATAGTCAGCATGGTAGACGTATGAGAAGTTACAATATCAGAAGCAGTTGTGATTGACATTGAAGAGCTTTCCGACGTTGCAGAAGGATTGACAGCAGTTGTGGAAGGGGTTGTTTGATTGGGGTTGGTAGAAATTGTACCATCTTCATCAATGATAACAGGTTCATCATTTTGTGGGATGGGTTCAGGATTTTGAGGAGTATCCACGATTTCGGGGGTATTTTCCAAAGGGGAATTATCGACATTTTCAGGGGGAGGATTTTCGACAGGTAATTCATTGGGAAGGGGTTCAGTTGTAACCAATGGGGCTTGTACCGCATCCAAAACATATAGAGGGCTTTTCCCCTGCTGAAATCTTTCATAAGCGACAAATGTATAGAATGCCTGCATTGTTGCCAAGAAATTCATTTCGCCATTGTCGATATGGGAATAACTTCCATTTACGAGCCTATAACGGTTCATACCGTCTAAAAGTGTATGATTATTCTTGATGAATTGTCCATCTGAGAAGCTATCAATCCCAATGGAAGAAAGAGCTGTTACAACCTGAGCAGTACTTTCCAAATTTTCTGTACCGAAACTTGCATAACCCCCATAATCCTTTTGACGTTCCGCAAGAAAATTGACAGCGTTGTCGATTGCCTGATGTACCTCTGGAATATTGCCATAGTAGGGGGCTAACGATTGTACCGCCATAGCAGTAACATCAATATCGCCGTTAGTACCCATGACAGCCCAACCAGAATCCGCTAATTGTAACGATAGCAACGTATTGATAACATCATTCACAGGATATTCCTCACAAATAAACCCATTATTCAACAAATGCAGACCATAAATCCAGCTCATGATACCTTGTTGACCGATAGAATTTGACAGCGTTTCAGCAATATAAGGGGAATCCGCACCGCCGACAGATGCTAATACCATTGCATATTTCAGCCGAGTAGAAGCCGAATAAACCTCATGAGTAGCAATATAATTTTCGAGTGCCTGCCGATAAGCAGAGAAGTCATAGCTACCACTTTGGCTGAGTGCCATAATATACCATTCTGACGAAATACCAGCATTTTCTGTCAATTCTCCATCAATCCAATTTTGAATCGTATCAGAATGTGATTGCCTGCATTGGTAGGAGAGGATGCCGTCTTTAAATTCGCTGATATTTTCAGCTTTTACCGGAATTATCACCAATTGGAATGTGATAAAAAATAATAATGTCAAGAAAATTGAAATTGATTGATTTCGTTTCATGGGATACCTCCTTAGTGTATATAAGTAATTATAGATGATTTTTGAGTAATTGTCAAGAGAGATAATGCATCTTCTCTTTCGATGGGGTAGGTTTTTTTGTTTTGAATATATCAATAATCGATTATTTATCATGTAATATCTTCCCCTGTTACCTGCCCTTTTGGCAGTAGGTGAAAAACGAATTAATTTTGCATGAAATCATACAAAAAATTCACTCCCCTGCATTTTTGCAAAGGAGTGAACGCTTTTAATCTAATTCACGTTTTTTCATGGTAAAAATCACAACAGTTCTAGGAGGAATTGAGAATGTATTATCATGATGTCCCACCATCAAATTATAATCTTTCCCCTTTTCATAAAGGGTATTGGTGAAAAATTCCACATTCCAGAAAGTTTTGTTCGGAATATCAGGCAATTGCATTGGTTGTTGTTCCCAATGGGCATTGATAGCGAGAAATACAAGGTCGTCTTCATCTTCATCGTTCCGCCCCGCAAACAAAATGCCAATCACATGAGTATCATCACGGAATTCCTGATTATGAGGGAACGAATTATGCACGCTCATGCACGGATACCCCAAACTGCAAACAGATGTATTTTTCCGGATAATGGGATGAGAATTCCGAAAAGCAATCAAATCCCTGACGAAATCAAAGACTTCATGAAATTCATCAAGCCGATTCCAGTCAAGCCAAGAAATGATATTATCCTGACAATAAGCATTATTATTCCCGAACTGCGTATTACAGAATTCATCCCCAGCCGGAAACATAGCAGCTCCCCGACTGCAAAGCAATACCGCAAAAGCATTTTTCACCATACGGATTCTCAAGCCCATCACATCAGGGTCAGAAGTTTCTCCTTCTATGCCACAATTCCAGCTTGTAGAGCTGTTATCACCGTCCGTATTATTCCAGCCGTTCCCCTCATTATGCTTATAGTTGTAGGAATAGAGGTCATACAGCGTGAACCCGTCATGACAGGTGATAAAATTCACAGAGGCATTATATCCCCGATATTCCGGAGGGTAAATATCAGGAGACCCCATAATTCTTTGAGATGCATAGTAAGCTTTTCCATTATCCCCTTTCAGGAAGTAACGAACATCATCACGGTATTTTCCATTCCATTCCGCCCATCTGTGCCAAGAAGGAAAACTACCGACTTGATAAAGTCCACCAGCATCCCAAGCTTCCGCAATGAGTTTGACCTTGCTCAGAATAGGGTCATAAGCCAAATTTTTGAGCAAAGGCGCATTCTCAATGGGGCTGCCATCTTCACTTCTTCCCAAGATAGAAGCCAAATCAAACCGAAAACCATCAACCCGATATTCAATCACCCAATGTCGCAGACAGTCCAAAATAAATTGCTGTACAACTGGATGATTGCAATTAAATGTATTTCCGCAGCCACTGAAATTGAAATAATGTCCGTCAGGAGTCAGCATATAATACACATTATTGTCAAGCCCCTTGAAACAGAATGCAGGTCCATTCTCATCCCCTTCCAGCGTGTGATTAAAGACCACATCCAGAAACACAAGAATTCCATTTTTATGTAAAGTTTTAATAAGGCTTTTAAGTTCATCCCCCTCATGATTGTATTCAATCTGTGAAGAATAACTGGTATTAGGAGCAAAAAAGCAAGTAGTATTATATCCCCAATAATTAAGCAATTGTTCTCCGTCAACCACTCTCGCTCCATCCATTTCATCAAATTCAAAAACAGGCATCAGCTCCACAGCATTCACACCAAGTTCCTTTAAATAGGGCATTTTCTCCATAATTCCGGCGAATGTTCCCTTATGGTACACTTTAGAGGACGAATCTTTTGTAAATCCCCGAACGTGCATTTCATAGATAATCAAGTCTGAAAGTGGGGTATCCAATTGTGGATGTTCGCCCCAGTCGAAATGCCCTGAACAAACTCTTGCATGATAACTGCCGTAGTCGCCTTGTTTCTGTCCCCAGACACTTTGCCCAGTCACAGCCCTTGCATAGGGGTCTAAAACATTTCGGTTTTTGTCAAAAATCAAGCCTTTTTCAGGGTCATATTCTCCATCAAATCGGTAACAGTATTCGAAATCGTAAATATCAATTCCGAAAATCATAATTGACCAAGTATCACCGATTCTGTAACGGTTCGGAATGTCAATAATCGCAAAAGGCTCTTTTTCTTTCCGGTGAAACAGAACAACAGAACAAGCAGTTGCATGAGCGGAATGGATTGTGAAATTGACTGCTTCCCCAAGTGGTGTTGCACCGTTCAGAAGATACAGCCCCGGTCTGACCGGAAACCGGCACACCATTTCAATAGGACTATACTCATTATGTGGCATCATAAACATATTCCTTCCTTTTCGGATATATTAACTAATATAACGGAAAGCACTGACCGATATTCTCAAATCAGTGCTTTCCATACAATTCTTAAGTAAATTTTAATCAAGCCATACCTGCGGTGATAATTGCCATTGCATAAACTTCTTCTGCATTGCAACCACGGGACAAGTCATTGATAGGCGCATTCAGACCCTGCAAAATAGGACCATACGCAGCAAAACCGCCCAATCTCTGTGCAATCTTGTAACCAATATTTCCGGCTTCAATGCATGGGAAAATGAAAGTATTAGCCTGTCCTGCAACCTTAGAATCCGGACACTTTGTCTTTGCAACTTCCGCAGAAACCGCCGCATCAAACTGGAATTCACCATCAATCGTCAATTCAGGGTCAATCTTTCTTGCTTCGATAACTGCATCATGGCTCAACTGTACAGTAGCACCCTTACCAGAACCATAAGTGGAAAAGCTCAATACTGCAACTTTGGGGTCAATGCCGAAAAATGCGGCAGTCCTAGCAGTTTCCACAGCCACTTCTGCAAGTTTCTGCGCACCTGTCTGAAGCAAATTGCCCTCTTTGTCGAACTTATCAGGGTAATCAATATTGATAGCACAGTCACCCATTGCCAGCTTTTCCTCAATGCCATCAACCTCACGGAACAGAATAAAGCTAGAACTTACCAGAGTAGAGCCTTTCTTAGTCTTGATAATCTGTAAAGCAGGTCTGACAGTATCCGCAGTGGAATAAGTTGCACCACCAAGCAAAGCATCCGCCTTCCCCATCTTCACAAGCATTGTTCCGAAATAATTGGATTTTTCCAGAGCTTTCCGGCAGTCCTCTTCGGTCATTTTGCCCTTACGGAGTTCAGTCATTTTTGCAACCATTTCATCCATTTCAGCATAATTGAGGGGGTCAATAATTGTCGCCTTCTCAATATCGAAACCGCCAGCAGTTGCAGCATTCTTGACTTCTTCCGGATTTCCGCAGAGAATCACATCCATGATGTCTTCTTTGAGTAAACGGTCTGTAGCAGACAGAATACGGTTATCTGTCCCCTCAGTAAATACAATTGTTTTTCTGCTTGCTTTGAGATTATCAAGCAGTTTGTCGAACATAGCCATTGTCATAGCCTCCTAATATCAAAATTCTATTACCTATTATATCACACTTTTTCACAAAATGCAAGACTTTTTTCGGAAAAATTTATGTCAATCTTATGATATTCTATTTATTCATATAATATTCATAAAAAAGACAATATTTATTCATAAAACTATGGTATCATGGAAACATGAAAAGCTTTTCAGTATTCGGAAAAACAGATTTCCAAACAATTTCATTTACTGGACAATGGTGTTCTATATGGCATAAGTGCTATATGGGACATTTTTCATTTATTAGGGACAATGGAGTAACTGATACATGAAATTGCCATTTTTCAGATACATTAGGAGGGTTTACTATGGATACAGGAAGTACGGCTTTTGTTCTGCTCTGTTCGGCATTGGTATTTTTCATGACACCGGCATTATCTCTCTTTTATGGGGGGCTGGTACGGAGAAAGAACGTTATTAACACAATGTTTGCATCAACATTCACCATTGGTACAGGAATAGTCATGTGGGTACTGTTTGGGTATTCGCTTTCCTTTGGCACAGACCATGCCGGAATTATCGGCGGTCTGGAATGGTTCGGCTTGAATGGAGTTTCATTGACTGAACCATACAGAGAAGGCGGAGCGATTTCAAATATGGTATTCTGCATTTTTCAAATGATGTTTGCAGTGATTACCCCTGCACTGATTACAGGCGCAGTTGCTGGAAGAATGCGTTTCCGTTCCTTATTCACATTCATTATTTTCTGGACATTGGTTGTATACTATCCAATGGCGCATATGGTATGGGCAAAAGGCGGTTTCTTGGATGCAATTGGTTCATTAGACTTTGCAGGCGGAAACGTGGTGCATATCACATCCGGAATCAGTGCATTATTGCTTTGTATCCTGTTAAAGCCACGTTATGACATGGGGCAAGCAAGTTACCGAGTACATAACATTCCCATGGTAGCACTTGGCGCATTCATTCTTTTGTTTGGTTGGTTTGGATTCAATGCAGGTTCTGCATTAGCCGCAGACGGCTTAGCCGCTCATGCATTTATTACCACAGCAGTTTCTTCAGCCTCTGCAATGCTTTCATGGATGCTCTGTGATGTTATCGCCAACAAGAAAGCGACTTTCGTTGGTGCAACAACAGGCTTAGTTGCTGGATTAGTCGGCATTACCCCAGGGGCTGGATTTGTACCAGTATGGGCAGCGATTATCATTGGTCTGACCACTTCCCCGATTTGTTTCCTGATGATTTCCAAGGCAAAGGCAAAATTTGGGTATGATGATGCACTGGATGCATTTGGATGTCATGGAATCGGTGGAATTTGGGGCGGTATCTGTACCGGACTTTTCACACAAACTTCTATCAATTCCGCAGCAAGATGGAACGGTTTATTCTTTGGTGATGTGCAATTATTCTTGGTACAGCTTCTGAGCATTGTTATCAGTATTGCAGTAGCAATTGTCGGAACATTGATTTGCTACGGCTTGACAAAGCTTATCACTGGTGACATTCGTGTCAGTGTAGCAGAAGAGCGTCTCGGACTTGACCGCACACAGCACAGTGAATCTGCATATCCGTCCTTCAATGGTCTGGACTAATGAAAGGAGCGTTATACAATGATTATCAAAGTAGAAGCTTATATCCGTGAAGAAAAAATGGATGATGTTCTTGATGCATTGGCGAAAATGAACGTTCATGGAATCACTTGCTATCAAGTGATGGGTTGTGGCGCACAGCACGGTATCAAGAAATATGTCCGTGGGAATCAAAACATTCCTGTGAATATGCTCCCAAAAATCAAGATTGAAGTGGTTGTAAGTACAGAAGAATGGGAAGATAAGGTGATGGAATGCATCCGAAAAGCCGCTTTCACTGGACATCATGGAGATGGTAAGATTTTCAGCTATCACGTACAGAAGGCATTGAGAATCCGCACCGGTGAAAAGGGCGAAGAAGCGGTTTATTCCAAATCTTCTTTAAACCCTGACCCACCAAAAGAATGATTTTTCCCCCTTTAGAAGACAGTGAGATGAATTATCCACTGTCTTCTAAAATTTTACAGTTTATCAACAATCAATTATTCATGATTATTTTTAAAAATGCATTTTTATGTGAATTAAGGTAATATATTTTACTTTTTCATTGCAGTGACGTAAATTCACAGGTATGTCATTTTCAAAGGGTGAAACTTAGATATTTTCAACAAATCAACATATATTTTACAAAAACTCTTGACTTTTTTGTGAAAAAATGATATAATGAAGGGGATGTGAAAGAGATTAAGGGAGATTTCCCAATCATATGCAAAAATAGAAGGAGTGACGTGATTATGCAAATTGTTACTGTAAATGAAAGCAACTGTGTGGGTTGTAATGCCTGTGTTCGTGTCTGTCCAGTTCATGCGAATGTTACCCGTTTAAAGGACGGAACAAGAGATGAATTTGTGACAACCATTGATGCTACTGCTTGTATTAACTGCGGAGAATGTGTAAAAGCTTGTATGCATCAGGCAAGAGGCTATAATGATAATATTGATACATTCATTGATATGTATGAGAACAAACAAAAATTGATTCTCATTGTTGCACCGGCAGTTCGTACCAGCTTCCCAAATGGTGCATGGAGGATTCTGCTTTCTTGGCTTCGTGAGCATGGAAATGTGAAGATTTATGATGTTGGCTTTGGTGCAGATATTTGTACTTATATGCACAATGAATACATGAAACGGAGTGGCAGTTCTAAGAAGATTGTAACACAGCCATGTCCAGCGGTTGTCAATTACATTCAGAAGTACAAGCCGGAATTGATTCCTAACCTTTCCCCTGTCATGAGTCCTGCGGGCTGTCTTGCAATGTGGCTGAAAAAATATCGTGGTGTGAAAGACCCCATGTTCATGCTTTCCCCTTGTATTGCCAAAACCAGTGAAGCCGAAAGAGAAAAGGCATTTGACTATAATGTAACTTTCCGCCATTTGGAGAAATATGTTCTGAAAAAGGGTATCCATTGGGAACGTAAGGCACAGTTTGAATTTGATGAGTTAGAGGGCGGTATTGGTCGTTTGTATCCCATGCCGGGAGGACTGAAAGAAACTTTGCAAATTCTCAATCAGGATTTAATCATCAGAAATGCAGAAGGTCCTCGTACATTATACGACAGATTGGAGCGTTATGCACATACAGAAGACCGCAAAAAGCCCGATGTTCTGGACGTTCTCAACTGCGAATTTGGATGCAATCAAGGAACAGCTGTTCCTGAAAGCGTGGCAAACCTGATGGAAGTGGAAAATATCATGGATAACATTTCCCTTAGCAATGCACATGAAACACAAGGCGGATTTCTCGGAATTGGTCGTCTGAAACGTTTCAAGGAATTTGATAAGACCCTTTCCCTTTCCGACTTCATCACAGAGTATCATACAGAAAAGGTTCGTCAGGCTGTACCAACTGCCAACGATTACCTTGAAATCTTCCACAGTATGCATAAAATGGATGCTGCTTCACAGGCTGTCAACTGCGGTTCTTGTGGTTACAAAACCTGCAAGGATATGGCACACGCTATTTTCTTGGGAATGAATGTCAAGGAAAACTGCATTCACTTCCTGAAACATAGTTTGAAAGACAGTTATCAGAAATTGCGTGATGTATATGGTGCTTGTGTGGCAGAAGTACAGGAAATTGGTGTGGTAAGCCAGCAGGTACATGAAACGCAATCAGAAATTTTGGATGCAAGCACCGATATTAGCGAGAAGGCAAGCAAACTCAGCGGAAATATTGCACGTCTCCAGAAATTGAGTCAGACTTATCTTGAACAATATCAGGAAAAAGATGCAACTTCCCTCACTGCGGATGACTTTGTAAAGATGCAGAAATTTATTGCAGCAATTAGCACAATGTCGAAGAGCTATTATGATGTAGCAAAAGATTTTGAAGAAACTTCCGGCAACATTCAAGTCCAGATTCAGTCTATGAATGAATCCGTTACCAATTTGTCAGGTATTTCGGACGGCTTACAGAATGTTATGCTGGAAAGCGCACAGAATGTGTAGGTGACGAATTATGAAAATGTTAGACAGAGGTACAATCGGTTGTGAAATGTGTCGCCGTTTACCTGTTCCATCAGAAGATGATTTGCAGTGGATGCGGAGCGGTCAGCCCCTCTATTCCCTTGTAGCGGATGCTGTAGCAGCTCCTGCTGAAAGTACTGCAAATGCATTGGAAGATATTGATGTAAGCGGTCTTTCGGCGGTAGATGCCATGGACAATGCCATGAACAGCTTAGAGGAATTGTTTGGTTTGACTGAACCAGAAAAGCCGTCAGCTCCTGTTGCAAAGGCTTCGGATGATTCCGGTCTCTTGCCTGTTGTTGAGGATGATTTGAAGACAGATAAAATCTTCTATAAGTCGGCAGATAAATTCTTTATGACATTCGGTCATCCCAATATCGAAATCATGTATTGTCCTTTCTGCGGAAGCAATCTCACACAAAAAACATAAGACAAAAGAAGTGGCTGCTGCACTGCTACGTGCAACAGCCACTTTTCGTTTACTTTTCACTGGTGTGTAATTGTGGAATTCTCTTGAGAATCAATTCATACACCGTCACAGATGCAGCCACACCAAAAATCCCTTGTACCAGATTAGACGGAACACCTGATAAAGCCGTCGCCAATGACTGATACATGAAACCTTCAAAGACTGCATACCCTACTACCATGATGATTTCCGCAGCCACAGCAGCGGTAATTCTTGCTGGAAATGTATTGATTTTCGCACTCAACCCCTTATAGACGTAATAAGAAGCTAATGCCATCAGAGACTTGACAATCAAAGTAATTGGCACATAAATTGTATACCCTGCGAACAAATCCGCCAACGCTGAACCAATTCCGGCAGCAGCCGTCCCCCATCCAGCTCCTAGAAGCCATGCGGAAATATTGACGAACGTATCACCTAAATTCAGATAGCCTTTTGTTGGGGTAGGGATACGAATTAACATTGTGGCAACAGTTGTGAATGCTGTCAATAAGGCAGTCAATACAATTGTCTGCGTTTTTTTGTGTTGATTCATAATTGTTACTTCCTTTCATATGAAATATTTACAATTTGATTATATCACAAAAATAACCGTTTGTCAATAGATAATTTTAAATTACCAGCAATCAATTATTTATATAACATTCCCCTGCTCCATGATGAAACAGGGGAACTTTGTCAAAGAATATTCAAATCAAGCAATTCCTGATAGGAGAGACATTGCCAATGTGCAAGGGTATTTCTTGCATTGCGCATTTTTCTCAAAAGCTGTAATTCTTCCGGCTCAATGAATTTATGCACCCTGCAAATATAATACAGCTGTCCGATTTCCAATTCATCCGGATTATCAATCGTTTCACCATTGGAAGCCGTCACAGCAGGGAGATGGCTCAGGCGGTCTTGATATTTTTGTATCAGACTGCGCCTGAACTTTTCCAATTTCGGGAATACAAATTTAATTTGTGCCTCCCAAACTGCCATATCCACTTTTTCTTTGAGACTTGTCATTTTAATGCCGTTTTCCTGAAATGTTTCATTGGTCACTTGAATGGGCTTTTTCGCAAGTTCCAACTCTGCGGAAATCAGCAAACCAGCAAGCTCAATATTATTATCTGCGATATTGCTGGCGACTTCGGAAAGATACATTTTCTGCGCACGATTGCAGGAAAGTGAAGAAATCATTGTCATGCAAAGCATCATACAATCATAGTCTGTGATGTAATCGGAATATTGCAATACGTCAATCAGCTCCGAACCATGAACCGGCGCATTTTTGGTTAAAAGGATAAATAATGCGTGTTCATTTTCAGGAGGGCAATTCTCCACATATTCTGTCACGGTACTAAACCATGAGGGAGAATCTTCGGACGAAATATCCGTGATGCAAATAAATCGGTGATGAATGGGTGTGACCAGATTCTGTGCTAAAAATCGCTCATGGCTCTTGTGTTTGGTGGGCCAATATTTCTGACGTTCCGATTCACTGCAATAGCGTTTGAAAAGGAATTCTCCTGCATCCTTCACACCTGTACCGTCATGGATGTCAAAAGTTCGGGTATCCATGAGCTTTTCCAGACGTTGACGTAATACATCTGTCATAATATCACACCATGGAATTTCATCTGTAAAATTCAATACCACAGATTTCCCCAATTCAAGTGCTTCTTCTGCATCACTCAGGAAACGGACAGCATTGGTCATGCGATTCCACCAAAGTTCACCTGTCATGCTCATTCCGTCTCGCCCCCTTCAAAGTAATACTTTGACATTGCCTCGTCAACTTCTTCACGGCTTCCCAGCATTTCACGGAATCCTTCTGTTGCAAAGCGATAATGGTCGCCCTCTGCGCTTAATACGTTCAAATCCCACATTTCATTGAGCAATTCCTCAACCTGTTCACGCTTCAATGAAATGATTCTCGTGATATTGTATTCATTCGCAACAGCAAGAATTTCATCCAGTGTATACCCATCATCAGAGGAAGAAGTATAATAGAGGTATGCCAAAATCAAGGCGATTGCATGGTAATTGGTTCTTCCCTTCCCTTCTACGAAAATGGTAATTTCCAATTTCTCTTTGACTTTCGCCATAAAGTCCTTATCAGAAAGCACTTTCTTGAAATGGCTTTCTGTCACTTCATAAGAAGGGGTATTGATTTCGCTATAGCCTGCATAATCATCATTTTTCATTGCTTCCAGCAATTTCTGACAATACAGCTGAATCAAACCTGGGAAATAATTGGTTTTGGCTAAAATCAGCGAAATGACATTTTCATTGAAACGGAATCCCAAATATGCAAGGGTATGCGTTAAAAGCTTGACAGCTTCCGGACGTTGGAACGGTCTGACAATGACGGAATTCAAATGCACAAGGTTCGAATTCCCATGCAACATCTCTTCACGGTTATAACGGCTCAAATTATGCAAACCAGCCATTACCAATTTAAAACGATTCGAGGGGAGATTTTTCAAAGCTGCAATGGGTCTGTTACCGTCTTCTACGCTGGTACTGATAAATTTATCCGCTTCGTCAAGCATCAATAACAGATAGTTAATTCTTGTTTCGGGGTTATCATCCATCAGACGTTTTTTCAGATGTCCGGCTAAAATATCCCAATCGTCACAACGGCAGGATTCATCCAAAATTCCAGCAATGACCAATTCATTCGAAACGACTTTTGCAACATCGGTATAATGCAAGCCCAGAACTTCCACAAGTAAAGCCCTGTCACCGTTTGCGTTGCCGTCAATGTTATGCTGTGCCATTTTCAGCAATGCACTCTTACCCAATTGGCGACCGCCATAAACAAGATTAGCACCGTCTGCGGATTCAATCGAGGTCAATTCTGCTTCACGACCGGTGAACAATTCGGGGGGCATGGTCTGGTTGGAACTTTCCACAAATGGCTGATAATATGCGAACGGCATGGTAATTGCCATCAGCATCTTATTGACGGTATTGGAAGCATAATGTTTCGCAAGGTAAAGCAATACAACACGGTCAACCACAATAAAGCATTTTGCAAAGGACTTTTCCTCTTTGATTTTGCGTGCAAGCTTTCTTCTTTCGTCCTGATTGAGGGCATAGTCAAGGAATACAATGGTATGTTTTGCAGCGGTATTGACCGTGCGGAACATATCCATTAAGCGGTTACAATCGAAACGACCATACAAGCAAAGTACCCTGAAACCTTCCTCTTCTGCCAAGGAGCTAAATGCAGGAATGGGGTGTGGATAGTTAATTTTTCCGGTTTGCTTTTTGCGGTAAACAATATAAGATTCTTCACCGTTTCCGGTATCTGGTGACACTTGACAGCCTGTAAAGCCGAGGGAATTCAATGCTTTTTCGATACGGTCAGCACCGCCGGAGATGCCCGTCCAATTGTGAATGAGGTTACAGCCACCTCTTACATCTTTCATAGCATTATTAGTGAGGTGTTTCATCGCCAATTCCAGATTTTTCTTACCCACATATTTTGTAATTGCTAATTCAATATTGATTTTGGCATCAAAGGAAACACGGTAATTGGTTGCATATTCATTCATGAACCCTGCAAAATAGCTGAATGGGTCAGTCGTATAATTCATGGCAAGGTCTTTGGTATCGTGACGGCGGATACAATTTAACATATATTCCGCAACGGTGTAATTTTGGTCTTGAATGAAAGATGCAATGGTTTTCTTTGGATAGACACCGAAATCATATTCCGGCTTATCGGAAAGCTCATCCAATTGTTTAAGGAGTCTTTCACCCTTTTCAGCAGCATTGGAAGCAATTCTGTTTCGAATGACATCCAGCATTCTCACATAAAAACCGAAATCGCTTGTCAATCTGGTAATCCGATACCAGTCTAATGTTAAATTGAGGATGGCGGTTTTTTCGCCGTTCATGTCGGAAAGTGTACCATAACTTTCGTACAGCTCCAATTCGTCATTGAAATCATGATAGAGTGTATCAAAACGCTGTTTCGCCTGTTTCAAGCAATCGTTGAACTGTTCGAAATCCTTATGGTTTGCAATTTCTTTCAGTCCCATATCTTCGCCATAGGACTTAATCAGCATTGCACTGCGGAAATTATGCTTTGATTCAATTTCGCTGAGGATTTCGGAAATGCGCTCACTCCAAGAAAGATGCTTATGACTTGCATGGTATTCGATTCTGTAGAGAATATTGAAATCTTTCCATGCGCAGAATGTTGACTGCAATTCCGGCAAATATCTTTCATTCAAGAGAATCTCTTCCCCAGCAAGGAAATTGATAAATAAATATTTTCTGGTTCGTGAATCATAAGTACCATTCATTTTTTCCAGCAATTCCTGTGCCATTCTGCGGATGGCTTCCATCCCCCAATCAAATCCCTTTTCATTGGTCAAATTGGTACAAGTTTCAAGAACCCCATTGAGGTATTCCTTGACACGAGGTGCAACTTCTGCATATTTATCTTTTGCAAAGACATTATCATTGGTAGTGAAATGTTCCGCCACAGAAAGCCAGTCACAGATACAAACCACCATTTTCTTGACATTCAGCACCACATTATTACGCTTACTGCCTTTAATTTTGTCGTGCGGTCTGGAGATATGACGCTTTTCGCTTTGAATCAAATCACGGGCTTCATCCCAGAAATAATCAATGAACTTGTCAATTTTCTTCCCTTCAATGTTTTCAGCGGAAACAGGTCTGCCACTTCTGATGAACTGTTCTGAAATGAAATTCTTGACATATTGGAAATGAGAAATATCATTTGCAATGACAATATCCAAGCTTTTCCTCAAATCGCTATATTCTGCATTAAACATCAATTCACGCATTCTGCGGACTTGTCCCTGACTTTCATAAACCACATTCTTCATATCCACAACATCAGCGCAGGATTTCGCTTCTGCAATGATTTTTTCAATCACTGTGTCACTGGTCTTATAATCAGCAAAACTATCCATACCATAACCAGTCATCATGCGGAAATTACAAAGTTCTTCCAAGAGGTTCACCATAGTCGGGAAACTTTCAGAAATAGCACTGTTTTCGGCAAGTTCTCGTAAATCTTCAATGGTATAGTCCATCACTTCCGAATGGTTGAAAAGTGCCATCATGGACGTGGCAACCAGCAACTTATCATTCAATTCAGGAATCAATGTGCTTGTTTCCTGAAAGGCGGTAATAATTTCCGGACTTAAATAAGAATTCTCTGAAAGCGGACTATTGAACGCATAGCTAAACACTTTTTCCACTGCGGGGATGGTATGTGCAAATTGTTCATTTTGAGAAGTCCCAGCCAACAAGGCGGAGGCTTTCAGGTAGGTCAATAAGCAGTCAAGGCGTTCCTGTGGAAAAGCAAGTGCATGATGGAAAATATCCTCATCTGACAGCTCCAGCGCATCAAATCCGTCAACATCCTGATAAGATTCAAATGCTTCACGAATGGTTTCAGCGGATTCTTCGGTAATAAATTCCTGTTCGGGTTCATCATCCTGAATATCCTCATCCAATTCTTCATTATCATGCAAATTCTTTTCTTCGCTTTGCTTTTTCTTGATTTTTTCGATTTCTTTCAGCAAATCTCTTTTTCTTTCAGAGGAAAAAGCAAGTTTTGCGTATTTTTCAGCGTTTTCATATTCTCCATTTTCGAAATAGACCTCTGCCAATTCAATATAAATCAAGTTATCTCTTTGCTTGTAGCGGTCAGACATTTTATTTCTTTTGACAATATCCAGCCAATCCAACAATTGGCTGATTGCAGAGGGGTAATCTTTCAGTACACGATAACAATGTTCCTTACCGGTCAGATAATGGAGTAAACGACCATGCTCATCAGACCCACAGGATTCAATCAATTTATTCAAAAGGCGAATGCATTCCAGATAATTTTGCACTTTCATGTAATATTGATAGAGCATTTCAAGCGTTTTCTGCTGTTCGAAAGTTTTGTCGGAATGGTCAGAGACAAGCTCATCCAAAGCTTTTTGGTAAATTCCTTCATCATCTCCGTTTGCATTCCATAATGCAAGGTAACACATGATTATCTGTGAAAATGCATCTTCCCAGCGTTCCCCATCCAGATTTTTTTCATAGACCTTGATGGCATCCTCATAACGCTTTTCGGAATAGAGGGCTTTTGCATCCTCTATTTTATCGGAATCTGCGCTCAAATTACTGACTTTTGTTGGTACAGGTTCTGTTTCTGGTTCGGGGGCTTTCTTGACTTCCAATCCACGCTTGACAGCAATCGCCACAAATTGGCTGATTCTCTTAGAAAATTGGAAAATAACGGAAATCGGCTCAAACTTTTTCGGGAGTTTCTTCAATTGTGTTTTCAAGGAAACATCTTGTACATCTTTCAATTCAAATGCATATTTCAAGCCGTCTTCTGCTTCAATTTTTCCTCTGTCCTCAAAGAAATTATAAGCGACTACTTTTCCGGAATAAACCTTTCCCAATTCGGGAACAATCGGATAAACAACAGCACTGTCAGCACTTTCAATGGTTTCTGTGATATTCGTTTGAGGAGTTTGATGAGACTCATTTTCCCTTTCCAGCTTTGAAATATGTTCGTTGATTTCCTTTTCCACGTCATCCATGGGGTAGCGTAGCTTGATAATTGGCAAGCATTTTTCAAAATCTTCGATTTTGTCGATTTTTTGGGCGCATTCATCTCCAATGGACTTGAGAACATCCAGAATCATTTCTTCTGTTTCCTGACTGCGGTTTTGTTTGAGCATATACAGCACACCGGAAATATCCTTTGTTTCCGCACAGGCTTTTTTCAGCACCTCGGCAGCTTCTGTGAAATAGACAGAAGGTCCTTCCGTCATGTAAACAGCTGAAAAAGCCGCAGCAAGGCGGTATAATTCCTTACTTTCTGCAATACTTTTTTTCAATGCGCCTTGATAGGCTGAAAGATATGCACTTCTGGTATCTTTTGCATAAAAGAAAGAAATGGATGCATTCACATCTTCTTCAAGAACTAATTGTACATAAGCATAATAACGATTGACACGGGGGTTATAATACCAGTCATTTTTTCCCATAATACTCCATATCAATCTGGAAGCTTCTCTACATTTTTCCATTTCATGGCTTTTGAAGAAACTTTGGCACTTATCATAAGAAGAGGTCAAAATTTTTCTTTCCTCTTGATTCATTCCTTTGAATGAGTTTAAGACTGCGTCTTTTTCACAAGTAATTTCTGCAATGACAATTTCAGGTTTTTCAACCACTTCAGGAATATGTAATGAAATTGTTGGCTGTGTTACTTGGCTGACAATAGGTTCAAACGCTCTCACAGCGTTTTCCTCTATCATAGAAATCTGTTCATATTTCAGCGTGGCGAGTGCTGTCACCTGAACAGAAAGTGTTTCCTTTCCGTCATTTTCCACAATGACACCAGTCAACATTTGTCCATTCTTTTGTGTAAAACAAACCCTGTCCCCTGCTTTTAAAGCAGACAATTTTTTGTCTATCAGGTTCATTCAAGAATCCCTCCTACTAAAAATATTCTCACTTGTAATTGTGAGATATTATTATTATACACTATTCTGACAAAAAAGTCAATATAAGTTCAGAGAAATTATTCATCTTTACAACAAAAATGATACACAATGTGTTAATTCAGAATACAAATCGCAAATCGCATTTTATTTTTGTGCAATTCACTCAACATCCACAAAAAATTTACAAATTCATTGCAAATCAGAAAAGGAAAAACAAATCCTCTTGACGTTTTCTTGAAATTATGGTATACTAAGTCATGGAGGTGTTATGCATGAAAAAATTATCATGGGTCATGGTATTGGCAATTTTACTCACAGGCTGTGGGTCTGCCATAGAACCGGAAGTTCTCACTCCCGCCGAAACAGAAGCCAAAGATACTCCCATCATTCAGGATATTGACAATTCAAGGGAAAAACGGCAACCTGAAACGGAAGAAATACAATCAGAAACGGAAGCCGTTTATATTCCTCTTGAAACCGAGGAACTCCCAACAGCTCCTATTGAAATTGATTTTTCTGATTTTGACAGTATTCCAGAGGAAAAAATTGCTGAACTTGCCTTAGATGGCTTTTCAACGGCGGAATTTGTCAAAAATTACCATACTCCTCGAATTGACAGAGACTATACAATCAAATTTGTTCCGGAAAATGAAGATTTCGAAAGCTATCTTTCCGTCCCTGAACATTTCACCATTGATAATGGTATCGATTATGTCATTGATGCCATCAACCCTTATGACGAAACCGACTTGTATTCCATCTTTGAAATCCATTACACAGATTCCTCACAAGAATCCATTGAGTACCAATTATTTCCTAAGAATTTTTATCTTTCCGGAAATAACTATGCTTATTATACAGGCGGTACAGATGAAAAATCCGTGTTGCAGAATTTCGACTTACTGACCAAAGATAAACATCTGATTTGGAGAGGCTTCAAAGACGACCCCGAAATGAAATGCATTGCCTACGATTTTTACAGCATTACACAAATTGATGGAGATACCGCCGAATTGGGATGGTATTGCTATTTGATTGACAGAAATGATTTTCTTGTCAACCTTGAACCGGAATGGAACTTAAAACGCACGGTCAAGCTTTCCAATTATATCCAACCTGAACCAACCGTTTCCGATTTGACAAAAATTACCCCCGAAAATGGAGATATTTTGACAGACATTCATCTCCGTGCAAGTCAATCAGAAATCACTGTCGGCGAAGATGATAACGAGGTTATCTGGTATGCAGAAGTACCGCCTGACTGTCTTCCTGAAACTGTTGCTTTAATTGATGAAAGTACCGGCGAAAAAGTGGCTGATTTGTATGACCTTGCAGATTATGAGCAATATGGGGATACCATTCAGGGCGATTCCGTGTATAATTGCCGTTTCAAGGTGAATGTGGATATTGACACTGACCCTGATGTTTCAGAGGATGCCTATTATCATTATTATGCAGAATTCGCTGATGAGAAGGGCATTCACCGCTCTGAGCCGTTCCAGATTTGGGTATTGGAACAATTCACCGATAAGGAATTAAATGAGATGGAAATTGTGGATAATGCCGTTTCGGAAATGCTCAATTCCAATGATTTCCAGAAACTCACCACAGACGAAAAACTGAAATTCTCTGAAAATCGTTTACATGAACTGGAAAAGCAAGGCTACATTCTGAAAGGAAGCATCCACCCCAATGAAGATAGTATTTCCTTCCAATATAGCTGTGGTATTGACAGTGCTGTCATGTTGGAAGATTTTGGATTTCGATTGAACTAAACAAAATCCCCCTGTTACAATCCGGCAACAAGGGGAAATTTTTTACCTAATCAATGGTATAATGATGAGTTGCTAAACGCTCCTCAAAATCTGCAACAGGTAACAGACGGTCAAAGAAAAACCCCTGTGCCAAATCACAAATCAAATTCAATGAAGAATAGCCAATTCCAAAATCATTCACAGAAGTAGCGACACCTTGCAGAATACCAATCACCAAATCTTTTGGTAATTTGTCAAGCAAAAATCAATCAGACATTTTCTGACATTTTGCGAAACTATTTTCCTTTTTGTGCCAAATTTTAACCTTCCTGTTTCCAGATTTGAAAATTGTAACCAAAAAATGCTTGACAAACCGCTAGACTTATGTTACAATAGCATTACAACAACGTAAGTAGAAACAAAAGAATCAATTTCAAAGCCACGAAATCAATGACATGGTTTCCGCATAATCCAGCATGGTTTCCGTGCGGTGTAAATCTTTTCCGAATAGGGAGTAATATATTCAAGGGTTGATAGTCCCCTTCTATCTTTCATTTGTTGCACAAAACGAAAACCAGAAATTGAGCGGAAACAGCACCAAAACGAAAGAGAGGTTATATCATGATGACCGGTAAAACTGAAAGAACGAATGAAATGCAGGAAGCAATTACCTTTTGCATTTCCGAAACAGAGAAAAACATCCTTGAATTTTATGAAGAAGTCCTCGATAACCCCCATGACACGCCCGTAACTCGTTCCGAAATTGTCAAAGATATGCAGAGAGAATTTCATTACCTGTACATACTCCGTAGTATGTATTCCATTTTATGATTGCAATTTTCAAAAAATACCCTATCCACGCAAAAGAACCGCCCCAATTGGGACGGTTCTTCAATTCTCATTCAATGTCAAGGAATAAGAAAATCCGTTTCATCTGCACTGGAATCACTTGACAAGAAATCAGTATCTTCCATTACCTCTGCATCTTCATTATCAGAATCGGAATCTTCATCATCAGAATTTTCGCTGTCTTCTCCAGAATCTTCTGAAACTCCGTTCATTTCTGCATAAATATCCCTGCCGAACCATTTTTCGGAAATTGCCCCAAAAGTACCATCTGCGACAAGCTGGTCAAGGGTTTCCTGAATCTTATCACGAAGTGCTTGGTCATTTTTACGGAAACCAATTGCATACTGGTCTACTTCATCCGTTGCAGGAATGGTAATGTATTCGCCTTGTGCTTTAGTAGCTATCCAATAATCAATAAAAACGGAATCGCCACACATCCCATCAAAAAAGCCTAATTCCAATTGACGTAATGCCTCGAAATTGTCTTCAAGGGAAACGGTATAAAAGCCACCATCAGCATAATCTGTTTGTAATAACTCTTCGGCAGTGGAGCTATACTGAACACAAATAGACTTACCTTTCAAATCTTCAACAGTTTCAATGCCAGAATCCGCAGGAACAACGAAAACGATATGATTTTCCATGTAAGGTTCAGAAAGGTTCATGTCCTTTTCTCTTTGTGGGGTTATAGACATACCATTCCAAACACAGTCAATCTTCCCAAGAGCGAGGTCATCTTCCTTTTCTTCCCAGATGATAGGCTGTTCCACCAATGTAATCCCAAGGCGGTTACAAACTTCATTAGCCACTTCCACCTCAAAACCGACTATTTCGCCGGAATCATCCGTAAATCCAAGAGGGGCAAAATTTGTTTCCATCCCCAGAATGAGTTCCCCTTTTTCAAGAACCTTCTGCCATGAATCGTCCACACCATCCGGAGCATCTGCCGGCGGTGGCGCAACAGAAGAATCCTCAGCCGGTGCAGGTGATGGCGTAGGTGTAGGAGCGGGAGCAGGTGCAGAACTTGAGCTTGATGTTGCAGAACCTCCACAAGCTGTCATTACTACACAAAGGAATACCGCAACAACGGACAATAACTTTTTCATCTTCATGTCTCTTGAAACCCCTTTCAATTTTGAACAACAATTACTTGATTAGAAGCAAAATAACTATCTGTGAAAGATGCTTTATTGATGTTATCTTTCTGAACTGCAATTCTGGAAAGCCCCACATCTGCCTTACCAGACTTGACAGCTTCCAGCACGTCCTCAGAAGTTTGCATTTCCATGATAGTAAGCGTCATCCCCATCTTATCACAAACCGCCCTCATAACATCTGGTTCAATGCCAATGACAGCACTGCCTTCCGATTCTGCAAAAGGCGGTAAATTGGGAACAGTTGCCATAATCAATTCCCCTCGTGGATTTTGCTCCGCAGGAACATAGGAAGCATGGTCTGCGGAATCGCCAACCCAATGGGAAATAATCTCATCAATTTTCCCTTCTGCCTGTAAACTGGAAAGTGCCTCACCAAGAAGACTCCCAAACTTTTCACTTCCCTTTTTATAAGCAATTACATAAGATTCCGTTCCAATCGGTTGCTCCAAAATTTTCACATCACTATTATGTGTTGTATAAATCTGTGCTGAAACTTCATCCATAATAACTGCGCTCGCCTGACCGTTCTGTACCGCCTGAACGGCTTCCAGACCATTGTTGAAAGAAAGCACAGTAGATTGCTGAATTCCGTCTGCATAAACCACACCTGCGCTATCATTCAAACAGGCAATTGTCTCCCCTGCGAGGTCGCTTGATTTCTCAATACTTTTCTTTTTTGCACATGCTGTCATAGATGAGCATAACATCACAGCACCAATCAGCAAGCATAATGCACGCTTTTGATTCATGTGATTTCCCTCCGTTCTTTCCATTATATAAAATGGTATCATTTATAATATCAATTGTACGGTACTATTATACTATTTTTTTTCTCAAATTGCAAGTAAAACTTTAAAAAAAATTATCAATTTGTCATTTTTATACACAATTAACAAAATAATGAAATCTTCACTGATAAAAACAGAGTTTTTTTCACGGAAGGTTTTTATCAATCATTTCACTTAATGTCCGCCAACCTAAAACGGCACATTTCACCCTTGATGGCATATGAGAAATATCTTGCAAAGAAGAAGCTTCTTCCAGCCGTTCGAGTTCTTCTTCTGTCACAGTCTCCTTAATCATTCTCATGAAAATATCTGCCAATTCCTGCGCTTCCTTGACATCTTTCCCAATGACCAAATCTAACATCATATCCGCCGAAGCCTGAGAAATGGCGCATCCGCTCCCCTCATAAGAACCATCTGTGATAATGCCGTCTTTAACTTTCAGATTCAAGACAATGTCATCCCCACAACTAGGATTCACCCCTTCAAGGGAAAAATCTGGTAATTCCATGGAATGCTTATGTGCTGGATAGCGGTTGTGTTCGGTGAGAATCTCATTATAAAAAGTTCGATTATTCATAACCCATTTGACTCCTTATCTTTTTCAATACGCTGATAAATCTGTCAATATCTTCCTCTGTATTGTAAAATGCCAAACTTGCACGGACAGTGGACGGAATGCCAAGCAGAATGTGCAAAGGCTGTGCGCAGTGATGCCCTGCACGAATGCAGACATTTTCAGAAGCGAATATTGCAGCAATGTCATGAGGGTGTACATCATCAATGGTGAAAGTCAAAATTCCATGATGATGTTCCGGCGACTTATCCCCGACAATGTTTACATGAGGAACTTCCTGCATTTGCTTCATAGCGTATTCCGTCAAGTGCAGTTCACGGCGTTCAATTTCTTCAAAGCCGATACTTTCCACGAATTCAATGGCTGATTTCAGCCCCCAAGCATCACCGGCACTAACCGTACCAGCTTCAAATTTTTGCGGTAATTCGGCAAAAATGGTTTTTTCTTTGGAAACGTAGTCAATCATTTCACCGCCCTGTAAAAATGGCGGCATTTCCTCCAGCAGTTTCTTTTTTCCGTAAAGCGCACCAATTCCCATAGGCGCATACAGCTTATGACCGGAAAAGGCGAAAAAGTCAACATCCAATTCCTGCACATTGACGGCGATATGTGGGACACTCTGCGAACCATCCACACAAATCATAGTACCATTATCATGGCAAATTTTCGCAAATTCCTGAATAGGGTTGACACGTCCGAACACGTTGGAAATTTGTGCAATGGTGAAAATTTTCGTTTTCGGGGTCAATGCATTTTTCAGCATTTCGGGAGTATACAAGCCTTCCTGTGTGCAATCCAGATAACGCACAACAGCTCCGTGCAACTGCGCATATTTTTTCCAAGGCAAGAAATTGCTGTGGTGTTCGGAAGTTGCAACTAAAATTTCGTCTCCTTCTGTAACGTATTGTTCACAAAAAGAGGAGGCAACCAGATTCAGGCTTTCCGTTGCATTTCTTGTGAAAATGATTTCACAAGATTGCTTTGCATGAACGAAATCAGCGGTTTTCTGTCGTGCCTGTTCGTAAGAATCCGTGGCGGATAAACTCAAATCATACAAACCCCTCATGGGGTTTGCATTGTATTTGGTGTAAAATTCTGAAACGGCATCCATCACACATTGTGGTTTTTGTGCCGTGGCTGCGCTGTCAAGATATGCAATATCCTGATTCAACAGGGGAAATAACTTTCTGACCTCAATATCTGTCATAACATATCCTCCTCTGTGATACCAAGACGGGAATCAATCAATTTCGCCGTTTCGGGGTGATTCATTCGTCTAATGGCAGTTTCAATTCTGGATTGGCTTAACATCTTATAAATTGTCTCTTTGTCAAGCCCTCTTGACTGCATATAGAATAATAATGTTTCATCCAACTGTCCGATAGATGCGCCGTGTTCGCCTTCCACGTCCTCTTCTGTGCAGAGAATCAGCGGAACGGACTTATTGACAACATCCTCATCCAACAAGAGAACATCTTCACTTTCTGCGCCCTTTGAACCAGAGCAACCAGAAATAAAGTTGATAGTCTGCCTTGAAATCTTGAATGTATTTCCATGCATGACACCAGAGGAAATAATATTCGCATTGGTCAATTTTCCGATATGGTCAGCAACATAATTCATATCCAGTTTCTGACCGTTTTCCAGAATGTAGGAAGTATAGGAATCAAAGGCGGATTCTTTTCCGATTAAATTCGCTTTTGCGCCGAGGTAGGTTTCTGCACCACCAAGTGAAACGGTTGTCAATTGCAATTCTGCCTTATCGGAGCATTCGCCCTCTAATGCACTGATAACCCTGAAATCATCTCCCATTGCATTGAATTGTACAATATGGAGCTTGACATTTTCCGCCAATTTCGCACGAATCAACACCCCTGCAAAGCCCTCTGCGTCTTTTGCGGATTGCATCCGGAAAATCAATGTTGCATTTGCATTGGCTTGAATTTCGAAGACTGCACCGCATTCCTGACCATTTTCCGCTGATAAGTCTAATACAATCAGTTCAGATGGTGTATTTTCAATGAGAATCTGGTAAGCATCCATTTCATTAAATAATGCATCAATTTCGCTATTTTCCGGAATGAATGCCACTTTCCCCATATCAATGGAATCAGCCTTGACCTGCATCTGTGAAGTCAATGCAACCTCTTTCAGAATCGCCCCATTCATGCCGAGTTTGTTCCAAGTCGGAGAGGGTAACGTGTTCACTCTCAATTTTTCAATTTTCGCCATGTTATTCCCTCCTTAACCAATACTGCCAATCATTTCGATACGGATTAAATTATTCATTTCGAGTGCATATTCCAAGGGCAATTCTTTGGAAACATTATCCGCAAATCCACTGACAATCAAGGCTTTTGCTTCTTCCTCTGAAAGACCTCTTGACATTAAATAAAAGACTGCATCATCGCTGATTCTGCCAATTTTCGCCTCGTGTCCAATATCAGCATCATTGGTTCGAATGTCCATTGCTGGAATGGTATCTGACCTTGATTCAGAATCCAGCATCAATGACGCACACGAAACGGAAGACTTACTGCCTTTTGCGGACGGCTTCACAACCACTTCACTACGGAAGGTATTCCCTCCGCCACTTTTTGAAATCGAACGAGTATTCATATAAGAGGACGTATTAGGCGCATTGTGAATGACCTTTGCACCTGTGTCCAAGTCCTGACCTTCACCGGAAAAAGTAATTCCGGTAAATTCAGACCGTGCGCCCTCTCCGTTCAAAACGCTTGTCGGGTAGAGGTACGAAACATGAGAACCAAACGAACCCGAAATCCATTCAATTTTTCCGCCCTCTTCCACTAAGGCACGTTTGGTATTGAGGTTGTACATATTTTTCGACCAGTTCTCAATGGTGGAATAACGCAAGGTTGCACCCTTGCCAACGTATAACTCTACACAGCCAGCATGAAGGCTCGCAGCATAATATTTCGGTGCGGAACATCCCTCAATGAAGTGCAAATATGCGCCCTCCTCTACAATGATGAGGGTATGCTCAAATTGTCCAGCTCCTTCCGCATTCAAACGGAAATAGGACTGTAATGGAATTTCCACCTTCACCCCTGCCGGAACATACACGAATGAACCGCCAGACCATACAGCCCCATGTAATGCAGCGAATTTATGGTCTGTTGGGGGAACTAATTTCATGAAATGCTTCTGAATCATTTCAGCATATTTTTCATCCCACATAGCGGACTCTAAATCCGTATAAACAACGCCCAGTTTTGCGACGGATTCTCTCAAATTATGGTAAACAATTTCAGAATCGTATTGTGCGCCGACACCTGCCAGAGATTCACGCTCTGCCTGTGGAATGCCGAGCTTTTCGAATGTATCCTTGATATTGTCCGGCACATCTTCCCATTTACTGCGCATTCTGGTTTTAGGTCTGATATAGGTGACAATTCTGTCCATGTCAAGCCCTTCAATAGAAGGTCCCCACTGTGGCATTCTCTGTTTGTGATACAATTCCAGCGAATGCAAGCGGAAATCTCTCATCCATTGAGGGTCGTTTTTTTCTTCTGAAATTTCTGCAATAATTTCGGGGGTGATACCCGAATCTAACATATCCGCCTCATCTTCTTCATAGCGGAAATCATAGATACTTTCATCAATATCTTCAATAAATGTTTTTTCTTTCATGGTGTTCTATCCTTACAATATTTATTCGTTGATAAAGCTTTCAAAGCCGTTTTCGTTGACAGCATCTACCAAAGACCTGTCTCCTGTGTGAATAATTTTACCATTGGCAAGAATGTGCGTTTTATCCACATTCAATGCATCCAAAATTCTGGTGCTATGGGTAATAATCAGCAAAGTACCGCCGTTTTTCTGAAATTCCTGAATGCCATTGGAAACCGTCTTGACTGCATCCACATCCAGACCGGAGTCTGTCTCATCCAAAATAGCAAGCTTCGGATTGAGCATGAGCAATTGGAAAATTTCAGCCTTTTTCTTTTCACCGCCGGAAAATCCAACATTCAAGTCACGTTCAGTATAGCTTTCACTCATATTGAGCAATTCCAGAGCGTGTTTCATGCTTTTCTTGAAATCCCACATTTTGATACGCTTACCGGTTTTCTGTTCCAAAGCATTCTTGGTGAATCCGCCTAATGTAATCCCAGCTACCGGAATGGGGTCTTGGAAGGTCATGAAAATACCGTCCTTTGCCCTCTTGTCAGTGGTTTCAGCGGTCACGTCCTTCCCATCAAAGAAGATAGTACCAGCAGTTACCTCATACTTGGGATTGGCTAACAGTGTATGTCCCAGCGTGGATTTACCAGCTCCATTAGGGCCCATAATAACGTGTGTTTCCCCTTCTGCAATGGCAAGGTCAATGCCTTTCAGAATCTCTTTCTCTCCTACCTTGACATAAAGTCCATTGATTTCCAATAAATTTGTACTCATTGTATAAAATTCCTCCTGAATTTAGTGTATAATCTCATAAATTTAATCATAACACAACTTTGCACAGTTGTCAAGGAAAGTACCCCTCTCTAACAAATAGTTTTACGTTTTCAAATAAAATATTCCCTGAAATTTGTGAAATATGCACATAAAACAAAAATCAATTCTGATAAAAATTCATAGTTTTTTATTTCTTGTAAGAATATTCTCATTTTTAAATTATTCGAAATATTGGCAAAACCAACTAAAATAGTCAGTATATGCTAACTTTCGTTTCACCGTGCAACGGTAAAAAAATGCATCATGATAGTAGTAACCCTATCAAACGGATTTGACAAAATGCGTCCTACTGGAATATAATAAAAAGGGGGGGTGGGGGAAATGCAATGCACTTGAAACAAATTCGGGCAAAAATCTTGTTTTTGACAGAATGTGTCAAGCCTGATTGCATTGCTTCCTCCATTGTAATAAGAGGGGGGGACAATTGCCCTTTACAGCCTTAGCACGTTTTGCAAAAAGTTGACGCAAAACGTACTAAGAGGGCAATTTTTCCCATACCCCTTTTAACATTTTCCTCAAGAAAGGAGCATTTTGTTAATGAAAGAGACATTTGAAGGATTACTTGTGCCGTTTCTGGGAACGTCTTTAGGAGCGGCATGCGTATTCCTGATGAAAAACAATTTCAGCCGGACGATTGAGCGCATCCTCACAGGCTTTGCGGCTGGTGTAATGGTAGCGGCAAGCATCTGGAGTTTACTCATTCCGGCATTGGAACAATCAGCGGAAACCATGGGAAAATTGGCATTTATACCCTCTGCAATTGGCTTTTTGTTAGGAATTGGGTTTTTATTGCTATTGGATAGGCTCATCCCACACTTACACATGGATACCGACAAACCGGAGGGACTGCCCTCAAAGTTACCTAAAAATACCATGATGTTATTAGCCGTGACATTGCATAACATTCCCGAAGGAATGGCGGTCGGGGTAGTTTATGCAGGGTACTTGTTCGGAAATGCAAGCATTACTGCCGCCGGAGCATTTGCCTTAGCAGTGGGAATTGCTATCCAGAATTTTCCAGAGGGTGCCATTATTTCCATGCCCTTGAAGGCGGAAGGCATGAGCAAAGGAAAAGCATTTTCCATGGGGGTATTATCGGGCGCAGTTGAACCAATCGGCGCATTGGTAACGATATTATGTGCAGGGTTAGTAATTCCGGCAATGCCCTATTTATTGAGCTTTGCTGCCGGTGCAATGGTTTATGTGGTAGTGGAAGAACTCATTCCGGAAATGTCCGCTGGAGAACACTCCAATATTGGCACAATTGCTTTTTCTATTGGATTTATAGTGATGATGATATTGGATGTAGCGTTAGGATGATGGAAATTTCACGAAAACCATTCAAGATAGAATTTCACGAATTTTTGCTAAAATATCCGCATGAATTGCCTCGATAGTTCGGGGCTTTTCATTTTCGGAACAGGGGATAATCTGCCATTGAGAGAAAGTATCATGCTCCGCCACATACAGCGCAGATTCCCGACAGCGTTTCAGGAAATCAATATCCGCCTCATGAATATCTTTTTTTTCTTCATTCCCGTCATAACGAGTGGAAAGCAATGTTTGTGAAACTGCAATCGGCATATCCAGAAACAGCACCAAATCCGGCGCAGGAATTCCCATCTTGCAATATTCATAATCATACAGCCACTTTCCAAAATCTTCCCATTGTTCGGGCGGTAATTTCGTCATTTGATAAATGGCATTGGAAGTGGTATATCTTGCAGAGATGATATTTTTCCCTGATGTATAGTCAACATACCAGTCTTTTCGGTAACTGATATAACGGTCAATCGCATAGAAACTGCTTGCAGAATAAGCATTTCCTAACGGGTCAGAATTGGGGATTTTTCCGGCTAAATATTCCGTGATAATCTCCCCCGAAGATGATTCATAATTGGGAAACGTCAAGAAACGACATTCCGGAAAATTTTCTTTCAATAACTCTAACTGTGTACTTTTTCCGCATCCGTCCAGACCGTCTAATATTATCAATTTTGATTGCATGATTTAATTACTCCTTTCTTAAATGGGGGACATTGCGCCGGAAAGTCTTAGCAAGTTTTGCAAAAAACAAAACGCAAAACTTCCTAAGGGCGCAACTTTCCCCCATACCCCCTTATCATATTACCTGAACATCACCCACAAAACACCATAAATCACAGGCTGGTGAACCACATAAATTTCTAGTGCATGACGACCAATCCAATTCAAGGGCGGTATTCCCTTCCAGTGAATCGACAGGACTTTTTTCCCCATGAGCTGATACAAATAAAACCCCGTCAAAAATAAAAATACCCACGGTATCAGGGCGAAATAATCCGTTGAATAAAATCCACTCTGCGGAAAGCCAAAATATGCCGTTGCATAGTTGTGATACAGCCAATCCGGAAGCCGGAAAATCGGCTTTGTGAAAATCCCTAAATATTTCGCATCTGCATGACGTGTGAATGCAAATAGCCCATAACTCACCAATAATCCCACAATTGCCGGAATCTTCTTCAGGTAAGACTTGCAAGCCCCCACTATCAGCATACTTGAACCAATCAACGTCAATACCCCGAAAATCACTCTGTCTTCCGGCATGAATACCAGCGTCACCAATGTCACCGCTAACCCCAACAAGAAAACAATTGCCCCACGTTTCAGGGTATGCTTTCCCATTCCAGCACAGAACCCCGACAATGTAATAAACGTACAGCAAATGCATTGTTGCCAAATATACGCACCATAATCATAGTACCAAGCCCAATTCATCCCGAAAATACACACTAAATCCCATATTGCATGAAATAACACCATATTGACAACCGTCAAGCCCCTGATTACATCTAACAATGCACAGCGTTCTTTCATGTCAAATACTCCTTTCTAGAATGCGAACTACTCATAGAATAACATATTTTGATAAAAATGTCAAGAGAATTTATACTTTTTGGAAAGGAATACTTGACATTTGCTAAAAAAAGTGATAGAATGATATTGTTGCTTTCAAGCAATCATCTATGAAAGGTAGGAATGATTTATGAATCAGGAAAATAAACATATTTCAGACAGTTGGAGTTTTACCACTCGTTCCATTCATGTAGGAAGTGAGCCGGATTCTGCCACAGGTGCAATTGAACCGGCAATTTATATGGCGAATAGTTTCCAGCTCCCCTATGACCCCTCTACAATGAACTGGTCGGCATCCGAAGCCAATATCTACACCAGAAACGGCGGTGTGAATCAGGGTATGCTGGAAAAGAAGATTGCAAACCTTGAAGGCGGTGAAGACTGCGTTGTCCTTGCCAGTGGTGTGGCGGCTTTGTCTGCGCTTTTCTTTACCAAGCTCAAAAAGGGAGACCATGTAATTTTCTCCACGGTTACTTATATTGCAACATACCGCATTTTCAATGAACTTTGGACAGAAAAATGGGGCATTGAAACTTCTATTGTTGATTGTACCGACATTGAGGAAATCAAGAAGGCTATCCGCCCCAATACCAAATTGATTCATTTCGAAACCCCCGGAAATCCCACGCTCTGCATCTGTGACATTGAAGCCATTGTAAACCTCGCACACGAACACGGAATTTTAGTTTCCGCTGATAATACTTTCTCTTCTCCTTATAATACCAGACCGCTGGAGTATGGGGTTGACTTTGTAGTGGAAAGTCTGACAAAATACATCAACGGACACGGTGATTCCATGGGCGGTGCGATTATCGGCAATCATGAGGATATGG
This sequence comes from Oscillospiraceae bacterium, assembly GCA_036373775.1. Taxonomy (GTDB): domain Bacteria; phylum Bacillota; class Clostridia; order Oscillospirales; family Ruminococcaceae; genus UBA3855. The sequence goes on along the minus strand of JAZAUD010000011.1, from coordinate 35,434 downwards.
ACAAAATCCGTTATCAGGCACAAGTCAACATTGGTGGTTGTATCAGCCCATTCAATGCATGGCTCATCATGAGAGGGTCTCAGACGTTCCCACTCCGTATGCAGGTACACAACGACAATGCCTTAGCCGTTGCACAGTGGCTCGAAAAACAGCCTTGTGTATCCTTTGTGGCTTACCCCGGACTGGAAAGTTTCAAGGGGCATGACCTCGCAGTCAAGCAGATGAAGCACGGTTTCGGCGGTGTGCTGTCATTCGGCTTGAAGGGCGAACATGATTTATATAACCGTGTTGTCACACATCTGCACGTTTTCACCTCTGCGGTATCATTGGGCAATGCAGAAAGCTTGATTGTCTTCTTGGGCGAAGATGACGAAAGAATGTATCTGTACCCGCAGGAATTCCACGGCGGTTTCTACCGTGTAGCGATTGGCATTGAAGACAAGACCGACCTCATCAACGATTTGAGACAAGCATTTCAGGCGGAAGGTCTGGAAACGGTTGATTGATTATCATTACCATGCTATCAAGAAATCCGGAGCTTTTCAAAAGTTCCGGATTTCCTTTTGATACCCACAAAAGAAAAATCCGCCCCAAACGGAGCGGATTTGAATTTCCCATATATCCATACAAAAGCCTGATTATCTCTTGGAGAACTGAGGCGCACGTCTTGCAGCCTTGAGACCATACTTCTTTCTTTCCTTCATTCTCGGGTCACGAGTGAGGAAACCAGCCGCCTTCAAAGCTGGACGGAGTTCAGCATCATACTGCAACAACGCACGAGCAATACCGTGACGGATTGCACCAGCCTGACCAGTCACACCGCCGCCTTCAACAGTGCATACAACATCAAACTTTTCCAGAGTTTCAGTCAGAGCCAAAGGCTGACGAACAATGAGTTTCAGAGTTTCAAGACCAAAATAGTCATCGATAGTTCTGTCGTTAATTGTAATATTGCCACTTCCTGCAATCAGTCTTACTCTTGCAACGGAATGCTTTCTTCTGCCTGTACCATAGTGGTAAGCAACTTTAGGTTCGTACATAATCTTAGCTCCTTTCGATTAAAATTCGTATACTTCGGGCTTCTGAGCAGCGTGCTTATGTTCAGCACCCTTGAAAGTGCGCAGACGCTTTGCCTGTACAGCACCCTGAGAATTATGAGGGAGCATACCAGTAACAGCAATCTTCATAGCACGGTCAGACTGTTCAGCCATGAGCTTCTTATAAGAAACTTCCTTTAAACCGCCAATCCAGCCGGTATGCCAATAAAACTTCTTCTGCTCCAGCTTCTTACCGGTCAGAATTGCTTTATCGCAATTGATAATAATGACATTGTCTCCGCAGTCAACGTGCGGTGCAAAAGTGGGCTTATGTTTTCCTCTGAGCAGTACAGCAGCCTGTGCAGCCACACGACCAAGGGGCTTGTCTGTTGCATCCAGAATATACCACTTACGGCTGATTTCTCCAGCCTTCGGCATTGTTGTAGACATAATTTCGTCTCCTCCATCCATATTTTATCAGAATTAACCATCCTGTAATACATGATAACCGAATACGGGGACATCCGGAGTTTTCAGGTATCCGTGGGATGTGGTGAAACGGTCGGTTATTCCGTGTTCACCATACCCGAATATTATAACATAATTTCCGAAAAAAGTCAAGTCTTTTTTCAAATTTTTTTACAAAGATTTTCTGTCCATTTCACGCAGAACATTGTAACAAATTTTTCCGCTGACGGTTTTCGGGAGTGCATCAATAAAGGCAATGACACGGGGATATTTATAAGGTGCAGTGCGCTCCTTGACAAAGGTCTGCAATTCTTTTTTCAGCTCTTCTGAAGGTGCATAGCCCTCACGCAAAACGACAGTCGCCTTCACCAGATAACCACGCTCCGCATCTGGCACACCCGTCACGGCGCATTCCAAAACGGCAGGATGTTGAATCAGAACGCTTTCCACCTCAAAAGGTCCTATTCTATAACCGCTGGACTTAATAACATCATCCACACGCCCGATATAATAATAATAGCCGTCTTTATCTCTCCAAGCCGTATCGCCTGTATGGAAAATGCCATTCTTCCAATAGCGTGCGGTAGCTTCCTCATTATTTTCGTAGCCGATACAAAGCCCTTCCGGCATATGTTCACGAGTATCAATGCAAATTTCGCCAGTTTCGCCATTCTTGACAGGGTTTCCATCAGAATCCAATAACAGTATCTTGAAAAGGGGGTTCGGCTTTCCCATTGAGCCACGTTTGGGATGAGAGCCGGAAAAATTGCCAATAATCAGGGTTGTTTCACTTTGTCCGAAACCTTCCATGATTTCGATTCCAGTCGCCTCATAGAACAAGCGGATAATTTCCTCCTGCAAAGCTTCCCCTGCGGTGGATGCGTGTTGAACGCTTGCAAAGGCTTCTTTGCGAATGCCATTTTTCGCCATCATCCGGAACAAAGTAGGGGGCGCACAAAATGTCGTCACCTGATATTTTTCGAGTACCTGCATCATTCGTTCTGCATTGAAACGCTCAAATTCGTACACCATCACCGCCGTACCGCAAAGCCATTGCCCATAGATTTTTCCCCATGAACATTTTGCCCATCCAGTATCCGCAACAGACAAATGCAAGCCGTCATTTTGAACACATTGCCAATAACCAGCCGTCACAATATGCCCCAAAGGGTAACTATAATTATGTACCGCCATTTTGGGATTACCAGTCGTACCAGATGTGAAATAAATCAAAAACTGGTCAGTTGCCTGATTGGGAATGCGTTCCAATCGTTCAGGTTCGGTCAAAAATTTATCATCCAGACGAATGAAACCTTCTCTTTCTTCACGGACAGTATACAAAATTGGCTGATTATCGGATTGTTCCGCTGCTTTGCGAATGCGTCTGCACAAATCCTCATCTTCTGCGCAGACAATTGCCTTGATGTTAGCGGCATTGATTCGATAGAGAATATCATCTGTCCGTAGCATATGCGTTGCCGGAACAAGCACCGCCCCAATTTTATGCAATGCAATCGCAAGATACCAATATTCATAATGTCGTTTGAGCATTAGCAAAACCCTGTCACCTTTGCGGATTCCCTGCTTTAACAAAAAGCTTCCAGCCTGCGAGGATAAACGGCTAATATCGCCAAATGTCAACATTTTTTCATTGCCGTTTTCATCACACCATTGCACTGCCCTTTTATCCGGTTCAGTATCTGCAATCACATCAACCACGTCATATGCAAAGTTGAAATTTTCCTCATAGTGCAAAGTAAACCCTGTCAGATGACCTAATTCATCAAAAGTTGTTTCACTAAATTGTTGAAAAAGTGGTTTCATTTATTCCTACCTCCATCTTAAAATTTTCATGTGTATGCAGATAAAATTCGACAAATCTCTGCAAAACAGCCTATTTGTATATTTAAAGAAGTAAAAATGGAATTGCCCCTGCACATCAGAGGAAATGCCTGATTTTATTTATGGAAAAAGCCCTTTCCCGTGCTGGACTTCTCATCAAAAATGCCGAACTTCCTGAAACGCTCATAACGTTGTTGCACAATTTCCTCTTCACTGAGTTTCATCAGCTCATCAACAGATTCTGCAATCTGCATTTTGAGAGCCTTGCACATTTCGGGAAAATGCTCCAGACTTTCCGGAATAATTTCTTCCGCAACACCGAAATGCTTCATGTCGTCGGCGGTAATATGCAAACATTCCGCAGCTTTCGCAACGTTTTCCTGTGTAGATTCCTTCCAGAGAATGGAAGCGCAACCTTCCGGAGAAATAACAGAATACACCGCATTTTCAAGGATATACACCTTATTGGCACTTGCCAAAGCCAATGCGCCACCGCTTCCGCCTTCTCCAATGACAACGGAAATCACCGGAGTTTTCAAGCCCATCATTTCCATGATACTTTCCGCAATTGCCTGCCCCTGTCCACGTTCTTCCGCTTCTGCGGCTGGGTATGCGCCCAATGTATCCACGAAACAAATCACAGGACGATGGAATTTTTCAGCCTGTTTCATGAGTCTAAGGGCTTTTCGATAGCCTTCCGGTTTTGGACAGCCAAAATTTCGCTCCATACGGCTTTGCAAATCCCAACCCTTTTCCATTGCGATGAAAGTCACTGGTTCACCGTTGAGGTAAGCAAGCCCTGCATAAATAGCAAGGTCATCCCCAAAACGTCTATCTCCATGGAGTTCAATGGGATTTTCGAAAATTTCCTTGATATATTGACCGCCAGTCGGTCTTCCGCTTTTTCGAGCGGTTTTGAGTTTATCATAAGCCGTCATGAATTCGCCCTCCTTCCATGCATTGTCAAAAGCTGGGTCAATGTATTCCGCAATTCATTTCTTGGTACAATGGCATCAATGAAACCATGATGCAGTAAAAATTCCGCACTCTGGAAATTATCAGGGAGTTGACTTTTTGTGGTCTGTTCTACTACTCTGCGCCCTGCAAAGCCAACAAGGGCTTTTGGTTCAGCCAGAATCATATCCCCCTGCATTGCAAAAGAAGCCGTGACACCGCCTGTCGTGGGGTCAGTGAGGACGGTAATATATAACAGTCCCGCATTGCTATGTTGCTTGACTGCACCGCTGACTTTTGCCATCTGCATCAGGGAAACAATACCCTCCTGCATTCTTGCACCGCCGGACGCTGTAAAGCCAATAACAGGCAACTGATTTTTGGTAGCATATTCAAAGAGTCTGGTAATCTTTTCACCCACAACAGAACCCATACTCGCCATAATAAACTTAGAATCCATCACAAACAAAGCAACTTCTTTTCCGCCAATTGTTGCCTTTCCGCATACAACAGCATCATCTTCCTTCGTGCTTGACTTTGCCTTTTCGAGTTTATCGGCATAGTTAGGGAATTCCAGAAAGTCTTTGCTTGTCAATCCGGTATCGATTTCTGTGAAACTCTTCTTATCCACTGTCAATTCAATTCTATCTCTTGCACCAAGGCGGTAATAATAGCCACAATTCGGGCAGATATAGAGATTTTGTGTTAAATGATAAGCAGTTTCCTCATTTCCGCATTTTTTGCACTTAATTTTTGCGGAATTGGTCATTTTTTGAAGCACATCTGTAAAGCCCATTATTTGCCCTCCTCTGCTGAAACAAGTGCAAAAGAAAATTCAGCCTTGACAGCAAGTTTTCCATTGACTGTACCTTTTCCCTCACAGAAATAGAAATTTCCCTTACTTTTGATAATTTTGCATTCTGTTTCATAAGTGTCATCAGGTCTGACGGGGGTCTTGAATTTGACATTATTCAGCCCTGTGAAAAATGGGGTTCTTCCGTCCGCTGTATCAGCTAACAATACACAAGCGGATTGTGCCAAAATTTCGCACAAAATCACCCCCGGAACAACAGGATTATTGGGGAAATGCCCTTTCAGAAACCATTCTTCACCAGTAATATGCAATTTTCCATGAGCCACTCCATCTTCACAAGTTGCTTCATCTAACAGCAGCATATTATCACGATGGGGAATGATTTGCATAATCTCTTCTTTTGTCATGGTTTGACCTCCTCAAATTTTCTTGAATGCAAGCACGGCATTATGTCCGCCAAATCCAAGGTTAGAAGAAATCGCCCCATTGATAGGAGTTTTTACAGCTGTATTGGGTGTATAATCAAGGTCAAGTTCGGGGTCTGGTTCATTATAATGAATCGTTGGAGGAACAGTATCATTCTGCATTGCTAAAATGCTTGCAATGGCTTCTACTGCACCAGTTGCACCAAGCATATGACCAGTCATGGATTTCGTAGAGCTGATATGCAATTTCTTTGCATTATCGCCGAAAGCCTTCTTGATAGCGGTTGTTTCGGTGCTGTCATTGAGTGGGGTAGATGTCCCATGTGCATTGAAATACACCTCTGATAAATCCATTCCGTCAAGTCCCTGATATGCTTCCAAAATTGCTTTTGTTACATAAGTTGCTTCGGGGTCTGGTGCTGTCACATGATGAGCATCACAAGTAGAACCATAGCCCACGATTTCAGCAAAAATATTCGCACCTCTTGCAACTGCGTGTTCGTATTCTTCCAATACCAGCACACCAGCACCTTCCGCCATCACAAAACCGCTTCGATTCTTGTCAAACGGACAGCAAGCCGTTTCTGGGTCGTTGGAATTGGAAAGTGCTTGACAATTCGCAAAGCCGGAAACCGTCAAAGGGTCAATCCCTGATTCTGAACCACCGCAAATCATTGCATCTGCATAACCATGTAAAATAGTACGATAACCTTCACCAATTGCAGTTGTACCAGTTGCACAAGCAGTGGAAACGGCTGTACAAGGTCCATTTGCATGGAATGCAATCGCAATATTACCAGCAGCAATATTATAAATCATCTTCGGCACGAAATGCGGTGAAACTTTTCTTGCACCCTTTTCCAGATAATTTTGATGGTCTGTGCAAATCGTATGCAGTCCGCCGATTCCTGAACCAAAACAAACGCCGATTCTGTCACGCTCCATTGTCCCCTCTAATCCGCTTTGCGCCATTGCCTCCCTTGCAGCAATCAGTGCAAATTGTGTGAAGGGGTCAAGTTTACGGGCAACTGCTTTCCCTAAGATTGCATTCACATCAAGATTCTTGACTTCACCTGCAACTTGCGCCTTTAATTCAGAGGGGTCAAAACTTGCAATACGGGCAATACCATTTTTGCCCGAAAATATTGCATCTCTAAACTCCTCTACATTATTACCAACAGGAGTTACAGCACCCATTCCAGTAACGACAATTCTTCTCATGCGTGATACCGTTCCTTTCTTAACTGTATTCGCTAAAAACAAATAGATAAATTGATAACTAAAAACAAATCATTACATTGCCATACCGCCATCACAGCGAATGACTTCACCAGTGATATAATCAGAAAGCGGAGAAGCAAGGAATAAAGCCAAATTTGCGACTTCTTCCGGCTTACCAAATCTGCCCATAGGAATGGACTTTTTCAGCTCCTCATTTTCCTGAAATGCGGTGGTCATGCTTGTCATGATAAATCCGGGGGCAATGGCATTGCAATTCACACCACGTCCAGCGAGTTCCTTTGCGGTGGTCTTTGTCAAGCCGATAATTCCAGCCTTAGAGGCGGAATAATTCGCCTGTCCAGCATTCCCGAAAATTCCGGAAACAGAACTGATATTGATGATTTTTCCACTGCGCTTTTTCATCATGGGGCGATAAAAATTCTTTATCATGTAAAATGCGCCCTTCAAATTTACATCAAGCACTGCATCAAAATCAGCTTCACTCATTTTCAAGATGAGATTATCTCTGGTAATTCCGGCATTATTCACCAAAATGTCAACCGTTCCGAAATCTGCCAGAATCTGCTTGCAAGTTTCCGCAACCTGTGCAGAGTCAGCGATATTGCAAGAATATGACTTGACAGTTGCACCCATAGCAGAGAGTTCCTCGACTGCCTGAGTCGCTTCCTTCACGTCAACAATGGCGATACTTGCGCCATTTTCAGCGTACTTTTTCGCAATTTCAAGACCGATTCCCTGTGAACCGCCAGTAATGACAGCAACTTTTTCTTTCAGCATTGGAAATCCCTCCTCACGCTTTCAATTCTGCAACAACAGCATTCAATGTCTCCATATCCTCCACACGGTACACTTTCGCATCAGGGAGAATCTGAGAAATCAGCTTTTGCAAAGTATTGCCGACACCAGTCTCAATGAACGTATCAAAACCGTCATTTGCCATATTCTGGATTAACTTTGTCCATTGTACAGGGTGGTCAATTTGTTTGAGCATGGTTTCCTTGGTGTCGCCTTCATAGGGAGATGCTGTGAAATTGGCATATACCGGCTTTTCAGGGGCTTTCACGTCAAATTCCTTCAAAGCTTCCCCGAACGGCTCAACAGCTTTTGTCATATACGGAGAATGGAACGCACCACTCACCGCCAACATGATTCCCCTACCCTTAACGGCTTTCACGTCCTTTGCAAGGGCTTCCAATTGTTCCTTATCACCGGAACAAACCAACTGCACTGGGGAATTATAATTCACCGGATATACTTTATCATAGGGTTTCGCCAATTCCTCAACTTTTTCAGTGGGGAGCTTAACAACCGCCATCATGGCACATTCGACACCTTCGGAGGCTTTCGCCATTTCTGCGCCACGCTTCACAGCAATCTTGAAACCATCCTCATAAGTAAATGCTTTCCCCATTGCAAGGGCTGGAATTTCACCCAATGAAAACCCTGCAAAACCATCCGGCTCAATGCCGTTTTCCTGTAAAGCAATTGCCGCCGCCAAATCCGCCAAATACAAGCAAGGCTGTGTATTTTCGGTCTGTTTGAGGGCTGTACCATCTCCGGTGAAACTCTGTTCAATTGTTCCGTTTCTGATGGCATCAGCAGTATCATATAAAGCCTTGACTGCCGGAATGTTGTTATAAAAATCCTGACCCATGCCAACGTGCTGCGCACCCTGACCGGAGAATACAAATGCTATTTTACCCATTTCTGCGCTCCTTTCAGGATGGCTTCCGCATCCTGCATGATTTCATTGATAATTTCTTCACAAGTCTGTTCCTTGGTAATCATGCCCGAAATCTGTCCAGCAAGGACACTACCGGTTTTCACGTCACCTTCCACCGCAGCCCTACGGAGAGAACCTGCGCCCAAATCGGCGATACTTTCCGCTGTGGCTTCTGGAGCAAACTCTTCCTTGACGAAATTTCTGGTAAAAGCGTTTTTGATACCTCTGCAAGTATTACCGCCGAATCTGCGCCCTGTTACCTGTGTCGAAATATCTTTCGCTTTCAAGACCATATCTTTATAATTCTGATGTACTCCGCATTCTTTCGCAACAAGGAAACGTGTCCCCATCTGTACACCAACTGCGCCCAACATCAAAGCAGCAGCAATTCCTCTGCCGTCACCAATTCCACCAGCAGCAAGCACCGGAATGTTCACAGCATCTACCACCTGTGGTACAAGGGTCATTGTGGTTAATTCTCCGATATGTCCGCCGGATTCCTGCCCTTCTGCGATAATGGCATCAGCTCCCATTTTTTCGGCTTGTTTTGCCATGGTTACAGAGGCAATCACAGGAACAACCTTAATCCCTGCTTCCTTCCACATAGGAAGATAAGGTGCTGAACTACCTGCACCAGTTGTCACGACTGCGGGTTTTTCCTCAACGCAAACTTTTGCACAAGCTTCTGCATGAGGACTCATTAACATAATATTCACACCAAAAGGCTTATCTGTCAAGCTTTTGGCAATTTGAATCTGTTCTCTGACATAATCTGCGCCGGCATTCATCGCCGAAATAATTCCAAGACCTCCGGCATTAGAGACTGCGGCGGCTAATTTGCCGTCCGCAATCCATGCCATACCGCCTTGAAATACAGGGTACTGAATGCCCAGCATGTCACAAATAGGCGAAGCAATCATTGATTAAGCCTCAGCAACAAGCTTTTCAACAGCTTCTACCAGTTTGCCAACAGTATTGATTTCTGGGGAAGGTGTGAACTCAATATTAAATTCATCTTCCAAATCCATAGCCATCTCTGTCATATCAAGGGAATCAATACCGAGGTCAGCAAAAGTAGTATCCAGTGTGATTTCTGCTGCATCCTTGTCAGTAGCCTCTGCCAGCATTTCGATGATTTTTTCATTTACCATTGTCTTTTTCTCCTTTGTGAAAAATTTTAATATATGCAACGGGAAACCCCCGTGTACATTCTAATAATAAGCCATTACCATTCCATCAAGCAAGCGGCATTGGAAAGCCCTCCGCCAAATGCGCAAAGAATGATTTTATCCCCACGGTGCAATTTTCCGCTTTTTGCGAGTTCATGCAATGCAATTGCCACAGATGCACCGGAAGTATTGCCGTATTTCTGAATGTTCACATACATCTTGCTTGGGTCAATTCCCAAACGTTTGCTTGCGAAATCGATAATTCTCAAATTCGCCTGATGCGGAACAATCCATGCAATATCATCAGCCGTCAAATTGTTACGCTCCAAAAGGGTTGTGATGTCCTGTGCAATGGAGGAAACAGCATACTTGAAAGTTTCCTGCCCCTGCATATGAATGTAAGGTGTCCCAATGTCTTCTTGTGTCTTCTGGAAATAGGGGGATGTTCCAACGAAATGCGGAATCTTGATAACATCATCACCGCCCTTAACAGTGAATACAGAATCAATGTAATTATCCGCTCTTTCTAGCACTGCTGCACCTGCACCATCTCCAAAGATAATACAAGTACTGCGGTCAGTGAAATCTACAATTCCGCTCATTCTCTCACAGCCAACTACCAGCATCTTCTGATATTCTTTATGTAAAGCGAAATATGCCGCTGCGGTTTCCAGAACATACATGAATCCGGCACAAGCTGCCTGCAATTCTATTGCCACACAAGTTGCACCAACATTTTTCTGAATCATACACGCCGTTGATGGTGAAGAAGTTTCCCCACTGATAGAACCAGTGATAATCATATCCAGTTCTTCCGGCTTGACTCCTGCATCTTCCAAAGCTGCCAATGCGGCTTTTGTCCCCAATTCAGAGGTAAACTCTGTTTCAGAAATGCGCCTCTCCTTGATTCCTACTCGTTTGGTAATCCATTCATCGGATGTTTCCACAAGTTGGGAAAGGTCATCATTTGTGACTGCTTTCGGGGGTACATACATACCCGTTCCGATAATGCGAAAACTCATGCTTGAAGCCTCCTAATTTGATGAAATTTGGCATCCAATAACTTAGTAACCATTGAACACCAGTTTGTTACAAAATTCAGCACCAAATAAAAGAAAATTTTGAAGCTAATTTTTGTATATTTTGACGAAGAATAAAAATGTAACATTTTTGTTTTCTCCGTTACTAACTAATAAAGAAAGCTGAGGTGTCTTCATGAAACAAGAATTTGAAGCCCTGTATCAGGAATACTTTCCCCGAATTTATGCTTTTCTCTATAAACTGACAGAAAGCCGTGACCTCGCAGAGGAATTGACACAGGAAACATTCTATCAGGCTTTTATTTCGTTTTACCGTTTTCGTGGAGACAGCGACGTTTTTACATGGCTTGCATCCATCGGAAAACATACCTATTATCGCTATGTGCGAAAAAATAAACACATGGTAGATAATATTAACACGGAAGAACTGATGGAACTGTACGAAGATGAAACAACAGAACCTATCACTGAAACGGTAGAACGTCGATTATTGGCGGAATGTGCCAAAAAAGCACTCCTGTCACTGCCGAAAAAGTACCAAGATGTAATGATTTTGCGTGTTTATGCAGAGATGAGCTATGCCCAAATCGGGGATTCCCTACACATTAGTGAGAATTCCGCAAGGGTGATTTATTATCGGGCAAGAAAGATGTTAATGGAGGAGATACAGAATGAATATCACATGTGAGGTTGTAAGAGATATGGCGGAACTTTACAAGGCTGATTTGCTGGAAAATGAGGAAAGTATCCGACAAATTCGCAGTCACCTGAAAACTTGTCCTTCCTGCCGTGCTTACTATAAAGCCTATGACCGGCATACCACCGAACAGAACCGGAAACCCCAACCGCCTTGCACGGATGACATGGACGAAATGCAAAAGAGAATGTATGCGACTCTTGCAAAAAAAATGAATCAACACCGTATCATGGAAATTATTGGCACAAGCGCCGCAATTGGTGCGGGGTCAATTATGTTAATCATCGGGCTTGTGATGACAAGTAATTCTCTGCATAAAAACAGAAACAAAGGAGTGGAATCATCATGATTGAAATTTACTGTGGAGATGGCAAAGGAAAAACAACTTCCGCCATTGGTTTGGCAATCCGTGCCGCTGGTGCTGGTATGCGTGTGCATATTTTCCAGTTTCTGAAAGGCGGTCAGACCTCAGAGCTTTCTATTCTTGAGCATATTCCCAATATCACAGTTTTGCGCTGTGACAAGGAATATGGCTTTACATTCAATATGGATGACACAGAAAAGGAACAATTGACCGCTTGCCATAATGACTTACTGCGCAAAGCTTCTGACTTAATTTGGAGCGGTCAAACCGATATGCTCATTTTAGATGAATATTTCTGCGCCTATCGTCTGCACTTATTTGACAGAGAATTCGCCAACCGGATTGTGTTCACCTGCCCTGATACCGTTGAATTGATTTTGACAGGGCGTGACCCTGAAACGCAATTCATTGAAAAGGCAGATTATGTCAGTGAGATTCACGCTGTTAAGCATCCCTATGAAAATGGCATTTCTGCACGATTGGGGATTGAATATTGACACCTGCATTTTTATTATAACATACTATCCAAAATAAATCAAGTGCAATTGGAAATATTTTTTGAAAAAATAAAAAGCATCCTGATTCAAAATCAGGATGCTTTTGGATGGGAGCGTGCCTGAAGGGACTCGAACCCCCGACCTACTGGTTCGTAGCCAGTCACTCTATCCAGCTGAGCTACAGGCACATCCGCTCAACAAGTATTATTATAGCACAAGTCTTTCAATTTGTCAAGCCTTTTTTTAAAAAATTTTAAATTTTTTTCAAAAAATTTAAATTGTCAGGAATATAGGCGAAAATTCTCAAAAAATTTTTTCAAGAAAAAAAGGGGAGGTCAGCCCTCCCCTTCCTGCAATTTTTGTGAAATATCAGTTCTCATCCGGAACAAGTACGGCATAACCGCCACCGTCACGCTTGTAAACGACATTGACAGCTCCTGTTTCTGCATTCTTGAACATAAAGAAAGCATGTCCGAGCATATTCATTTGCAAAATTGCTTCCTCGGTACTCATGGGGCGGAGCTTGAATTTCTTGGTACGCAGAACAGAGAAATCCACCTCTTCAATGGGTTCTTCAAATTCCTGCTTGAAAGCGGAATCTTTCAGACGCTTTTCCAGACGGGTCTTATTCTTGCGAATCTGACGGATAATCTTGTCAATGGCAGCATCCAGAGCCTCATTCTTGTCAACGGCGGTCTGCTCTGCACGGTAGAACATCTGATTATAGTGAACAGTCAATTCCAAAACGATATTACCCTTCAATTCCGTGAGCATAATTTTTGCGTCTGCTTCATCACCAAAGAACTTGTCAAGCTTAGAGTCAAGACGTTTCTGTGCATACTCTGTGAAAGCCTGAGAAACCTGCATTTTTTTTGCGTTAATTGTAATATTCAAAACAATTTCCTCCTTATACACGGAATACTATGACATTCCGGTTGATAGTACTATTATAACATATTTGATAAAAAATTTCAAGTGTTTTTTGCAAATTTATGAAAATTTATAAAAAAATTTCAAAAATCCCATCAATTCATGAATAATTGGTATCAGCTTTCTGAAAATTCTTGAAATTCTGTTGCAGAAATCCGCAAAATGTATTATAATAATAAGGGGGAAAATTTTCAGAAAAGGAGTGATGGAACATGAAAGAATTATTGACCTATCTTTCAAGGCTGGAAATTCCTGATTTAATCTTTTGTGCAGCAGCGGTTGTGATTCTGGATTTATTCGCACTGGCTGTCATATTGGCAACCAACAAAGAAAGCAAGCTTTGTAAAAAACGCTGGGAAAAAGTCGGGGCAAATATGGAATTGCGCATGAAGGGCAAAAATAAGGAAGGAAAAATAGAAATCTTACATTTTCCCTTAGAAGCAGACGAAATTTTACTAGGTCGGCATATTTCGGCTGATATTCGCCTACCAGATGAATCCGTTTCACGGTATCACGCTGTCATGACCGTGACGGGCGGTATCTGGAGTATCACTGACCTTGACTCAAAAAGTGGTACGTTTGTGAATGGCGAACGCATTCAACAAACAAGTTTGCAAGCTGGTGACGTGATTCAATTCGGCACAATGCAAATGAAATTTGCAAGGAAACCCAATCCACAAACACAGAGAGGAGGGCAACGGAATGTTTAAAAATGGCATTTCCTACAGTGGGACAATCTTTTTAATGCTCCTGACACATGTTTCTATGTTGGGGATTGTCTTTGTCAGGGGAAACTATGAAAGCATCCTGAATTTGGCAATTTTAGCAGTTGCGGTTCTTGCATTGGATTTTGTGGGATTGATGGCTGCTATGCGTTACCGACAAATGACATACACCCTTGACATCATGCTTTTAGGATTACTGAACATCAGTTTAATTTTTCAATCCTGTTTTGGTGGGGTTCATTTATCTGTCAAGCACCTTGCAACTTGTGTGGCGGCTTTGGTATCCTGCGAACTGGGATTTTTATTGACCAGAGACCATGAATGGATACGCAGGCAAAAGAAATTTGTTTATCTTGTGATTGGCTTACTGGTATTGGCAATTTTATTTTTGACAGGCGGGCGCAGTATGTGGATTACGATTGGTAATTTTTCGATACAGCCGTCTGAATTTATCAAGCCTTGCTATATTTTGGTATGTGCCGCTTCCATTATGGAACTACATAAGAAAGTGAAAGTATTATTCTTTCATGTTTCCATAGATACGCTTTTCATGTGTGCCGTCACCATTCTGATATTTGGCTTGCAATGGTGGTGTCGAGACCTTGGAAGCCTGCCGACATTTGCGGCAATTTTCGTTTGTTCGCTATTTTGCCGTTTATGTTACCCAAAGGCAAAAATCAATAAAACGGCGATAGCTTCCATGTGTGTGGTTGGAGCATTGGTGTTAATGATTGCATGGACACTTGCACCGGCATATGTGCAGGAGCGTTTACACGTTGATATATGGGCTGACCAATATGGAAACGGCTACCAGCAGTGTCAAGCTTTAATTGGGATTGCCCGTGGAGGATGGCTAGGAGTTGGCGCAGGTCAAGGGAATCTGCATAAGGTCTTTGCACATGAATCAGATATTGTCTTTGCAACGATTTGTGAAGAATGGGGGTTATTATACGCTTCCCTGACAGTGATTTTGATTTTGATTATGCTGATGACCGTTTTGATGAATCCCCCGAAAAGTTATTATCACGCTACAATGGTAGCCGGAGTTGTTGCAGCATTCGTAGCACAGATGGGCTTGAATATTTTCGGCTCATGCAATCTGATACCATTCACAGGGGTGACATTGCCCTTCATTTCACAGGGGGGGAGTTCTATGGTGACTTGTGGCTTTCTGGTGGGAATGCTCAAAGCTGGACAGTCTCCGCTGTTTCATCATGAAATTGTGGAAAAAGTCTTTCAAAGTCCACAGAGAAGAAGGAGGAGAAATGCAACATGAAGAGTATCCGAAGAGGGCAATTCTTAATTATTATCATGCTTTTAATATTCCTGTTTGTTTTCGGGCTTTTGATTTACAAGTTACAACGTGAATCAGCATTCTATATCTCTCATGCTTCCAGTACCTCATTAGGGAAAGTGTTCGACAGAAACGGAGATGTTTTATTTGACCCTGATGCAACCGCCGAAACATACGGTCAAGACTATTTCCTTGACATTGGAAACCTTATCGGGGATGATTCCAAACAGATGACCAATACCCTTGTTGCACAAAATAAAGACCTCCTCGCCAATTTCAGCTTTATGCTTGGCGAACAGGAAAACGGTCATGCTTCTATTTCCTGTACCCTTGACCATCATGTCAATCGAACCGTGTATGATGCATTTGGTGCAAAGAATGGCTGTGCAATCGCCTATAATTATGTAACTGGTGAAATTTATGTTTGTTTCAGTAAACCCAGCGTGAATATTCTGAACCACTATTCTGATATTGACAGCTTGGAAAAGGGTAGTTTGCTTTGTTCGGCATTTTATCCGACTGTTCCGGGGTCTACGCAGAAAATTGCCACTACCATTTCCGCCTTGGAACATATGGGCTATGACAGATTACTGTCAAAACAGTACGATTGTACAGGCAGTTATACCAATTTGAGTGATACCGTTATCAAGTGCCATAAATCCTCTGGACATGGTGTCCAGAATATTGTGGATGCTTTTGCGAATAGCTGTAACCCCTTCTTTGCACAATTGGTACAAGACCCCGATTGGAGACTCTCTGACATTGAAGACACCTATCGAAAAATGGGCTATTGTCTCAATAATGAAACTGAACAAACCTACCTCAATATTAACGGTATCAGTGCTTATACCGCTTCTACCTACCTGACCAATAAAAATGATTTCAGTACCCAATGGGGCTGCATGGGGCAGGGCATGACTCTTGCAAGCCCCCTGCAAATTATGACTTGGCAGAGTGCCATTGCCAATAGTACCGGCATTGCGACACTCCCCTACCTGATTGACCATGCCACCACTGTCAGCGGAGAAATCACCGCTCAGGCAAAAACAACCTATGGTTCAAAAATGTTCCGTGAACAATCCGCTCAATATATGCGTGAAATTATGCTACAAAATGGAAGAAGTCGCTATTCCAGCCTTCTCCCTGATACAGATATTGGAGTTAAAAGCGGTACGGCACAGATTGGCAACGAAAAAACAGAAAATTCCCTTTTGACTGGTTTTGTGGATGATGTCAATTTCCCAATTGCATTTTGCATTGTGATTGAAAACAGAGTTTCCGGCGAAATTTCCACAGAACAAATTGCTTCCACGATGCTCAGAAATTTAAGGGATTCCCTCAATTCTTAAAAAGAAAGGAAATGTATTATGTCAGATAGTAAAACTACCATGCAAAGGATGAAAATTCTCTATCTCTATAAAATCTTGATGGAAAAAACAGACGAAAATCACCCCATTTCCATGCCGGAAATTATTCAGGAACTGGAAAAATTGGGGATTTCCGCAGGCAGAAAAGCCCTCTATGAAGATATTGAAGCCCTGAAAATGTTCGGAGTGGATATTGTTTCCACCCGTGGCAGTCAAGCCGGATATTGTGTTGTGAGCAGAAGTTTCCAGCTCCCAGAATTAAAATTATTGGCGGATGCTGTCGCCTCTTCTCGATTCCTGACCGAAAAAAAGGCAAGGCAACTCATCAAGAAAATTGGTTCTCTTGGCAGTCCCTACGAAACCAAACAGATTGAACGACAAATTTATATTGCTAACCGTACCAAAGCTTTCAATGAAAGAATCTACCTCAATGTGGACGCCATTCACAGGGCTATCACCGAAAATAAAAAAATTTCCTTCCGCTATTTCAAGTATAATGTCGAAAAGAAAAAGAAATACAGCCCTGATTTGCATATCTGCTCCCCTTATGCCTTAACATGGGATGATGAGCGTTATTATCTGGTTGCACATTATGACAAATACCCCGATAAATTGACCAATTTCCGTGTTGACCGTATGGAAAGTGTTCAGCTCCTTGATGAACCCTCTCAAAAACTTTCCAAAGGGTTCAGCCTGAAAGAATACCTCTCTTCTACTTTTTCCATGTTCAGCGGAACATCTCAGGATATTCAATTACGTTTCGAAAATGAACTGGTCAGTGCTGTGATTGACCGCTTCGGAACAGATTTGAGACTGTACCCTGATGGAGATACCCATTTCACCATTACCGTTAAAGTCAAGGCGGAACAGCCATTTTTTGGGTGGCTCTTCGGATTCGGCACAAAAGCACAGATTCTCCAGCCGGAAGACGTGCGGGAAAAATATATCGATATGCTGAAAGAAGTGCTGGAAAAATCCACTTCCTAAATCAAAACCGCTCCGGATTTTCGGGGCGGTTTCGTTTGATTCACAATACAAAAAGTCGCCAACCGAAATTGACGACTTCCATTTTGGCAGGGGCACCAAGATTCGAACTCGGGACACGTGATTTTGGAGACCACTGCTCTACCAACTGAGCTATACCCCTATTTGATTTTGTCGTCCGTACCTCCTGACGACTATTATATTATAGCACACTTGAAAGGATTTGTCAAGCCTTTTTTCAAAATTTTTTTGAAAAAATTTCATTTTCTTCAGTATTCTCGATATTTCGACAAAAAAAGAGAATGGCTCATCATTTTTTTCATGAGCCATTCTCAAAAAGAGATTTTTAGGGAATTTCATTTATCATAAGTCAGAATACGATTTTTTGACCAACTTTTTGAGCAATGCCAAATCAACAATATTGACTTTGTTGTCGTGATTCATGTCGGCATTTGCCCAATTATCAAGATTGCCTTCATGGTGAAGCCAATTCTGCAAGGTGGTAATATCGGTATCATCAACAATGCCGTCTGCATTCACGTCCCCTTTCAGGTAATTCGCACCAGTGACAATCACATCAAATGAAACTGTCTGAGGAGGAGCTACTTTATTTCCTCTGTCGTATACTCCGGTTCTGTCGTAAGTAATGCGGATGGTATAAGTCCCTGTTTTGGAGCTGTCGAAATCGGAATCGTCAAGTTGCAAAATATCCAGATGTTCATTGACTTCTGCATCATCAAAATTTTCTGCCAAATAAGACCCTGCCACTGCATAACCAAATTGCACTTTCATTCCCTTCAAGTCAAGCGGTTCGCCGATTTTGTAGGAAACTTTATCCGGCAATTGTGTAATATTCAGCCATGCATTATCCGGAAAAGAAGGGTCTCCGGGGGCGGTGGTTGGTTCAGTTTCGGGGATTGTCTCATCTTCAAAAAAGGGTTCATCTGTTGGGGTTTCGTCATTGGTGGCAAAGGCGGTGGCAGAAAGTCCGGACAGGCACATTGCCAACGCCGCAGACCATGCAAGTAATTTGGTTTTCATGGGGTTGACCTCCTTGTTAAAATGCTTTCTACTCAATAAGACGGAATTCCCCCCGAAAAATTGCGCCGGATTTTGTAAACAAATTGTAAATATTTCATGAACAGAATGCACCATCCGGAGACAGTGCATTTCCAATATTATCGTTTCCGCAGTTCCCAGAATGCCACAGCACTAGCGGCGGCGACATTCAGAGAATCCACTCCATGCATCATGGGGATTTTGACAGTCCCATCACAAGCCTGAATAGTTTCGGGTTTGAGTCCTTCTCCTTCTGTTCCGAGGATGACAGCAAGCCTTTTTTGTTGGGACAGCTCCGGCGCATCAATATTGATGGTATCATTCCGCAGAGCCATTGCCACCGTGAAAAAGCCCGATTCTCTCAACAGCTCCACATAATCCGGCGCACCGCACGGAAAATATGTCCACGGTATCTGAAATACCGTCCCCATGCTCACACGCACTGACCGCCGATACAAAGGGTCACTGCATGACGGTGTTAATATGACGGCATCCATTCCCAGCGCAGCCGCAGACCGGAAAATTGCTCCCACATTGGTTTGATTCATGATGTCTTCCAAGACGGCGACACGTTCTGCCTTTGCAAGCACTCCAGCGAACGCAGAGGGCTTTTTCCGGCGCATGGCACAAAGTACCCCCTGTGTCATTTGGTAGCCTGTAATGGCTTTGAGTACCTCAGAATCCGCCGTGTAAACATCCGCCTGACAGCGTTCAATAATGTCACTTGCCTGACCTTTGATATATTTCGTTTCACATAACAAGGAAATTGGCTGATAACCTGCATCCAATGCACGGCGAATCACTTTTGGACTTTCTGCAATGAAAATGCCAATTTCCGGCTCATTCCAATGAAAAAGCTGTTTTTCGTTGGTACATTGATAGGGTGCAAGTTCCGGTAAAGACAAATCATTTACTTCAATAATATTCATGTGACTGCATTTCCTTTAATATAATCGTAAATCATTTTTCTGCCGTCTTTGGCTTCGGGGAGAAATCCAGCAGCCGCCCAAGTATGCATCATTTCTCTGCCAACAATCGTATTTAATTTGACATTATCCTGAATGCATTTTTGCTTGATTTCCTCCAACTGCACAGAGAGGTATTCTTTTTCGCCATAAATGACCAGCATTTCAGGGAAACCCTTCCAATTGTAGTGTATCGGCGACTTAAACCACGGAACATCAGAGCAATTCACTCCTGCTGTATCCATCACTTTCCCCATATCTCGAATATATTCCGGCGGAAACATACAATCAGAATCACCCATATCTTGAATTGATGCATATTGTTCCATGGTCAAAGGAATGCGGACAGTTGGCGAAAACAAAATCAATTTTTCCGGCAATGAGATTCTTAATTTTCTTTGCTTAATGTGTACCATGGATGCCAAACAGAGACTTGCACCAGACGACAGCCCGAAAAATATAATATCATGTGCGGAATGTGTTTTCAAGGCTTCCCGATATACCTGTAAAGCGGATTCAATAATTTTTTCTGCTGTCGTATCTGGAAACAGCGGATACCATATCAGCCAAACTTCTGCGCCGGTCTTGTCTGCCATATCCTGTGCAAATTCAAAATCTCCCTTATCACCTGCCATCATGAACCCACCGCCGAAAAAATACATCACCAATTTTTTGGACGGTTCAGAAGAATGGCTATGTACTGCATAATAAGGGGTATCCCCTGCCTGATTTTCGTCAAAAGAATATTTCTTGTGCAGTTTCTCCAAAGGAAGAACGGTCTTTTTTTGATTTTCACGGCATTCATTGATATAATTTGTGGTATCTGTGACAGCCCTTTTCATCATAGGCTGAACAGACCGCCGGAATAATTTTTCAGTCAATTTATAAGCTAGTGTTGCCATGTCTCACATCTCCCCTGTTATTTTTTCCCTATGAGCAAAGATGAACCAGAGAGAAACATCCATTTCGATTCCCAAGGGGTCATGAATTTGCAGTCAGTAGTATCAATCAGCTCCACTTGTTCAAAACCAAGTTTTTCCAATTTGTTGATAAGCTTCTGAATATCACCATAATGGGATTTTGACATAATGTCATGAATGGCGAATGTACCGCCTTTTTTGAGAACTCTCAATGTTTCCAGAATCAAGGCTTGCTTATCTTCTCCTATGATATTGTGATATACATAATTACTGGTGACACAATCGAAACTTTCATCAGGGAAATCAAGATGCACTGCATTTCCTTGCGCAAAGGTAACATTTTTCACACCCTCTGCAAGGGCATTTTTCTTGCAAAGTTCCAGACTATAGCAATCATATTCTTTTCCCCATTTGTCAATACCAATCATTCTCCCTTGTGGGTTACGCTTTGCACAAGCAATGGTCAACGCACCACTTCCACAGCCTACGTCAAGACCAATCCCATTTTCAGGCAGTTCAATATATTGTGCAACCCCTTCGACAATCTGCTTTGACATTTGGCGAGTACCATCATTATCAAATGCTTTGTGCATTTGCTTCGCCCAGATGCTTGCTGAGGTCATGGCAAGCGTTCCCAAACTCAAACCTATTGATAAAAGATTGCTTTTTTTATTTTTGCGGTCTCCTGCAATCATAGAAACCGCCATTCCCAAACCGAGAACCTCTGACCCAAATTCCAGCTGATGAATCAGCTTTTCCGGCATCCAGTTTCTGTACTCTGGTTTTTCGGGAATCATTTCGGGAATTTCTTTTTCATCTGGAATGTAGGTGCATTCTGTGTACATCATGGGAATTGAGCCTTCCAGAATTTCCGCATTATCGACAAAAAAGTCGTTTTTTTCCAGAAAATCAAGATAAGTCTGCTCATTCCAACGTGCATCAAAGGTTATCCCAGCTGTGGAAAGCACCTTGGAAAAGAAAGCAGTTTTCGGGTTGCCTGTTTCATGAATATAGTTCGGTGCAATTAAAATGCCGTCCGGCTTCAAAACTCTTGCAATTTCAGCGAGTACTTTTTCCGGCTCTTCAATGATGTGCAAGGCATTGGCAATAATGACAATATCAAAACTGTCATCCGAAAAAGGCAGGGCTTTTGCATCTGCCTGACGGAATGTCAAGTTAGAAGGGACAATGCCTTTTTGTGCTTCCTTGAGCATATTTTCCGCAAAATCGACAGCAACCGTCTCTTTGGTTGCAGCTGCAATATGCTTCGCAATCAAGCCCGTACCAGTTGCAATTTCCAAGACGGTCTTGTCGAAACAGATTGCACGGATTTTTTCATACACTCTTTCATATGCTGCCTGATTGGACTTTACAAATGTATCATATACAGGCGCATAGAAATTCCAAACGGTTTCTTTGTTTTTCATGGGGGATTCCTCCTTACAATTGATAAATTATCACTAATATTATATCACATTTTTACAGAAAAGTAAAGCACATTTCACAACAAAAATATAAAATTTATCTGTCAATCACTGTAATTGCCAATCCAGCAGCTCCTATTCCGGTATGACATGCCACACTACAGGAAAGCGCATTATAGCAGACTTCAAAATCAGGGAATGCAGTCTGTACTTGATTTTGCCAATCTTTGGCTTCTGCTTCGGTTTCGAATGAACCAGCTGTTGCAACGTGCAACTTTTCTTTTGGAACATCCTTGAAGCGTTCCTGTAAATCCACCTGAATTGCCTCAATGATTTTCTGTCTTGCGTTTTTCATACCCCTGACCTTAGCGAATGTATCAAACTTACCACCCAATGTCACCAATACCGGCTTGATATTGAGAACCATTGCAATCGTGGCGGCTGTGGGGGTAACACGTCCGCTTTTTTTCAAATATTCCAGTGTGTCAACCGCCAAATAAATAATCGAATTGAATGCATTATTTTCCAGATTTTGCTTGATTTCGAGAGCGGATAGCCCTTGTTGGGACATTTTCAGCCCATCCATGACCGATTCACGGAGGGTAACGGAAATCCGGTGCAAATCTGCAATCTGTACTTTTCCGCCGTAATCTTCCGCAATTGCCAAAGCTGATGCACATGAACCGCTTAACCCGCTTGACATTGGCATATAGACAATTTCATCATAGCCCATTGAAAGTATTTTATCCCATTGTTCCATAATCAGCCCAACTGACGGCTGAGAAGTGGAAACTTCTTTTTTCTCATGCATTGCCTGAAATACATCTGCATGAGTAACGTCTATTCCTTCCAGATAATTTTTCCCGTCCAAAATAACAGGCATTGGCTGAACAAATGCCCCTAAATTTTCCGCTTCTGCGGAACTGATACCGCTATTGGTATCGGTCATAATTGCCGTTTTCATAAAGTCAATCCCTCCTGATTTGAATTGTTTACTACTTATTATAGCATAATTAACATCTATCTGTCAAGCCAAAAATACAGCTCCTCTGCGAAAATGCAAAGGAGCTGTCCAATTTAATCAACACTGCGTACTTGTTCGGAGAGGGATTCTTTCTGCATATTTTTCAGCGGAATGAAAGACGCTATCAAAGCCACCGCAAAAGCCACCAGCGCACAAATCCAAATTCGAGGTAATGGGGCGGTATAGCTGATTTTCCCAACTCCCTGATAAAAATCTTCTGCTCCAATCAACTCCACAAAATGTTCCGTGATGAAAATTATCACAAAGCCCAATAGTGATGCAGCCACTCCTGAAATCAAGGCATATTGGGCGCATTCAATGGAAGTCATGCCGTAGAGTTGCCCCTCCGTCATGCCTAAACATTGCATAGAAGCCAGTTCAGATTTACGGTTGAGAATACCAGTGGAAAGAATATTGACCATATTCACAATGGCAATTAAAGCAATCATGACATTCAGGAACATGACACCAATTTCAATGGCGGAAGTCATGGTACGAAGTTTCTTTCTCTGCAAATAGAAATTTTGGTATTCATCCATTTCAATATCAGGGTTATTTTCCACCCATGCCATCAATGCAGGGTAGTCTTTATCATCCACAATGTCACAGGTAAAAGAACTCCAAACGGTATCATTTCCATAAAGCTCACTGTCATGTGCTAAATAATAATCTAGTGTCTGAATCAATGTATAGCCAAAACCACCGTAAATATTCTGATTTTCTCCAAATTGATAGCGGTAGGCAATCGGGAAATCTCGAATTTTGTCTTCTTTTTCGGGTGTTTCGACACCGTTTTCCTTGTCTTTGAGTCTTTGACGGACACTATCATTGATAACCACAGGAACGGAATCCGCATCCGTGAAATCTGTTTGTGTCGGATTATAGGAAATCAGCATATAGCCGTTAGTTTTCGTCAATTCGTCATAGCTGACAGGTGCATTCGGGTACTCAATATTATATTCTGCTTCATTGATGTAACCAATCAAAGACCATTCTTTTCTTCCATTGGGATAGACAAATTTTCTGGAAAAGTTAGCACCATATCCAACATTTTTGAAATATCCGACATTTTCCAGCTCCTTACCAATGGAAAGCATTTTATCGACAGAATCTCCATTCGCTCCTGTTGCTGAATCAAACATAAAGTCACAAGTGAAACCATTGTAAACTTCCTGAATGCTTATGTTCATGAGATTTTCGAATTTCTCCATCACAATATTAAAGCAGGAAAATAACAGAATGGATAATGTCAATGATACTGTCGTAATAATAAACCGTTTCGGCTGACGGCGATTATTTCGGGAAGCCATTTTCCCCATCCATCCGAACAGTAAGCCAAAAAAGGAATGTCTGCGGACTTTTTTCACGGTGTTACTGCGGTTGCTGATTGCCTGAATAGGGGTCATCTTGATAATTCTCATGCCTGTACCGTATGCCGATAACAGCACCCATACCAAACCCGTGATAGCTGATGCCACCAATAACAAGGGACTGACATGGAATTGCATCAAATTTGCATTATCCGCCCCCAGATAGGCTTCTGCTACTCCGCTTGACAGGACAGCTTGATATACTCCATACCCTAATCCAACACCACACAGCACCCCTAACGGAATACCTATCGCACTCAACAGCAAGCCCTCAAATGTGATGATATTCACAATCTGTTTCGGGGTTGCACCAATTGACTGCAATACTCCGAACTGCCGTTCACGTTCTTTCGAGGAGACTTCAAAAGCCGTGTCAATCATCAGTCTGAGCATGACGGCAATCAGGCATATTAACACATAGAACATGGCGAAATACTGCGCCATTCTTGCACGAGCATTCAAATCAATCAAGTCTTGATTGGTCAAGTTCTGATTCCAGTCGAAAAATTCATTCCCTACCGTTTCAATTCCGTGTGCAAGAAAATATTCTCTCGTGTCGCCGATATAGTCTTTCATGAAAAGTTCGATACTACAAGTATAATCTTTTTCGGTGACAAGTTTCACGCTTTCCGCTTCTGGAAACTGAGTTTCCATTTCCTGCGCCTGCTGTAACGTCAAGTGCATGATTTTGTAGTGATAAGGTGCATTATGATAGGCAATATCACGAATACAGCCCATCGCCGTGGAAAATGCCGTGAAAAGGCTTGTCATTAAGGCAATCGCTACTATAATACTGCAAACTGTTAAAATAGAATGTCGCTTTTGCGTTATTATGTACCGCTTTGCAAGCAGTCTTTCGAACATGATTTACACCCCCTGCCCTGTCAATTGGTCATCAACAATATGACCGTCTGAAATGGTGAGGATTCTGTCACACTGCAAAGCAATATTTTCGTCATGGGTAATAATCATCATGGTCTGATTCATTTCCTGATTCGACTTTCTAAGGAGCTGTAAAATTTCCATGCTGTTTTTGCTGTCGAGGTTTCCGGTGGGTTCGTCCCCAAGCAACACATCCGGAGCTGTAAATAATGCCCTTCCGATAGATACCCTCTGTTGCTGACCGCCGGAAAGCTGTGAGGGAAGATGATGCCGTCTCTCTTTCAGCCCCAATAAATCCAGCATATTTTCCAAGCGTTCCTTGTCGGGCTTTCTGCCGTCCATAATCAGGGGGAGGGTAATATTTTCCTCTGCGGACAGTACCGGAATCAGGTTGTAAAACTGGTATATCAAGCCGACCTGTCGCCGTCTGAAAATGGCAAGATTTTTCTGATTCTGTGCAAAAACATCCTGACCGTCAAGCCATACTTTCCCGCTTGTGGGGCGGTCAACTCCGCCTAAAATATGTAACAGTGTTGATTTGCCCGAACCAGATGCACCAATGACCGCCGTCATTTGTCCCTTTGGCACGGTGAAAGACACATTGTCCAAGGCTTTGACTTCATTTTCACCTTTTCCGTAGGTTTTGCATAAATTTTCCACTTTCAAGAGTTCCATATTGAACACCATCCTTTTTCTTCATTGCTATTATTATAACATATCAGAATAACAATTTCATTTCTTTTCTCTTACAATTTTGTAAGATTCTGAAATTTTCGGTTGCAGAGGTGCGGAAAATATGCTATAATTGCATTAAACCATACAAAAGGAGGAATTTTCATGCCTAAAATTCTATTGATTGAAGATGATGAGACATTAGCGAAAAATCTGGTTCGCTATCTGCAAACAGAGGGCTATACAGTTCACATGGCGGACGGTCAAAAAAAGGGGTTGCAATTGTTCCGGACATGTTCACCGGATTGTGTGCTGTTGGATGTGTCATTAGCGGACGGAAACGGCTTTTCGGTGTGTTCGGCAATCCGTCAAAGTTCGGACGTGCCTGTCATTTTCCTGACGGCATCCGCTGACGAGAATTGCACCGTGGCAGGCTTTGAAATGGGGGCAGATGATTATATCAGCAAGCCCTTCCGACCAAGGGAACTCATTGCAAGAATCCGGAATGTCTTGCGCCGGCATACGTCTGCGCCGAAATTATTGCAGTGTCAGAATGTTACAATTGACCCATCAAGGGGTCTTGTCCTCAAAAATGGGAATGAAGTCTTTCTTTCTGCGCTGGAATATCGGCTATTGCTGATATTTTTCACGAATATGGGCAAACTTTTGACAAGGGAACAGCTTGCAGACGAATTGTGGACATTTTCAGGGGAATTTGTCGGAGATAATACGCTCAATGTCTATATGAAACGACTCCGTGACAAAATCGAGGACGACCCACAGAACCCCACCATCTTGAAAACTGTCCGTGGTATGGGGTATAAGGCGGTGCAGTCATGAACCGAAAACAAATGATATTGGAATGGATTCCGGCAGTAATTGGGGGTAGTGCGTGTGCCTATTTCAATTGGATATGTGCATTGATATTGTTGGTGGTTTGCGTGTCAATTTTTGCAATACAAGCATATTTCCAGAACGTCCGCAAAAAAGAAATTTTGTCCCTTTGTGATAAGATTGACGAAATTCTAAACGGTTCGGAACATACCAAATTTGACGAATTTCAGGAGGGGGAAATCAGTATTCTTTCCGCCGAAATCCATAAAATGACCATCCGCATTCGTGAACAAAATTCAGCACTGCTCAAAGAAAAGCAGTTTATGAAAGAATCTCTGGAAGATATGTCTCACCAGCTCCGGACTCCTCTCACAACTATGATTGTCATTTTGGGGATGCTCAGAAAGCCTGACCTCCCCAAACAGGAACGTATGGAACATATTCAGGAATTGTATTCCCTGCTGTCTCGTATGCAGTGGATGCTGGAAACTCTGCTACGGATTTCAAGGCTGGATGCTGGAGCGGTTAGCTTCCAAAAGCAGGAAATTTCCGTTCAGGAGCTGATAAAATCCGCTGTTGAGCCTATCGAAATTTCTCTTGAACTCAAAGATATTGCACTTGTCATTGAAATTGAAGACAATCCCCTTTTGAATGTTGATTTGATGTATATGACAGAAGCTATTTTGAACATCCTCAAAAACTGCATGGAACATACTCCCCACGGCGGGACAATCACAATTCAGTCTGTGGAAAATGTGCTGTATACCAATATCATCATCACAGATACTGGAAACGGCATTTCTCCGCAGGATTTACCCCACCTTTTTGAAAGATTCTATCAGGGGGAGGAATTTTCAAGAAAAGGTTTCGGCTTGGGGCTTGCATTCGCACAAAAAATTATTACCTCTCAACATGGGAGCATTCAGGTAAAAAATGCCAGTCCCCATGGGGCATTATTTGATATTCGTATCTATAAAACGGAAAGCATTTGAATGGATTGTCAAATTTGAACAAATTCAATGCTTGAAATGTTCAAAACCTTCTATCAAAAAACATTCAAAAAAGTATTGACAAATTCTTGAAACTGTGATATAATAATAAAGCAGTCGGGAAAACGACAGCAAAACAAATGAAGATGGAAAATGCGAGTGTGCTGGAATTGGCAGACAGGCTAGCTTGAGGTGCTAGTGTTGGAAACGACGTGTGGGTTCAAGTCCCGTCACTCGCACCATTTTCCCTTCTACATATTTTTACGGGTGGACAGATGGCTGAGCTGGTCTAAGGCGCACGACTGGAAATCGTGTTTACGTTAATAGCGTAACGAGGGTTCGAATCCCTCTCTGTCCGCCAGAAAAAACCCCTGAAATCGAAAGGTTTCGGGGGATTCTGTTATTTTGGGGAAAATTTAGGTATCATTCCCCGAAAATTTCACATAATTTTCACAATGACATGTTATACTAAAATTGTACCTTATCCGGCAATGCTGGAAAGATAACATTAACATGAAGGAGATTCAAAAATGAAAAATACTGTTTCGACTTTATTAAAGCAAAAGGAAACCGGTGACAAAATCACCATGCTGACAGCTTACGACTACACCACGGCAAAAATTATGGACGAATGCGGAGTAAATTCGATTCTGATTGGCGATTCTTTGGGAATGGTGATGATGGGCTATGAGAATACGCTCCCTGTCACAATGGAAGATATGATTCACCATACTGCCTGTGTGGCAAGAGGGGCGCAGAATGCCTTTATTGTGGCGGATATGCCTTTCATGTCGTATCAGGTGAGTGTAGAACAGGCGGTTGTCAATGCTGGACGGCTCATCAAAGAGGGCGGAGCGAATGCCGTCAAATTAGAAGGCGGTGCAGAAGTCTGTGAGCAAATTCGAGCCATTGTCAATGCCTCCATTCCAGTGGTAGCACATTTGGGATTAACCCCTCAATCCGTGAACGTATTCGGCGGTTTCAAGGTGCAGGGGAAAAGCCTTGACAAGGCGAAAAAATTGATTGATGATGCCTTGAAAATTCAGGAAGCTGGTGCGTGTGCTGTGGTTTTGGAAGGGATTCCGGCAAAATTGGCGGAAATCATCACCCAGAAGCTGTATATTCCAACCATTGGGATTGGCGCAGGAAATGGCTGTGATGGTCAGGTGCTTGTTTATCAGGACGCATTGGGCATGACGACAGGTCACACGGCGAAATTTGTCAAAAAATTTGCAGAAGTGGGCGAAATCATGAGAAACGGCATTTCGGATTATATCAACGAAACCAAAGCAGGGGGTTTTCCGGCAATGGAACACACCTATGCAATTGATGAAACAGTAATCAATGAAATCATGGGGGATAATCAATCATGAAAATTGTAAAAACTATCGCAGAAGTGCGCCAACAGGTCAAGGAATGGCGCAAGGAGGGCTTGACAGTCGGGCTTGTGCCGACAATGGGCTATTTGCATGAAGGACACGCTAGCTTAATTGATGTCTCTCACAGAGATAACGACAGGACAGTCGTTTCTGATTTCGTCAATCCTATGCAATTCTCACCCAATGAGGATTTAGAAAGCTATCCTCGTGACATTGCACATGATGCCAAATTAGTGGAAGAACACGGAGGAGATTTGATTTTTCATCCAGAGCCGGAAGAAATGTATCATGAGGGATTCTCTTCTTTTGTGGATATGACGGTATTAACGGAGGAATTGTGTGGTTTAAGCAGACCGATTCATTTCAGAGGGGTTTGTACCGTGGTTTCGAAATTGTTCAACATTGTACAGCCTGACCGTGCGTATTTCGGGAAGAAAGATGCACAGCAATTAGCAGTCATTCGTCACATGGTTGACGATTTGAATATGAACCTTGAAATTATCGGCTGTCCCATCATCCGTGAAGAGGATGGACTTGCAAAGAGTTCCCGCAACACCTATTTGAATGCAGACGAACGCAAAGCGGCTCTGGCATTGTCACAAGCGGTATTTTTGGGGATGGATATGGTAAAGAAGGGCGAAACAGATTGTTCCGTGATTCTGGATGCCATGAAAAAGCATATCGAAGCCGAACCCCTTGCAAAGATTGACTATGTGAAAATGGTAGATTGTGCCACCATGCAGCAAATCCCAACCCTTGACCGTCCGGCACTTTGTGCAGTGGCGGTATATATTGGCAAAACTCGCCTGATTGATAATTTCTTCACGGAAGACGTGTAAAGGGGGGACAGTATGCAGATTTCAATGCTAAAAAGTAAAATTCACCGAGCAATTGTGACACAGGCAGAATTGAATTATGTCGGCAGTATTACCATTGATGAAGATTTGATGGAATCCGCCGGAATTTATGAATATGAGCGTGTACACATTGTGAATGTGAATAATGGAAGCAGAATCGAAACTTATGTGATTGCTGGTGAACGTGGGAGCGGAATCATTTGTCTGAATGGAGCAGCTGCACGGACTGCACAAAAGGGCGATACCGTCATTATTATGTCGTATGCCGATATGACCCCTGAAGAAATCCAGCAACATCATCCAAAAGTCGTTTTTGTGGATGAAAAGAATCAAATTGTCAAAGTCAGCAGTTATGAACAGCATGGAGAATTGATGTAAATAAAATCGCCTGTATTCGGAATGAGTACAGGCGACTTTCTCATTTTCTTAATTCTTCTTATCGGGCATATGATAGTGCTTATTGAAATCTTCCTTGATAACCTGCAATCTCTTCTGGTCTTCAATGCGTTGCTTATGTGCATCATCCTGAATCTGCTGAACCTCATCAATACCGGACATAATGGTCTGCCATGTTCTTTCAAGGGTTTCAATCTTGATGGAACTACCAGAAGCCAGACGAGCGGTCAATTTTGCTTGGTCAACGGTATTCTGTGCATTTTTAATCAAAAGTTCATTGGTCTTTTCGTCAAGGGCGGACATTGCATCAGCCTGAATTTTCTGCTGTTTGAGCAAAATCGCCTGAGCAAGTGCCTGCTTAAAGACAGGAAGGGTAATAATGAAAGCGGAATCGATTTTTCTGTACAAATTCCAGTTGCTGAATTCCATTGTTTTCAGCATGGGGATTGACTGCATCGCTACCATTTCCGCTGTGCGCAAATCCTGAACACGCTGTTCCAGCATGGATTGTGCCTGACGAAGCTGGTCTAATTCAAACTGAATGGAATTATCCCCTGTTGTTTCAAGGTCTTTCTGACGCTGGTCAATGTAAGCTGCAATTTCCTGACAGCCCTGTTCCCCTGCAAGGATGTATTTAATCAGCTCATGATAAAAGCCAACATTGGCATCAAACATCTGACCAAGAGACTGATTGGATTTCTTGATATTTTCCTGATATTTGCGAAGCTCCACATAAATTTTGTCGACTTCTTTTCCCATAGTATTGTATTTTGCAAGAATCTTTTCAATTTGCTTTTTTGCATTTCCAAAAAGCTTTTGCAGGAAATTGGGGTCATCTTTCAACTCATTGGAATCGAAAGCACTCATAATTTTTGCAAGGGATTTGAGCATCTGGCTAGATTCATCCAATTGGCTCATATTCACATTACGGAGTACCGCATCAGAAACCTTAGAAATTTCTTCTGCTGCTTCTGCGCCAAATGTGACAATGGTATCCATATTGTACACTTCAATCTGACTTGCAATTTTATCGACTTCTTCCGAACCGACAAGCTGATTCATTTTCTCACGTTCTGCCACAATATCATATTGTTCTACCGGCTGAATATCGAGTGTCTGAGACTCCGCAACAGTCGCCTCTACTGGCGCATTTGCCGGACTTTGTGCCGGCTGTGGATTGTTTTTCTTAAAATCCAAACCCATAACAAATTACCTCACTTTTTATTAAAAATATTTGCAAAGAAACCGCCTTGTTTTGCTTTTGCAGCGGATTTCTGCGTTTTTTCTGCCATGCGCTGTAAATTAGGTACACGCATATCATAAATATATTCACCTGTCTGATGTTCTTCCATCAAGGACTTTTGGTAATATTTCTCAACGCTCTGATAACCTGTAGGAACAAGAAAGACCACATCAAAGCCGATTAAATTCAAAAATGCCGCAACTATTGCATCCTCCTGCGAAATCACACGTTCTCCCACCTGCACATACAAAAATTTCGGGGGTACTTTGGTAAAATCGAATTTCTGGATTTTCCGTATCAAATCCATTGGCAAGGTGAGAATGGTTGCAATGATATTGACATTCAGGTTACTTCCTTCAACAGGCTTGATGATATTCTGATTGAGCATCAATTCCATTTTATCGAGAATATGTTCCTGCATTTCCTCTCTCAAAAAACCATAGCTTTTTTGATAAGCCGGACTATTTTTCACCCTCTCACGCAGTAATTCTGAACCACGCAACATAGACGGCACTTGGTCTTTGACAGGGTTCGGAATCAACGGATTGACAAGGGGTGTTCTTGTCACAATGAATAAATCAATCGCCATCAGCTTTTTGACTTCCTGCCAATATTTATTTTGGTCGCCGTCCTTCACACCGGAAACTTTCGCAAAAATCACCGGAATATTGACTTCATTTCCAATCACGCTGAAATTAGGGCGAAATCTTGCCTCTTCATTCCAGAGAATGAAAATTTCCTCATACATTGTCCGGAGGGTAATCGAATTCGCTTTCGAATACTGCTGATTTCTGTACATACCAGTATCCTGATACATGAGTGTATCAAGTTCCCGTTCTGCATGATAAGCCGTTGTGCCAAGCACCAAATCCGAACTTTCACGAGGGTAGCTATCCAATTGTAAACTCTGGTCATAACGCTTTTCGTATAATAAAGCATCCTCAATATAGCATCTTTGTTGATAATCCGGCATGAGAATTAGTACATCTACAGGCAACCTTGCAAGGAATCGCAAAAATAACGCTTCCTTTTCATCTTTCGTTCCACCAAAACAAATGACCATACTCACTTGTGGCATTCTCCACGAGCCGAACAAGTCATTTTGATAGCGTTTCAGCCAACAAAGCAGACAAATTGCTAAATTCGTCAAAGGAGAAATCATCATTCCCTTTTTCTGGGATTCTTCCAACATGACATCCACAAAGCTTTTCACCATCAGACGGCGGAGCTGTGTATCATTCGCCTGAATCTGACCGGACAAATTCAGGATTAAGTCTTCCATGCGTCCATAATTTTTTCTTGGAATGGTTGCCGTTTCCTGTGGAGTGGGGACAGGGATTTTTTCATCAAAAATCAAATGGGGTCTGCCTTCATTTTTCAGCTCCTGATGAAATTGATATAATTCACTCTGGTAGCCCTGTTTATCTTCCACCCCGACAAACCGACAAAAGCCATTATAAAATAAATTGGGGTCATCGCCACGCTGTGCAGGTGGAGTCTTGAATTCCGTCAAGCCCTTTCCTTCTATCCATGCATTGGTACAATTATGAATTTCGGGCAATGTTCCATAAAGCCTTTGACGGCTGGATTCTTCCTGCCATTCCTGCCGTTGCTGTTTCAAGCAAAAGCCCTGAGGGAATGGCTGTGCGCCTGCGACATTGAGGATTTGCGTATATTGAGAGTTGGGGTCTTGTTTGAGATACTCTGCATCCCCATGATATTGCAATAACAACACATCACAACCAGCATGGGAAAGCACCGACAACAAAAGCAATTCATATACTGTCACCTCTCCAGATTCTTTTTCATAGAGAATCTTCGGGAGGTCATTATTCCCTAATGCATTGACAATCCGCTCGAATTTATAATACAGCCAACACATAAATTTGATGTAGGTATTTTTCAATGCTCCAGTACTTTTCCCCTGCTTCTGCAAATTTTCCAACGTCTGGTAAATGGAAAGTGCAACTTCCTGCCTTTGTTTCGGACTCATGCGGGGCAACCATCTGGCAAGGCTTGCCTGAATGAAAGACTCATTCATCTGGAATGCTGAACCCATCATTTCCGTGTAAAATTCAATATGACGGGTGTCAGGATTGGGAATGCCCCCTTCAATAATTACGCCATTTTTTCGGGCTGTATTGTAATATTTTTGTATCCATTCTTTCACTTCGGGATGATAGCCAACCAAACGACAACAATACACGCCTTGGGGTCTTCTTGCCATCATTGGTTTAAAATAAGCTTCAAAATTTTGTGGATTCTGATATTGATACATATAAAAATTTTCCCCCTCTCTTTTAGGAAGAATCAACACTCTTTTGTCCATTCTACCATATTTTTATGGATGCAATATGAATAAAATATGTCTAAAATGTTAATTGCATCAAGATACTATCTTTTATTTACTGACTTCTATGTAATGCATTTCCATTTCGTCCAATAAAGCCACCAATTCATTATATGCTTTCAATGAGGCTTTTTTATCTGTAATTTTGATGGTATAATCATCACCCTGTAACGTCTGCAAAACCCCTTTCAAGGCTTCCAGACTGACAGGGGTATTCCGGTAAAGATAACCATTTCCGGAAATGATAATTTCCACTGTGTCCAGATTTTCAATGATGGGGACTGTAACTGGCTCTGTAATGGGTTCGGTGATTTCCTCTGTCAAATCTTCCGTGATGGGCTGGAAATCCTCCGGCAATGTGGAATTTTCTGCAACTTCCTGTTGCTCTTCTGCAATCAAGGCTGAACCCTCTTCACCGCCAAGACCGATGCCACTTCCGCCACCGCTGAACCTTCCATACAAATAGCCCCCGACAGCTCCACCCACCAAACAGACAGCTCCTACTGTCACAACCGTTATCAAGGCAAAGCCCTTTACTCTGTGATTCATTCTGTTTCACTTCCTTCTATGACAGCTGTATCGACTTCTGTGTAATAAAATCGCTTATTTCCGAGCTGAATCAACCGGAAAGCCTCTGTAATTTCCGCATAAGCCGACCTTGTTCCTGATTCTGATGAATCAAATGTAAATACACATAAAATCGTATCATCCGGCGCATAGCCCACACTTTGGAAAATACGGTTCAATTCAATTCCCAATTGTTGGCTATGCCTGTCAGATACACTTTGTATAAATTCATCTCCCTGATACACTTCAATTTTCCAGCCCTCTGTCATCATCACAAGGCAAACTTTGATACTGCCCTGATGAAAGTCACGGATTGCCTGAATGTTGGAAGTTTGTGCATTGGGATTCATGGCTGCAAAATCCTGTTCGGCTTGTAATTTGAGATTTTCGGCACTCTCTTGCAGAGATTGTGCCTGTGAAGTCTGTTGCTCTGCAAGAGCCACCGCAGCAGCAGCATTTTGTTCAGCAATATTGACTTGCTCCTGCATTTGTTGTCGTGAATTGATGATAAACCAAAACAGAATTATCATCATAACATCCAGCAAGGACGTAAAATCCAGAATAATTTCTTTCATTTTCATACAACGATACCCTTCCCAGAATGTTGCTTTTTGCTGTTACGTTCAAGAAGTGTATCCACTTCTTTGTTATTGGTAGTGACCTTTACTGAAATCACGGAATCCAGCATCTTAAAAATGACTGCAAAGATAATGCCCCATGCCGTAGAAGTCAACGCTCCAAAAAATTGGTCAATTTCTGTCCCTGCAATATTGCTAGCAACCCCTATTAAGGACTTGACAGTCCCCAACATTCCCAATAATGGGAAGATTGTGGTCATATTGGAGAAAAATGCATAGCGTACATTCATTTTATCACGTTGTTTCAGAACCAAATCTTCATGTTCCCGAATATCTTTCGGAGTAGACTGTTT
>JAZAUD010000010.1:0-77029 GCA_036373775.1 Oscillospiraceae bacterium | reverse complement strand
GTCAGCATAATCCTGTACACGGTTACGGCAGGAAGCACGCATTTCGAGCAGGTAGTTAACCTTTTCTTCTGTGCTGATGCCCTCAGGGTCATATACATAGCCGTCAGGACCGGAAATAGTTACAACCTTACCGCCGAGTTCATTAACCTTCTTGATAGTACCCCAAGCAACGTTACCAAAGCCGGATACTGCAACGGTCTTGCCCTTGATAGAATCACCGAAATGTTCCAGCATATTGACAGTGTAATAAACTGCACCATAACCAGTTGCTTCCGGACGAATCAGAGAACCGCCGTATTCCATGCCCTTACCAGTCAGAACACCAGTAAATTCATTGCGGATTCTCTTATACTGACCGAACAGATAGCCGATTTCACGACCGCCAACACCAATATCACCAGCAGGAACGTCGGTATTAGGTCCAATGTGCTTGCAAAGTTCAGTCATGAAGCTCTGGCAGAAACGCATTACTTCTGCATCAGACTTGCCCTGCGGGTCAAAGTCAGAACCGCCCTTGCCACCGCCCATAGGCAGGGATGTCAGAGAATTCTTGAAAATCTGCTCAAAGCCGAGGAACTTGATAATTCCAATATATACATTAGGAGCAAATCTCAGACCGCCCTTATACGGACCAATTGCAGAGTTAAACTCTACACGGAAACCACGATTTACCTGTACTTTGCCGTTATCGTCTACCCACGGAACACGGAACACAATCTGACGCTCCGGCTCTACGATTCTCTCAAATACACCTGCTTCAATGAGGTCAGGTCTTGCTTCTGCGAGCGGTTCAACGGACTCAAATACTTCTGTTACGGTCTGGATGAACTCCGGTTCACCCTGATTTCTAGCCTTGACTCTCTCCAAAAGGTCAAGCAAATACTGATTTTTCAACGCCATTGTCAAAAAACCTCCTATACAAAATTCCGTCAGTGAAAAACAACTGTATTTCTCTCACGGTACTTTCATTATATCACATTCTTTTTCAAAATGCAAGTATTTTTTCGAAAAAAATTTATTTTATTTAATGCATACAAAAACAATGAATGTTTTTATGAATTTTGCAAGTAGTTTTCAACAGCTCAGTTTGCATCATCACCCAGCAGAATTTTGATTGCCTTTTTGAGGCGGTTGGAAAATTTTTTCTCTTCTTCTTTTTTTCTGCGTTCTTCCGCTTTTCGGTAGGCTTCATCTTTTTGTCTTCTTTCTTCCAAAAATTTCTGACTCCACTCTTCAAAGCTTGGTTCAGATTGTGCATTTTTATGGCAACTAGTGCAAATTCCATTTTCATCAAACGGATAAGTTGCCCCTGCACCACAATGATACATACGTCCGCATTTTTTACAACGTTCATCATAAGTAATTCCGCTCATATGCTCATCTTTTCATTACAAAAAATTCCCCGAACAAAGTCGGGGAATCTGGGAAATCAATAATTCTTGATAGTGTCAGCATTAAAGAAGCTGTCGCTCTCTGTGTAATAATCGTTTGTTTCGAGAGAAGAAATATCCTCGTCGTCATCATCAGGCAGTCTTGCACCGCAAACGCCACAGAACTGGAACTTTTCGTTGACCTCTGCATCACACTTGGGGCAGATTTTGTAACCACGAATGCTGTTCAACTCGAAACGCATCTTCTTAATACGGCGACGACGTGTGTCAATATCGTCGCACAGCGCACGAAGTACAGCAGGGTCTTCATCAGGGTTCTTGTAATACTTCTTACCAATGTCTGCAAACACTTCTACAATACGTTCCTCTTCATACAGAATCTTACGCTTCAGGTTGTTTACCTCGGAAGCATTTTTTGCCTTGTCGCTCACGCCCTTGCCTGCGCCAGCAATCGCATCAAAGAAATTAGGCATAACTCTTCAACTCCTATGTAAATATGATTTCGCTTTATGTCATTTCGACACAACTCTATCTATACTCTATTCTATCATATTTTTTTCTATCTGTCAAGTGCTTTTTGGGTATTTTCACGAAAATATTTTTTTCGTGCCGGAATTGATACAAAATGTCAACAAACAATCTAAAAAGCACAGCTCCTGCATGGGGCTGTGCTTTCTTTATCAAGCTTTTTGGGAAATCACAAAATTTCCGTCAACGTAATCAGCAATTAAATTGGTATCGGGTGCAGGGTCTTGGGTGAGGATGTAACGAGCAAGGAGCGTTTCCAATTTTGCCTGTAAATAACGGCGAATCGGTCTCGCACCAAAAGCGGGGTCATAGCTATTGGATACCACTGCTTCTTTGGCATTGTCAGAAAGTGCAATGGTCAACTGCTTTTCTTTCAAGCGTTTCTGCAAATCGGCAACCATCAAATCTACAATGCTGAAAATTTCGCTCTTCTGCAACGGCTTATAGAATACAATTTCGTCAAGACGGTTCAGGAATTCCGGTCTGAACTGCTGATGCAGTAATCTTGTGACATTATCACGGGCATTTTCGGAAATCGTGCCGTCACTCTGCAAACCGTCAAGGATGTACTGTGAACCAAGATTTGAAGTCAAAATGATAATGGTATTCTTGAAATCAACGGTACGCCCCTGAGAGTCTGTAATTCTGCCATCGTCCAGCACCTGCAACAGCAAATTGAATACATCAGGATGCGCCTTTTCCACTTCATCCAGCAATACCACAGAATACGGCTTTCTGCGTACAGCTTCTGTCAATTGTCCGCCTTCTTCATAGCCTACATACCCAGGAGGCGCACCAATTAAACGGCTGACGCTGAATTTTTCCATGTATTCGCTCATGTCAATACGAATCATGCTAGATTCATCATCAAAGAGGGCTTGTGCCAAGGCTTTGGCGAGTTCGGTCTTACCAACACCCGTAGGACCAAGGAACAGGAATGAACCAATTGGGCGGTCAGGGTCTTGAATGCCGGCACGAGAACGAAGAATGGCTTCACTGACCTTTGTGACAGCTTCATCTTGACCAATCACACGCTGATGCAGAATATCTTCCAAACGAATGAGCTTTTCACGTTCGCCTTCCATGAGTTTGGAAACAGGAATTCCAGTCCAGCGACAGATAATTTTAGCAATTTCTTCCTCTGTCACTTCACTGCGGAGCAATCCAGTTTGTGTGCCATTGGTAACGGCTTTTTTCTCTTCCTCTTCCAATTGCTTTTGTAATTCTGGAATACGACCATATTTCAATTCAGCGGCACGGTTCAAATCATAATTTCTTTCTGCCTGTTCCATTTCTGCGCTGACTTGTTCCAAAGCTTCACGGAGTTTGCGAACTTTGGAAATACCAGTTTTTTCATTCTGCCATTGTGCCTTCATCTGTGAGAATTTATCACGGAGTTCAGCAAGTTCTTTCTGGATGTCCTGCAAATGTTCCTGTGAAATCTTATCTGTTTCCTTTTTGAGGGCGGTTTCTTCGATTTCGAGACGAATCATCTGTCTGGAAATATCGTCCAGTTCCTGAGGCATGGAGTCCATCTCCGTACGAATCATGGCGCAGGCTTCATCCACCAAGTCAATGGCTTTATCCGGTAAAAATCTGTCAGAGATATAGCGGTCTGAAAGTCTTGCAGCAG
Organism: Oscillospiraceae bacterium; assembly: GCA_036373775.1. Classification (GTDB taxonomy): domain Bacteria; phylum Bacillota; class Clostridia; order Oscillospirales; family Ruminococcaceae; genus UBA3855. The sequence goes on along the minus strand of JAZAUD010000010.1, from coordinate 73,477 downwards.
CTAACAAAGCAGTATCATGAATCTTGACACCGTGGAACACTTCATAGCGTTCTTTCAGTCCACGCAGAATCGAAACGGTATCTTCTACAGTCGGCTCATTGACCATGACAGGCTGGAAACGTCTCTCTAAAGCAGGGTCTTTTTCAATGTACTGTCTGTATTCGTTCAAAGTGGTTGCACCAATGCAATGCAATTCCCCACGAGCCAACATCGGCTTTAAGAGGTTTCCGGCATCCATTGCGCCATCTGTCTTGCCTGCGCCAACTATGGTATGCAATTCATCAATGAATAACAGGGTACGTCCTTCACTCTTCTTGATTTCGCCGAGGACAGCTTTCAAACGCTCCTCGAATTCACCACGATATTTCGCACCGGCAATCAATGCGCCCAAATCGAGAGAGAAAATTTTCCGGTCTTTCAGGCTGTCCGGTACATCTCCCCTTACGATACGTTGCGCCAAACCTTCTGCAATGGCAGTTTTACCAACCCCCGGTTCACCAATCAAAACAGGGTTATTCTTGGATTTTCTGGACAGAATGCGAATCACGTTTCTGATTTCAGAATCACGACCAATGACAGGGTCAAGCTGATTTTGTTTTGCACGTTCGGTCAGGTCAGAACCATATTTCGTCAAAACGTCATACGTTTCCTCTGGGTTTTCGCTGGTAACTCTTGCATCTCCACGCACCTGCAACAATGCCTGTAAAAATGCATCCTTGTCAATATGATACTGATTCAGGACTTTTTGCAAAGTGGAATTGGGCTTTTCCAGCAATGCAAGGCAGATATGCTCCACAGAAACATAATCATCTTTCATCTGTTCGGCTTTCTGTTCCGCTTCATTCAAAGCCGTGTCAACATCTCTCGCCACGTAAATTGAACCGGGTTGGCGACCGCTCCCAGTGACAGCCGGCATTCCGTCAATGGTTTTCTGCAATGTATTTGTGAGTGCATTCACATCCACATTCAGCTTTTTCATGAGCTGACCGATTAAGCCGTTTTCCTGCTTTACCAAAGCTAAGAACAAATGAATCTGCTCAATGTTCATATTCTGTGCAGAAAGGGCGATACTTTGCGCCGATTGAATGGCTTCCATTGATTTTTGAGTAAACTTCTGTGCATTCATAAAAATTCCTCCTTATCAGATACTTTTTGTAATATGCTCCTGTGAAAAGGCTGATTTCAGCTTTTTCGCAGTTTTCACGGGGTCAGAAGCCCCCGCAAACCAAGCTTTCAGGTATTTGTCAAATCTTGTCACATACTCCCCGATTAACTCCGCTAATTCCGTTTCTTCATCACAGGGGCTTTGAATGGAACGCTCCAATTTTCCGACAGAAAGTTCGTAAATTATACCAGCTGTACAGGGAATATATTCTTGCTCCAACTGTATCCACAGTCGGAAAAATTTGTCAAGGTTCTCAATCAGATTGACATTCTGTGTTCGAAGTGCCACACGCAAAACCCCGATTTTCTCCCCTTCTGGTACTGGATTCAGCTTGACAAAATATTGTACAGTGGGTTTATACTTATAATCCAGTTGACTTTGTAACGACAATATTCTGTCAGAAGTTTGTTCCAATATCCGGAATTGTTGCATCATCTGTTCCATTCGAGAGAATACCGCCTGCATCCGCATTTCTGGTGTTTCACACGAAAGATGCTCTGCAAGAATTTGATTGATTAAATTCGAACGGCTTGTATGCAGTTGATAAGCCATGCGGTCAATTTCTGCAACAACATCATCTGAAAGTACAAGACTGTAAATGCTTTTCTTCATGGGATTCACCGCCTTATGAATTCGCATTCTATATTATTAACTTCTTCTTACAAGTTTATTATAGCACAACAGAATGAATTTGTCAAGTACTTTTTTAAAAAAATTAATAATTTTTTCTGCAAATTATCAACTGCATTCAAAAGAAAAAACATCCGGCACACTCCGGATGTTTTCATAAAGAGGAAGGTAAAAAATGTACAACTCATCTTGAGCGTCTGCTCATCTGCACTGCAAGTTGTCCATTGATTGAAAAGTCATTTCTCAACTGGGATACAATATCCCACTGCGCTAAAGTCAAGATACCCACTTTTCTACAGCACCATACTAGTCTTCTTTTTCGGAAACTGTCACGGAAGCGATTGAGAGGGGGAACTCCCGAAACCTGCGATTCCGTCCGACTTATGTACCGCTGTTTTCATTATTTTACTCGATTTCGATAATGATTACAATACTCAATTGTATTTAAATATAACTGTTTATTGCTGAAAATATGCTTTTTTCTCACAAAACCTTGAAATTCTTTCAGATACTTATGAATATTTTATGTAATCAAGGCATTTTAAATCTAATACATAATTTATTCATAAAATGACAAATGCCGTTTCAAAGGCTTGAAAAGGAATTCTTTTTTCCACGGATTATCAATGTCAACTATTTCGAAAAAAATGTTGACAGTTTATGAATAAAAGAAACAGTATTGACAGAAAAAGAAAAACCGGAAGGCATCGCTTCCGGTCTTTCCAGTATGGCAGGAATTACTTTTCATAAATCTTATCTTCATATTTGAACAGTGTCAATGTGATAGTCATATTTCCATTTAATGTGCGGAGTTCATCAATCATTTTCTTCTGTTCCACATTATTGGGGAGCTGAATTGCATAAATGCAATCGAACATCGAACCGAAGTTTGTAGTTTTCACTCTGCGGAGTTTCCAGCTTGCACAATATTTATTGAGTACGGCATCAAACAAACCATCATAGTTGAGGTTTTCCGGAACGGAGATTTTCAAAGTCATATCACTTGCTTTGGGTGCTGCGTAGTTCATCGCATTCAGCGCATACAAAACAGCAGCGATAATGACAAAGAATACAATTGCATATGCAATGTAGCCCATACCAGTGACAACACCTACCGCCATTGCAAGAAATACATAACCAATGTCTTTCGGGTCTGCGGCTACAGAACGGTATCTTGTCAAGCCGAAAATTCCGGCGATTGCAATACCACCAATGAAGTTAATCAGCATCAGCAATACACACACGATAGGCGGTAACATAATCAGCGTGATTGCATAACTCTGTGCATAGCCTTCTTTCTTATGAGTGAGCATATACATCCAGCTTACTCCGAAACCAATTGCCAAGGAAACCAGCAGGCAAATGATGAATGAACCAAACGGAACTGTTGTAGCCTGTGTGGTGTAATCTGTACCACTTGTTAATAATAATGAATCAAACATATGAATACTTCCTTTCAAAGATAAATTTTAATTTTGTACGGACTTAGGGGAGAACAATACCGGACTGTGTCTGACGGTTCATTCTCTGCATAGAGGGTCTTGAAGTAACTGCTGATGGATTTCCATATAATTCTTCATCATGGAAGCGTCCCTCTTTATAAAGCTTGTTGCGAATATAACGCTTATAAGCTGTGCCGTACTTAGAAAAGCTAATCTTATAAATTTTCAATTCAGAAAGTTTCTGAGATAACCACAACGGCATTGCCCCTGCAATCTTAACTTCCATCAGTCTCTGATTCGGTGCGATAATCTGTGCGCCATAGCTCGGAAGACTCAAAGAAAGGTCATATCTGCGCTCTGTAATTTGGCGGTCAAATGTCAAACGGAAATCAGGGTCATCCTTGCCAAAAAATGCGCTTCTCTGGTAGCTGATGTATTGCTTTGGTGCAACTGGGTAACTGTCAAGGAAAACGTCCAGTTCGGAGAAAATCTGCTTTTGGATGTACTTGGAGAGGTCAACCGGCTTCTGTCTCTGCATCATGTAAGCATCAGATTCAGCCAATGTCAAAGTCACTCTTCTCTTAGTAACGATACCGTTGACTTTTTTCTTGATTTCAAGGAAAACCTTGTCAGAAGGTTTTGCTGGTGAGAAATAGCTTCTCAGTCTCAGCTTTTCCTTGTACTTAGGCTTCTCCAAAGATGTACGAATCAAATAGTCATCAGGTGTATCATAGTAGAGATTGAAAATACCATAATCCTTGCCACCGATACAGAATTTGTCAGGGTCCATATACTTGTGAACTTCAACGAGGAGAGCCTCATACTGTTCCATACTCAACAGGAACTTAATTTCTTTTCTCATGAATGTACTAATAGCCATATATCTGATACCCAGAGGAACTTTTCTCCGGTATCCCCCGCCCCTTTCGATTTAGATTTTTTTATTTCAAGCGTTCTGCTTTTCATGTTTGATTGTGATTTCATTATATTGCACTTGCCTTAAAAGAATCTTAAAGTTTTAATAAAACGTTTAAATTTTTTGAAAAAATTTTAGGCAAAATAAAAAACTGCGAAATATTGCAGTTTCTTGTCATAAAAAATTTTTGATTTTTTCTATATTTGGTTTGTTTTCGACATTGGGATTGTGCTATAATAAAATTATCTTAAAGAAAGAAAGGATGCAAACAAAATGAAGATACACTATCACCCTGAAACTGGTGTATTACATATCCGGCTTGATGGTGAAATTGACCATCATTCCAGCAGTTTCATGCGGTCGGAAATTGATGATGCAATTTATGCCTATCTCCCTGAAATGCTGGTGCTTGATTTCGGGGATGTCAGTTTCATGGACAGCTCCGGAATTGGTTTGATTATGGGACGTTATAAGATTATTTCCCCCTTGGGAAGTGATTTGTTGATTGCGAACCCTTCCCCACATATCAGCAGGATTCTGAAACTTGCCGGAATGGAACGGCTCGCCAAAATCCAAAACTTTTCACAAAAGGAGAATCAATGATGAAAGTTTTAAATGAATTCAAATGCACGTTTCCGGCTGTCTCTGAAAATGAAGCTCTTGCAAGGGCTTGCCTTTCAGCCTTTTTGATTCAGGCTGACCCCACAATACAGGATATTGCCGACTTGCGAACGGTTATTTCAGAAGCTGTTACCAATTCCATAGCGCACGGATACCGCAACAGTCAAGGAGAGGTTGCAATTTGTCTGCGATTACTCCCAGAAAAAACCATCTACATACGAGTGGCAGATAAGGGCTGTGGCATTCCCGACATTGAACAAGCCATGCAACCCCTTTTCACCACTGCACCCGAACAGGAAAACCATGCAGGGCTTGGATTTGCGATTATGACAGAATTCACAGATTCATTTCATATCCGCAGTTCTCCCGAACATGGGACAGTTTTAACCATGCGCCGGAAATTGGGAAGAACTGACACCCCACAAGAGGAAACCCTTGACGAATGAACACCGTACAAAATAAGAAAACCATTGCCCCTGAAGAACATCTTGGTTTGGTTCATCATTGTGCCAACCGTTTCCGGAATCGGGGGATTCCCTATGAAGATTTATATTCTGCCGGATGTGAGGGGCTTGTGAAGGCTGCAAAAGCCTTTGATGCAGAAAGGGGCTTGCAGTTTTCCACTTATGCTGTACCAGTGATATTGGGAGAAATCCGCCGTCTGTTCCGTGACGGTGGAACGGTACACGTCCCACGCAGTATGCGTGAATTGTCCCTGAAAGTGCAGGCAATCCGTGAACAACTTCTCAAAGAAACCGGAATTGAACCGCCGTTATCCATCTTAGCGGAGAAAACAGGCGCAACCCCTGAGGACATTACCACGGCTTTATGTGCGTGCGCTCCAGTGATTTCCCTCACAGCTCCGGACGATGACGAGGGACAGAATGACATTGCCATTGAAGCCCCTGACAATGCCATCACAGATAAGCTTGCATTAAGGCAAGTCATGCAGAAACTGCCGGAATCTGACCGGAAATTATTGGAACTGCGATATTTCAAGGAATTCACACAAAGCAAGACCGCTCAAATTTTGGGTATCTCACAAGTACAGGTATCTCGCAAAGAGAAAAAATTATTGCTGTATCTCCGTCAGGAATTACTCCGCTAAAATGCACCGGAACGCTGTCGGCAATGAGTAAACGCTTTCCAATTCAGACGGTTCAGCCCATACAAAACGGCTGTCCGGTTCGGCACATTCCAGAAAAATGCCCTGCATTTCCCATGTGATATGCGTGAACACATGACGGCGACTGACAATTTTTAATAATTCTTTCGGCTTGACATTCCATTCACTGCATTGTTGAATTGCCTGTTCAGGAGTGAGAAAATTTTCCACGTTCGGAAGCTCCCACAATCCAGCAAGCAAGCCCTTTGAGGGGCGTTTCTGAATGGCGATTCTGTCACCGCATTGCAGGACGAAAACGGTTTTGTGTTCGAATTTGCGCTTGACCTTCTTTTCACGGACTGGCAACAATGCAACACTTCCATTTTGATGCGCCATACAGAACGAATTCAGCGGACATTCTTCACAGTGGGGCATCCCATTGGGAACGCAGACTGTCGCACCAATTTCAATCATGGCTTGGGTGAGGTTTCCGCAGTCTTTCACAGAGGGGTATACTTTTTCAAGTTGTTTGGTGATGTCCTTCTTGAAATCGTTGTCAAGAATGTTCCTGAAATCCTCCTGCACTCTCGCCATCACTCGGAGTACATTCCCATCCACTGCCGGAACAGGCAACCCGAAACAAATTGAACATATCGCCCCTGCGGTATAGTCCCCGATTCCGGATAGTTTGCGGATTTCGTCATAAGTCTGAGGGAAAATGCCGTTATAATCGTTCATGATGGTTTGAGCGGATTTTTTGAGATTCCGCACACGGCTATAATAGCCTAAGCCTTCCCATAATTTCATGAGCTTATCATCATCACAGTTTGCAAGAGCGGATATATCCGGCAATGCCTCCAAAAATCGGGCATAATAGCCCTTGACGGCTTCGACTCTGGTCTGTTGCAACATAATTTCAGATACCCATACATGATAGGGATTTGCATCATGTCGCCATGGTAAATCTCTGTGATTGGGGTAATACCATTGTAACAAGGCATCCGGCATTTTCGAGGGAATTTCCCTTTTTTTAAGAGAAATTGCCTTCATCCGTTCAATGAGTTTGTGATAAATGGGTATCATGTGCGCTTCCGTACAAAGGGAATCAATTTCATCAATGTCAATCCAGCGAACGTCTTTATTTTCGTCGGGCTTGTCGGAAATGGGCTGATTCATGGGGGCAATTAACCCATATGTGACATTGTAGTGCAAATGCGTTTCGACAATTTTTCCGTGCTTGACGTGTTCAGGGACGGGCAGAATGTCAATTGACAAAATTTTCCTTGTGAGGGGGTAAATTTTCGTGACGGAAGTCTCTTCTTTTGCTTCACGAAGGGCAACCCCTAGCAAATCGCTGTCACCGTCCGCATGACCGCCAATCCACCCCACAGACTGGTATATCAAATGATAACCCATCAGCGTATGATTGCAGTCAGGCGACAAAATCAGCCCTGAACAGGTGATATGTCCGTCCGGACAGTCACGGCTTAACATCCAATCATCATGTTTCTGGATGAGGGAAAGCAATGTTTCCTTTGCAGTCTGTTCTTCTGGTGTGAACGGTGCAAAGGATTCAATTTCAGAATAAAGCATATATTTTTCCTTTCGTGTATAGTCTCGCAAATTCCGGTAATACTATTATCAAGCCGGCTTGATATTATTGAAATGGAGGTATTCTCTCATGGAACACCAGAACGCTAATGAAAGCATTAAATGTACCGTCTCACAATGTCGTTATCATCTGAATGATGAAAATTATTGCAGTCTTGACTGCATCCGTGTTGGTACGCACGAAACAAACCCAACCACTCCGGCATGTGTGGACTGTAACTCTTTTGTAAAACGTACAGAATGTTGAACCATTGCCGGATGTGGATTCACTGCATCCGGCAATATTTTTGTTAAACTTATACAATTTTCAACAGTTGAAATTGCTCAATTGATAGAATTCTATTACAAATCGGAATCAAAGTATTGAGATATGACAGAAAATCAGGTATAATATAGGTGTAGTTTTCTGTGAAAAGTATTCCGGATTATCACAAATTGATTCTGTAAGGGGGAATTTTTATGTCCGATAAAACAATGACCTTTAAAATTGAAGATGAACGAGACGTACAGCTGAAACAGACTCTCACAACCGTTTATGATGCACTTGTCCAGAAGGGCTATAACCCCATTAACCAGATTGTTGGTTATATTCTCTCGGAAGACCCGACCTACATAACCACACATAACAATGCACGAAATTTGATTCGCCATGTTGACCGTGACGAACTGCTTCAACATTTGGTTCGTTCGTACTTGTCGCATTGATACAACGGATTTTCACAGCCCTGCCGATTGGCGGGGCTTTTATTTTCCGCTGATAATCCCGACAAATCCGCATATACTACCCATGCGGTAACTGACCGCAGAAATGAGGGGATTTTATGAAATGGCTGACAGGGTTTGTCTTTGCCTTGATGCTGTTCAATGCAAGTCCTGCCATTTGTGCGCAGGCTTCTAATGCGATTGGCTACGGGCAAGGAATTGAAACTGATGCAGATAACATCCCATTGGGTGCGCTCGATTTCGACAACCAATACCGGAAATATGATGCCTATGCTACCACACCAGACCGGAACAGAATCATTCTCACATTTGACCAAGGCTATGAAAACGGCTATACGGCTTCTATTCTTGATACGCTCAAAGAAAAACACGTCACGGCTATCTTTTTCTTGACGGGTGACTATGCCAAACGTGAACCTGAACTTGTTCAGCGGATGATTGACGAAGGGCATATGTTAGGCAATCACGGCATGACTCACGCAAGCTTACCAACACTTTCCAACGAAAAAGCAATTGAAGAATTGAAAAGCCTTCACGATTATGTCATTGAAAAATATGGATATACCATGCAATATTTCCGCTGTCCTTGTGGGGAATATTCCGAAGATGCCCTAAAGGTGGCACAGTCGTTAGGATATAAGACCATTTTCTGGAGCGGTGCGCACGTGGATTGGCTCACGGATAACCAGCCTGACCCACAGGAGGCACTTGCCAAACTCACCGGACAGGCGCACGGAGGAGAAATTTTGCTGTTGCATTCCGTTTCGTCTACCAATACCGAAATATTGGGCGAATTGATTGACGAATTCCGAAACATGGGCTATACAGTCTGAAAATGATAGGGAGCTGGTTCAACAGCTCCCCTTTGATTGGTCAATCAGAATCTGTATCAACTGTTTCCGGTTCTGGATGATGTTCCACGGCATACACAAGCAAATCTGCTGAACCTTCAATGCCTAACAGTCCGCTATTGAGACACATGGCATAGTTGCCCTTGTCGTGCCAGTTTCCGCCGGTATTGATATTGTAGAACTTTTCACGACGGCTGTCAATCCGTGGTAAAATGGTATCAATTTCTTTCGCTGAAACGCCGTAAGTCTGTTGTGCATACTGCAAACGAAAATCACGTCTTGCATAGACAAATGTTGCGAAACGATATGGATTTTCACGGAGAATCCAATTCGCACATCTCCCGACAATCACACAGCTTCCCTGTTCGGAAAGTTCCTGAATAATCTGTGTCTCTGTAATGTAAAGTTTATCCGATACCGGAATGTTGTCTTCCATGGTTCTCGCCGGATTGGAATTCATTAACAAGGCATACAAAAAGCTTTTCGGGGAGGATTCCTCTGCGCCTTCCAGTCTGGAAACCGGAACGCCTAACCGCTCAGATGCCATTTCCAAAATTTCATGATTGTAGAACGGAATTCCTAGCTTTTCAGCAACAATTTTCCCAATGACGCTCCCGCCACTGCCATATTCACGCTCTATTGTAATAATTGGATGTTTCATTATTTGCAACCCCCTGACAAAAATAAAATCGACAGCTCGTCCGTATGTATCTATTCCGCTGTCCTGAATATCCTATGCAATATCACCGCAAAAATAGACCATATTGTTATTATAGCACAAAGCACACAAAAAATCATCATCTTTTTTGAAAAAAATAAAACGTTTTCTAAAATTCTGCATTTTCAACAAATGCAAATGCTATTTTTTATGCAATTCATAAGAAAGCATTATGTCAAACTGACAAGGAAAGGTAGTTTAAAACTGTCAAAAACTGTGAATTCTACTGATTTTGTAAAAATCTTTCGGAATAGGATACAAAATATTTGCAGAGTGTGTTATAATAAATATCATAGTATTCATGAGGGGAGACTGATTCATGAAAAAATTATCTCAAATTCTCTCCGGAATCCTGACCCTGACAATGTTCTGCACTGCATTGACAGGATGTTCCGGAAAAAATCAAACAGACAGTAGCGTCATGACAGAACAGCCCGTCCAGATTTTAACATCCGAAACTACAGAGGAAGAAGAAATGAAGACACCTGAAATCAAACCAATTGCGGAAACATTACCGCACGAAACGGAACATATCAGCCCTATGGAAAGCATTACTTCCGTATTGGGAACACAAATCGATGTTGATACCGTTTTAAACCGTGACAGTCAAGAAGACAGCGGGAAAAATTATGCCATGCCACTTTCCCGATTCATTGAAGAGGGAGATATTGTTACATCATTCACGTTTATTTTTTATGCCGCAGATGGAAAATCTTCCATTGGCACATATAAAGGGGGCTGTGGTATCTCCGTAACTGGGGACTGTCCAGCAGCAACAAATAAGGGCTGGTATCAGTCAGATGATTTTATGGCGCAAGCTGACGGCGCATATGTTGAAGTGACATGGAATGTTCCAGCTGAAATTCAGAATTTCATCCCCAAAGGCGGAACGGTTCAAATTGGCTATTGGTGGGGAGATACTTCTGAAGTACGCTTGAAGAATGTCATCTGCAATTATACCCGAAAAGCTGAAATTCCTGTGGATGGTACAGAGACTATCTCACTTGGGCAAAATCTGAACTATACCAGTGATACCACCAATACCATCAGCATCCCGCTTGAAGATGCACTTGGTGAAGATGGCATTCCGCAAGCTGTCATTTTTGATATTGCCTGTGATGGTACATTTGGAAAGTTTACTGGTGCATTTGGAGTGAATGGAAATGAATGGTATCTTTCAGATACAGTAGCTGTATTCAGTGACTCCAATCAATTAAGCCTGACTTGGATTATTCCGGAAGAAGTCAAAAGTACATTTTCGGATTCTTCAAAGCTTTTATTTAGTTATTGGTGGGGAAATCCGGAAAGTATTGTCCTGCAATCTGCCACGGTGAAATATAGTCTTGGCAGAAACCTCTACACCATGGATAACGGAGAGGAAGAACCCTCCGAACCCCTTGACGAAGAGACACTCAAAGCCGACAGAGAAAAGGCTGCTGCACTTGTTGCCAATATTAAAGTTGGCTGGAATCTTGGGAACTCGCTTGATAGTTATGATACCCGTACCAATTCCGAAGATGACTATGAAACACTTTGGGGCAATGCCAAAACAACACAAGAAGTTTTTGATACCATCAAGAAAAAAGGCTTTAATGCGGTCAGAATTCCAGTATCATGGACAAACCATATAGACAAAGACGGGAATATTGATGGTTTCTGGATGCAAAGAGTGCAGGAAGTTGTGGACTATGCAATGAATGATGAATTGTATGTCATTTTGAATATGCACCATGATGATTTCACGTGGCTCACGCCTACCAGAGAAGCAGAAGCAGAAGTCACAGAAAAGTATGTTAAAATCTGGTCACAAATCGCTGAACGCTTTCAGGATTATGACGAACATCTGTTATTTGAGGGACTGAATGAACCTCGTGTAATTGATTCCCCCAATGAATGGACAGGCGGCACAGCAGAAGAAAGAACCGTCATTAACCACCTCTTACAGAAATTTGTTGCAACTGTTCGCAGTTCCGGCGGAAATAACCCCAATCGTACCTTGATTATCACAACGCATGCTGCATCCATCAGTGATTCTGCGCTGGATGGTGTACGCCTTCCCAATGACGGAAATATTGTGATTTCCGTGCATAATTACGCACCTTACAAACTGACAACCAGTGAATACCCAGATGCACGCAGTTTTGATGATGCCGGAAAGTATGAATTGGGTCAGGAATTTGACAAGCTTTATGAAAAATTTGTCAGTCGGGGAATTCCGGTCATTATTGGGGAATTTGGTGCAGAGGATAAAAATAATGATACTGTCCGTGCTGCATATTATTCTTATTATGTCAGTGAAGCAGCGAAACGGAATATTCCTTGCTTTATTTGGGATAACGGCACAAAGGAAAGTTATGGACTGCTTGACAGAAATTTCTGTACATGGTACTATGGAAATGTTGCTGATGCGGTCGTCAATGTTCTGAAATCTTAATCAAAAAAAGCCCTCTCATTCCGAAGAGGGCTTTTTCATTACGAATTGATTAGTAATACGTAATATACAGCTGCACTGATATTCAGTACAAGGGCAATCATCAAAAGTGGGCTGGTGAGCGCAAGCCTTAACCCACGTTCCGATTGTTCCGGCATCGCATACGGCAAACGCTCCATAATAAACATTTTCACAATCAATATCAATCCTATCAATGCCACTGTCACATATAATACCTCAATCAAAGTCGTGACTGTCTCCATTCCAAAGGTTTGGAAAATGTTCGAAATCTCTACAATTCCATTTGCACACATATGACAAATAATTGACGGTATCAGGGAATTGTGCTTGATGTCAATATATCCCCAGAAAATGCCGACTGTAAACGCAAGAATGAACTGTGGTAAATTTTGATGCCATATCCCGAAAAAGAACGCTGAAAGGATAATTCCAAATCTCTGCCCTGCACGGCTCAGATTCTTCATGACAAATCCCCTCATTACCAATTCTTCTGTAATCGGTGCAATAATCACACCATATATGAAGGAAAGTATCAAAAATTTACCATTCGTACTCAAATCTGTATCAGCTGTATTTACATCAATTCCCACATTATCAAATAGTGTCATGACCAACAAAGTAATTTGACTTGTGAGAAGGTGCAGGAAAATCGTAATACAAACATAGGAAAATTCTTTTCCAGCTGTCAGATTTTCCGTCTTGAAAAGATTCGGAATAGGGATTTTCAATGCCTTACACCCTAATACAGCAACCACTACATTAGAGACTCCATAGCAAATTAAATTCAAGCCAATTGCAAGCGAACTGTTACTTAAATAATCTTGAGCGATTTGTTCATAATTCGCCGGAAGCGTCCCACCATTTGCATAAGAATCCACAGCACTTAAAATCAAATAAAATACCTGTATCAATACATACGAAAATATCTGCGCAAATAGGAAATGCCCCAGCAGGAAAGCCCCAACAACATTATAATATCTCTTGATTCTCTTTGATTCCTTGTAATTGGGTTTGAGGGGAATTCGACAAGTTGGTATCCGAATTTGTGGGACAATTTCGCCGTAATCGGAATTATACTCCCGAAATTCTGTTTCATTGTCAAAAGGGTTTTTGGGGTCAATCATTTCTGCATCCTGTGGAAGTGGCGGAGGTGCAGGCGGTGGCGGTGTAAAAAAATACTGATATTCATTCATGAGAAAACTCCTTTATCTTGATGGAATATTTCTATTATACCACAAAATTCAGCATTCGTAAATACTTTTTTTGAGAAAGTCTATTTTTTTTATCCAGATTGAAAAAAGATATAGACAAAATCAATAAAATATGCTATAATAGTGATAACAAAAGATTACAGTCTGTCAGTCCGACAGAGAAAGGAAGCGAACCATATGCGACATGAAAAGTCATGCGGTGCGATTGTTTACCGCAAATTTCATGGAAATATCGAAATTTTATTGATACGGCATATTAACAGCGGTCATTGGTCGTTCCCCAAAGGTCATGTGGAAGCCGGAGAAACAGAAGTCGAAACCGCCGTCAGAGAAATCAAAGAAGAAACTGACATTGATGTCATGATTGACCCGACATTTCGTGAAATTGTCAGCTATTCCCCAAAACGTGATACACAAAAAATTGTTGTGTACTTTATCGCCAAAGCCCGAAATTATAATTTCGTCCCCCAGACAGACGAAATTTCAGAAGTCCGATGGGTAGATATTGGCTATGCCTCCAGAATTCTCACCTATGAAAATGACAAAAATATCGTCATCAAAGCCAAACGCATGATTAAAATGCACGACTGAAAAGAATCACCCCTCCACATGGAGGGGTGAATTTTATTTCAGTTTTTCTTTTCGGGAATCAATACATTCCACCGCCTGCGGGCATCGGAGGCATTGGGGGTTCGGGTTCTTTGATGTCAGCAACAAGGCTTTCTGTTGTCAGAACCATAGCGGCAACAGATGCAGCGTTCTGCAATGCACTTCTTGTTACCTTTGTCGGGTCAACAATACCAGCCTGCAACATATCAACATATTCTTCGTTGTAAGCATCGAAACCATAGCCAACCTTATCAGCAGTGATAATCTTGTCAATAATCACACTGCCTTCCAGACCTGCATTCAATGCAATCTGACGGAGAGGAGCTTCCAGAGCAGTGCGGATGATAGCTGCACCGGTCTTTTCATCACCAGTCAATTCCTTGACGAGCTTTTCAACTGCCGGAATTGCATTGATGAGAGCTGTACCACCGCCGGCAACAATACCCTCTTCAACGGCTGCCTTCGTAGCTGCGAGCGCATCTTCAATGCGGAGTTTCTTTTCCTTCATTTCGATTTCAGTAGCAGCACCTACCTTGATGACAGCAACACCGCCGGAGAGCTTAGCAAGTCTTTCCTGCAATTTCTCACGGTCAAAGTCAGAAGAAGTTTCTTCAATCTGAGTCTTAATCTGTGCAACTCTTGCCTTGATAGCATCAGAATCGCCTGCACCGTCAACAATGATGGTGTTTTCTTTCTGAACCTTGACTTGCTTTGCACGACCGAGCTGGTCAATGGTAGTATCCTTAAGTTCCAGACCAACTTCAGAAGAAATCACTGTACCGCCTGTCAGAATTGCAATATCCTGCAACATTTCCTTTCTTCTGTCGCCATATCCGGGGGCTTTGACTGCAACACACTTGAATGCACCACGGAGGTTATTCAGAATCAAGGTTGTGAGGGCTTCGCCTTCAATATCTTCTGCAATGATAACCAGCTTTCTGCCTGACTGTACAATCTGTTCCAAAAGGGGCAAAATTTCCTGAATAGAAGAAATCTTCTTGTCAGTAATCAAAATGAACGGGTCATCATAAACGGCTTCCATCTTTTCGGTATCAGTTACCATGTAGGGGGAAATATAGCCCTTATCAAACTGCATACCTTCAACGACTTCTGAATAAGTTTCAGCTGTCTTGCCTTCTTCAATGGTGATAACACCATCAGCAGTTACCTTTTCCATAGCTTCTGCAATCAGCTTGCCAACAGCTTCATCAGCAGAGGAAACTGTACCAACTCTTGCAATGTCCTCTGAACCCTCAACCACTTTAGAATTTGCCTTGATGGTCTCCACAGCAACATCAACAGCCTTTGCAATTCCCTTTTTCAAAACCATAGGATTTGCACCAGCAGCGATATTCTTCATACCTTCACGGACAATAGCCTGTGCGAGCAGAGTAGCAGTTGTTGTACCGTCACCAGCAGCATCATTTGTCTTAGTAGCAACTTCCTTGACGAGCTGTGCGCCCATGTTTTCAAAAGCATCTTCCAGCTCAATATCCTTGGCGATTGTCACGCCGTCGTTAGTGATGAGCGGTGCGCCAAACTTCTTGTCAAGTACTACATTTCTACCTTTAGGACCTAACGTGATTTTCACTGTATCAGCCAGCTTGTCAATACCAGCCTGCAAAGCCTTTCTGGCTTCTTCTCCGTATTTAATATCCTTAGCCATGATTCATCTCTCCAATCTATTAAAATGGGTTAGTCAGTCACGATTGCAAGAACATCTTCCTGCCCAATCAGTGTATATTCCTCGCCGTCAACCTTGACATCAGTACCGCCGTACTTTCTGGTCAGTACCTTGTCACCAACCTTGACAACCATCGGAACGAGCTTTCCATTATCGTCAAACTTGCCCTCACCGACAGCAATTACTTCTGCAACCTGAGGCTTTTCCTTAGCAGATTCAGCGAGGATAATACCGCTCTTAGTCTTTTCTTCTGCTTCGGTTGCCTTAATCAAAATCTGGTCAAATAAAGGTTTAATCGTCATGATGAATTCCTCCTTACAAACTTTTGCACACTCTCATGTTGAGTGCTATCACTCTGTCTCCCTGAGTGCTAATTCTATTTTACCACCTTTTCAGAAAAAATCAAGTCTTTTTTGAAAAATTGTAGGATTGCACAAATTTCCCTGTTGAAAACATAATAACCTGACAATTTTTAGCCCAATAAAATTTTATCACTGTTTATCCTTTTTCTCTCCGAACTTGCGTTCTGTGCCATTCATCAAACGTTGGATATTCGAACGGTGCATGAAGATAATCATAAATGCCATGATGCACAAAATCCCAATATGCAACCAAATCTGACCGCTTGTATACGTCTGGTGGCGAACGTCGGGGAGAAAAGTCTGTACTAATCCGGTAGTAACCGGACAACACGCTGTTGCAATGATGGACGATAGACTGACATATTTCGAAATTGCTAGGATTATCGCAAATATTCCAATCAAAATGAGAAATACTCTCCAGTCCAGCACTAAAAAAATACTCACCCCGACAAGAACACCCTTTCCCCCTTTAAATTGATGATAAAGAGGGAATACATGCCCTAATATCGCAAAAATTCCGGCAATGCATCCTAATAAATACAAATCTGCTGTCCCGCCTGTCAGCATATTTCCGAAAATCTGACTCAAAAATACAGCAATTACACCCTTTGCCAAATCTCCTATCAACGTAAATAAGGCACATTGTTTCCCGAAACAACGGAGCGTATTTGTCAGACCTGCATTTCCGCTTCCGAAATTACGAATGTCCTCATGTTTCAGAATTTTGACCGTGAGAATGGCGGAATTGATGCTTCCTAACAAGTAGCCACATACACCAGCGATTAAAAATGATAATATCAGCATAAATCATCCCCCTAGGAATCGTTGCGGTTTCGTTCACGAATAATCATTCTAATGGGTGTTCCCTCCATGCCGAACGTGGTTCGAATCTGGTTTTCAATATATCTCTGATACGAGAAATGGAACAAATCCGCACGGTTCACGAATAATACAAATGTCGGGGGTTTGGTGGATGCCTGTGTCATATAATAAATTTTCAGCCTGCGCCCCTTGTCAGAAGGCGGTTCAACCCTTGCGACTGCATATGCCAAAATATCGTTGAGTGTTCCGGTGCTGATTCTCATGGAATTTTGCTCATACACAAATTTTATCTTTTCAAAGAGTTTTTCCACTCTCTGCCCTGTCTTTGCGGAGATGAAAATAAACGGAACATAACTCATGAAACTGAAATCATTTTCCAGCTTTTTGCGGTATTCGTCCATGGTTTTGTCGGTTTTCTCGACAGCATCCCATTTATTGACCGCAACAATACAGGCTTTGCCCTGTTCATGGGCATATCCGGCAACTTTTGAATCCTGTTCGGTGAAGCCCTCAACGGCATCAATCATGATAACACAAACGTCCGCTCTGTCAATCGCCATATACGCACGGAGGACAGAATAATGCTCAATCTTTTCTGTGATTTTGGATTTCCGGCGAATTCCGGCGGTATCAATGAAAATAAATCTTCCTTCTTCACGCTCAATAATGGTATCTGTGGCATCTCTGGTAGTTCCGGCAATATCGGAGACAATCACACGTTCTTCTCCTGCAATGCGGTTAATCAGAGACGATTTTCCGGCATTGGGCTTGCCAATGACAGCAACTTTAATATCGTCCTCGTCGTAGTCATCAATATCATTTTCGGGAAAATGCTTGATAACCTCGTCAAGCATATCACCAGTACCATGACCGTGTACGGATGATACCGGAAAGGGGTCGCCGATTCCCAAGTTATAGAATTCGTACACTTCCATAGGAGTTTCCCCAAGGGTATCGCATTTGTTCACACATAATACAATGGGTTTACCGCTTTTCTGGAGCATATCAGCAACAGCATAATCATTCGCAGTCACACCGCTCCGAACATCTGTCACAAGAATAATCACATCTGCATGAGAAATGGCAATTTCCGCCTGTTGTCTCATGAGTGTCAGAAGCTTGTCATCTTCTTTGGGTTCGATACCTCCCGTATCGACTACCATAAATTTGCGCCCTCTCCATTCACATTTGGAGTAGATGCGGTCACGAGTTACCCCCGGTGTATCTTCTACAATGGAAAGCCTTTGCCCAATCAATTTATTGAACAGCGTAGACTTTCCGACATTTGGTCTGCCGACTACGGCAACAACTGGTAACGGCATATATATTCTCCTTTCTTGTTTGTGTGTTGAGATAAATCAGAATTTATCATAATTCCAGTTGAGTTGATTATTCAGTCCATCGAACAGTAGAAAACCCCTCCGTCCAATTTGTTGGTTTATCCACCTCGTATTCTTCTATCATAAAACAATCTAAAGAATAATCTCTGAATCCATCCAGATTTTTGAACTTTTGAATGGTGTCATTAGCTATTTCGGAAGATGAAAATACACCAATTAGCTTTTCTTCATCGTGTGTACCAAAATCATCAGTTAACTCGTGTATATGCCATAGCAAAAATACTTTCATATATTAACCTCCATTAAATTCCGATTTATTTAAGTTCGAATAATCAAGAAAATGCCTTCGGACAGAACCGGAGGCACTCTCTCAATTTCAGACATTATCAAACGGGATGAACCTGCTTTTCAGAATCGCCGTGCTTTCCATCAAGCCCGAACTTCGCATTTCTGCGCTTTTCAAAGAACTTGACAGCCACCTGACCGAACTGTGCATAGCTGAGAACATCCTCTTCACTTTCAGCCCATTCAGCGCACTCTTTGCGGAGTTTGTCGAGTTCGGGCTCGAGGAGGTCAGCAGGTCTGCAATGAATCGGTTCAGCATCACCGATAATTTTCTTCTGGAATTCGGGGTCAATCGGAACAGGAGTTTGACCGTATTCCCCACGGACAATGCCCTTAAATTCCTTGGTAACGGTCTTATAGCGTTCACCCATCAGCACATTGAATACAGCCTGTGTGCCGACAATCTGGGAAGACGGTGTTACCAACGGCGGATAGCCTGCATCCTTGCGGACTCTCGGAACTTCTGCCAGCACTTCATCAAGCAGATTTTCTTTTCCTGCCTGTTTCAGCTGTGACAGCAAATTCGACAGCATTCCACCCGGAACTTGGTAAATCAATGCACCAGCATCAGCAGCAAGCATTTTCTGGTCAATCAATCCAGATTCAATATATTTCTTACGCAGTCCCATGAAGTAACCACGGATTTCATTCAACAGAACTAAGTCAAGCCCTGTATCGTATTCTGTCCCCTGTAAAGCGGCTACCATGGATTCTGTCGGCGCATGAGATGTACCCAATGCCAGCGGAGACATTGCCGTATCAATAATATCTGCACCAGCTTCAATGCCCTTCAACAGGCACATAGAAGCCAATCCGGAAGTATAATGTGTATGCAAATCAATCGGCAAGTCCACAGCGGACTTGATAGCCCTGACAAGTTCCTCTGTTTTGTAAGGTGTCAGCAATGCCGCCATATCCTTGATACAGATGGAATCTGCACCAGCTTCAGCAATTCTCTTGGCATATTCCACATAATATTCTGTTGTAAATACTTCACCAGTGGTGAAAGACATTGCCACTTGAACTTCTGCCTTTTTGCCGTTGCGAGTTGCCTTCTTTGCGGAGTTGATAGCGGTCTGCAAATTACGGATGTCATTCAATGCATCAAAAATACGAATGACATCAATACCATTTTCAACAGACTTTTGAACGAATTCCTCCAGAACATCATCTGCATAATGGCGATAGCCTAACATATTCTGTCCACGGAACAGCATCTGCAAACGTGCATCCGGCATTTCTCTGCGGAGGGTACGCAGTCTCTCCCATGGGTCTTCATTCAAGAAACGAAGACAGGAGTCAAATGTTGCACCGCCCCAGCACTCAATAGAATTGAAACCGACTTCATTCAATTTCCCCAGAATCGGGAGCATATCATCAATTGTCATTCTGGTTGCAAGCAATGACTGATGAGCATCACGAAGAACAGTTTCGGTTACTCTGATTTTTTTAGCCATGTTTCATCTGTCCTTTCGTTGAAATCAGCCTACAGTTGCGAGGGTGTCGCCACTCTGAACGGAATCGCCCTTCTTGACAAGAATACTTGTAATAGTACCATCACACGGAGCAACAATATCATTTTCCATTTTCATTGCTTCCAGTACCATGATAACATCACCCTTGGAAACGCTCTGACCATTGGAAGCCTTCACATCAAGGATAGTTCCGGGCATTGGTGCAGTTACCTTCTCACCAGCACCAGCGGACGCTGCCGGAGCAGGTGCTGCTGCCGGAGCAGGTGCAGCGGCTACAGGTGCTGGCGCACCAGAACCAGTTGTTTCTTCTACTGCAACATCATAAACTTTTCCATTGACAGTTACATTAAATCTTTTCATAAGTATATACCACCAATCTATAATTTTTTATGTCATACTTCCAACTTAGAACGGGAAGTTATTGTGTTTCTTCGGGAGATTTGTCACACGCTTGCCTTCCAGCATTGCCAAAGCACTGCTCAATACTGCACGGAGTTCGGAAGATTCTACTACTTCATCAATCACGCCCAATTTTGCCGCTGAGAGTGCAGATGCCAAAGTCTTGGAATATTCCTTTGCAAGTTCCTTTCTCATTGCATCCAAATCGTTACAACCCTTTAATTCATCATGCCACAAAAATTCAACCGCAGATTCCGGCATGAGCGGAGCAATGCAGGCATTTTCCAGCGCATAGGTGAAATCAGCATTACAGCCCTTTCCAGCCAATGCCACAAATACCGCACCGACTGCGTTTCCAGTCACAACAGAGATTTTTGCTGTAGTTGCTTCTGCATAGCTTCCGGCGAGACGTGTTAAAGCCTTCACAGAACCGGAAATTTCGGTGTCATTGTTGCCGTCAAATCCCAATGTATCTACCAATGTGATAATGGGGATTGAGAATGCATCACAAACACGCACAAAACGTCCCAATTTTGCACAATCCGCTTCTGTCAGACGATTGTCTGTTTTATTGGTTGCTACAATTCCAACAGTCATTCCGCACATTGTCGCTAATGCGGTATAGGATGCACTGCCATAATCAGCGAAAATTTCAACTGCGCTGTTGCCGTCTGCAATGGTATTCACCAAAGATTCGAGGTCAGCTCCTCCCAATGCCGTGGGGTCTTCGTACTCCATGCAAGGAGTACTTGCCATATTATTGACTGGGAGTAAGTTAATCAAATTGCGTACCTGCTCAACGGCTTTACTGTCATCTTCTGCCACAATGGAAGCCGTTCCATTTTTAGCGCAAACTTCGGCACTTCCTGCGCCCTTCTCAAAGCTTGGCACAAGGAATAATTCTGCATCTTTCGACATGACCACAAAATCAGATGCTACCGCCGCCATTGCCGCACTTCCAGCACATACTCCGGCTACCCATGCAATTTGCGGTACAACTCCTGAAAGCTGTGAAACCCGCTTCATGATGAGACTGTAAGCATTCAAACAAGAGGCTGTACCGTCCATGAATGCGCCGTTAGAATCGTAGATTCCCACAATGGGTGCGCCTGTTTTTGCTGCAAGGGTGAACATTTTTGAAATTTTCTCTGCATGAGCTGAACCAACTGCGCCATTTGTTTCGCTCTGGTCTTGTGCAAATGCGTACACCGGATTCCCGTTTACATAGCCATAAGCCGTCACAACACTAGCCGGATTCTCCTTTTCCATGACAAAAGAACCAATTTCTTTGTATGAGCCATCATCAAACAGCATCGCCAAACGCTGTCTTGCAGGGCTGGCTAAATTTTTTTCCATCTGCATATCGTTTCGTTCCCTTCTGATATAAACTTAGCAGTAAGCCGATTCGGAAAAATCCGGTTTCCGGCATACCTGTCACATACATTATAATGATACTATTTTTTTCACTTTTTTTCAAGTGTTTGCAGGGTTTTCCTTGCATTTTTTACAATTTTCCATAATATCAACAATATTGTCAATTGTTTTTTCGTCATTTTTCACAAATCCGAGTAATGTCAATCGTTTGAGCATTTCCGGATTGTCCACAAGGAAAACAGCCTTTTCAATGCCTTTCAATTCCGCCTTAAATAGCACCGACCTGACAAGACCATCACAGTAATTATAATCATGACCATCATTGACATCATAAATTGTCACCTTTTCAGGGGTATAGCTATAGATGATATAGCCCTTTACTCCGTCATTTTCTTTCGCTTCACTGATATGCAGTTCAGCATATTCGGAAATGGAAATTTTTTCCAGAATAGTGGAATACTTTGCATTATCACTTGTTTCCAAAATTTTCAACATGATTAGGATTCCTTTCCAATAGCGTTACGAATTGCCCGCAGTTCTTCCGGTTTTAAGTCTCTCCATGTGGAGGGTTTGAGCATTCCCAATTTCAAAGGACCTATTGCGGTACGTCTCAATCTTGCGACTTCTAAGCCGACAGCTTCACACATTCTGCGGATTTGACGATTGCGCCCCTCTTTAATGGTAATCTGCATAACAGCCCTTTCCGGTTCATTGTTCAAAACGACAATATTCGCTGGTAACGTCTTTTTCCCATCAAGGAGAATTCCCCCTGCCATTTGTGCGATTTGCTCATCTGTGACAGCAGAATGAACCGTGACACGATAGGTTTTTGAAACGTGCTTGGAAGGGTGCATAATGGCATTGGCAAACGCTCCATCATTGGTGAGCAATAAAAGCCCCTCTGAATTTCTGTCAAGCCGTCCGATTGGATATACACGCTCCTCCACGCCGTCCAGCAAATCCATGACACAACGCCTGTCAAGCTCATCTGAAACCGTTGTCACATAGCCACGAGGTTTATGCAACATGATATAACGGAAACTTTTCTTTCTGGGAATGAAAATTTTTTCGCCATCCACTGTGATTAAATCCTTTGGGGAAGCCTTATCCCCTAATTTGACCGGTCTGCCGTTGCGCTTGACTCTGCCAGCCTGAATGAGGGCTTCCGCCTTGCGCCGTGAACAATATCCGGCATCTGCAAGCATCTTTTGAATTCTGATTTCTGCCATAATAACTCCTTTTCTAAGCTGTCTCCCGACAGTGTTTCAAGAAATCATCCAGCCAAATTTTCACTTTGTCAAATAAAGTCAATTCCGGCTGAACTGCCTTTTCTGTGCTGTCCGCTGAAAGCAACGGAACAGATGTGATTTTTGTATCCTTGTAATAATATTCCAATGTGCCGATAGTATCGCCTTTTTCAATGGGTGCATAGACAAACGGCGCACGGCGGACTTTTACGGAAATATGACTTTCCATATCGTCTTTCATCCCAACAATGACGGATTCATCTGTATACAGCCGTAAACGTTCAACTGTTCCGCCAACCACCGGA
Source organism: Oscillospiraceae bacterium (assembly GCA_036373775.1). Taxonomy (GTDB): domain Bacteria; phylum Bacillota; class Clostridia; order Oscillospirales; family Ruminococcaceae; genus UBA3855. The sequence continues at coordinate 50,070 of JAZAUD010000010.1, read as the reverse complement.
ATTTCCAGCCCGTCCGGCGCATCTAAGGTCATAGCCTGTACTTCCGAAAAGCCATAGTCATACATTGTCATGTGGTCATTCCAATCGTTGCGGTCATTGAGTGTGACACAAATCAATTCCATTCCGTCACGCTCACAAGCCGACACCAGACACCGCCCTGCTTCATCCGTGAACCCTGTTTTCACTCCAATGACCCCATCATACATTTTGAGGAGCTTATTGGAATTGTAAAGCGTTCTTTCATAAGGCGGATTGCCAAATTTCACCCTTGCTTCCGATTGACAGCAGATACTCCGGAAAATTTCATTCTGCATGGCTGTCCTCGTCAACAATGCCATATCATAAGCGGAACTTCCATGCCCTTCCCCTTCCAATCCAGAGGGAGTGACAAAGCAAGTTCTCGTCATGCCGATTTCCTGCGCCCTTGCATTCATAAGCTTGGCAAATTCTGGAATACTCCCAGCTACCGCCACAGCGGACGCATTCGCTGCATCATTTCCGGACGGCAACAGCATTCCATAGCATAACGCCCTTTTGGTGACAATATCATTTTCCACTAACCCCATGGATGAACCTTCCACATGAATGGCATCGGTATCAACCATAAATTCTGTGTCGAGGTCTCCGCTTTCGATTGTCAAAAGCGTGGTCATGATTTTGGTCGTGCTTGCCATGGAACGCTTTTCAAATGCATTTTTTTCAAAGAGAATTTCCCCTGTTTTCGCTTCTATCAAGATACATGAAGAAGCGGAAACTTCCGGCATTGCATACACTTTCATAGGATGGATGAAACCCATCCCCATGCATAAGGATACTACCACACAAACCCATTTTTTCATGGATATTCCTCCCTCATAAAATTTTTCATAATATCATTTTATGAAGGAATGAAGTGATTTATTCAGAGGTAGCCTCTTCTGATTCTTTTTCGTTTTTGTTGTCTGCTGTTTTATCTTTTCCCTTTTTCAGCTTACCAGAAACTTGGTCAATGAGGGACGGCAATTTCTCCAGAAATACGTTACCTTTATCGGCATTCATGGTGAGTTGTACCAATTCCACATTACCATTTTTCACAACCAGAAAACCAACTGGATTGACACTCAATCCGCCCCCTGCACCGCCTGCAAAATATTCTTTGCTGGTTCTTGTGGGAATATCCGAACCACCAGAAGCAAAGCCCACAGATACCTTGGAAATGGGGATAATGGTTGTCCCATCTCCGCACGGAATCGGGTCGCCCATCATGGTGTTAGCATCTACCAGACTATGAATTTTCTCCATACTGATACCCATAAAACCATTGATTTTCATTTCACTCATAATATAACTCCTTCTGCGGTTGAACCGCCTGTAATGCTAATCAATTATACTTTCTGACTGACAATCATTTTTTTGGTTGCTTTCCTGTCTTTGAGGAAATGCCATACAAATGAAATGCCCATGTGTGCCAATGCGCCAACGCTGATTCTGATACAGAAACGCACATTCCAACGGGTAGTATCTTCCGTAAAATCACACCCGACTATCACAGATTTCCGGTTGACTTTTACCCAATGTTCCGCCAATTCAATGACGGTCTGCAATACAGCTTGTACTTTTCCATAAAGTTGAGCGCATTCAGAAGCATCTGTTCCCCCAACCAGAATATCTGTTTCAATCCGATACCACTTGACACCCTTCAAAATGTGAGGGAAAGAAGGTGCAAGGGCTGCAAGCGCATTGCCGGCGAAATCTGTATATTTGACAAGTTTCTGTTCTGTTTTTACGAATTTATCAAAAAGGAAATCCTTCCGTTTTTCTTTTTGGGATTCTTCCTCTTCTTTGTCAGAATCCTGATGTTCCTCTTCTTTTTTTCCTTTTTTCTTTTTCTTTTTTTTAGGTTTTCCGGAATTGTCAGAAGAATTTCCCTCTTTTTTCTTCCGTGGGAGAATTTTAATCCCCAAATACTTGACACTCCATTCCAATACACCGCCCCAATAGCTGAACGAAATGACCACCCCTGAAAGACAAATCAATATTATCAATACCAATAATATCAAGAGAATTATCAAAAATACTTTCATTCTGCCTCCTCCTGACTTTCTGGAATGGATTCTGATTCCGTTTCAGGTATCAAATTTCCAGTTTCAGCATATCCTTCCAGTTCTCCGGTGAATTTATCTTCCTGTTTAGCGTTGGGGTCTGGCAATTCATCCAGAGAGGAAAGCCCGAACACACGCAAAAATAAGGCGGTTGTTTTGTAGCCAATTGGACGACCGGGGACATCAATTCTCCCTGCTTCTTCCAAAAGTCCCTTATCTACAAGAGAATTCACAATTGTAGAACTGTCGATTCCTCTGACCCTTTCCACAAAGCCTTTACTCACGGGCTGATTATAGGCGATAATCGTCAAAGTTTCCATTGCTGCATTGGAAAGGGGCTGCATTCGTTTTTTCTCCATGGCTTCCCGTATCACAAATGCAAATTCGGGGCGTGTTCCCAATTGCCACGATTTCGAAAGCCGGATGACCTGCAATGCACTTTCTGTTTGGGTATAGCGTTCTTGCAGATGTTGCATGATGGGGAGAATCTCTTTTTCAGAAACTTTCAGCGTCTGAGCAAGTCGGGAAGTTTCCACAGGGTCACCAGATGCAAATAAAATTGCTTCTGCAATGGTGGTTAATCGTTCAGTGTCCATTTTCCCCCTCCTTTCTGTCGCATATGGTTAAAATGGTATTATCTTCATTCAGCATGATTCGCCCGAAACGTGTCAATTCCAGCACTGCCAAAAATGTAGCCACTCTTGATGAACGGTCAGTCAATCCCTCATACAAAGAAGCAACTAACACCTGTTCCCCATTCCAGAGACACCGCAATATATGAACAATTTTGGAGGAAACAGAAACAACTTTTTCCTGTGTGACAGTATCAGTAATCTTTTCTGACAATGCCTGACTATTGATTCTGGATTTATCCACCTGCGCCCATACTTCGGCTAATTTTTCCTTGGGGTGTGTCAACTTGTAAGTTTGTTTCAATTTGGGGAGTTTCATGGGTTTTCTGACGAAAATATCATCTGCAAGAAATTGTTCTCTGAGCATGAAAGCCGCTTTTTTACAAAGGGCAAACTCAATTAAAGAACCCTGTAATTCTTGTTTGGCTCGTTCCGCCTCTTCTGGTTTTGGCAAGAGGGAAACCGTTTTAATATAAACCAATCTCGCCGCCATTTCCAAAAATTCACCAGCTAATTCCAAATCCTGCTGTCGTGCTTCTTCCATGTATAATAGATATTGTTCCAATAGTTTGGTAATTTCAATATCATAAATATTGAGCTGATGTTTGGAAATGAGATGCAATAACAAATCAAGAGGGCCTGTGAAAACTTCCAATTTAAATTCAATTCCTGTCATATTGTCACCGCCGGTATCCAATTGGTCAAAAGTAAAAGCAACTGATAAATTTTCTGATTCAGAAAGATAAGCGGAAAACTCAAAATTCCTGTCAACATTAAAAGCATCACAACCCCATAAAAATACCGCTCATTCTTGATAAACCAATTCGCTGCCTTCCTTGGTAGTATATAGGTGAGTACCCTCGAACCATCTAAGGGCGGTACAGGAATCATATTGAATACAAACAGATTGATATTGATGGTAATGAACTCATAAAGCATCCACATTGCATAGCCTTTTGTTCCGTTGCTGATGTGCAGCATACTTTCTTCCACATAAAAATATTGTTGACCGTTCAGAAGCTGATAAACAATCACTGCAAATAATGCCGCCGCAACATTGGAAAGAGGTCCTGCGATTGCTGTCAACATCATGCCTTTTCTTGGATTTTTGAAATTTCTCGGATTCACTGGAACGGGTTTCGCCCATCCAAAACCACAGAACAACAAGAGGAATGAACCAAATAAGTCCAAATGTGCCAACGGGGAAAGAGTTAATCTCCCTTCTCTTTTGGCGGTATCATCTCCCAGCTTATAAGCGGAGAAAGCATGAGCGCATTCATGCAATGGATTGATGAGCAAAATCACCATCAGCCTGACAAGATATTGCAAGATTCTTTCTGTTGATAGTGCAAACATTCAACTACCCCTTTCTTATCATTCAAACAGTTACTATTTCATTATACTACAAATCAAAAGATATTGCAAGCTTTTTCTGTAAATTCTGGAAAAAATCATTCCACTGTCTCTCATTTTTGAAAAAAAATTTGATTTTTTTTTGAAAAAAGACTTGCTTTTTTCAAAACATTCTGCTATAATATATAGCATAGGTGTTTTTTCACCGTGTCGAAGGAGGTGTTTTATCATGGCAAAGTGTGAAATTTGCGGTAAGGGTGTTACATTTGGTAACAAGGTTTCCCATTCTCATCGTTCATCCAACAGAACTTGGAAGCCCAATGTTCAGCGTGTCAAAGCAGTTGTCAAGGGGACTCCATGCCATATTTATGTATGCTCCAGATGTTTGCGTTCCGGTAAGGTTGAGCGTGCGTAATCATTGGACATATGATGAGCGAAAAACAAAAAGGAAAAGAAATCAGGAGCGACTTTCATGTATGCCCCTGATTTTTTCATTCCGGAAATTAAAATATTTCTAAAAATAGTGTTGACTTTATGAAAATTTTATGCTATAATGTTGATAACAGTTCATAATACTGGACTATTGAAATATTGAATGAGGTGAATATTTTGGCAGAAATCAAAAGAACACAGACTCCGATTACCAATCCGGAGTTAGTACACGCTATGGATGCTATGAAAGCAGACCGCAACGCCAGAACAGAAACAACTTTCGTGAATACCCTGAAAGCTGGGCGTTTCCTTGTTCCGGCAAATATTCAGACCGTTCAGCAGGCACAGGCGAATGCTGATGGTACTGTAGAACTCAGAGACCAGCCACAGGTGCAGTTTATTCTGTTCAACGACAAAGAGGGAAAGCGTTTCTTCCCGCTTTTCACAGATGAATCTGAACTGCAAAAATGGGCTGACAACAAGAGCCACCAGAGAGCTGCTATCACGTTCCGTGACCTTTGTCAGTTTTTCCAGAAGGATGTTGGCAAGGGGCTTTCCGGTGCAGTCATTAACCCCTACGGTCAGAATATTATGATTCCCGTAGAAAGCCTTATCAGAATGCAGAATACTGAGGCAATTGCCCCCGGTACTAAGATTCAGATTGGCACACTCAAAGAAGAACCCACAGAGTTATTGGATGCCATTCGTCCGTTTATCGCTGAAAGTGGTAAGATTGAAAAAGCTTATCTGCGTGTGATGAAGCGTGAGGACAAGCCGAACCCGAATTTCCTCTTGATTCTGGATGTTGATGTTCCGGCTCTTGGCAATGATGGCATGAAACAGCTCTTTGACGGAATCGCAGAAGCTGCAAGACCGCATCTGCGTGGTGTCGAGCTGGCAATCGTTCCGGCTTCTAATAATTTCGGTTCAGCTGCATTGCAGGAAGCTGTTCCCTTCTTTGAAAAGTAAGATTGTATTAGTATGAGTGAATGAAGAGTCTGTCATTTTGGCAGGCTCTTTTTATTGTACCAATTATGACACAATAAAAAGCAGAAATGATTTTTTCTATTGACTTTTCGAGGAAAATATGCTATACTATGGAAAAGAAAGCGAAAAAACCGCTAAATGGAGCAAAAAATAAAACTGGAGGTTACAAGACCAGTCTGCGGAAAATATCTTAGCTCCAGATACTGTGCGTATTCCCCTAAATATTGTACAGCTTTTCGCAGCTGAAGACATATATGTTTAAAATCGCAAAGGGGTATGACAGTGTATCCAAAACAATCCGGATTCCTGAACCAGTAGTACAACACCTCGAAAAATTAGCAGGGGAAAACAACATTTCCCTCAATCGCCTCATCAATCAGTGTATTTGTTTTGCATTAGAACATCTTTGTGTCGATGAACATTATTCTGATGACACCCAAAAAGAAAAAAGCGATTTCTACGCCAAATTCTGCAATTAAAAATAATTGCACATAAGCCTACATTATGCAATTTTTTATAAGTCTATCTTTTTTTAGGAGAATCATGTATAATAAAAAATACAAAAATTCTCAAAAAGAGGTGACTTACCATGCAGGATTTGAAATTCGTTATTCAGAAAAGCACACCAACAATTTCTAAAACGTTCCGTATTCCCGTTAAAACTGCGGAAATTCTCGAAAAACTTGCAAAAGAAAATCATATTTCCATGAATGCGCTTGTGATACAATGCATTATTTTTGCATTAGAGAACCGACAAGATGAGCATTTTCACCCTTAACAAAAAAGTCCGCCAATCAGCGGACTTTTTGTCATTCCAATTCTTCTTGATTTTCGTCAGATTCTTCTGGTTCATCTTCTTCATATTCATAGGGGTCTTGAATGGTATCCAATTCTTCTGTATAAGGGCATGGGTCTTCCCCATCATACTGGTATGTATCTGTAACAATTGCCATAATTCGCTTATAGATATAGCCGGTATTGCTTGCAAAGCTGAACCCGAAAGCATCCGGATTCTGCAATTGTGTAATGATAATATACGAGCCATTTTCAGCATAATTGCTGTAATCGTCATAAATGGGGGATTCGCTTGTATTATCGTTATCATTCAGCAAACAGCCCGAAACATAAAGGTAATCCCCTCTTCCCACCTCTGCCGTACCGGTTTTACAATACAACTTATAGCCAGCCGGAACAGCTGCGCCTAAATCTTCCGCAACACCTGCCATACCTTCCAGCAAATGTGCATTATATTTTTGTGGATATTCTGCAATGACTTCATAAGGCTGTGTACCTTCTTCAATCACATCAGTATAATCTTTGGAATTGACCTGCGCTTTCAGGGTAAAGGGCTTCACCATCTGCCCGAAAATTGCCTCACGGGTCAAAGCCGCAAGAAATACCGGACTTGTCTTGACATTGGCTTGTCCGAACCCTGTTCGCCTTAAATCACCATCATTTTCAATGAAAACGCTGTTCCGCAAACCGCCAAAATCGCAGGAAATCAATTTATCATTCACAAAGTTGAACATTTCCCCAAGTTCATCCAGTACTTTTTCCTTTCCCAATTGCTCAAAGACCTTTGCAAAATAGATATTGCTTGAATTTCGGAATGCATCCGCAAGGGTTCTATTTTCCTTTGGATAACCCCCTTTATTCCAGTCCCAATTATGAATACCCATCCATTCGCCTTCATCATCAAGGACAGTGATATTATTTTTATCTGCAATGACCTCAGACATCATTTTAAAGCAAGAACCAGGGGAAGCGGTCTGTTCTGCCTTATTCATCAATGGGGAATCAGAATTACTCAATGTGGAAGGATAGCCATATTCATAGCTGTAACGGTTCGCATCATAAGAGGGATAGGAAACTTCCGCCATCAGTGAACCATCTGTCCTCATAACCACAATTGAGCCTTTCATGCCAATTTCTGCCATATAAGAGTATAATGCCCTCTGTACCAATGCATCATATGTCACCTGTACAGAACGTCCGGTTGTACAGTCGGTATTGTTATCTTTTCTCATGATGTCATCATACACACTGTCAAGCCCCTTAGAATCGTCAGAAATGACATTCGAAAAGCACACACTGAAATCATCATTGAACATTCGTTTCGGGTTGCCGAGTTCTGACAAGTCTGTATAGGTCAATTTAATTCCATTGGCATCATAAATACAACCACGGTAATTATCTTGCGTCAATTCGGTGGTTTCCTCTGTTGTTTCGGTTGGCATTGTCTCCAAAAAATCGGTACTCGTCTCAGCTGTCGAAGTTCCAAACACCTCTTCAAATGAAGGTTCATAAATGATTCTTGTTGTTTCGGTCTCCGCCGTTTCATCTTCAGATTTTTGGGAATTTAAATCAGAAATGTCAAGAATCTCAACGGACTTTTCTTCCGGTAAACTGGTTTCAGATGAAGTACCGCAGGCACTCAACAAAACCATCAAAGAAAGCACAAACAAACACTTCCTGAAACGCATATTCATCACTCCTCAACTTCCACCTTATAGGAATTTTATCATCGCTGATACCCATTATATCATATTTTGACAAAAATGTCAACTTCTTTTCAACAAATGGGCGCATAAAATACCTTTTCGGGGAAGTTGATAGAAATTTTTAGTACTTAACACCGTATCTTTGAAATTCCAAATCTGCAACACTTACAAGCATATCAATGACTAATGCAATCTTATTCCATTCAATCGGCAAAATGCACCAAGAACGATATTTTTTCAATTCCGGCTGATATATCTGTAAATCATAGCTGTGACCATCACGACCGCCACGCCTGCGGTTTGTTTCGTCTGGTAAATTGTTTAATAAATCATCAACCAATTGTTTTTGCTGTGCAGTGAAAATCATGGTATTGATAGGACACGCTTTTTCGAGGGCTGTTTGATACTGCGGAAGTTGAACAAATTCTTGTCTTGACAGGGGATGTTCTGAATTTCCTACTGCTTTCATTACTGGAGTTACTACATCATCAAAATATTCCTGTCGTGTCAGTTCGATTCGCCACTGTGCAATATAATCCTCATCGCATTTGGAAACCTGAAAATATACATCTCTGTAGAATGAACAACAAATTTCAAGAGAAAATAATTTTTCCCCCTCTGATTTAAATTCATTCCATCCCCACATAAAACTGAAACTTTCCAACATTTCAGCAAATTCTCGGCAAGAGTTCCCCCTTTGGGGCTGGTAAAATGGTCTGCGTGCCGATTTCGGTTTCCATCACGACACGTCCGATATGTTCGGAAGTGATATGCCCGATAATCGTTGCATTTTGGGTATATTTACCTTTGCGGAGCGTTTCAACAATTTTGTCAGCGTGTTCCTGCGGTGCGACAATCACCAGACGACCTTCACAAGCCAAATACAACGGTTCAAGCCCCAGCATTCCACAAACTCCCTTGACACGTGGGTCAACTGGAATACTAGACGCATTCAATGTGATTCCGACATTGCTTTGACCTGCGATTTCATACAAAACCGTACCAACTCCGCCCCTTGTTGCATCACGAATCACATGAATATCATTCGTCACGCTGTAAAGGCTTTCGACTGTTCCCCACAAAGGCGCACAATCGCTGTCAACGTCGGATTCAATGCCGTAATCGTCACGAGCCAATAAAATCGTACATCCATGACGACCCACGTCACCGGAAACAATGACTGCATCTCCATCCTTTGCGAATGCGCCGGAAGTATGAGCATTTTCCATAATCTGCCCGATTCCTGTCGTGGTGATGAATACGCCGTCACACTGACCTTTTCCGGCTACTTTGGTATCACCAGCCACAATTTTAACCCCGACTTCCTTAGCGGTTTGTTCCATAGCGGAAGCGATTTCCTCTAAATTGTCCATGGGAAAGCCTTCCTCAATGACAAATGCACAAGTCATATACAAAGGCTTTGCCCCCATGCAGGAAAGGTCATTGACCGTTCCACAAATGCTCAATTTTCCGATATTTCCGCCGTTGAATTTCCAAGGCGATACAATAAAACCGTCTGTGGAAAATGCCAATCTTCCCTTTTCAACAGGCAAGACAGCGGCATCGTCTGCGGTAAATTCAGGGTTGGAAAAATGCGCCTTGAATACGGTTTCAATCAATTCATTTGTCTGTGAACCGCCTGCACCATGTGCAAGGGTAACTGTTTTATCACTCATCTTAAAAATACTCCTTTGATATTATTCATGTTCTGTATACTGGTAATAGGCGGAACAAGCCCCTTCATCTGATACCATGCAAGCCCCAATTGGATGCAATGGTGTGCAACCTCTCCCGAACACTTTACAGTCAGAGGGTTTGCATTTACCTTGCAGGACTTCCCCACAGCGACAAGCCGGATTTGGTTTTCCCTTGATTTCGGGCATATCGTGTTTGATTCTTGCATCGAAATCGGCAAATTCCGGACGTAATTTCATACCGGAATCGTGAATCACTCCCAAACCTCTCCATTCGCTGTCACAAGGTTGCATCACTTCCTGCATCAATTTTTGTGCGGAAAGATTGCCCTCATCCTTGACAACACGAGGATAACAATTTCTGAAAAAGGGTTCGCCCTTTTCCAAAAGTTTGATTGTGACAGCTAAAGCCGTCAACAGCTCCCCTGCCGTAAATCCTGCCACAACTCCGGAAACGCCCTGCTCATCGCAGAGCTTCTGACAGACTGCATTCCCTGTGATAGCGTTCACGTGTCCAGGGTATAAGAAGGCATCCGCACTCCCCACTAAGGCTTGATAGGCATTCGGCATGGTTTTATTGGCTGTCAAAATCGAAAAATTCGTCAAGCCTTTTTCTTTTGCCTTTTTCACGGTGATACAGGCTGACGGGGTTGTCGTCTCAAATCCAACCGCCAAAAATACCACCTGCCTGTCTGGATTTTCTTCAGCGATTGCAAGCGAATCCAAAGGCGAATACACTGGTTTCACTTCTGCGCCTTTTGCCCTAGCACCTGCAAGGCTCATTTTTGTTCCGGGGACTCTGATTAAGTCGCCAAATGTGCAGATAATGCAATTTTTTTCCAATGCCAACCAACAAGCCTCATCAATGAATCCAATTGCCGTTACACACACCGGACACCCCGGACCTGAAATTAAGTCAACTTGTTCAGGTAACAATTTCCGCAACCCAAGCCGAAAAATTTCATGAGTATGTGTTCCGCAGACTTCCATAATCCGCAAGGGCTTCCCCTGATAAGACGTGATAATGTCACGGGCTTTTTTCATATTCTCATTCATGACAAATTCTCCATTAAATCATCTGTTTCGTTTTCGTCAGAGTCGGTGATTTTTGCAATCACAACACCAGCATGAACCATGACGAAATCCCCCGGTTCTAAGTCTTCCAGCACACCAGCACTGACTTCACGCTGTACACCGCTTGCATCAATCAAAGCTGTGCCGTCCTCTACTCTTACCACTCTAGCTGATAAACCTACACACATAGTAATACCTCCATAAAATTTGTTTCAATTGTTTTGCATGACTGCATAAGCAGCCTGCCCGATGCAGATACCTCCGTCATTCGGTGGTATCAGGCTGTGCAGAAGGACTTTGAAACCGTCATTCTGCAAACGTTCTTTACACAGATATGTCAGCAAACGATTCTGAAATACTCCGCCACTCAATGCGCAAATATTCAGCCCCGATTGTGAACGGATTTTCTGACAAGTCCTCAAAATTTGTTCTGCCAGTACTGCATGAAATGCATATGCTAAATATTGGCGGTGATAATCGGAATTGTCATATAAATAACGCTCTGCAATTTCCTGCGCCAATGCAAGAGTAGGCAACTGCAAAAAGCTGTTATTTTCGATAGGATTGACGGTAAAGCCCGAAATATTGATTTTTTCACCACAAGGGGATTTTTCCGCCATTGTCATTAAGGCGGTTGCAGATTCTCCCTCAAATGTCGATTTCTGACGGATTCCCAAAATCGCCGAAATGCCGTCAAATAATCGTCCGCAACTGGTAGAAACCACGCTGTTGAGCTGTTTTTCTGCCATCATTTTTTGAATGCGGTATGTCTGACTGTCACAAAGTCCCAACCGCAGACAGGCATTTTCTCCCAACGTCTCACGTAACAAGGAAACAGCAATTCTCCACCCCTCCACGGATGAAATATCTCCACCCACCTGCATGAAGGGCTGAATACTTCCCACACGTTCAAAGCCCTGATAATCGCTGATGAGAAATTCACCGCCCCAGATTGTACCATCTGTGCCGTAACCTGTGCCGTCCAGACTCACACCAATGACTTTTTGACTGCATCCATTTTCTGCCATACAGGAAAGAATATGTGCATAATGGTGTTGAATCTTGACAAGGGGAATATGCTTTTCCCTTGCAAGTTCTTCAGCAATGGAAACAGTGTGATACATCGGGTGCATATCGCTGACAATAATTTCCGGTTCAGCTTCCAACAGTCCGCACATTCTGGAAATGGATTCTTTCAAGGCGGTCACTGTGCGAATGTCTGCGGTATCTCCTACATAGGGAGAGGCATACAATAAGCCATTCTTGACGATACAGAACGTATTTTTCAATTCTCCGCCAATTGCCAAAACCTGACGGTTTCCAGCGTGTTTGAGCATGATTGGCAACGGTGCAAAGCCTCTTGACCTGCGTATCATGTAGGGCTTTCCATCAAGCCAATCGGTAACGGAATCGTCTGCACGAATACGAATTTTCCGATTGTGAGATAAAATGCTGTCACAAAAGCCGGAAATTTCTTTTCGTGCATCCTCATCACTGCGACAAATGGGCGCACCTCTTGCATTTCCGCTCGTCATCACAAGACAGTCTGTCATTTCGATTCCGTCCGGCTCATCAAACAATAACATCTGTACAGGTGCATAAGGCAACATGACACCCACTGTCAAGTTATCCGGTGCAATGCTTTCAGGAATGGACGTTTTCAGGCGTCTTTTCAGTAACATAATGGGCTTTTGCCAGCCTGTCAACAATTCCTGCTGACCTTCCGATAATTCGCATTCTCTCTGAACGGTCTGCAAATCTTTCATCATCACGGCAAAAGGCTTCATAGGTCGATTTTTAAGAATCCGCAAGCGTTTGACTGCGTTATCATCATACGCATTACAACACAAATGAAAACCGCCGATTCCCTTAATAGCAATAATTTTTCCGTCCATAATCTGACGGCGCACTTCTGAAATGGCTTCATTGCCTTTCAAATTGCTGTCCAGTAAATACACCTCTGCACCGCACTGATTACAGCAAACAGGCTGGGCATCATATCGCCTTGACAAGGGGCTTTCATACTCTGCCTTGCATTCTGGACACATGGGAAATTCTTTCATGCTTGTGCGTTCTCTGTCGTAGGGCATAGAATCCAGAATTGTCAATCGAGGACCACACTGCGTGCAATTGATAAAGGGGTGTAAATATCGCCTGTTATGGGGGTCAAATAATTCTGTACGGCATTTTTCACAAGTAGCAATGTCAGGCGAAACAAAGATATTCCCTGTTTCCTTTTCGCTTTCGATAATGGTAAACTCTGCAAACGGTTCACGTTCGCAGGAATCATGCTCCATTTCCAAAATCATAGCCCTTTCCGGCGGATGGTTACGGACAGTATCCATAAATGCATTGATATTTTCAGGGCTACCCTGTGCGAAAATTTCGACATATGAGCCTTTATTTGCGACTGTGCCTTTAATGTGGAATTTTTCGGCGGTGACTGCCGTAAACGGTCGGAATCCGACACCCTGCACAATTCCGAACACACGAATTTTCTCTGTCAACATCTGTCATTCCTCAATTCCGCACTGACGGCATAATGTGCAAACGGAATAAATTCACCGTCCCAATGTTTGAGTAACCGCTTGAAATTACTATCTGCAATAATGACATCATATTCACGCTCCTGAATTTTCTGCAAAAAGTCCTCTTCGCTTTTGATACGGAAATCATTTTCTTTTGCAAATTCTTCCAAAAACATGAACCATGTCGCACAATCCACATTACCGCCTTCTGTCCAACCTCTCAAGTAATTTGCGGCAAACTGTTCATGCACAATCAATACATTCTTTCCCCATAAATCTTCTGTTTGCCCCAAAATTTCTGACGGGATATTACAGATATAACTTTCTTGATACGGAATCCCGAAACGCTCTTCCAATAGCTTTGCGGATTTGATACCAGCCGGACTAATCACGAAAATAAATTCACATTCCGAAGCCCTGCGGATGTCATCAAGTCCACTGTCCATGCCGAAACAAACAATTTCCTCAAAGTTCATGCCCCTTGTCACGTCTTCTGCGTGAGTGAATCCAGTATCTAAGGGAGTTGCCCCAATGATGCCGATTTTTCCTTTTTTCGTGGGGTATTTCTCAACAGCGAATTTCTCAAACAATGCATAATAGGCTTTTTCTTCGCCTTTGTCGTAGTAATTTGTACCTGTCGTTTCAACGGCGATACAGGGGAGATTTGTCGCTTTTTCGCTCATTCTTTCCAGTGCTTTGAAGTCTGTCCCGATAACTGCCGGAACAGGAGTTCCAATAATGGCGGTAAACTCTGCCGGAATTTGTGTGCAGACTTTCGCCAACTTCTTGACAAGCATATCATCTCTGCCAAGAATTGCATCCATATCACGCAAGCCAGCACTGAATAAAGCCGATTTTTTCTCATGCCAACGAGGTTCATCAAATCCGCACACATTACCAGTACAACCACCAGCATCACAAATGACCGTAATTCCACCCAATTCGTACAACACGGAACACGCTCCGGAATCGTCCGGCGCAAACGGTGACAAATATTTCAATAATTTTTTCATGCGTTCACCCCTTTCAAAGCATTATCAAGCTTTTCAAATAATAATTGCACACCACGATACCCGAAAGGCTGTTCCTCTTCGTTGAATCCGACTTTTGGTAAATCTTTGTGATAATATCCGGCATCATTGCCAATGGTTACATCAATCTGACAGTCTCTTTCATAGTTCATCATGGTAGGCGACAAATTTGAATAAATTCTTGTATCTGGTGACAACATGGCTAATTTTTTCAGGAATACAAAATTCCGTTCCCCAATCGTTCCATAAATTTCAGCCACCTGAAACCCATATTCCACCAATGCAAGTGATAACTCGAAACTATCCGCATTCATGCACTCCCCGACTGCAAACCGGATTGAACCGTATTTCTGACGGAAATCATCAATACATTTTTTTGTCTGTTCATAGTATTGGGAATCGTCGAAATTTGCGCCGATTGCCTGACCAAATAATTTATATTGATTTCGAATTTTGTCGAGACGATACAACCGCACTAACTCAATAAATGGAATTCCTAAGCGTTCCTGCATATCCTGACCGGCATATCTCGCCTCTGCATTGAGGACAATGTTAAAATTCGCACTGGACATTTTTTCATAGTCCGCATAGGTTTTACAACGACCAATTTCATGAATCTGCTTGATACCAGCATCATGAAGCAAATCATATATTTCGCAGTTATCCTCTAAAGCCGTAAAGAATCCCAGAATATTACAGCTTGTGGAAATGCGTTTCTGTGGTTTGAGAAGTGAATACACTGACTTTCTGACTAATCCCATCGGGGGGAGGCGTTTTTCTCTGGTGAGTGCGTACATATAAGCCGGAACTGCCGGAACTCCCGAAACTTCCTCACAATTTCGACAGACTCTTTCCATATCCGTTCCAAGTAAGGCATCCACACAAGTCACACATATCATGATAACAGAGGGCTTTTCGTCCGCATCTTCGCAGATTTCCCGACAGGCTTCCGGAATCTTTTTCAAGTAACGTCCTGTCACCAAATCCGTATCATCCAACAGCAAGTAGAAAAATTTTTCATGATAGCCGAGTTCGTTCAATAGTGCTGTATTCCGTCCGCAACAAGCAGGAGCAACTAATA
Organism: Oscillospiraceae bacterium; assembly: GCA_036373775.1. Classification (GTDB taxonomy): domain Bacteria; phylum Bacillota; class Clostridia; order Oscillospirales; family Ruminococcaceae; genus UBA3855. The sequence continues at coordinate 34,676 of JAZAUD010000010.1, read as the reverse complement.
ACATCACGGCATCCGGCACGACTAATCCGGCACGTTTCACCCCGAAACCTTTTGCTCCAGGGGAATTGAAATCCAGTGTCGCAGGGGAACTATAAATCATATGGCTTGATTGTGTCAATTCTTCGGGGAGATTGTCAAGCCCTCTCTGAGCCAATTCGGAAGCAGTGCAATAGTATGCGGAATTCATGCATTTTCCTCCTCGTCAATGAGTTTCTGTGCCAATGATAAAAACCGTTTCGCCGTCTCACAACTGGAATCCCCTTGAATGACGGTCATGCCCCTGTCTTCATAGCGGATAATTTCGGCGGAACGTGGAATATCTGCCACGACTTCCAGCCCTGCCGATTTCGCAAAGGTACAGACTTTTTCTTCCTCATTTTCGACATTCCGGCGGTTCATGATAATACCCCGAACTCTTGCATAACTTCTGTCCTCGAAATTTTTCACGGCATTGGCGATATTATTCGCCGCATAAAGTGCCATTTTTTCGCCTGATGTGACAATTAACACCTGTGAAGCATATCCTTCTCGAATCGGGGCGGCAAATCCTCCGCAGACAACATCCCCCAACACGTCATATAACACCACATCCGGTTGATATTTTTCAAATAATTTCAGCTCTTCCAATAAATGGAATGTGGTAATAATGCCACGTCCGGCACATCCCAAACCAGGGGTAGGTCCTCCGGTTTCAATGCAGAGAACATTTCCAAAACCAGTTTTCGCAATTTCTTCGATAGTTTCGGGGTCGTCGTCGTGTTCCCGCAAATAATCCATGACAGGGGTCACAGGTGTACCGCCTAAGAGATTGATGGTAGAATCTGCTTTCGGGTCGCAACCTATTTGAATGACTTTCTTTCCTAACGTGGCAAAGGCGGCGGCTAAATTAGATGTACAGGTAGATTTTCCGATTCCGCCCTTTCCATAAAGTGCTATTTTAATCATGATAAAACTCCTTGATATTTCGATTGATAACGTCCGGTATTCTCTGGTCAAAGCATCTGCCCGAAAAGGCGAAATGTGGGAATTTTATTAAAGTCGCTCCCTCTGGTAAAATGAATTGATAGAATGGGTCTGCAATCACAGAAGCCGGATTTTTCAGACTGATAATTTGATTCAAAAATTCCCTGATTTCGGATTCACTTTTTAAGGTGCTGTCACTCTCACAAAGAACACTGTTTTCATAGGGCAACGGGGTTAAAACGGTACAGCCATACCCTTTTTGCATGGTGATTTCACAGGCGATTGAACCGGAATAAATACTTTCTCCTATGATAACCGTATCACTGCCGGAAATACGCTCAGTGCATGGGTATAAATTTTGACTCTTTTGTATGGATTCATGCAATGTTTCAGCCAATTTCTTTGCAAATAACTCCCCCACTGGTACACCGCAGACATATGGAATTCCAAACGTTTTTTCAAGATATTTTGCTGTCTCCATCCCTGACATGGAAAGTACTAAATTGACCTCTGCCGAACTTGCTTTTTTGATTTCGTCAAGGCTGGAATCCATTGCAAAACAGGAAACCATTTGCAAGCCGTTTTCCTCTAACCATTGGCGAATGTGTGAAACTGTTCCTTTCCATTTGAAGTCAAGAGGGGTTGCACCTAGGACATTGACACCGCCCTGAATTTTCGTTTCTGACGGCTTGACAAAACGTTCTGCAATGGCTTTTAGGGCTTGGGATGCGCCCTGAATATAGTCTCTTGTACCGTTAGTATGGAGGGGAATTGTGGGAATGTTGGTACGCTGTTCGATTTCATAGGCGATTGCATCAAAATCAGTGCCAATCATCATAGGCATTGGTGAACCGCAGACAGCAATAAATTTCGGTTTCTGGTCTTTCGCTGATGAGACAATATCAGCAATCAATTTTTCGTCATTGCCAAAAATAGCATCTGTTTCAGTGAGGGCGGAAATGTATATCATAGACTGCATTTCGTACCATCTTGGTTCATCATGGGTTGCATAAGTCGAATTACAGCCGGAGGCATCATGTACAACCACCATACCGCCCAATTCGTACAATGCTGAACAAACGCCGGAAGTATCCGCTGCATAACATGGAATAATTGTTGAAATCATGCGATGACCTCCTTTTCGAGACAGCTTTCACAGCCAATGCCTTTATGTCGCAAAATCGCCCTTCTGTCTTTCGGATGTTGGAAAGCATCTTGCATCAATCGGGCAATCTTTCCAATACCACGATACCCATAATATCCGCCACCTCCGACAATATTTACAAAATTATCCGTACTGAAATAATAGCTTGCCTTTTGTCCGATTGCTAAATAATGTTCATGTTCCTCATGACAGAAATTCAGCATATTGACATTCGTTGCGGAATACAGCAACAAATCCGGATGGTTGATTTTCAGCAATTCAAAGGCTTTTTCCTCTTCGGGTACGGAATCGGCAATAATCGCCTTGACATTGAAACCATGTTCACACAATAATTTTGCTAACTCAAACGGTCTCGGAACAGCCGTGAAATCAATTGCAATGGGAGTGTTCCCGATTATTGCAAATGCCTGCTGTAACTGATTTTCTGCTTCTGTGCGTAATCGGGAGAGGATTTCCTCAGCAGGGGGATTTTTCCCGATTGCCTGACAAAGTTTGTGATAATTTTCATTGATGGTATCAAAATCAAAGCTCATGGGTAAATATAAATGCTCACTCCCGAAACGCTCTTTCATGTATTCCCCTGCTGTATATGCAAGCGGTAAATAGCTGATATTCAGCGAACTTTCCGCCATTTGCAGATAGTCTTCATACGTTGCACAGGTAGTAATATCACGGACTTTCAAGCCCCTTAACATTTCCCATAATTCCGAACGCTGATAAGTCGGGCGGTCATTGCCTACGATATTGACAGCTTTCGGATTCAATGGCAACGGCTTCAAAGCGGAATACAACTGCTGTGCCATTTGTACGGCTGGGCTGACGGTCTGGCGCATAGTCGGGGTCATGTAGCAATCCACAAATGTAATCTCCGGAAATTGTGCGCTCAATTCGTCCAGTATCACCCGAAAATCACAGCCAGCAAAAAAATGAATACAGCTTAAAAATAATAGAACTATCGGCGGTTTTTGTTGGAATTGATTCAAGATTTCGGCTGTTCCGTCAATGACTTTCTGTTCGATAGTGCCGTCATACATATCACTTTCATCAACAGAAACCCAACTCATTCTTGACAGTTCATTCATTTCCCCTGCGGTCATGATGACACCCCTCAGACACCCCTGCGCACAGACAAAAATCTGATGCGCTTCCGGCACTAACATTCCAGTATGCACAATATTCCACATTCCACGAGCCGGAGTATTATACTCCAGTCCAGACGTGAAAAAGCCGTTCCTGTCTGCTTTGGAAATAGGAATGCAGGGCGGTTTCTCAAATGCGTGTAAATCTCTCATGATAAGCCCTCACAAAGTTTTTCAGCAATTGCATTCAATTGACTATATACTACACTTTCAGGAGCGTATTCAAGCAAAGTCTGATTTAATTTTTCAGCTTCCTGAAAGTCGTTGCTTCTGTCAATCGCTCCCAAAATGGATGTGTGAAAATCATCAGCTAAATTTTGGACTTGCCTTTCTTCATCAGGGACATTCCGCCTGTTGAGGATGATACCGCCTAATTGAGCGTAACCTCTGCCCTTGAAATTTTCGGTTGCCATACAGATGTTAGCCCCTGCATAAAGGGACATTCTTTCGCCGGACGTTACCACGATAACTTTATCAGCATAGCCCTTTCTCATGGGCATTGCAAACCCTCCACAGACTACATCCCCCAATACATCATATATCACAATATCGGGCTTGTAAGTGTCGTAAGCTCCCAATTTTTCCAGTGTCTCCAGTGCGTTGATAATGCCACGACCTGCACAGCCTAACCCTGCCGGAGGTCCTCCGGCTTCTGCACAATAAACTCCGCTAGGACTCAGACAGACGGCATCACCCAAAGCAATATTTTTCCCTCGTTCCCTTGTCAATTGTAAAACAGTGGGAATGCGTTCACCGTTATGCAGTAATGACGTTGAATCGGCTTTCGGGTCACAACCTACCTGCATGACCGTCAAGCCCTTTTTCGTCAGGATGGCGGACAAATTGCAGGAAATTGTCGATTTTCCGATTCCGCCCTTTCCATAAATTGCTAATTGTAACATGGTTTCCCCTTTCAAGAAAAATAAAAATATATGATATATTTATCAAATAAAAATAACTGTACCTGTCAAGCAGATACAGTCACCCCTTGAAATTCGTTAATCAAGGCAACTTATATATCCGCTTTCACCTTAGAAATTTCTTTGGTGTCAGGTTCATTTTTGGTCTTGTGTGATAAATCAGAATTTATTTCATCAGGCGCATTTTCTTTTGAAGACAATCGCTAATCCAATGCAAATTGCAATCCCAACAACAAAAGGTATCGCCGATAAAAATGCTGTCCATGCTGGCGCACTGTAGCCGGCATACTGAATCCCCCATAACATATCACTGTAGTTATATGCAACAACCACACACATGATATTCGACAGTAATATTGCCAAAGCTCCAAAACAAACAGATATTTTTTTCATGGTAAACCCTCCTAATGTATTCTTGAAGCAACCCCTAATTTTCCGGTGCATAGACAGCTTTTGCGTTCACACCGTCCAGCCTGCCGATTTTTCCAGCGAGGGAGTTAATGATATTCTGAGGTGCATCAATGGCGATATTGATAATGCTAATCTCTTTTTGACGGTACGGAATTCCCATCCGTCCAATGATGTATGTATCATACTCATGCAGAATATGATTCACATTTTCTGCGGAATCTCGATTTTTCACTAAAATTGCAATCACAGCAACTCTTGTATCCATTTGCAAGCATCAATCCTTTCTGTTCGGACTGTATTCATTATAACATAGATTTTGCAAAAAGTCAATGATAATTTTATGAACATACAACAAATTTGATTAGACCCTTGACAATCATATCAAAATGGTGTATAATGGTGTTATGTTATTCTTCGGGGTGATGTGTAAGTCATAACTGACGGTGAATGCAGTTTTCTGCAAAGTCCGTGAGCCTTTCGGGGTTGAGCTGGTGAAATTCCAGCACCAACGGTATAGTCCGGATGAGAGGAGAATTTTTGATTTTCTGAAATATGTCAAAACTCCGAAGAATTCTGGAGTTTTTTGTTTTTTTGTGGGAGGTATGAAGAGAATGAGAGATGCTGATTATATGAAACGTGCCATTGAATTGGCTAAAAATGGTATTGGGTTTGTGAATCCTAATCCCCTAGTGGGGGCGGTGATTGTGAAAGATGGGCGCATCATTGGCGAGGGCTGGCATGAACGCTACGGAGAAGCCCACGCAGAACGAAACGCATTAAACCACTGCACAGAATCTCCAGAGGGTGCGACAATTTACGTCACATTAGAGCCATGCTGTCATGAGGGGAAACAACCACCATGCACACAAGCCTTGATAGATGCCAAAATTGCAAGGGTTGTGGTTGGTTCAGATGACCCCAACCCCCTTGTAGCTGGGAAAGGCATTGAACAGCTCCGGAATGCTGGAATTGAAGTGGAAACAGGCATTTGTAAGGAAGAATGTGACAAACTCAATGAAATCTTTTTCTATTACATTACCCATCAAAAGCCCTATGTCATTATGAAAATTGCTATGACCGCAGATGGGAAAATTGCCACTCGTGCTGGATTGTCTAAATGGATTACAGGTGCAGAATCCCGACAAAATGTCCACGAAACCAGAAAACTTTGTTCAGCGATTATGATTGGCATTGGTACGGTTATCAATGATGACCCAACTTTGACTTGTCGCATTGAAAATCCTAGCAATCCAGCAAGAATTATTTGTGATTCCAATTTGCAGATACCGCTTGACTGCAAACTCGTCATGACGGCAAAAGACATCCCGACTTATGTCGCCTATTGTCGCAGTGACAAGCGCAAAATTGAGCAATTGGAGAAAATGGGAGTGCATTTAATTGAAATCACTTCACCGGATGGACGTGTGAACTTGAAAAATCTCATGAGGAAATTGGGTGCATTGGGAATTGATTCCGTTTTGTTGGAAGGTGGTGCAGCGTTGCATGAATCGGCTCTCCGTGCCGGAATTGTCCAAAAGGTGCAAGTTTACATTGCTCCGAAAATTTTCGGGGGAATCTCTGCCAAGTCCGCCGTTGGTGGTTTGGGCGTGTATGAAGTGGATGAAGCCTATCAGCTTTCCAGACCTGAAATCCGCCGTTTCGGGGATGATGTTCTGTTAGAATTTGAGGTGTTGAAAAAGTAATGTTTACTGGAATTATTGAAGAAGTCGGAACAATTCACAAAATTGAAATGGGAGTTCGTTCCTGCGTTCTGACAGTCGGAGCGGAAAAAATTCTTTCAGATGTGCATATTGGTGACAGTATCGCCGTGAATGGTACTTGCCTGACGGTATGCCGTTTTGATGGTTCGGCATTCTCTGCGGATGTCATGCCCGAAACCATGAGACGAACCAATTTAGGCAAACTTCACCACGGAAGCAAAGTCAACCTCGAAAGGGCTATGTCAGCCAATGGCAGATTTGGGGGGCATATCGTCTCCGGACATATTGACGGTACTGGGGTTGTGAAGTCCCTCCAAAAGGATGATAATGCCGTCTGGGTGACGATTGCAACAGCTCCCGAAATTCTGCGCTATATCGTCGAAAAAGGCAGTATTGCCATTGATGGAATCAGTCTGACCGTCGCAAAAGTCTCAAAGGCTGATTTTGCCGTGAGCATCATCCCTCATACAGGTACTGAAACAACTTTACTCCAAAAAAATAGTGGTGATATTGTCAACCTTGAAACCGATATTGTCGCTAAATACGTTGAAAAATTACTCGGAAATGCCAAAAATACAGGCGGTATCACTCCGCAGTTTCTGGCAGATTACGGCTTTATTTAAAATTGATTCCTGAAAGGAGTGTATTTTATATGAATATGAACACCATCCCTGAAGCTTTGGAAGCCTTAAAGGCTGGAAAGCTGATTCTCGTCATTGACGACCCCGACAGAGAAAATGAAGGCGATTTAATTTGTGGGGCGCAGTTCGCCACGACGGAAAATGTCAATTTTATGGCAAGTTTCGCCAAAGGCTTAATCTGTATGCCCATGTCACACGCTTATATTCAGAAGCTCGGACTTCATGCAATGGTCGCCAACAATACGGACAATCACTGTACCGCCTTTACAGAATCCATTGACCATATCGACACAACCACCGGAATTTCCGCTCTGGAACGTGGCTATACTGCTCGGAAATGCGTGGAAAGTTCCAATCCGTCAGAGTTCCGCCGTCCGGGGCATATGTTCCCATTAGAGGCAAAGGCTGGCGGTGTACTGGAAAGAAATGGTCATACAGAAGCAACCGTGGATTTGTTGCGTTTGGCTGGTCTGGAGCAATGCGGTTTGTGCTGTGAAATCATGGCTGATGACGGCACTATGATGCGGACAACCCAACTGGTGGAATTCGCTCAAAAGCATGGTCTTGTTATCACGACTATCAAAGAATTACAGCGTTACCGCCGTATGCACGACAAATTCATGAAGCGTGTCACTTCTGCACATCTCCCGACAAAATACGGCGATTTTATGATTTACGGCTATCAGAACGAAATCACCGGAAAAGAACACGCTGTCCTCGTCATGGGTGACGTGGCAGACGGTGAGCCTGTTTTGTGTCGTGTGCATTCAGAGTGCCTGACTGGTGACGTGTTCGGGTCGAATCGTTGCGACTGCGGTCAGCAATTGGATGAAGCCTTGAAACGCATTGCAAATGAAAAAAGGGGCATTCTGGTGTATCTCCGTCAGGAGGGGCGTGGAATTGGTCTGCTGAACAAAATCAAGGCTTATGATTTGCAGGAACAGGGTCTTGACACAGTTCAGGCAAATATTGAACTCGGCTTTGCACCTGATTTGCGTGACTACTCCGAAGGGGCAAACATCCTCAAAGATTTAGGGGCAACAGAATTACGCATTATGACCAATAACCCCGATAAAATTTCGGATTTGTCAGAATATGGAATTCATATTGTCAGCCGTGAAGCTATCGAAATTGCACCGAAAAAAGAGGATTTGTTCTATTTGCAGACAAAACGTGATAAAATGGGACATATCCTCAAGAATGTGTGATTGTCATGAAGTTCAAAGACAAATTACGGAAACTTTTGGAAATTCCCAAAACCACAGAGGACGGTTTCAAATATTATATTGTCTCCGACGAAAACAACAGGGATGAAATTAAAATTGTCGGGTTCAGTCATAAATTTACGGCGACAAGCATTCCCTCTCATATTGAAGGGATTCCAGTCGGGATTCTTTCAGGGTTGCAGGGTGTTCCCCTAAAGGGAGAAATTTACATTCCTGATACTGTGCATACCATTGAAGATTTGGGGCCGAGTATTACAAAGGGTATCACGAAAATTGTCGTTCCGTCAAGTGTGAAATCTATCGGAATGGGTGCATTCGAATTTAATGAAGCATTGGAAGAAATTATTTTCAATCAAACAGATGAGACAGAATATGGATTGTCGTTATCCGATGCGGAAAGCGCACTGAATGGCTGTACCAAATTGAAGCGTGTGCAATTGCCCGACATGATAGCAATTCCCATGGGCTTTTTGTCGGATTGTGAATCATTGGAATACATCCACATTCCTGAAACAGTCATTTCGATTGATGATTGTGCATTTTCGTATTGTGAGAATCTGAAAGAAATTGATTTTCCTGAATTTCTGGAAGAAATCGGAGAATTGGCTTTTCTGGAGTGCAAATCTCTCGAAAGTATACAGCTCCCCGAAAATGTGGATTTTATCGGGAAATCGGCATTTGCAGGCTGTGAAAATCTGCGAGAAATCTGCATTCCGTCCGGCATGAAACGCATTTGCAAAGATGCATTCGGGAACTGTCCGAAATTAGTTACACCTGTCATTCCGGAGGGTTGCAGTGTTGACCCAAAAGCGTTTGACAATTAAATAAATTTATTTTGAAAGGAAGATTTATCAATGAAAGTTTTAGAAGGTATGTATGAAGGCAAGGGCTTGAAAATTGCAATCGTGGCAAGCCGTTTCAATGAATTTATCGTGTCCAAGCTGGTAGGCGGTGCAGAGGATTGTCTCCGCCGTCATGGTGTGGAAGAAGATGATATTAGCCTTGCATGGGTTCCGGGGGCTTTTGAGATTCCGCTTGTAGCGAAGAAATTGGCACAATCCGGAAAATATGATGCTGTTATCTGTGTGGGGGCTGTCATTCGTGGCTCAACAAGTCATTATGATTATGTTTGTGCAGAGGTATCAAAGGGCATTGCATCCGTTTCGCTGGAAACTGGAATTCCGGTCATGTTCGGAGTTCTCACTACTGATACAATTGAACAGGCGATTGAACGTGCAGGCACAAAGGCAGGAAATAAGGGCTATGATTGCGCCCTTGGTGCGCTGGAATTGGTGTCACTGTTTAAGGGACTGTAATTCGATATTGCGGTAAATCGGAATTTAGAGGAGGACTCTATGAAGCAGTATAAGGTTGTAAGGATTAAATTAACCTTAGAGGATATTGGAAGAACGAATTATGAAAAGGTCGAAACCGTAATGAATGATATGGCAAAAGATGGTTGGAATGTTGTATGTCAATCACCGCAGCCAGGTGTTGCCACCACTTATTTACTGGTAACTTTTTGCAAGGAAGAAGTGTAATAACTTCTGATTTATCAAACAAAGGAAAGGAAGTTTTCATTTGAGAAAAATTATGTTTTTCGACATTGACGGCACTTTGATGGAAGATTCGTCAAGTCATTTCGTTCCTGAAAGCACTGTCAAGGCGTTACAGCTTGCCAAGAAAGCAGGGCATTTATTGTATGTGAATACTGGTCGTCCTGTCATCAATGTGGATGCAGATGTGAGAATTTTAGGTTTTGACGGCTATATTTGTGGGTGCGGTTCGTATATTGAATGCGATAATCAGGAATTATTTTACCATACCAACCCGAAAAGCGTTTGCATGGAAATGGTGAAATTGATTCGTGAAACAGATTGTTCCCCATTATTCGAGCGGAGAAATGCATTTTATTTTGACCCGAAAGCAAGAGAACTGCCCTTTGTGATAGAAATTCGTGATACGTTCCGGATGCAGGAAAAAAACGTCTGGAGAAGTACCGAAGATGAGGATTTCTCTTTTGATAAATTCGTGATAGCCTACGACGAAAAAAGCGATTTGGACACATTCAAGAAAGGTATTGAACCATATTTTACATTTATCGACAGAGGGTATGGCTTTGCGGAAATGGCTCAAAAAGGTTATTCCAAAAAAACTGGTATGGATTTCGTGCTGAATTATCACGGCTTGACGAAGGAAAACGCTTTTGCAATTGGTGACAGTCTCAACGATTTACCTATGTTTGAGGGGGCTGGCACATCCATTGCAATGGGGAACGGTGAAAAGCTCATTCCCTATGCGGATTACGTCACGGCGGATTTATGGCATGACGGCATTTATCAGGCTATGGAACATTTTGGATTTTTTGAATCTTAATCAAAATATACAAGCAAAATCGGGATATTTTCATAATATCCCGATTTTTACCCATTTAAGGCTTGATTTTTTTGGAAAAGTGTGTTATGATATAGGGGGCTTGGGGGAAAGTTGCGCCCTCAGTGCATTTTGCATTAGTTTTTTGCAAAATGTGCTGAGACACCACAGCGCAACGTCCCCCATTTAAATAAAGATGCTTGTAATACAAGAAAGGAGTCACTATGGCGAAGAAAAAGAAAGAAAATTACGGAAATGAAAGCATTACCATGCTCAAAGGTGCGGACAAGGTTCGAAAGCGTCCGGCGGTTATTTTCGGTTCGGACGGGCTGGATGGGTGCGCTCACTCCGTGTTTGAAATTATCTCAAATTCCATTGATGAAGCACGTTCCGGCTATGGCAACAAAATTATCATTACCCGATGGAATGACGGCACAATTGAAGTAGAAGATTTCGGGCGTGGCTGTCCGGTTGATTTCAATAAGGCAGAAAATCGCTATAATTGGGAATTAGTATATTGTGAACTGTATGCAGGCGGTAAATTCAGCGACGACGAATATGATTTTTCGCTTGGCTTGAATGGCTTGGGACTTTGTGCAACGCAATTCGCTTCTGAATTTATGGATGTAGTTGTCCATAGAGACGGTACGGAATATACCTTGCATTTCGAAAAAGGCGAAAATATCGGCGGTTTACAACAGTCTCCCTACAAGAAAAAACAGACCGGCACAAAAACCAAATGGAAGCCCGATATTGATGTTTTCACGGAAATTCACGTTCCGGATGAATTCTTTCATGAGACGTTGAGAAGACAGGCTGTTGTCAATCCCAATTTGCTTTTTGTGTATCGTTCGGAACAGCAGGACGGTAGTTTTCTGGAAACAGAATATATCTATGAAAATGGTATCTCGGACTATGTGCAGGAAATCGCAGACGAAAAAGCAATGACTCCGGTGCAGTTCTGGACGGCGGAAAGAGTCGGACGTGATAGAGAAGATAAACCAGATTACAGGGTAAAATTGAGTGTGGCTCTCACATTCTCCAATCAGTTGAATTTATTGGAGTATTATCATAATTCCAGTTTCTTGGAACATGGCGGTTCACCAGACAGGGCGGTGAGAAGTGCATTTCTCTCCCAAATCAATGCATTTCTGAAATCTTCCAACAAGCTACAGAAAAATGAATCTTTACCAATTTTTGATGATATTAAAGACTGCCTGATTCTGGTTTCGTCTTCCTTCTCCACGCAAACTTCCTACGAAAACCAAACCAAAAAGGCTATCAATAATAAATTCGTTCAGGAGACTATGACGGAATTCCTGAAACATCAACTCGAAATCTGGTTCATTGAAAAGCCGGATGAAGCCAATAAAATTGTAGAACAAATTCTCATTAACAAGCGTTCCCGTGAGAATGCCGAAAAAACAAGGCTCAATATCAAGAAAAAATTAGCCGGAAATATTGACCTTGCGAATATGGTTGAAAAGTTCGTGGACTGTCGAACCAAAGACGTAGGACGGAGAGAAGTTTACATTGTGGAAGGTGATTCTGCGCTTGGTGCGGTCAAATTGGCAAGAGATGCAGAATTTCAAGCGGTCATTCCGGTGCGTGGTAAAATTCTCAACTGCTTAAAAGCGGATTATCCACGAATTTTCAAAAGCGATATTATCACGGACTTACTGAAAGTATTGGGCTGTGGGGTTGAGGTCAATTTGAAAAATACCAGAAACATCCCTCAATTCAGCATTGACAATCTGCGCTGGAATAAAATTATCATCTGCACGGACGCAGATGTTGACGGCTTCCAGATTCGAACGCTCATTCTGACCATGCTGTACCGTCTGACTCCGAGTTTGATTGAAAAAGGCTATGTTTATATTGCAGAATCCCCTCTCTACGAAATCACCACCAAAGCAAAGACCTATTTCGCCTACACCGAAAAGGAACGGCTTGACATTCTCAAAAAAATTGGCAATTCCAAATTCACCGTTCAGCGTTCCAAAGGTCTCGGCGAAAATGAACCGGAAATGATGTCCCTCACCACCATGAACCCCGAAACAAGACGGTTAATCAAAGTCATGCCAGATGATGCCATTGCTATGGAAAATATGTTCAATTTGCTATTGGGTGACGATTTGCAGGGAAGAAAAGATTATGTCGCTCTGCATGGGGCTGATTATATTGACTTAATTGATGTTTCTTGATAAATCAGAATTTAATAGCTTGACAAATTTGACAAAAAATATGTAAGCTCTATATAATTGGTATATAGGAAAGTCTCACATAAAATTTGTCATTTTTGTCAAATTCCGATTTTTCGCACTCCTCCACAAAATAAAAATCCCCTGTCTTTTGAATTGGGACAGGGGGAATTTTTATGCTTAGCTCATTTCGAATGCGCCTGTATACAATTGATAGTACACACCGCCCTTAGCAATTAAATCATCATGTGAGCCACGTTCAATAATTCGACCGTGGTCTAATACCATAATCACATCAGAGTTGCGAACAGTGGAAAGTCTATGTGCAATGACAAATGTAGTACGTCCTTCCATGAGCTTATCCATGCCACGCTGTACAATCGCTTCTGTACGAGTATCAATAGAAGAGGTTGCTTCATCCAGAATCATGACAGGCGGGTCAGCGACTGCCGCACGAGCGATGGCAATCAACTGCCTTTGACCTTGGGAAAGGTTTGCACCGTTTCCGGTCAGCATGGTTTGATAGCCTTGAGGAAGTCGGGTGATAAAATCATCAGCTCCGGCTAATTTTGCAGCGGAAATGCATTCTTCATCTGTTGCATCTAATTTACCATAGCGAATATTATCCATGACAGTACCTGTGAATAAATTCGTTTCCTGCAATACCAGCCCCAATGAACGGCGCAAATCGCTTTTGACAATCTTATTGATGTTAATGCCATCATAGCGAATTTTACCATCTGCAATGTCGTAGAATCGGTTAATCAGATTGGTGATAGTGGTTTTTCCTGCACCAGTCGAACCAACAAAGGCAATCTTCTGCCCACGTTTCGCATATAATGTGACATTATGCAAAACAGGCTTTCCGGCTTCATACTCGAAATCGACATCATCAAGGGTAACGTCCCCCTTTAATTCGCTATAGGTGACAGTGCCGTCAGCCTGATGCGGATGTTTCCAAGCCCAATGCCCTGTATGCTTTTCGGTTTCGGTGATAGTACCATCTGGGGAAATTTCAGCATTGACAAGCTTCACATAGCCTTCATCTGCTTCGGGTTCTTCATCCATCATGGTAAAAATTCTTTCCGCACCAGCTAACGCCATGACAACGGCATTGATTTGCTGTGCCACCTGATTGACATTCCCTGTGAATTGTCTTGTCATGTTCAGGAATGCTACCACAATACTTACATCAAGAACCGTCTGCTTTGTCACAAGCGCATAGATGCTGGGATTATTCACACCAGCCAAAACCAGCAAACCACCAATTACCGCTAATAATACATAAAGAATATTACCGATATTCATAACAACAGGTCCAAGAATGCTTGCATAAGTATTCGCCTTGAATGCATCATCGCACAACTCCTCATTGATTTCATCAAATTGCTTTTGTGTGGCTGCTTCATGGCTGAATACCTTGACAACCTTCTGACCGTTCATCATTTCTTGAATATAGCCTTCTGCTTTACCAACGGACTTTTGCTGACGAATAAAGTATTTCGCAGAGCCACCGCCCATTTTTGCAGACACTGCCATAATGGCAATCACCCCGACAACAGTAATCAATGTCAACCACATACTGTAATATACCATGATAAAGAATACTACAATTACCACTGTACCAGCCCTTAATAATGTCGGCATTGCCTGAGAAATCAACTGCCGGAGTGCATCAATATCATTGGTGTAATAGCTCATAATATCGCCGTGCTTATTGGTATCGAAATAACGGATTGGGAGATTCTGCATTTTCTTGAACATACTTTGACGCATTTTATTCAGGTATCCTTGTGTGATGAATGCCATTAACTGCGTATAGAGAGTGACGGCTACAATCGCTACAAGATACAGAATTACCAAAGTCACCATCATCGGGAAAATTTTGGCTTTGGCTTCATCCCATGACCAGCCGTTTTCTGTCGCATCTGTAATGACTTTGATGACACGCTGAATATACATATCCGGAATCGCAGAGGCTACAGAGGAGAACAAAATACATACAATCGTAACCGGCAACATGACCGGATAAAATTCCGCTAACATTTTCAATAAACGTCCGAGAACGTTTTTATTCAATGTAGGCTTTCCGCCTGTTGGCATAGGTCTTGGCATTACTCCTCACCTCCGTTTCCGTGGTTCTGCTGTTCGTAAACATCACGATAAATTTCAGAATTTGCCATCAATTCTTCATGAGTACCGACATCTTCCACCGTGCCATTATTCATCACAATAATCATATCTGCATCCTGTACGGATGAAATACGCTGTGCAATGATAATTTTAGTGGTTTCGGGAATAAATGTGCGGAATCCTTGACGAATTAGCGCATCTGTTTTCGTATCAACCGCACTGGTGGAATCATCCAGAATGAGAATCTTCGGCTTTTTCAATAATGCCCTTGCAATACAGAGACGTTGTTTCTGACCGCCTGAAACATTTGTACCGCCTTGTTCAATGTGAGTTTCGTAGGCATCTGGAAAACTTTCCACAAATTCGGAGGCTTGCGCCAATTGACAGGCTTCTTTGATTTCGGCATCTGTTGCATTGGGATTGCCCCAACGTAAATTTTCCTTGATTGTATCGGAAAAGAGTTCATTCTTCTGCAATACCATTGCCACCGCATCACGGAGCGTTTCAAGGTCATAGCTTTTCACATCTGTCCCCCCAACTTTCAATGTACCTTGTGTGACATCGTAAAGTCTGGGTATCAATTGTACAAGGGTAGATTTACTTGAACCAGTACCGCCGATAATGCCGACTGTTGCACCACTGGGGATATGTAAGTTAATATCAGAAAGTGCAAATTTTTCAGCTTCTGCGGAGTATTTGAAATTGACACCATCGAAATCAATCGAACCATCCGTAACTTCCTTGACAGGATTTTCAGGGTTATGAATGGTAGGAACTTCCACCAATACTTCATAAATACGCTTCATGGATTCTGCGGACATTGTCACCATGACATAAATCATTGACAAAAACATCAATGACATTAAAATTTGTACTCCATAAGTAATCATTGCAGAAATCTGACCAATATTGACAGACTGGTCAACCAATGCCATTTTTGAACCCACTGTCAAAATAAAAACCATATCAAAATACATACAAAGGCTCATTAACGGCTGGTTCATTGCAACAATTCTTTCTGCTTTGGTGAAATCTGCACGAATATCTTCCGCAGCAGTCCCGAACTTCTTTTTCTCGTATTCTTCACGGGAAAAGCCCTTGACAACACGCATTGCACGAACATTTTCTTCAATGGATTCATTCAAGCGGTCATATTTTTTGAATACGCTCCGGAATGCCGGCATTGCATATTTCCCAATCAATGCCAATCCCACAATCAAAACCGGAATCACCACAACGAAAGCCATTGCCAATGAACCACCCATTTTGAATGCGGCAATTGTGGAAAGGATGAACATTAAGGGACTACGCAAACCCATTCGAATTATCATCATGAACGCCATCTGAATATTATTCACATCTGTTGTCATTCTGGTGACAAGAGAGGAAGAAGAAAATTTATCAATATTCTGGAACGAATACTTTTGAACATTTTCGAACATATCATGACGCAAATTCTTTGAAAATCCGGTGGCTGCTTTGGAACAGGTAAACGCTGCCAATGCACCACAAGCCAATGAACAAATTGCCATTACTGTTAAAATTAACCCCACTTTGACAATATCGGACATTGGCGAACCGCCTTGTACTTCATTGATAAGGTCGGCGGTTTTGGTAGGAATCAGCGTTTCAATAATCGCTTCCCCCAAAATAAATAGCAAAGTCAAATAGGTTAATGTCTTATATTCCCGAACGGCGGAAAATAATTTTTTAAGCACAGTCACCCTTCCCTTCCTTGTCATCTTCCGGAGATGATAACATTTCCGGTTTCATTTCGTTGAAAACGGTTTTCAGTGTTTTGAGTGCATTGAAAAAATCATCCTTATCTTTTTCAGGCACGGCATTCAACATCAAAACATATGCTTCTTTTGCCAATTGTTCCAAATGTTGCATATACTCCAGACCCTTTTCTGTCACCTGCAAACGAACCATGCGCCTATCGTTTGGCTCATCAATCCGCTCCACAAATTCACATTCAATCAGCTTGCTGACCATCTTGGACATTTGCTGTTTGGAACATTGTGCAGTTTTGGCAAGTTCCCCCATAATGACAGGGGAATTGTACCAGCGTAACATTTTCAGCGTGTAGTACATCCCCATACTGACATCATTTTCGCTCAAAAGCTTTTTGAATGGCTTCACCATCCAATAATGCCATGGGGGCATGAGTTCCAACAATAACTGTTGCATTTCTTCTTCCTGCATAAAAACTTCTCCCTTCATTCAAAAATCATCAACATTTGTTCACAGTCAATCAATGTGAACAGTAATTATTAGTTTACTATCAAGATGTGTATACCATAGGGGAATTATGTGTATATTATGTGAAAAGATTCACGGCTTGACGAATGGGGCGATTTCTGCTATAATAATACAGAAAGGAGATGAAGCTATGACACCTAATCTTTTTCGAAATGTCGCATCTTTTCCGGAAAATTCCCATTACATTAAACATATTCACAGAGAATTCCAACTTTACCAACGAGAAAATGAAATTCGTTCCCCCTATGACAGGGATTATGATAGAATCCTGCATTCCTTAGCCTATCGCAGGTTAAAGCATAAAACACAGGTATTTTTCAATATTGACAATGACCATATCTGTACACGAATGGAACACGTCCAGCACGTGGAATCCGTCAGTACAACAATTTCCCGATATTTGGGACTGAATACCGAACTCACAAGGGCGATTGCAGTCGGGCATGATTTAGGACATACCCCTTTTGGGCATGAGGGCGAAATTGAATTAACCAACATCCGCAAAGAGTACAAGCTTGATAAATTTTGGCATGAGCGAAACAGTTTGCGAATGATTGACGATATTGAGCTATTGCAGGATAACGAGGGGAATTATCAAAATCTCAATTTAACGTATGCCGTCCGTGACGGAATTATCTCCCATTGTGGAGAAGTTGACGAAATCGGCATCAAACCTCGAAGGAAATGCATCGACTTACAAAAATTCCGAAAAGCGGGACAATTCCAGCCCTACACTTGGGAAGGCTGTGTGGTGAAACTTTCCGACAAAATCGGCTATTTGGGGCGAGATATTGAAGATGCCCTCCGTCTGCATTTCCTTGAACCGAATGAAATTGATGAACTTTATCAGATTTCCAATCGTTACGGATTTTCGGAAATCAATGTAACGGTTTTGCTTCATGCGTTTATTATCAGCGTCTGCGAACATAGTACCCCTGAAACAAGCATTCACATGAGCGAGGAAAAAACACAATTACTCAACGAAATCAAGCATTTCAATTACAAGCATATTTATACCAACCCACAACATGAAGTTTATCGGAAATATGTCAGCTTGATTTTGCACAGTATTTTTGAAAGGCTCATGTCTTGTTATGATGGTGACAAAACTCCCGAAAATTTGCAGAAACTCCGCCGGACTTCTCCCTTGATGGCAAATGATATGCTGGAGCATTTGTGCCATTATTCTGAATTGGAAATTTCAGGATTTCAAGAAGAATCCAAACGCTGTCACAATCGGAAAATTTATGCGCATCTGGAAACAGAAGTTCTCTATGTGCAAGCAATTTTGGATTACATTTCCGGTATGACAGATAAATATGCTATCAAAATATTTGATGAAATGATTACTTATGAAAGGACTGAATTTTTTTGCTGTTAAAAGCGATTGATGTAAACAAAATCTATAATGGGATTCCCCTTTTGAACAATATCGACTTGCAAATTGAAGATAATGACAGAATTGGTTTAATCGGGGCGAATGGCTGTGGAAAATCAACCCTGCTCAAAATTTTATTGGGGCAGATTCTCCCTGACCATATCAAGGAAGAAGATGGTCAGATTATCCGTGCATCGAAAACAAGTATTGGCTATTTGGCGCAGTCCGCAGCGTTGGACTCTGATAAAACCATCTGGGAAGAAATGCGCTCCGTTTTTGCGGAATTATTGCAGGCACAAACTCAAATGCATGAACTCGAAAACGAAATTGCAAAAGGGAATCTCTCTGTTTCGGCTGAATATGATAAGCTTTCCAATTGGTTTTTGATGAATGACGGTTATAACATTGATGTCAAAATCCGAACGGTATTGTTTGGTATGGGCTTTACAGAAGAGGAATTAAACCGCACTGTTTCCGGATTTTCCGGCGGTGAAAAAACAAGGCTTGCACTTTGTAAATTGTTATTGGAGTCGCCAAATTTATTGATTCTGGACGAACCCACCAACCACCTTGATTTTGATACCATCCAATGGCTGGAAGAATATTTACAAGGCTCAAAAAATGCGCTTTTGATTGTCTCACATGACCGCTATTTTCTTGATAAACTCTGTACCAGCATCTGTGAAATTGAAAGGGGCAAATTGACCCGATACAAAGGCAATTATTCCGCCTATACCATCTTAAAAGAAGCTGCTGTGGAACGACAACAAAAAGAATATGATATGCAACAGAAAGAAATTGCCAAGCTAGAGGATTATGTTGCCAGAAATATGGCTCGTGCTTCTACCTCCAAAAGTGCCAAATCCCGACAGAAACAGCTTGACAAAATGGAACGTATCGAAAAGCCCATAACTTACCAGAAAAAAGCAAGCCTATCCTTCACCTATGAAGTTGAACCGCCCTTAGACGTGCTGGAAGTCCGGAATGCTGATATTTCCGTTGGAGAAGGTTCAGCACGGAAAACTCTCATGGAACAAATTGACTTTGCTGTGAGACGTGGCGAAAAATTGGGAATTATCGGGGCGAATGGTATCGGGAAATCCACCCTGTTAAAGGAAATTTTGGGTGTTCTCCCTCATAATGGAATCATGAGATTTAATAAAAATATCAAGCTAGGCTATTTCGACCAAGAAAGCACTAACCTCAACCCCCTGAATACTGTCATTGATGAACTGCATGACCGTTTCCCTGCTATGCTTGACGGCGAAATCCGGAATATTCTGGGACAAGTCCGCATTATCGGCGAGGATGTTTTCAAGCCCATTTCTGCATTGAGTGGCGGTGAACGTGCAAGGGTTTGCTTTGCGTTGCTGATGTTGGAACATGCTAACGTGATGTTATTGGACGAACCCACCAACCACCTTGATTTACCTATGAAAGAAGTTCTGGAAGATGCACTGGAACATTACACGGGAACGCTTTTATTTGTATCGCATGACCGCTATTTCTTGAAACGGCTTGCAACACAATTACTAGAACTCACTCCGGAAGGGGCTGTATTGCATCCCTACGGCTTTGAAGACTACCTCGAAGAAAAAGCCAAACAGAAAGCCCTTGCCATTGCACAGGAACAACAAAGACAATTCGAACTTGCTCAACAGAAAAAATCTTCTGCACCTTCTCATAAATCTAAGGCGCAACGCAGTGCAGATGCCGCCAGACGAAATCGAATTCGTGAATTAGAAAAAGGCATTGAAGAACTAGAAGTTACAATTCAGAAACTAGAAGAACAACTCACACTGCCTGAAATTTGCACCGATTACCAGAAAATGCAGGCGGTTTGTGATGAGCTGACCAATGCCAAAAACCTTTCAGAAGAGTATTTTTCGGAACTTTGCACATTAGAAGAGGGTTAATTTTGTGAACTTCTCACAAATCAATTTTGAAAGTGCTTGTAAAGTTCGGATATTTTTCATCTTGCACTTTTTCTGAAAATCGTGTATGATAGAGATACTGACAGCCGGATATATTTCAAATTTGTAACGGTGATTCAGTCAATATTTCAGTTCATGAATTATTTACAGAGTTGTTACAAAATTTCAACTCTGGCACAGAAAGAGAAAAGAGGAGTTTATGATGAAAATGAAAAAATATCTCGCTTGTTTGATGGCTGCTTTGATGATGGCTGGTACAATGGTTGCTTGTGGTGATAATGCAGAGGGCGGAAACGGCGGCGCAAATGCTCCTGCTGGTGATGCTGGTTCAAGCGTTTCTGTTACGGATGACAGTGTGGATGATGAAATTGGAGATACTGAAAGTGACATTGATTCCAGCGCAGATGAAGAAAGTGCTGTGGAAACCATTCCAGCTGCTGAATTTGAAGATGCAGTGCAAGTAACAGATGGTCAGGCTTTCCTTGCTTATACGAATGGTGAAGAATGGATTCGCTATGATGGCGACCCTGTAGGAAACCCTGAACAGAATCAACTTGCTTATGATGCTGGTGTTGTAGATATTACTGGAAATGGTACTTACACTGTTTCCCTTAACGCAGATACTAACGGTTTCCGCTATGATGCAACAACAGATACTGAAAGTGATTTTCTCCCTTCTGGTGTAGCTTTTGCAGCAGTTGTTATCAAGGGCGGTGAAGCATTGATGCCTGATGCGATTATTACCATTGATAAAATCACTGTAGATGGTACAGAGGTAGAAATGAATGCAAAAAACTATACTTCTATTGAAGATGGTAATATTCGTTCTAATATCTATAACAAGTATGTGGAAGCTCCTTCCAGTGATGCCAAAAGCACAGAGGGCGCACTTTATGATGAAGAGGGCAACCCCGTTCTTGATAATGTAGACGAATATTCCCCTAATATCATTGATGCGAGTGCTATTGGAGAATGGAAAAAGATTGAGGTTACTTTCACTGTCTCTGGTTTGAGTGCGCAGGCTGCGTCAATTGATGCGAATGATGCGGATGCTGAAACCCCTGATTCTGCTGCTGATGATGAAGATTCCAGCACGGCTGAGGATGCTCCTGCTGTTGAGGATTCTGATGCAGATGTTATTGATGGTGATGGGGAAGCAAAGGCAGATTTTATAATTGAGTAAGTCACATTTTTGGTATTTTTCATAAAACATTTAAAAATCATTGCTTTTTCCTAAAAAATGTGTTATAATATGAAAACAGGGTGGCTTTCACCCAAATTTAACACAAAGGAGCTTGATTGTTATGATTGTAAACCTTGACAAGAATTCTTTTTCAACTGCTATCCAAAGTGAAAAACCCATTTTGGTTGACTTTTGGGCTACTTGGTGTACTCCTTGTTTGATGCAAGGGGAAGTTCTTCACCAAATTGATGATAGCTACCCAAATTTACAAATTGGTAAGGTCAATGTTGATGATAATAGAGAACTTGCTATCAGATTTCATGTTGATTCCATCCCGACTATGATAATGTTCCAAAATGGTGAACCGATTGAAATGCTGATTGGTCTCCGTCCTGCGGATGTATTGCTTGACCTTTTCAAAAAACATGGAGCTGATGTATAATGTCTGTACGCTTGAATGAAAATCCTGAAATCGTGAAACAAATCCGTGAAGGATTAAAGCAGACGGGCGGTTATTGCCCTTGCAGGCTTTCACGAACTCCTGAAACAAAATGTATGTGTCAGGAATTCCGTGAGCAAATCGCTGACCCTCATTTTGAAGGGTATTGTCATTGTTTGCTTTATTACAAATCTATCGACCATGAATAAAAGAACCGTTCCGGTGAAAATGCCGGAACGGTTTTGATTTTATTCAGAAGCAACTAATTCTTTCATTGCTAAAAATTCGCCGATGTCAACATAATTATTTGCACCAATATATGCAGAATATTGAATAATAATTGTAGCATCAATTACGTCAATTCTACCATCACTATTTACATCTGGACTTGTTGGCTTGGGAGTGGGATTTTTTGGTGTTCCGGTGGTAGTAGTTGTTACAGGTAATGTTTCTGTAGCCATAGTAGTTGTTGTTTCATTTACTTTAACGGGTTCTTCCGTAGCAGTTGTTTCGATTCTTTCAACTGGCTTTGCAATGTCAGTTGTTGTTGTGGTTGTTCGTCTTGTGGAAGTCGTGGTGGTAGTTGTCGTTGTGGTTGGTCTTGTGGAAGTCGTTGTGGTAGTTGTTGTTGTAGTTGGCATTGTGGAAGTTGTGGTGGTAGTTGTTGTAGTTGGCATTGTGGAAGTTGTGGTGGTAGTTGTTGTAGTTGGTCTTGTAGAAGTCGTGGTGGTAGTTGTCGTTGTGGTTGGTCTTGTAGAAGTCGTTGTGGTAGTAGTTGTTGTTGTGGTTGGTCTTGTGGAAGTCGTGGTGGTAGTTGTCGTTGTGGTTGGTCTTGTAGAAGTCGTTGTGGTAGTTGTCGTTGTGGTTGGTCTTGTAGAAGTCGTGGTGGTAGTTGTCGTTGTGGTTGTGGTTGTAGTCGTAGTAGTTTCAGCAGTTCCTTCAATTTCAATCCAGCCACTTTGGGAATTGACCAGCCCTAATTCAACATAATTTTGCGGCTCAAAAATAAATGTTTCCCCATCTGAACTGGTTGCAGTACCTGAATATGTATTTTTCCAAAGTTCTCTTGAATTTTTTCCGTCTGTTCTGGTGACACCATTATCTAAATACTGGATGTCAAAATGTGCATTTGGAACAGCGTATTCTTTCGGCACAACTACATACAACGCAATCAAATTCATATGGGAAAATTCACCCTTCTGATAACGAACCACTTCATCAATATCTGGTTTCGATTGTGCATAGGCATACCACGTCATATTTTTTTGCTGCACGCTATTTTTGCTCTGCATATAAATATCAATGAGTTCGTTGTCACTGGAAATACTGCTGATTCGGTTATTATTGGTAATGATGGAATATTCACAACGTTTATCAACATAAGTACCAAACTCAATGGCATTTAATATGGGCGTGTCCACTCTCACATAAATCAAAACACCTTCTTGTGCTTCCTCCGCAGTGACTGTTTTCCTATCAATTGTCACATTCAGGGGATTTTCCTGTGTGATGACCTGCGCTGTCATTGCACTTTCCGAAAGTCCATTTTGACTTGGAACACTAAGACCCAATATCATTGCAACGGACAACATACAAGAGATTGCTTTTGTTGCTTTCATTTCATTTATTCCTTTCTATGTTTTTAGGATACAAAAATACATTTGTATTATAACATTTCAATGCTAAAAAAATGTAACGATTTTATGAATTTTTTGTTAAAAATAGAAACTACTGTATTTTGGACATACAGCAGTCTCCATTTTCATTTTACAGTTTTGCTAATCCTACCAGAGATTTGAGAATCTGCATTGCATCTGAATCACTGACAAATCCATCATTATTGACATCAACACAAAGCTGTGCATCTTTCGAAATATCATTGATACCCAGTAAATACTGATTCAAAGCAAGCACATCCGCAATATCAACGCTTCCACCACCATCGAAATCACCAACACGACCGCCGACAGATGAAACCGGTGTTTCATAGTTGCCGTCGCCATCTGCATCCGCAGAAATTCCAATGGTGTTTTCATCAATTTCATAAATCAATACGTTGTCGTAGTTGGTAGAAAATTTCTTTCTTGTAGATACATTTTCATTATGTGCATCAACAACCACATCATTCAAATTATCTGCGCTCAGAATATAGCCATTTTTTGCGCATTGATAGGTTAATGTATTCACATTTGTTCCGTAAATTTTCATACTATACCAATCTGTTACCATCATATCTGAATCAGAAAGCATTTCAATATCATAGTGTGCATTTCTGCCTGTCATCTCAAAGCATCCATCTGGATGGAATGTAATAGACTTGGAATTCGTTGCATTAGCGAAATAAATCACATTTTCATAATCCATTTTCAAATCGAAATCAGAGGGAGAATCATAGGAAAGTCGATATGTTCTCTCTGGATTCCACAAAGCGTAGCTTTCAATATTGGTATTGTCAAAATCTCCATCAAAATTAAGAATGTAATCTGCAATATTTGAACCGCCTTCACCCATGAAATCCATATCACTTTCATGAGAATCATAAACTTCGGAAACTTCGCCCTTACGTCCGCTTACATTGTCTACCTCTAAGCCTGCGATATATTGGGATGTGGTTTCACTGGACATTAAACTTTCAAATTCCAAAGAACTTCCACCATCGAAATACTTTGCAATTCGATAAATATAACCATGCTGACGATTCTCAATTTCGGGATTCCAGTAGCAATGATAAACCGTCCCATCTTTACTAGTGTAATTTTGATATTCAATCACCCAACTATAATCAGAGGAATTGTAATAAATACAAGCATCATTGACTACACCATTGATATGGAGAAAAACAGGGTCTGCAATTAAAATTTTCTTGTCGTAATATTTGTTTGTCACATCAGAATAATGAACACCATCCTCTGCATTCTCTACACCATAAGCAATGACGGAATGTCCAGCATCTCTTTGACCTACCCTTTCAATTCCATAACAAACATTGACCAAGCAATTTTCATTTTCCAGAACATCGACTAAAGTTTGAATGTATTCCGGTTGTTTATGTTGGTTTCCTCCGTCAAATGCCTCTTGCCGGAATGTCTGGCTTACTAAGCTATTGTTTTGTAATGACTGAATAAAATTGATGACAGAAATCATATTCTCTGTAGCTTCATTTTGATTGACTTGATTGATTCCGCCATATTTTGTCAAGTCAAGATTTCCTTGTTTTACCATAATCTGAGATACCGTCATACCGAAGCATGAACCGCCCCATTTATCCTTACTCTTCATGGCAATTGTTCTATCTACTTCATCAGACCATATATTCCATTTTTCTGGATTTTCTGGCTTAAACTCTTCTTTCATCTTTTCTTGGATAGACGGTTTCACGCTCCAACCATTCGGGAAATTGACTGCTGAGTTGCCGAAATTCCAGTTATCTTTTCCCCATTCAAATTTTGCTTCTGTGGGTCTGGTGGGAGTTGTAGCCTGTGTGGTAGTGGTTGTGGCTTGTGTAGTAGTTGTTGCCCTTGTGGTGGTAGTCGTTGCCTGTGTGGTGCTGGTGGTAGTCGTTGTTGTGGTAGTGGTAGCATTTGTTGTAGTGGTTGTGGTAGTAGTCGCTTTAGTTGTGGTGGTAGTGGATTGAGGTGTTGTGGTGGATGGTGCATCAACCGAACTGTGACTAAAGTAACTTTGATAATTGGGTAAATCTTCACTAGTACAAATCATCCTTAACTTTGCACCATTTTCCGAACTAGCTCCTTCCGCTTTTGGGGCAATCCACGAATAATCGGAAGTATTGAAGTAAATACAATAATCATCATAAATAGCATTAGTTACAATTTTTACATCGTAAGTTTTATTATTGTAGGTATATGAGCCATACTCAATGCCGGTAGCAATTGCACTAGTAGTATTGGAATCATCAGGTATGGAAAAGTAAACCAATGCAAGCGGGTCTTTTTCCAGAGCAGAAATCCATGTTTTGATTTTGCTTTCTTCCGTAGCTGTATTGACTTCTGCCATGAGGCGAGCGAATGCATCAGAATAAGCATACATTGCATAGCAATTGATGAGTGAAAGTATTTCCTTGGTTGGTTGAAGGTCAGCTATATGAGTTGCACCCTCTTGCCATTCAGAAGGTATAAATATTCCTTTTTTTGCTAAAACCACCAATGCATTGTACCCAAACCCACTGCCATTCCACGGATTTTGGAGGACTTCGGAAATTTTTTCTTTTTCCGTTGCAGAAAGACCTGACAACAATGCCTGACGGTGTTCATCTGTGATAACATAGGTATCTCCGAAAATTTCGCTAGTATCATCAAAGCTCCAAAAGTCTCTGCTCACTTCGAATTCAGTACGGTTGCTTTTTGTTGTAATATGAGAGATAGAGTTGATATGTTCGTCATACCATTGCTTTTGAAATTCCTCATAAGCAGAGTCATCAGCCGTAGCACCCATATCTTGAATATAATTTAATATGAGTTGTGCATCACTGCTATCAATTTTATCATCCAAGTTGACATCTGCACATTTCAGCTGATTGGTGGTAAACTGTTCCATATTTTGGATATAATTATTCACCAATGCATAGTCAACAGCATCAACATCTCCGTCACAATCAACATCCCCCCACATGAGGGTAGTTCCGTCACTTAGGGTAATTGTACTGTAATCACTTGCATTTACAGTAATGTTTGACGGTACAGAAATCCCAGAATACAGGGAAACACATCCTGCCATCAAAGCCACTGACAACGCACAGGATATTATTCTTTTCACTAATTTCATAAAAACGTCTCCTTTCCTATTTTGATGAAAAAACTGTTTCGAACAAATATTGTTAATACTACCATTATAACTAAAAAAGAAAGAAATAGCAAGTATTTTTATTTAATTTGTACATATTTTCTGAAAATTAAGAAACATTTCAAATTGAAGACATATTTTATTCATTTTTTCTGGAATATTTCACCAATTATCAAAGGGTCAATTCGTTCACATTGTCGTATGGTGACAAATCGATATTTTTGTACGGAAACAAAAAGCCGTACCCTTGAAAAAGGGTACAGCGGTTTTGATTATTGTTTTCGTGCAATTTTGTATTCGTCGCCATCACGATAATAGGGACATTCTTTGTATTGGAGCATCCGGACATATTCGTCTTCGTCCAGATTGGCTTCACAGACATATTCTTCCCAATCGTCATCATAGGAATAATAGGCGCAAGTTTCACACTGATTCATGACAGCAGGTTTTCCCCTTCGCCCATCATGGGAATGTCAACAGCGGTCGCATTTTCCAGATGGAACACCTTCATGATTTTGTCATCTGTGTAAATTGCTCTCAATTGGGGCATGGTTTCAAAAGCCTTGTCCACATATTTCTGCTCAGTTTCAAATACAGCTGTACCAGTATAACGTAGCCAATGTCCGTCAGGCTTGCAAGCGACAATCTCAGTCAGAGGGTTGGCAACCAACTGTTTGTAAACGTTCTTGAAATTGCCAACTCCGAACAATACTTTTCCATCCAGTTCAAAAACCAAGCCAAGGGGTCTTAATTTCGGCTGATTGCCGTCAGTGGTTGCAAGGAAAAAAGTCCCTGCTTCTTTCAAAAATTCATATACTTTGCTCATTGAAAAGCTCCTTTCGTGAAACGGAATGTATTCAAGTTTCAATAATCGTATTATAGCATATTTTACAGAATTTGTCAAGTACTTTTGAGAATTTTATAAAATTTGTGCATTGGATAGTTTCATTCACGTTCACACATGGTCAGGACGATTTCAGCCACTCTTTTTGCTGCAAGTGCTTCAAATTCATCAAAGGACATTGCACCGTCATCATCTGCCAAATCCGAAATGCAACGGATGCTGACAAAGGGGATTTTATTTCTCCATGCGCACTGTCCGATTGCAGCGGTTTCCATATCCACAGCATAGGGGTCATGTGCCTGAATCAAGTTTGCTTTCACGGTGCTATCTGTGATGAATGCATCACCGGAAATAATTCTGCCGGAATGGGTGACAATTCCCATTTCATCACATACCGTTTTTGCAAGGGTCTGCAAATTTTCATCAGCATGGAATTCACCACAATAAGGCGGATAATCTTTCAGGAAATGTGCGTCAAGGTCGTGCGGTAACACACTGCTTGAAATAACGACTTCCAGCACCTTGATACCAGCTTTCATTCCCCCTGCAATGCCGGTATTGATGATGCAGTCAACCCCGAAATGGTCAATCATCACTTGGGCGCACACTGCGGCATTGACTTTGCCGATTCCACAGCAAGCTGTCACAATTTGATTTGTACCGTGTGTACTTTCATGAAAGGAATAGCCTGCAATTTCTTTGACTGTTGCATTTTCCTGCACAGACTGAATGTCTTTGAGTTCTGAAGGCATAGCCCCGATAATTCCAATTATTTTCATTCTTTTTGCTCCTTTAAGGTAAACTATTTCCCTTCTATCATAACATATTTCCGGAGATTTGTCAATTCTTTGACAAATTTTGTTATTCACATACAGCAGATTGTTTATTTGCTTTCTTATCTGCATACATTCTCTTATCTGCCAAATCCAGACAGTCACGAACGGAATCTTCCAAATTTGTCAGGCATGCCACACCATAAGAAATGCTGATGTGCTTATCATAAATGCTGTACCGATTTTCCTCATTTTTTAGCAGATGAATATATTCCTCCGCATGGGAAATATCTGTTTCCGGCAAAACCAATATAAATTCATCTCCACCCGTCCGGAAGATACGGCTTTCTTTGGGCAAAACCGTTTTAAATAATAATGCCGCCATTCGGATGTACTCATCCCCGACAAGATGCCCATAGGTGTCATTCATTTTTTTGAGATTATTGCAGTCTGCGGAAATGAAACTGATTGGAAACTGACAGCCTTTTTCCATTCCGGTGATAAATTGTTCGAAACAACGGCGATTGTCAGCACCTGTCAATTCATCTTTCATTGCTTTTTCTTCAAGGCTGATGCGCATTTGCTCCTTTTCCGTCACATTATTGATAAGTGCAATGATTCCAGTAATATTTCCTGCATCATCCCGAACAGGCTCTTTAATGATTTCCAAATATTCCTGTATGCCGTCTTCATTGATTTCAATAATGTAGGAAGTTCCTTTACCAGAAGCCATCAAAGCTTTATCACTTTCCATTGCTTTGATGGCGTTTTCTTTGTCTTTGCGGATTTCCACATCTGTTTTCCCTCGGATTGTCCAGTCAGGAGTATTGGATTTGTCAAGGTGATGCCAATAATGCGTAGAAAAAACATAGCGTCCTTTTTCATCTTTCAGATAAATCAATGAAGGAAGCTCCTTCAACATGCGTTCTATCTCAAAAAATGTTGCTGAATCTTTCAGATGAATGGCATTCTTGATACGGTTCAGGATAATTTCCTGATGTAATGGCGGCGTGATAATATCCACCGCCCCTTTTTTCAGGCACTCTTCTGCTAGGGAGATATCATCCTCATAACCACAATATATCAGCATGGGAATGGAAACAAGCATACTGTCATGTTTCAGCCATTCAAATAAGCCGAAATTTTCTGCTGCTGCATCCTTTGCGCAAATTATGGCTACTGAAATATTCCCTGCTTGTTCCTTGATATGTTCAAAATCACGTACTCTATTATCATGCATGAATACTCTGTATTTCGTTTCTAAAATCATGCACAGTTCTGTCAAATCATTTTCCTCATCTGCGACAAGCAGTATGGTTCTTCTTCTATCACTTGAATTTATGACTTCCACAACAATCACCTCAGTAAGTGTTATATTTTACCACAAAAATAACTTATATCTATTATAACATATCTTACTGAAAAAAGCAACAGAAAAAATTTAATGCTCTGAAAAATCATTTGCTGAATTTCATCTGTAACATTTCATGTTTCAAATCCCACAATTTTTGACTAAGGTCAACAAAATAAGGCTGTGGATTTTCGAAACGTTTGGTTTCCTCCCAAATCGTTTCCAATTGTTCTTTGCAATACTGCTGAATTTCGGGCAAAGTCGGACTTTCATAGACACATTCGCCACCCACGAAAATCGGCACTTGCAATTTTTTGGCTGTGAAATTGGTTAATGTTTTGCGCTTGTAAGTGTGAACAGGGTCAAAAATTTCATAAGGCTTTGTATCGTCAATTTCTTCATTATATAATGTCATGACATCTGCAAGGGCTTTTCCGCTTTCACGGTCAAATAATCTCCAAGTGGTTTTGAAGCTGGGATTAGTCACTTTGATGATGTTTTCAGAAATCTTGATTTTCGGGATGATTTTCCCCTCTTTCTCAATGGCGGATAACTTGTAAACACCCCCGAACACTGGTTCAGATTTGGATGTTACCAATCTTTCACCAACTCCGAAACTGGTAATCTGTGCGCCCTGCATAATCAAATCACGAATGATATATTCATCTAACGAATTGGATGCTACAATTCCGACATCATTCAAGCCGGCATTGTCCAGCATCTGACGGCATCTTTTCGACAAATAGGCAATATCTCCGCTGTCAATGCGGACACCTTTCCCCTTGTGTCCATTGGCTTCCAGCTCTTTGAATACGGTAATTGCATTCGGTAAACCGGAATGTAATACATTATAAGTGTCAATCAACAGAGTGCAGTCATCAGGGTATACTTTGGCATATGCCCGAAATGCATCTAATTCTGTATCATACAATTGTACCCAACTATGCGCCATTGTGCCAAGTGCCGGAATCTGGAAAGCCCTGTCAGCGATTGCACACGCTGTTCCAGCCACTCCCCCGATATATGCCGCTCTTGCACCGTAGACAGCTCCATCATATCCCTGCGCACGTCTTGAACCAAATTCCATGACAGGGCGACCTTGTGCAGCAGTCACAATTCGATTGGCTTTGGTGGCAATCAAACTCTGATGATTGATTGTCAATAAAATCATGGTTTCGAGTAACTGCGCCTGCATGGCTTCCCCACGGACTGTCACAATCGGTTCATGTGGGAAAATGGGTGTTCCCTCAGGAATCGCCCAAACGTCACAAGTGAACTTGAAATTCCGCAGATATTCCAAAAATGGCTCATTGAATAATTTCTTGCTCCGTAAATACTCAATATCTTCCTCTGAAAAGCTCAGATTCTTGATATACTGAATCACCTGTTCCAATCCTGCGCAAATGGCATAAGCAGCATTATCAGGGGCTTTTCTGTAGAACATATCAAAATAAGCGATTTGCTGACCACAGCCATTTTCTAAAAAGCCGTTCCCCATAGTCAATTCGTAAAAGTCCACCAACATGGACAAATTTCTGTTATCCATCATTTCAATCAATCTCCTTTGTTAAAGTAATACCTGCCTGTGCCATGAATTGCAATGCCATCATTCCGCACAAATCCGCATTGTGATTGGGTGCATCATAAGTTTCCACGGCATTCACAGGTAAAATAATATTTAAGTTGCGTTCACTCTGGTTGCAGAATGTTTTCAATGTCAATGCAAACTGCATGACACATATATCCGTACAAACTCCACAGACAATCATTTTGTCAAGTTCGGGATGTTCTGTCAAAAACTGCTGAAATTCCGGTGTCAAAAAGCCATTTGTCGAATTCTTCTCAATTTTGAGATAACCGCCGATTTGTTGCAAACTTTCTGCAATTTCGCTTTCAGACGTTCCACGGATGCAATGGGGCGGAAAGCTCTGGAATTCGATACAATCCGGCTCGTGACAGTCCGCAAAGGCGACAACTGGCATTTTGGATGCATTCGCCATTTTCAGCAAATTTTCCACCACTGGCAAGACAGATGCTGAACGTGGGCTTGAAAGCACTCCCTCTGTCAAAAAGCCGTTCACCATATCCACAATGACAAGCCCTGTTTTTCCGTCTGCTAGGGTTTTCATTGTGATTGTGGGGAGTTCGGAAAGTTTCGTTCTCCATTCTTCTAATACGTTTAACATATTGATTCCTTCTTTCTGTAAATGCGACTGGGGCGGTGAGCTTCTCCGGAAGTCATTTTTTCCGTGGGCTGAATTTTATCAGCAATCTTTTTCCGGAAATTGGCTTTATAGAGTTTCTGCCCCAATATGATTTCATAGACTTTCTGGAGCTGTGGCAAGGTAAATTCTTCCGGCACGAGTGAAAAGGCAATATCTGTATAATTGACTTTGTTCCGGATTCGTTCTATCCCATAGCGGATAATTTGAGCGTGGTCGAATGCAATGTCACCATGCTGTAAAATTTTCTCCGCCGGATAAAATGCAACGTCTTCCCCTAATGGTGTCAGACTTTCCGCCGGAACTAACGCATAATACGAAACGGAAATCACCCTCATTCGTGGGTCACGGTTCAGATTGCCCCATGTATAAAGCTGTTCGAAATAAATGTCATGCAATCCGGTTTTCTGATGCAATGCCCTCATGGCTGCCTCATCCAGAGATTCTGCAATCCCTACAAAAGTACCAGCTAAGGCAAGTTTCCCCTGAAAAGGGTGTTCCCTTCTTTTCGTCAACAATACCTGTAATGTTTCGTCCAAAATCGTGAATAACACAAGGTCAACTGTCACGGATGGACGGTCATAATCTTCACCGTGATACTGCTGTAAAAATTCCTCTTCGGTCATGTTGTCACCTCTTTGATTTGATAGTAGTAAATTGCTACTTTTGATAATTCTATGATAGTATATTTTTGCTACTTTGTCAAGGGGTTTCGCATAAGTTTGTGAGATGTGACAAATTTCAACAAGTGAATTTGTTTATTTCAGCGAAAATATTCCCTATTGGTGGGAAATGCTTCCATTTTGCAAGATAATCTGCTATCATAAAACCATGCAATTAAAGGGGGAATATCATGGTTTATCAAAGAATCCGAAATCTAAGAGAAGACAACGACCTGAAACAGAGAGAACTTGCGGAATATCTTCATGTTTCACAGAATACCTATTCCCAATATGAGAATGGTATTATTGCACTGACGGCTGAAATGGTGGTGCAGTTAGCGAAATTCTACCATACAAGTACGGATTATCTGCTTGGCTTGACAGATGTCAAAACTCCCTACCCACGGAAAAAAAGACAATCATAAAAATTCCCCTTGTCATTCCAACAAGGGGAATTTTGCATGAATCCATACAATTATTCAATAATCTGATAAATCATAGGGGTGAGAACTGCCGGAGCATCTTTGAGACGGATTGCTTTCATGATACGATTGCAAGCAATCTCACAAATATTTTGCGTCTGTCCATAAACCGTGAAAAGCGGTTCGCCTTTCGGCACATAATCCCCTACAAAATGATGGAATACCACTCCTGCACCCCTATCAATATTGGGATTGTCTGCCGTCCGTCCTGCGCCCAATCCCAAACAAGCAAGCCCCACTTCTTCACTGTGAATTTCCGTGATAAATCCGTCATTTCGTGCGGAAATGGTACGATTGACCGGAGATTCCGGCAACAGTCCCATATCTTCCACAACATGAGCATTTCCGCCTTGCGCTTCTACCATTTGAGCGAATTTCTCTAACGCCTTTCCAGAAGTCAGGGCATTTTCTGCCATCTGGCGACAGGTGATAACATCCCCTTTTCCGGAGAGTGTCAGCATTTGTGCGGAAAGTGCAAGGGATAATTCCGTCAATTGGTTTCGGCTTTCTCCACGGAGCATCTGTATCACTTCTTTGACTTCCAAAGCGTTCCCGACTGCTGAACCTAACGGCGCATTCATATTGGTAATGACTGCACGACAATTTTTTCCGGCTTCTTTCCCCACGTCTACCATTAAATTGGCTAATACGCTCGCTTCTTCAGGGGTTTTCATGAACGCTCCATAACCATACTTGACATCCAATAAGATGCCATCTGCACCCATTGCCAATTTTTTACTCATGATACTGGAACAAATCAAGGGAATGCTGTCAACTGTTGCTGTCAAGTTACGGAGTGCATAAATTTTCTTGTCAGCTGGTGTGAGATTGCCACTTTGGGAGATGATACAGCAACCAATTTCATTGATTTGCTTGATAAATGCGTCTTTGCTCATGGTAACGGAAAAATCAGGAATGCTTTCCAATTTGTCAATTGTCCCCCCAGTAAAGCCTAAACCCTTACCGGACATTTTCGCAACATATCCGCCACAAGCTGCCACAATGGGCGCAACTAGCAAAGTTGTTTTGTCGCCAATGCCTCCGGTACTGTGCTTGTCAATGGTGATACCATCCACTGCGGAAAGGTCAAGGCACTCCCCTGAATCTCGCATTGCAAGAGTTAATTCTGTTGTTTCCTCCACTGTCAACCCTTGACAACATACCGCCATTAACCATGCGGACATCATGTAATCTGGAATACTGCCTTCTGTATATCCGCCAATCAGGAAACGAATTTCCTCCGTGTTGAGCGGTTCTAAACGTCGTGTTTTCTGAATCAGGTCATACATTTGCATGAAAAATCCCTCCTCTGGTGACATCCTCCCCCGCCTATAGAGGCGGGGGCTTCCCCTCGCCGACAGGTTTGGTTCTCGCTCAATAACACTAATGTGCTAAGTATCAACGAGCTAACCCCGTGTGTCCCACGGTTTTATAATAGGTTTGTCTGTTATCG